>NZ_JAFFQC010000358.1 GCF_016918545.1 Desulfobulbus alkaliphilus | reverse complement strand
CTCGCTGGATAGCAGCAACGCCAGATATACTTTTGACATAAGCCGCACGAGCAGCGGTGATATCCATGTGCGCCACTCTACCTGGACGCGACCGGAAGGCAGCGGAGAGGATAGCTATACGGAGCGCTCCCATCTCACTATCACGATCCATCCGGATGGATCCATCGACGGCACTGCGCCAGTATTCGTCTCAGCGCTGAATGCCGGATAACAATCAAATGCCTACAGTTTCCAGCCTCTAGGCTTATTCAAATTGCAACCACCGGTAGCCTGCCAACAGGCTAAAGCCTTAAACAGTAATTCCGTCTGGCCTGCGCCAGACGGAATTTTTTATTAAAACTATTTTTAATAAAAAGAAAAAATTTCCCAGATGTTCGCCTGCGACAGCCTGGAGTCATCTGCGCGGATG
>NZ_JAFFQC010000357.1 GCF_016918545.1 Desulfobulbus alkaliphilus | reverse complement strand
CGCCTGGTCCTTGCTGCCGGAGGAGGCAGCCCCACAAGGGCAGCACCGGCAGCAAGAGACTGGATGTGCCTACAGCGCCTTGCCGAAGAAGTCCTTCAGGGCCGCCACCACCTGGGTGACGTATTCCGGCTTGTCGTACAGGTCCACGTGGCTGGCCCCTTCCACCACATGGATCTTCTTGGGCTCCCTGGCCCTCCGGTAGGCATCTTCCGTGAAGTAGAGCGTATCCGCCCGGCTGCCCACGATGAACAGCAGAGGACGGGGCGATACCGTATCCAGATAGGCAAAGGCATCGAAGGCCGCCAGCTTGTCATTGCTGGAAACAAGGTAGCGGTTGACGGACGTCGAATAACTGCAGCGCGGCGTCCTGTAATATTCGTAGGCTTCCCGCTGGATCACGGACGTATGC
>NZ_JAFFQC010000356.1 GCF_016918545.1 Desulfobulbus alkaliphilus | reverse complement strand
GTTGCAGATAGGCCGCCAGGCCGCCGTCTTCCTGCACCTTGTTCATGAACCAGCCGAAATCCTCCGAGGCCCAGAAATCGGCCTTGCGGCGCACTTCGTGGAAGGTGCCCATATCCCGGGCCGTGCGTTCCACCAGATCCACCAGCTCGGGGCTGGACATGGCGCCCGGGCAGTGGCTCTGGCACAGGAAGCGGCTGCGGCAGCCGTGCATGCGCGCCGCGCCATCCACCACGCGCCGGGCCTCGGCCAGCATATAGCCGTTGATGTCCCCGTTCTCGCCGCGGGTCTCGCCGCGCAGCCAGGCCTTGGCCGGGATGATGTTGGGGGTCTCGTTGACGTGCATCTCGCCCACGTTGATGCGCGAGGCGCCCTGGCCGTGGCGGGCGATGGCCAGCAGGTTGGTCACGGCC
>NZ_JAFFQC010000355.1 GCF_016918545.1 Desulfobulbus alkaliphilus | reverse complement strand
CGCCAGTACCGCAACGGCGCGCCCAACGGCTCGGCCGACCGCATCACGCCGGCCAAGCAGCTGGCCAAGATCCGCCGCCGCACCCTGCTGCTGACCTCACGCGCGCAGAGCCACTGGCTCAAGAGCCTGGCCCCGCAACTGCTGGAGCGGGGCGTGCGCATCGTGCGCTACACCGACCTTTCGGAAAAGCAGCGCCGCTTCCTGGACGGCTATTTCCGCAACGAGATCTATCCCGTGCTCACGCCCCAAGCCATCGACCCGGGGCACCCCTTCCCCACCATCTCCACCACCTGCCTCAATTTCATCATCCAGCTGCGCAACCGCGACAACGAATCGCGCTTCGTGCGCCTCAAGTGCCCCAACAACCTCTCGCGCTTCATCTTCATCCCGCGCAACAAGGAGGCCAAGAC
>NZ_JAFFQC010000354.1 GCF_016918545.1 Desulfobulbus alkaliphilus | reverse complement strand
GCAATGGATTGATCAGGGATTGGGCAGGATGGCAGAAGGAGAAAGGCACGGCTTTCTCCTACTTGGAGTCCGTGCTTGAAGCTCTTTCGTCTCCGGATGAAGAAAAGCTCGTTCCCGGTGAACTCACACGGATCAGCCTTGATGATGTGAGAGACATGCCGACACTGAAGATGCCTTATGGTCAAGAAGTGGCCGTAGTACACGCGTCTTCTGGCATGCGGCGGATAGTTTCCCTGGCGTATTTTCTGGTTTGGTGCTGGGAAGAGCATTTGAGAGCAAAAAAACTGCTTGGCGAACGCCCATCCAATAAGACGACTTTCCTTATAGATGAGGTTGAGGCACACTTGCATCCTAAGTGGCAGCGATCGATCATTCCCGCCCTGATGAACATCATGGACAGACTGATGCCG
>NZ_JAFFQC010000353.1 GCF_016918545.1 Desulfobulbus alkaliphilus | reverse complement strand
GGAGAGGGTCTCGTCCATCTGGCCGAAGGCGTTGCTCACATAACCGAAGGCGTCGTGCAGCGCGGCTTCCGACAGATCCGATTCATCCTCGGAGAGTGTCTTGATCGCGATCAGAAAGGCCAGCCTGTCGGTGGGGAGGTTCAGGGACAACCCCTCCTGTCTGACCCATCCCACCGTCTCTGGCAGGGTACGGGATGTACTCATCATGACGTTATCATCTCGTTGTTATAACCGACGGGTCACTCGCCCGCCGTGGTGATATAGGCCGGGGTCGGTGGCACCCCGACGGCTCGATCCCGCATCACATTCACGCCGGTTCGTCTCAACCGGCCGGTTTCTGGGCCATCACATGGATGTAGCGCCCAAGGGACACAAAGGGTTCCTGACGGCAATAGTGCTGCTCCATGACC
>NZ_JAFFQC010000352.1 GCF_016918545.1 Desulfobulbus alkaliphilus | reverse complement strand
GATCTCGAGCGTCGCCATGGACGTGAGGTCGTCGATGCCCGCCTGCTCGGTGAGCAGCTGTTCCAGCTCCGACTGGCGGGTGGTGAGCTCGCCCTCGACGGCCAGCAGGTCTGCCATGGACCCCGCGCCGGAGAGCAGCTCTTCGAGACGGGTGATGGCGACCTTCTTCGCGGAGATCCGCGTCTCGAGGTCAGCCACCTGCTTCGTCACGTCCGACGAGGACAGGTCGACCTCGGTGACCTTACCGATGCCTCGCAACGAGTCGATCATCGGCTGCACCTCGCCCGGGGGCACCCGGACCGTCAGACGCGCCTGCGCGGGCCGCGAGCCCTCTCCCCGGGACTCCGAGCGGCCGTCGAGGTAGCCACCGGCCCCCTCGACAGCTCCGGCGACGAGGTCCGCCACAGCGA
>NZ_JAFFQC010000351.1 GCF_016918545.1 Desulfobulbus alkaliphilus | reverse complement strand
TTCCCGACCCAAGGGCGCGGCCTCTTCACTGGTCTGAGAGAAGGCGGCGCGCACTGGCAGTGCCGCTACGGCGACGCCGCTCAACAAGCCGGTCAGGGCGGTGCGGCGGTCGATGGGTTTCATGGGCGTTCCATTTGTCGTTGTCATTTGGACGGACGAGCGGCGGCGATGATCGCCCGAAATGACACCGATGGACAGAGCGTGAAATCGGATTAGTTTTTGCGGTCTGCTAGCGGGGGGGGGGATGGATTTGAAGAAATGCGCCGTCGGATCATTCGCAACGGTCTGGGTTATCTCGCTTCCGAACGAACGCTATCTCGGCCGCAGGACCTTCGGATCCGGGCGATGAGCGTCTAGCCACACGCCACAGAAATCGCGGCCCGACACTTCAGCCGTTCGGGCAAACAGGAC
>NZ_JAFFQC010000350.1 GCF_016918545.1 Desulfobulbus alkaliphilus | reverse complement strand
GTCCTGGGCGATCCCGTTCGCACGTGATCGCGGTTCGAAGCCGCCGCCCAGTTCGGCGTTCAACGCCGCCGCCAGCGGATGGCTGAGCGGCTCCAGTCCGGCATGGAAGCGGTAAAAGGCCGCCACGGTCTCTGCCCGAGTGGCGGGGTCCGCCAGACGGGGCTCGATCCGGGCCTGGACTTCCAGGGGTTCGTGGGCTGAGGCGGTGGCTTCCCGAAGAGCGAGAAGGGCAGGGGAAGCGATCATGGGGCTCAGATTAACACACTGTCTTGTCTTGTCGATTTGCACAGGCCAGAAGGCGCGGACCACCACGGAACGGCCCAGACCGCGTGGCGTTCACCAGCAACCTTCTCATCTCCCTTTGATCGGCAGATTTTCATGAAACTGCGCGTCCGCGCCGAACTCGTCTAT
>NZ_JAFFQC010000349.1 GCF_016918545.1 Desulfobulbus alkaliphilus | reverse complement strand
TCCCCCATCAGATGAGGCGGAAGACCGTCGAACCGGGAGATCAGCTGAAGTCCCTTTTCGCTGGCCAGCGGCCGCATCAGATCCACCGCGCCGGAAATGGTGTCGGACGGCGCAAAGGGTTCGTTGACCAGGTTCATCTCGCCGGCCTGGATTTTGGACAGGTCCAGCACATCGTCCAGGATGCGCCTCAACGTCTCGCCGGACTTGATGATCAGATCGACCTTTTGACGGGCATCGTCGGGCAGGTCGGCGCCTGACAGGGACTGCGCCAGGCCCAGGACGCCGTTCAACGGCGTACGAACCTCATGGCTCATCGTCGCGAGGAAGGTGTCGCGCAGCGCGGCGGCGCGTTCGGCGACGAGCCGCGCTTCCGAAAGGGCCTCCAGAGCCAGCACATGTTCGGTCACCTCG
>NZ_JAFFQC010000034.1 GCF_016918545.1 Desulfobulbus alkaliphilus | reverse complement strand
TGGGAACCGTTCTCATTTTTAGCGCGTTAAAGCTAAAAACCAACACCAGAAAGAAAACCATTCTCATTAGCGATGACCCCGCCGAGGCGCCGTTGGGTAAAAAATGGGGGTTTTCTTTCAGGCACTATGTAGCACAATCGGGGCGTGATTGCACAGAGCATTCCTTTGCTGAAATGCACCAGGCTATTCTCGTGGCAGAGCCCGCTTGATTCAGGTTTGGATCGGTGAGTAGGGATCCAGAGTCGTGCAAAAGTGGGGTGCCTGTACTCGGTGGGGTCACGATGTCCTGAATCCGTGACGGCTGGACGCTTGTATTGGAAATATTTTGCTGTAATTAGAGAATAATTTTGCGGAACCCTTTATGAATAACCTTCATCAGCCGCCCTTCGGGGCATCCGCTCAAGGATCCAGGGATGTGCGTTGATAGATCTCGATACGCGAGGGGGGATCGGTGGTCAGAGGTATGCTGGCGACCAGGGAAAAAGGCAGGTCAGAGAAATCGGGGAAAAAAACGTCGCCCTGAACATGGAGATCAATCATGGTCAGGATCAAGGAGTGGGCGATTGGTAGAAAGGCTCGATACAGCTGGCCGCCGCCGATGCAGAAGACCCTGGCTTCCTGCTGACAGTGTGCCAGCGCCGCGGAAAGCGACGGAACAACAAGGCTATCCGGATGTGGACGAACCAGGAGGGTGCTGCTGACGATTATGTTGCGGCGACCGGGGAGGGGGTGGCCGATGGAGGTATAGGTCCGCCGCCCCATGATCAGGGTGTGCCCCATGGTGACCGCTTTGAAATGGGCCATGTCCTGGGGGAGATGCCATGGTATCGCTTGTTGAAAGGCGATGACCCGATGAGCGGCCAGAGCCGCGATGATGATCAGTTCCATATACAATGGTTCAGGCAATGGTCAACAGCATTGCCGGGGTCACCATGAGGAGACGTTGCTGCGGCGTCTTCCTGGTGCCGGATGGATCAAGGGAAAAAACGACAGCCGGGAAGGCAGGGGGAAATCCGGCGCGACCTGCCTGCTCAGGGGCTTCACCGCGGCGTGGTAAGCCCCTGTTGCGATTTTTTCACCGGTCTGGTGGTCTTGGTGCCTTTCAGGGAACATCGGGCTCGGAAGCCGTCGTGATGATATGTTCCTTAATCCGTGACGGCTGGGCTCTTGTTTTTGATTTAATTTACTGTAATCGGGCAGAAAATCCGACGATATTTATGGGCAGTTCTCTTTCACCAGCCGCCCTTCGGGGTGTCCGTGCGCCAGCTTTTTTGTTTGGCTCAGGTTGGGGCATCTGAAGAACCCGTCTCCGCGGTGTCCACCGCCATACCAAAGCCGAGCCGGAGTTTGTGCTCGATACTGGCCATGACCTCCGGATGTTCCTTGAGAAATTTTTTGGCGTTTTCCCTACCCTGACCGATACGTTCGTCCTGGTAGGCATACCAGGCGCCGCTTTTGTCGACTATACCCTGGGCAACACCGAGATCAAGCAGGTCGCCGGTCTTGGAGACACCCTCCCCGTAGACAATGTCGAATTCGGCTGTCTTGAAGGGGGGGGAAACCTTGTTTTTGACGATCTTGACCTTGGTGAGATTGCCAATGACATCCTGGCCCTCCTTGATTGCCGTGGTCTTGCGAATGTCAATCCGGATGGAGCTGTAAAACTTCAAGGCATTGCCGCCGGTGGTTGTTTCCGGGCTGCCGAACATGACCCCGATTTTCATCCGGATCTGGTTGATAAAGATGAGCACCGTGTTGGTGCGGCTGAGCACACCGGTAAATTTGCGCATGGCGTGGGACATGAGGCGGGCCTGAAGCCCGACATGATGATCGCCGACATTGCCATCGATTTCAGCCCGGGGGACAAGGGCGGCCACCGAATCCACCACCACCACGTCGATACCGCCGCTGCGAATGAGTATTTCGGCAATTTCCAGAGCCTGTTCACCGAAATCCGGCTGGGAAATGAGCAGGTTATCGGTGTCCACGCCCAAGCGTTCGGCATAAGCGATATCCAGGGCGTGCTCGGCATCGATGAAAGCGGCATTGCCTCCCATTCGCTGGGCCTCGGCAATGACATGCAGGGCCAGGGTGGTTTTTCCCGAGGCTTCCGGCCCATAAATTTCGGTGACACGGCCACGCGGCAGCCCACCGACACCCAGGGCAAGATCCACCGAGAGGATACCGGTGGGAATGACCGGGACAGTCTCGCGCTCGGTGGTTCCCAACCGCATGATGGACCCTTTGCCGAATTGTCGATGGATCTGGGTGATGGCGCTGTCCAGGCTTTTCAACCGGCCGTCGCTTATTTCATTGCCAACTGTCATGGAATTCTCCTTGCTATCTGATGTTAACTCTCGAGCACGGTACGGCGGACCAAGTCTAAAGCCGTATACGCGGTCAGTTCCTGAATATGCCGGCGGGAACCGCTGAAGTGAAACAGCCGGTCCATGACCCTGCCCTGATAAAAAAGACCAAGGAACACTGTGCCCACAGGTTTATCGGTACCGCCGCCATCCGGGCCGGCAATGCCGGTAGCGGCCACCGCAACATCACCCTGCAGGCGGGTAGCGGCACCGATGGCCATGGCCCGGGCGGTTTGCGCGCTGACCGCGCCGAATTCGGTCAATATGGCCTCATCTACCCCGAGAAGATGCTGTTTGACGGTATTGGCATAAGCTATGACTCCTCCGGCAAACCATCGGGAACTGCCGGGTGTCTGGGTAATCATGCTGCCGATAAGTCCTCCGGTGCAGGATTCGGCCACACAGAGCATGAGCCTTTGGTCTTCAAGCAGCCGGCCGGTGGAGAAGGCCAGGGTTTCGTCGCCGATCCCGAAGAGGTAGAACCCCAGCGCCTGCCTGATGAAGGAGTCGTATTCGCTGAGGCGAGCGTCCCGGGCAGGAAGAGACAGGGTAACATGCACCTCACAGCCAACCGGGTAATACCCGACCTGGACATCCTTCTTCCCCTCCAGGGGCAGCAACCGCTGGTTGATCTCGATTTCCTGGAGGCCGCAGGTGCGATAGATCTGCCGGTGCGTGGGCACCAGAGGGGTGGCGGTAAAGGTCTCCAGGGCAGGCAAGACCCTGCTGTGCAGCAAAAGTTCCATTTGTGGTGGCACACCGGGCAGAAAAAAAACAGGTTTACCTTCATATCGCAGCAGATAACCGGCCATGCGACAATCCTTGTCCAGCACCTCAGCGCCTTCCGGCAGGAGTGCCAGTTTGGCCAGGGGAACTGTATCCCGGCCGATATTCCGACGTTGCCGGGCCTCGATGGAGGCCTGAACACATGGATGCACCCTGGTTTTGAGATCAAGGGCCCGGACCACGGCTTCGTTGGTCCGGTCATCGGTGGTTGCCCCCAATCCACCAGTAACAATAATAAAATCAGCCCGGTCCAGCGCGGTTTTCAAGGTGGTCCCTATGAGTTCGGGAGCATCACCGATGGTGTGCATGGCCCTGACCTGGTGCCCCTGGGCAAAGAGTTGCCGCGCAATGTATCCACTGGTTGTGTTGTTTATCCGGCCGGAGGTCAGCTCGTCACCGATGGCGATTATTTCTCCGATCATGCATCTGTCCTCGTTGTCCATGTACCAGCCAGCGCTTCATGCAGGCCTGGATCCGTGACGGCAGGGCGCTTTTTTGGGTTTAATTTGCTGTAATCATTTTAAAAATGTGACGTAATTTTTAGCAATTCACCCCCCCTGCCCCCCTTTGAAGGTGTCCGTCCGCACGCTCACGGATCCAGGGTAGGGGTAAACAGGCTGGCAGAATGTGGAGTGCTTCTCTGCAAGGCTGCCGCAGCCGTTTAAAATGGGGTACGTCGGTGATCATCGTTTGCCGTCACTCTCTCCTCCATGGAGCCATGACCATCTCAGGGGAACATAAACCGGCGGATGTCCGGCCCCGAGCAGGCATACTCCGACCTGTGGTACAGACCAGAGCGGGCATGGTCGATCACTTCACCCTGAATCCGTGAGCGTTCGTCCGTGCGTCAGCTTCGTTGTTCGTGACCGTTCGATTAAAGTACTCTTTATCGGACGGTTACGGGCAATGAAGATGGCGTGCGGACGGATGCCCCGAAGGGCGGCTGGAGAAAATTTTTATCAAGGGTTTATCTGCAATTATACTATAATTACAGCAAAATATATCCAAAACAAGCGTCCAGCCGTCACGGATTCAGGTTCACGGTACCACTGGGGTCACAACGTACCCGGTTTAAGGGTTTTTCTCAAGGAAGGCCTCGTCAATTGCTCCAAAAGGCTGACCTTTGTCCATATCTTTGATGAGGACAGGGACAACCTGGTGGACAAGTCGGGTCGCACCTGGAAAGAGGAGGGGGATATAATTATCGGAAAATCCCTGCAGCAGGCTGGTTTTTTTATGTCGACGTTCCACCAGGACCTGTTGAATCGTGCCGATATGGCGTGCGTAAAAATGGAGTCGTTTTTGCTCGTCTAACTGGCGCAACCTCTGAATCCTAGAGGTTTTTACCGGACCGGACACCTGGTCACTGAAGGCGGCGGCCAGGGTGCCGGGGCGTGGAGAATAGGGAAAAACATGCAGGTAGCTCACCGGCAGGCCAGCCAACAGATCATAGGTGTTGGCTGCGGCCTGTTCCGATTCGCCGGGAAACCCGCACAGTACATCACACCCGATAGCTGCCGACGGCAGGTTTCGGTGCACTGCCTCGATGACAGCGGCAAATTGGGCCCGGGTGTATATCCGGTTCATCCGGACCAGGACTTCGTCGTCGCCGCTCTGCAGAGGGATGTGCAGGTGCGGCATGAAGTTGGCATGGGTCGTCATTAACTCGAGGAGATGTTCATTCACCTCTGTTGGCTCAATGGAACTGAGACGAATGCGCAGCGTGGGGAAAGTGCGGCAGATCCGCTCCAGAAGAGTGTACACGGTCTCCCCCCCGCCAAGATCGAGACCGTATTTGCCGACGTTGATGCCGGTCACCACAAGTTCCAGGTAGCCTTGCTGGCTGAACCCTTCAATCTGCTGCAGAACCTTGTCCAGGGACAGGCTGCGGCTGCGTCCCCTGGTATAGGGCACGATGCAGTAGGAACAGAAGTTGTCGCAACCATCCTGAATACGGAGATAGGCCCGGCTTCGCCCCTTGAACCGGCGTACCGGCAGAAGACAGATTTCTTTACTGTCCCGGATCGTACCCATCAGCATGACCAGGTCGGACTGATGATCGGCCAGAGCGGTGTCCACCAAAAGATGCTTGCAGGTATTGCCGATGACGCAGACCGGCGTGCTGTCAAGGTTCAGTACGCCTTCCGGGTCCATTTCGGCATAGCAGCCGGTGACCACGACCCTGGCCTCGGACCGGCGACGAAGGGCTCGTCGGATCATCTGCCTCGACTGCTGACCGGCTTTGGCGGTGACGGTGCAGGTGTTGATGACATATACATCCGCATCGCTGTCAAAAGGAACGATCCGGCAGCCCCGTTCTTCAAAGGTCGAAGCAAAGGCGGCTGATTCGAACTGATTGACCTTGCAGCCAAGCGTGGTGATGGCAATTATTTTCATGACCAGGCCGTTTCCCTCGCAGCCCTCGCGATGACAGCACTGCCCAGCACCTGGTCCCCATGGTAGAAGACAGCAAACTGACCAGGGGTGACAGCACGCTGCGGTGTATCAAAAGCAAGGTGCCAGCGGCCGGGACCGGTCTCGGTGATCAGCGTGGCTGCCGGGGTATGCCGTGAACGTACCTGCACCAGACCCTGCCAGGGCAATGCAGGAAAGGTGTCCCGCCACTGGAGGTCCTCGACGGTACAGGCGGTTACAAAGAGATCCGTGTGTTTACCGACGATGACCCGGTTGTGCTCCCCGTCAAGACCGGTGACATACCAGGGCGTCGCGTCCGGCAAAGCCAGACCGCGACGCTGACCAATGGTATAATTCCAGATGCCTTTGTGTCGGCCGAGAATGGTACCATAGCGGTCGACAATGGCTCCGTCCTGCTCCTGGACGCCTTGTCCGGTCAGAAAAGAGGACAGTCCCCGGGACAGGAAACAGACATCCTGGCTTTCTTCGCCCTGGAATTGAAAACCAAGATCCGCGGCCCTGCGGTACACCTGATCTTTTGACCACTCGCCGAGAGGGAAGAGAGTGTTTTCCAGCAGATTGCCGGGGATTCTGGCAAGAAAATAGGACTGGTCCTTGTGGCGGTCGACGCCCCGGGCAAGAAAATGGGCATGACCATGCTGTTGAACACGGGCATAGTGACCGGTGGCGATGATATCCATGCCTTTGTTCATCATGAAGTCAGCAAGCAGACCGAATTTGATGTGATGATTGCAGAGCATGCAGGGGTTGGGTGTTTGTCCGTCAAGATAGCTGTCAATGAAAGAGCGAATCACCTGAGCGGTAAACTGACGGCGAAGGTCGACGAAATGCAGGGGCAGGGACAACTTGTTTGCCACCTCCTGCACCCGTGTGCGCTGGTGTTCGGCAGAGGGAAGCGGCAGGATCATGAAAAAGCCGTGGACTGCATATCCCTGACCCAGGAGCAGGGAAGCAGCCATTGTGGAATCCACTCCGCCACTCATGGCGATGCCAACGCGTTGAAGAGACATGGACAACTGATCTTGAGCGGGTTCAGGCCGCCGCATGTATGGTTATCTGGTGAAGGTCGTCACTGATGAGAGGACGCCCTGCCTCGCTGGCACGGCCAGGGAAGAAACCCGCAGCCACGAATGCAGCCAATCACGGGGCGGTACCTGTTGGAGTCTGGATCCGTGCGGACGGACGTCCCGAAGGGCCGCTGGTGAATGTTATTATCAAAGGCTTCCCTGCGATTATAATCTGATGACAGTAAGATATATCCAAAACAAGCGTCCAGCCTTCACGGATTCAGATGGAAAAATTCACGCGCCTGGATGGTGGACGGTCACGGGTGGGATGGTCAAACCAGGAAAAAGAAGCGTGGTGCCGCGGATTACCTACAACAGGGAAGTCAGAGCATCACACTCACGGCAGGTGGCTATCTTGTCCTTCCATGTTTTATCCTCAGCGCATTGGCACCGGGTGCCGCTGAGGAACCAGCACAGGTGCCCTGCTTGAAATTCCCAGGCCGGGCATTCTTTTTTTTGTCCGCATTTTTTCAGGGTCCAGCAATCCTGACGTTTGACACGACCGCTTCTTCTCTGGTTGACCAGGAGAAAATAAAGCTGCCGTTCGACGTGGATGGGAATGGGCCGCCACCCCTGCTCGTAACTCTGCACAGCTTTCAGGGAAACCCCAAGCAGCGTGGCAAGGGCTTTTTGTGTTTTTCCCAGTTTTGCCCTGAGCTTAGAAAAAGTTTCTCGATTCATGATAGTGGTCCGGAAGAAGTAGTACCATTGTTCACTGATACCACAAGGTGACGAGAGCGGCAATTGATTTTCCGTCAGAGTTCTTTTCAGAACCGGTCATGGTTGGGTCTGCATC
This sequence comes from Desulfobulbus alkaliphilus, assembly GCF_016918545.1. GTDB lineage: Bacteria > Desulfobacterota > Desulfobulbia > Desulfobulbales > Desulfobulbaceae > Desulfobulbus > Desulfobulbus alkaliphilus. Next base: position 30,140 of record NZ_JAFFQC010000034.1, on the reverse strand, counting down.
AGGACCGGAGATCGTGCCGGAACCCCATGGAAAAGAAGGGAGAAATGGTGTAGCTTAGCGGCACAGAGACGACACCCTCGGTACCGTCTCTCACTTCTTGATTCGTGAGCGTGTATCACCTGCCTGAATCCGTGAGCGGATGCCGCGAAGGGCGGCTGGTGAAAGGTATTGCCAAGGATTTCGCAACAATTAAAACATGGTTACAGTAAGATATATTAAAACAAGAGTCCAGCCGTCACGGATTCAGGACCTGTTTTACCTTGAAACCTCACTCTGAACAGCGGACCATTGGAGCCACAGCAAACACGCATGACTGAACAGCAGAAAATGAATGGGCAGGGCCTGGCCAGACTGATACGGGCGATCACCTGCTCCCAGGCCGGATTAATGGCGGCATGGAAAAACGAAGAAGCGTTTCGCCAGGAACTGCTCCTTGCGCTGGTGCTGATACCTCTCGGCCTGTGGCTTGGAGACAGCGGTGTGGAGCGGGCGTTGCTCGTCGGCAGCGTGGTGCTGGTGGTGCTGGTGGAACTGCTCAATACGGCGGTGGAGGTGGTGGTTAATCGTATCGGTACCGATCATCACCAATTGTCCGGACTGGCCAAGGACCTGGGATCCGCGGCGGTGTTCGTGGCTCTGGTCCATGCTGTGCTCGTCTGGCTGCTGGTTCTCCTCACCTGAAGACCTCTGGCGCTCAGGAAAAAAGACCGCATCCCGGCCCGATCAGCCGACTGCGGCCGCCTTGGTCCGGCTGGACCTGGATGCGGACCTCGATCCGATCTTTCAGCATTGGTACATGGGAGATTATCCCGATCAGTTTGCCCTCCTGCTGCAGTCCGGCCAGCGTCTGCAGCGCGATATCCAGGGCTTCTTCGTCCAGAGTCCCGAATCCTTCGTCCAGGAAAAGCGAATCAACCTGGACATTGTGACTGGCCATGGCGGACAGGCCCAGGGACAGGGACAGGCTGACGAGGAAACTTTCGCCACCGGAGAGGTTGCGGGTTGATCGGATCTCGCCGGCCTGGTAGGTGTCGATCACCAGCAGGGCCAGGGGCTCTTTACTGTCACGGAGCAGGATGTAGCGATCGTTCATTTTTTGCAGTTGCCGATTGGCATGGCTGATCATGGCCTCAAAAGTCAGGCCCTGGGCAAAGACCCTGAATTTTTTACCGTCAGCCGAACCGATCAGCTGGTGGAGCAGATCCCATCGCTCCTGCTCCAAGAACTGGGCATCCAGGGCGAGTTGCCGCTGTTCGCATTGCTGCCGGCGTTTGCTGTTCTCGGCAAGCCGATCTCGCTCCGCGCCGATGCCTTGCTGCAACGCTTCCAGATCCCGACCCAACACCTCCTGTCGAGCAAGGAGATCTTCCGCCGCTTGTTGTTCGTTATGTTCCTGTTCCTCTCGGGCGAGGGCCGCGGCCTGCTCTGCTTTACGAGCGCTGAGCATGGTTGCTTCCTGTTCCAGTTCCTGCTTCAGTCTGCCGAGAGCGGCGCGATCGCTGGCTGGCAGCAGGGCGTTGCGGTACTCCGCCATATTTTCAAAACCAAGAGCCGGCAAGCTGGCGAGTAACTCGGCTTCCCGATGACGGATTCGGGGCTGCAGAGCCTCTTGTTCCGCGGCACCGAGCCGCTGCTGTTCCTCCAGGCTGTGCCGGTCCCGTTCGATTCGGTTCAAGCGACTGCGTGTTTCAGTTTCCCGAGCTTCCGCGGTTTCGACCAGGCGTTTGTATTTCTGTTCCTCCAGGTCGGGAAGACGTTCACCGTAGAGTTCTCTCCGCTCCTGCTGCAATCCGCTTTCTTCCCGAAGCAAGGTGTCGCGTTCGGCTTTGTGCCGGGACAGGGTCTGGTCGAGATTGGTCAGGACGAGGTCTTCCTTGTCCAGCTCCGCCTGCAAGCCGGCCTGTTCCTTGCGTAACCGTTCCTGGCGTTGTTGATGGTCCTTCCAGGTGGTCTGGCGGGCTATCAGTTCGGCCAGGAGCTGATCAGCCTGGTGCGGCGGGCAGGAGGTTACGCCCAGAGGTTGCAACTGGAACAGGAGGTCCCGGCGTTGCCGATTGATCCGGGCCTGTGTTTCCCGAATGTGTTCCTCGCTCCGGTCAAGATCCAGGCGCGCGGTCTTTTCTTCATGTTCCGTGGTCTGCAACCGATGGAGCAGGTCGCTATGCCGGGTCAGTGCCTGGTCGTATTGTTGCCGCACCCCATGGCGCTCTTTTTCCACCTGGGCGAGATCATGGCAGCGCTGCTGGAGTGTTGCCGTTTCTTCGCGGGCTTGAATCAGGAGATGCTCAGTCCGGGATGCTTTGTCCGGGATTGGATCAAGGTGCAGCAGGGGCAGCAGGGGGGCAACCTGCTCCTCGATCCCGTTGAGTTGTTGACGTCCCGAGTCAAGGGTGTTCTGGAGATGCTCGATATCCTTGGTTTGCGCGACCAGGGTCTCCCGCTGCTCCCCGATGGTCTGCTGCAGATACTCCAGCTTTGATCGCTCCAGATCAAGTGCCGTACCGGGTGCCTCGACATCAGGGTGTGCCTCGGCCCAGGGATGATGCACGGCACCGCACAACGGACATGGGTTGCCGTCAACCAGGCGCCCACGTTCTTCTTCGAGGCTGTGAACTATTCTGGCCTGCCGTTCTTTTTTTTCCAGTTCCAGCACTCGTTGCTGGCTGTTTCGTCGCTGATCCTCGCGCTCCTCCACCTCCCGGCGCAGGTTTTTTTTCTGCTCCCGTGCCTGGGCAAGCGCATGGCTCCCTGCTGTCTGCTCCTGGCGAAGAGTAGTCTGCCGGGCGAGGAGTTCAGTGACTTTTTCCAGCTGCCGCAGCCGTTGTTCACTCTGATCGATTCGGATGCGCCAGGTATCCAGCGGGGCACCATCCTCGAGGATTGCGCACCGCTCCACCAGGGTATCCAGGCGCTGTTTGAGCGCGGTCAGGACGCCACGGGCTTTTTCCTCCTCATGGCGTACACCAATGCCGCGGTTCAGCGCATCACGCTGGATGCGTTGTTTTTGTTCCAGGCTTTGTTCCAGTTGCAGGCGATTGTTTTCCGTTTCATGCAGTTGCAGCAGTTGCTGACGGAATCCGGTCAGGTGTTCAAGGAGAAGATGGTCGTGCCCGTGCTCCTGGAAAAAGGTGTCCAGTTGCTCCAGCCGATGAGTTACCGTTGTCTTTTGCCGATCCAGGGCCAGCCGGCGTTGCTGGTGCTCCTGGGATGTCTTCTCGGTGGTCAGGACTGCGGCATCGACCTGTCTGCGGCTTTTCCTTTTTTCATGGAGGCGCAGGTCAAGGGCGCGAACGATTTTGATCTGCTCATTTTCTTGCTCGAGGGCTGTGACGGCCTGCTGTCGTTGCTCCATGGCCCGGGCATGATCATCGGCCACGGTCTTCTGCTCGGCACACAGGTGTTGCAGCCGGGTGCGCAGATCCTGATTCCCGGCCTCAAGGGCGGCTGCCCGTTGCTGCAGGTGCTGCAGCTCGGTGTATTTCTCAATCAGCGTCTGCGCGCGCAGATCGCGCTCGTAACGAAGCAGATCCTCGCGCGCCTGCTGCCGGCGCTGTTCCAGATCCTGCTGCAGTTGTTCCGTGTTCTTGATCATTTCCCGGAGTGTTTCGATGGTCCTGATCCGGTGCAGGGCCTCACTCAGGGCAGCGAGTTGTTGTTGGATCTCAATCCCGCGGCGCGACTCTGCTTCGATCCGGGTGGTCAGTGCTGCTTCCTCTTCCGCGCTCAGCAAGGGGATGGCACCCATGGCCTCACGCAGAAGGGCTGTTTTCTTTCGCTCTTCACTGACCCGCTCATGCACGGCAATGGAAATCCTCGAGTAGATGCCGGTCCCGGTAATTTGCTCAAGGATCGGGGCCCGCTGATCGGGATCTGCCTCGAGAAAGGCGGCAAAGCTTCCCTGAGCCAGGAGGATCGAGCGGGTAAAACGATCGTAATCCATGCCCGTGACCTGTTCCACCCGGCGGGCTACCTCGCGGCTTTTTGTTTCCAGGATCGAGCCGGTACGGGCGTCCACGATCTCATGCCTGGACGATTGCAATTCGCCGTCCGGACGGCGATGGGCCCGATGCTGACCCCAATGACAACGGAACCTGCCTTGCCGGGTTGCAAACTCCACCTCGGCAAAGCAGTCTCCGGTCCGGCGGGACATGATCTCGTTACTTCCCTTGGTGATCGGCCCAAGTCTCGGGGTCCGGCCGAACAGGGCCAGGCAGATGGCATCGAGAAGGGTGGATTTTCCCGCGCCAGTGGGTCCGGTTATCGCAAAAATGCCGGCAGTCGTGTATTCGGGGGCGGTGAAATCGATCCACCAGGAACCGGCCAGGGAATTGAGATTGCGGAAACGGATGGCAAGGATTTTCATGGTTACCGATCACGTGGTTTTGTACCTGTATATTTTACAACATTCCTGTATCCTGAATCCGTGACGGCGAGCTTCTTGTTCTGGATATATTTGTCTGTAATCAGGGTATTAAGTGTAGATACATTTTTCATAAAACGCCTTCACCCGCCGCCCTTCGGGGCGTCCGTCTGCACGCCATCTTTATTGCCCGTAACCGTTCGATAAAGTTTACTTTAATCGAACGGTTACGGACAACAAAGCTGACGCACGGATGAACGCTCACGGATCCAGGTGTATGGTAAGCGATCACAGGTGCGCCAGATTTGTGCAGACGTGGCTGCCCGCTATAGCCCTTCTATGCGGGCAGTTGCGTCCGTGCAAAGATGGGGTGCCTGTGATCGCTTGTGTCTCAAGAGCTGTTCCTTGCCGCTGGTGTTTCGCTGTCCTCTTCATCCAGGGTCTCGATGATCTCCGTCAAGGCTTCGCGGAGCAATGGTCGCTGCGTTGCCTCGATCCCTCCGCTGTCCAGGCAGCGCTCAAAGACCTCCATGACCGTCAGGTCGTCCAGAGATTCCGCTTCCCGGGCCTGCTGGAGGGCAAAATCATAGATACGGCTGTTGCGGATACGAAGAATGGTCAGGCCCGAGTCCTCCACCGCATCCTCCATCTGCTGGCGCAGGTTGGGAAGGACCTCTTCCCCCTCGTATTGGAGTTCGACCCAGGCCGTACTGCCGGCCGCTTTCAACTGTTCCATGCCCTGCAACAGGGCATCCCGGTCCCCGCGCAGGGAGGCTAGCGGCTGGAAGATGGGCACAGGGATCGGTTCCACTGTCACCGTCCGGCCAGCGCAGGTGACGGCAAGGATCTGTTTGCATTGACTGGCTTCCTTGAAGCTCATGGGCAAAGGGGCGCCGCAATATCGCCGGGTCGCACACCCGGCCACCAGCTGGCCAAGGTGGAGATGACCCAGGGCCAGGTAGTCGATACTGTCTGCAAAGGCGCCACCATCGATCCGGCTTAACCCGCCGATGGCCAGATCGCGGACCCCATCGCCTTCCATGGTTTTCCCCCCGGCCACAAAAAGATGGCCCATAACCACAAGGGGCGGGGCAGGGTCGAGCTGCTGACGCTGCTGCTCGGCTTCCAGGCAGATCTGCCGGTAATGCTCCCGGATACCCTCCAGTTGCTGCTGCCCTTTTTCTTCCAGGGTTTCACCCGCAGCGGCCAGACGGATATCACGGTCGCGGAGAAAGGGGACCGCGCAAACGAGGAGTTCAGGTTGATTGTCGGCGTCCCTGAGGATGAGAATTTCTTTGTGGACACTGGTGTCCACCGCCCCCACCACGTGGATACTCAATTGGTGCAGCAGATCGCGTGGAGCTTCCAGCAGGGCGGGCGAGTCATGATTGCCGCCGATGATGACCACATGGCGGCAGGAACTGCCGGCCAATCGGTGGAGAAAGCGATAATAAAGTGATTGGGCCCGGCTTCCCGGGGTGGTGGTATCAAAAACATCACCGGCTACCAGTAACGCATCGAATTGTTCCGTTTCGATCAGATCGGCCAGCCAGTCGAGGAAGCGTCCTTGCTCCTCATGGCGCTGTCGTCCGTGAAAGCGGTGGCCCAGGTGCCAGTCGGAGGTATGAATCAGGCGCATGCGGGATGAGCAGCGGTTAGGGAACAACAGATCGACCTGGAAAGGAAACGATTTCCCGCGGCGGCGGCGACAACGGTCTCCTTGTCCGCCTCTGGTTGACCAGAAATGGTCTCGGACAATCCGAAAAGACGACGGCACAGTTTCATTTTCCGGTTCCTTGTGGTTTGCTGTTGGTTTGAAAAGATAAAGAGATCTCCGAAATCCCGAAATGTCATCAGTTCTTCAACCTGAATCCGTGAGCGTTAGTCCGTGCGTCAGCTTCGTTGTTCGTGGCCGTTCTTAAAGTAGACTTTATCGGACGGTTACGGGCAATGAAGATGGCGTGCGGACGGATGCCCCGAAGGGCGGCTGGTGAAAGTTCTTTTCAAGGGTTTAGCTGTAATTATACTATGCTTACAGCAAGATATATCCAAAACAAGCGTACAGCCATCACGGATTCAGGTTCAAAGCACCGATGGTACCGATCAATCCCAGGAAAGACAAATGATTAATCAAGTATTCGACCCCTTCCGTGATCGTCTCAGCCGGGACATTCGCAATGATTTATCCGAAGCACTGGTCCACTGTCTGCGTGAACAGCGGCTGGACCCGGCCCGGGAAGTCGCGAACCGTTATCTGGCCGCCAACCCTGCTCCCTGCTACCGGCTCTATATCGAAGAGCGGCTGGCCCGCTACGCGGCTGTTCTCGATCGTCTGGTTCCGCAACCAAAGGATCCTCTCTGGCAGGGGCTGGTCTTGTGGGATGCAGGACTGTTTTTCGAGGTCCATGAAATCCTCGAACATGCCTGGCTGCATGCGGCAGGAGAAGAAAAGGCTTTTTTGCAAGCCATGATCCGGGCCGCCGGGGTGTACATCAAACGGGAAAACGGTTTTTTCGCGGCCGCTGAGAAAATAGCCGCAAAAGCACTGCCGATTCTCGAAGCCAACCGCCACCGGCTTGCCGTGTACATCGATCCCCAGCGGTTGATCACCGCTCTGCGCTCCGGCAGCCCGGAACCACCAACTCTGCTTGCCTGATCAATTTTTCCCTGCTTCATGGAGACAGGCTTGACGTCGGGGTTTCTTTCCGGGTATGATGCGCGTCCGCAACCTTTACGAGGCAGCACCACCTCAACTGTGCATCCATCTACGGTATGCACCTGCCGCACCGATCATTGCGCCTGTAGCTCAGCTGGATAGAGCATCGGACTTCGAATCCGGTGGTCGGGGGTTCGAATCCCTCCGGGCGTGCCAATGAAAACAGCCACTTATCGTTCGGTCGATGAGTGGCTGTTTCTCTTTGATGTGATTTTGTAAGCTTTTTCTAAGCAAGTCCGATACACTTCTCGTGCTTGAAAATATGGTTTATAAAAACACCCGGTAATCCACTTCCAATACATCCGCCAACTTTTTGGCGGTTTCCTTACCAATAGGCCGTTTGCCGTTCTCCATTTCACTGATATGCCGCTGGGGGATGCCGGTCCTGTCTGCAAGCTGGCGTTGCGTCAACCCTTCGCGGTGCCGTGCTCCGGTAAGGTAGGTGCCGGGCGCATTCTCCTGCAATTCCGGGAAAGCCTCTTGCCAGGGAGCGGCTTCCGGTTCATCCATGGGAGTGAATCCCATTTCGTTCAGGGCCTTGATAGCCTCGTCGGTCTTGCTCTTCGGCCCTTTGAACCGCAGAACGGTTTCAGTATGGGGCTTTTTCGTGGGTGCCAACATAGATAACCTCGATCAATCGAATCTCCTTGTCCATCATTTGCCACACGGCCACATAGGTTGGTTGACCTTTCTTGAGGTGGCAATGGTGCAGGTCTTTTCCAAGCTTGCCATAATTCGGCCAGTTGCCCTTTACAGGCCCGGTCAACTCTATCTCCTTCAGAAGAAGAGCGAGTGTATCACGGACTCGTTTCGGCAGCTTGGGAATAGCTTTTCTGACTTTCGCATGAAGTGTAACATTCCAATACATTAAACATACCAATAAATAGTATCAAGAGCAAGGAAGATGATTCAGGGTCAGGTCTTGAATTACAAATAGAATTCTATTTAAAGACCTGACCTTCTGCTCAGGTGACCCTCCTTAAGGGTGAATGGCCTGATTTGATGATGGACGTGCGAGTTCCATTTGTACGGCATAGGGGCATGTTTTCAATGATAAGCTTCCAGGTCGCACTGAATTTCAAAATTTTCCAGTTTTTCGATGTAATATTTCGCATTTTCCCGCAAATCGAAGTGACTGGCGTTCACGGCAACACCTGTTTCCCTGAGGCTGCTGAAAACGAGTTCATCCGCATTCAGGTCAAAATGATGAGCTGTGATGAGGACAAAATCACGGCCATAAGCCCGGAAAAGGAGCGCTTGCGGATAGCGCGACTGAAGCTCACTGGCAAATTTCTGCAGAAGCACATTGCCCTGCTCCCAGCCCTTTTTCTTGTTGTATTGTTCAAGATTTTTTAAATGCAGGTTGTGCAGGCAATGATATTTGTTCAGGGTCTGATTGTTTTGCAGCAGGATCTGCAGGTAATCCTCATTGTACAACCCGGTCAATTTATCACTGAAAAAATACGAAAAGCGGCGTTGTTCCATCTGGTTTTTGGGCAATTGATCGACAAATTCAGGGGTCGTCACTTTTTGCAGGACGTTGAGACCCGCCGCGACAAGATCAGGGTCAAACTGGCTGCCACTGAGCATCTTGAGTTCCCGGAGGGCTTCGTCGATGGTCTTTCTCGGTTTATAGATGCGATTGGTGGTCATGGCATCGAACGAATCGGCAACGGTAATAATTCGGGAAAGCAGGGGAATGTCCTTTCCCTGCAGACGATCAGGGTAGCCCATGCCGTCATGCCGCTCGTGATGATGTCGTATGATTTCGGAAAGCTCTTTATACATGGGAATGTTTGCCAGTATGGTGTGGCCGGCGGAGGCATGGAGCTTGATTAATTCATAATCGAGCGCGGAAAGTTTACCGGGTTTCAGCAGGATCGAATCCGGTGTGGCGATCTTGCCGATGTCGTGGAGGGTGGCTGCCTTCTGGAGGAGGTTGATCTGTGGTTCTGTAAGGCCAAGGGCATCAGCAAGCAAGGTGCTGTAGTGTGCCACGCGCTCGGTATGACCGGCTGTATATGTGTCTCGCTGGTCGATCATATCTGCAAAGGAGAGGATGGTTTGCTCGTAATTTTCCGCGCGTTCCCTTTCCAACCCGGAGACCTTCTCCCTCTGCCAGAATGAACTGATGGCAAAACCGATGTCGCCGGCCAGCTCCTCGAGCATGGCAATTTCTTCCTGCTCGAATCCTGTCTCTCGGGTCGTATAGACACAGAGCGCTCCAAGAGGGGAGGTGTACCGGTCCGCACGAAGGGGCAAGGCGATCACCGCCCTGAATTTTGCAGGGTTGGCCCGATCAAGCCAGGGGGTGACGGTGGTTTCCTGGTTTCCTTTGACCAGGACAACGGTCTGGTTTGTGGTTATGCAAGAGGCTGCCGATGACGCAGCAAACGGATCGGCAAGATCAAATGGATCATAGGGTGGAGCGTCGGGGAGGCGCACTGATTCGTCGGCGGTGAAAACCGTGTCAATCAGGTTGTCACGCAACAGGCCTATCCAGCAGTAGCCATAATGACTGTGGGCACTCATCGCCCTGCAGGCTTTGCGCAGCAGCGAATTCAAGTCAGCGGAAGAAATCAGCAGGCTGTTAACCTCGGCAATCGTCTCCATGATTTCACGGAGATAGTGTTCTCGGTTCAGCAGGGTTTTAATCTGACTGGTTCGCTCGACCACCTTGGCCTCAAGGGTCGTGTTGAGTTCGTCCACCTCGTCCATTTTAAGATGAAGTCGCCGGTTCAGTTGCATGATATACAGAGATGTCGCGATGACAGCAGTGATCGCGAGCAACAGAAGGATGAGCAGGCGCCAGTATTGCCTGATGACGTCCAAAAGGGTGAACTGGCCAAAATCAACATAGGGTCCGATGCGAAGGTCGAGCAGACAGTTGTGGACCGGCTGATAATTGAGCGGCACTGTCCATCCGGCGGTCCTGCTTGCCTGGGCTGCGGGATCTTCACTGTCCATGGCCAGGAGGGCGGAGGTCACCTGGCGGGCAAGATCAACGGAAGTATTTTTCAGCGCTGCCATGGGCCATTCCGGGTACAGAGCTGTACTGAGTTTGAAAGGAAAGCCCGGAACAACTTTTTCATTGAGAATGTGGAAATCATCAAGACGGATGCTCCCGTCTTCCGCCATTCGTTCCAGGGTGTCGGTCCGAACTGTTCCTGCATCGACGGCCCCGCTTTGAACCGCATACACGACGCTGTCATGAGTACCGCCGAATTCAAGCGAAGCAAAAAAACGCAGAGGGTCGATGCCCAGGCCATGCAGTTCCCGCCAGCAGGCAATCCAGCCACCGAAGGATTGCGGTTCCACCGCCATGAATCGACGATTCCTCAGGTCGCTGATCTGGACGATATCCTCGCGATCAGCCCGGCTGAAAAGAACCCCGCCAAAAGTAGTTGACTGCTGACCCGGCAGATTCCGGTTGATCATGGTCGCAATTCTGCTCACACCATGGAGTCGTTCCAGCTCGACATACATTGCTGAATTAGCGAGAATAAAATCAATACGCCCCTCGCGGACGGCATCATGAACCTCTGTAAAGTCAAGGGGGACAATATGAAATCGGTGGCCGGGCAATCTGGCGGTGAGGTAATCGGCGGTGGCTGTCCACAACTGGACGTCGATTTCCGAACCCCGCTTGGCCAGGAGGCCGATGCGATTATCTTGCAGGGTCTCCGGATATATTTCAAGGGGATGAATAAAGAGCAGCAGCAACAGGAGAAAAGAAGGACCTCTCCGGTTGAGGAGCGAAAATACGATTATTTTTAGTCGCGGGTTGGTCACGCTCAATCACATTCACTTGGCAGAGGCAGTTTTTGTTTTAGTGGCCCAAGGAGCCGTGGTACAAAACCAGCGGTCGAGCTGTTCCGTCCCACCAGCCGGATGTTCACTGTTAAGGGGCAACGGACCGAATGAAAACTTCTCATTGCCTTGTGGCCTGTATCGTAAACCAGTGGTAATATCCCTGACAAGCCTAATCCTGAATCCGTGATGGCTGGACTCTTGTTTTAGATATATCTTGTTGTAATCATGTTTTAATTGGAGCACCAATCCTTGGTGCTAAATTTCACCAGCCGCCCTTCCGGGCATCCGTCCGCACGCCATCTTCGTTGCCCGTAACCGTCCGATAAAGTGTACTTTCATCGAACGGCCACGAACAACGAAGCTGACGCACGGACGAACGCTCACGGATTCAGGCTGATGTGTTGGGAGCGCTGCTCATGTCGATCCTTGCCGGTCAGCGCCGGTATGGCCACATCGCTTCATTGTGGTTGGACAGGGGCAACCCGGAGTTGCTGGGTTTGCACGAGCTGGTCAGCGGGGATACGGTCCGATGGGCACTCCAGTCAATGGCAGAGAGGTGGCTGGGGCGGTCGAGCGTCCAGCCGTCACGGATTCAGGCATCAATCAACAGGGAGGAATACAACATGGCATACGCGAATATTGAAGTGACGATTGGCAATGATTTTGTGGCGGAGATCACCCTGAACCGCCCCAACCAGCTCAATACCCTTACTGTTGCATTGGCCGACGAGTTGAACAAGGCTTTTCTCGAGGTTGACGACGATCCCAAGGTCAGAGTCGTCTTGCTTAAAGGTTCGGGCAAGGCGTTCTGTGCCGGAATCGATATCAGCGCCATGGAGGGTAAGTCGGTGCAGGAATTGCGAACATGGATCGAGTGCATGATCAACCCACTGGTGACCATCAGTAAAATAAGCAAGCCGGTGATTGCCCAGGTGCATGGCGTGGCTGCCGCCAACGGTGCCGGCCTGGTCGCCGCCGCTGATCTGGCCATTGCCGGAGAAAAGGCCCGCATCGGATTGACCGCGATCAACATCGGACTCAACTGCATCGGTCCGGTGCTGCCAGTTGCAAAATCCATTGGCAGGAAAAAGGCGCTGGAGATGCTTTTTTCCGGAGATCTTGTACCGGCCGGTGAAGCGGAACGTATGGGACTGATCAATCGGGTGGTTCCCGATGAGGAGTTGGAGCGGGAAGCGAGAAACTGGGCCCAAGCCCTGGCCGCCAAGAGTCCCCTTGCCATGCAGATTGCCAAAAAGGCTTTCTATTCGGCGGCGGATGTCGAGTATTACAAGGCCGTTGAGTACATGAACGAGGTGTTTGTCCGTTTATGCACCACCGAGGATGCCAGGGAGGGAGTGACCGCTTTCAGGGAAAAACGCCCCGCGGTCTGGCAAGGCCGGTAAGCCCGGCCAGACCTGAAGGGAGCAGACCCCGAGGGCAACCGGTTGCAAAGACCTGAATCCGTGAGCGTTCGTCCGTGCGTCAGCTTCGTTGTGTGTGACCGTTCGATGCCGCTATAGCCCCCCCTCTATGCGGGCAGTTCGTCCGTGCAAAGATGGGCTGCCTGGGATCGCTTACGATCATCTGGTCAAGGTCCGCTCCATGAGTTCCTTAAGCAGGCGGGGATTGGCCTTGCCTCCCGAGGCCTGCATGGCCTTGCCCATGAGAAACCCCATGGCCTTGGCGGTTCCCTGGCGGAAACTGTCGGCTGCCGTCGGGTGCTCCGCAATCACCCGCGCCACCAGGGATTCAAGCTCATCGGTTCCGGAAATCTGACGATAACCGCCCTCGGCCACGATGTCTGCCGCGGAGGCCGTGCTGTCCAGCAGTTGACGTAACACCTCCCGAGCGGCATTGGCATTGATTTCTTCCTGGTCCAGCATGCGCAGGAGACCGGCAAACCGAGCCGGCTCCGGGGAAATTCGCTCTGGGAATTCTCCCCGTTCCTTCAGCAGAGGCAGCAACTGGGTGGCAATCCACTGGGCCGCCAGACGAGGAGGGGCCTGCTGTGCCAGCACAGCCTCGAAATAGTGGCCGATTTCCCGCTCGGAACTCATCTGCAGCGCTTCCTCCCGCGTCAGACCATGGCTGTTGATGAACCGCTCCGTCTTGATGCCGGGCATCTCCGGCAGACAGCGGATTCTCTCCTTCAACCATTCCTCGCTTATGACGATGGGCGGCACGGAAGGGTCGGGAACACAGGGGCCGGCGAATTTTCCCCGCATGGGGGTGGTGATGCGGGCATCCGGATCCCAAAGCCGGGTGTGGGTGACGATGGGCTCCCCGGTTCTGACAGCGGTTTCCTGTCGGGTCGTCTCATGGGCAATGGCATCGCCGACATGCCGGATCGAATTCATGTTTTTAATTTCGACCTTGGCATTGAGTTCGTCGCTGCCCAGGGGGCGAACGGAAATGTTGGCATCGACCCGCATGGTGCCCTGTTCCATGCTGCACGAGGAACAATGGGCGTGGCGCAGGTGCATCCTGAGCAGACGGAGAAACTCCATGGCATCCGCGGGACTGTGCAGATCCGGTTCGGTGACGATCTCCACCAGTGGCGTGCCGGCCCGGTTGAAGTCCACCAAACTCACGGTTGTTCTCCCTTCTTTTTCATGCACCAGGCGGGCGACATCCTCTTCCATGTGGATTTTGTGGATGCGCACGCGTTGCGGGGTGCCATCCTCGCGGACAATATCGAGCCAGCCGTGTCGTGCCAATGGCCGGTGGAATTGGGAGAGCTGGTAACCTTTGGGAAGATCCGGGTAATAATACACTTTCTGGTCAAAGGCGCTCTCCTGTTGCACCTGGCAGTTCAGTGCCAGGCAGGCCAGGGTGGCTTTTTCCAGAGCTTCCATGCTGAATCGGGGCAGATTGCCCGGCAGCCAGAGGCAGGTGGGGCAGGTATTCCTATTGGGATCATCCCCCGGCCGGTTGGGACAGGAACAGAACAATTTGGTGGCACAGTCGAGTTGAACGTGAATCTCCAATCCGATAACCGCTTGCATTGTGGGGGTCATGCCACCTCCTCCGTTTGCACCGATATCTGTTGCGCCAGCGCCAGCAGGGCTGTCTCGCTGCCCTGTGGCCCCATGAGCTGCAAGCCGATATCCTGGTGCCCATTGGTACGCAGGCAACCGGGAATCGTGACCGCCGGCTGGCCGGTGACATTGGCCGTCAGGGTCAGGGTAAACGCCTGGTACAGGGAGGCGATGTCCCTGACCGCGGTCGCATCCCGCCCATCCTGCAGGGTGGGCAATGCCAGCACCTCCAGATCGGCAAAGAGTTGCTCGCTCATCCGGATCAGTCGGCCGCGAACCCGACAGGCATCCTCAAAGGCCTGGTAGTTTTCGAACTGAAAATAGGCCCCCTGAAAAAGAAAGGTTTTCAGGAGCAGACCAAAGGCCTCCTTTCGGGTTTGCAGGTACATTTCATTCCAGTTTTTTGCTCCCGAGGCCCGGTGGCCGAAACGGACGCCGTCGTATTTGCCGCAACTCGATGAGGCCTCCACCGCAGTGATTACCTGATGGGTCGGTGCAAAAAGATCCCAGTCCGGCAGGGAGACTTCGACCGGGGTCAGGCCGGCCTGCTCCAGTTGGAGCATGGCCCGGGAGAAAGCCTTTTGTTCTCCGGGGGTAAGCCGGGCAACCAGCTCGGGGTTGAAGCCGGCTCTGCGGACCTTCCTGGGGGGCGCTCCTCCTTCCGGTATCGATGGTGATTGCGCCTCCACCATGGAAGGGTCACGCTCGTCGACATGGGCGATGGCTGCATAGACCCGGGAAAGATCCTCGGGGGCGGCGGCCAGAAGAGCGATGCACTCCATGGAAGGGGCAAGACCCATGAGCCCGAAGCGAGAAATCCTGCCCCAACCGGGTTTGAACCCGTACAGGCCAGCCCGGGCCGCGGCGGTTCGGGCCTCGCCAAGGGTGTCCAGCATCAGGGCCACATCCACCTGGCCTTCGGCCACCGCCTGGGCGGAGGTGTCCTCAGCTATTCCCAGCCCCAGTTCACTGACATGGGTATTGCCCATGAATACGGCCCCTGCCTCCTTGAGCAGCCGGACCACGGTGGCATCCTCCAGGGGCTGGAAACCATCCAGTGCCTTGGAGCCGCCTGTGCACGGCCATCCCCGCACACTGAACAGAGACTGCACACCCACCCGTTTACCGGCAAGGCTTCCTTGGCCGGTACCTGCGTCCGGTGACGGGTTTACATGGGCAAAGACTTCCGATTGCATACCTTTCCTCCAGGATTTGACGGGGTGCGGCTGAAGTGGATCACTGCGGCGGCGTGGCGCCGACTTTCCGGTTGTGGCGGGTGGTCACTGGTCCAGCACACCGGCAACTTTGAAGAAGTCCCCTTTGACGGATGGGGCATTCCGGTACATCTCCCCGTTTTCGGCAAAAGGACAGATGCGGGCCGGCTCCGGTGGCCGCATACGGTTATTGAGTGTCACCGGGGTAAAGACAGGTTCTTCGTTTCCGGCCGCACGCTGCATCAACCCGGCCAGCTGAACGGCTTCCTCCACCGCCTCATTGACAACAGGTCTCTCCTCATCCCGCAGGCCGATGCGCGCCACCCATGAGAGGGTATCAATGGGTTTCTGGTCCTCTTCCATGCCCGGTACCGTCCCGGCTGCTGCCATGCCCAGCAGATCAAGTTCCCGCAACTGCTCCTGGGAAACATCGGCTGGAGCCTGGGTGAGCGGACAAAAGGCACTGCGGTTTTTAGGAAAGGCCGTGACCTCCCGGATGGAGGTGGTACCCAGGACCATGGCCACTACCCGGTCCAGGCCCAGGGCCAGTCCGCCGTGGGGTGGCGCGCCGTAGTCGAGGGCCTGAAGAAAAAAACCGAACTTGTTGTCAATATCATCATCGGCAAGGCCGAGGGCGCGGAAGACCTTGAGCTGCAGTTCCTTGTCGTGGATGCGGATACTGCCGCCGCCCAATTCTTCTCCGTTGACCACCAGATCATAGGCACGGGAACGCAGCCTGAGCAGTCCCTGGTCATCGGTGGGGTCAAAATCGTGTCGATCGGGAGCGGTAAAGGGGTGATGGCTCGAGGTGACACCTTCCTCGGTGGCTGTAAAGAGCGGAAAATCGGTTACCCATACGGGGCAGAAGCTCGCCGGAGAAATCAATCCCAGGCGATGGCCCAGATGGAGCCGCAACTGTCCCAGGGCGGAGACCACTGTGTCGTAGGATGGATCGGCAATCAGCAGGAGAACATCGCCGCCGCGCGCATCGAAACGTTCGATGATGGCCTGTTTTTCCTGGTCACTGAAAAACTGGACAATGTTGGAGTCAAGATCTCCGTCCATGACCCGCATCCAGGTCATGCCCTTGGCGCCGAAGGAGGGCACAATCTCTTTGGCGTATTCGTTCTGGAGCACGTTTTTACTGAGCTGTTCTGATTGTCCGCGCACATTGATGCCCTTGATGGACCCGCCCCGCTGGAGGATCTGCTTGAAGATACTGTAGCCGGTGTGCTGGAAGATATCCGTTGCCTCGATGCATTGCAGGCCGAAGCGCAGGTCCGGGCGATCCGTGCCGTATCCGTCCATGGCTGTCTGATAGGTCATGAGGGGAAAGGGGCGCGGCAGCTCGATGCCCCCCACGCGAAACATGCGCCAGACCATTTCCTCGGTGAGATCGCGGATGGAGGTTTCATCGAGAAAAGAGGCTTCCAGGTCCAGTTGGGTGAATTCAGGTTGGCGGTTGGGGCGGAGATCTTCATCCCGGAAACAGCGCACCACCTGGAAGTAGCGTTCAAAACCAGCCACCATCAGCAGTTGCTTGAACAGCTGGGGAGACTGGGGCAGGGCGTAAAATTTCCTCGGGAAGTGGCGGCTTGGCACCAGATAGTCCCGCGCCCCCTCCGGGGTGCTCTTGGTGAGCATGGGGGTTTCCACCTCGATGAAGCCCTGTTCGTCGAGATAGTCCCGGGCGGTCTTGATGATGCGGTAGCGTCTGCCCAGGTTGTCCTGCATGGCGGGGCGGCGCAGATCCAGGTAGCGGTACTGGAGCCTGAGGTCTTCGGCAACGGTTTCAGCCCGTTTGTGGCCACCATCGGCGACCATGGCCTTTTCCGACACGGGAAAAGGGAGGGTCGCGGCGCGGCTGAGGATGGTCAGTTCCCGGGCCATGAGCTCGATGGTTCCTGTTTCGATGTGGGGATTTTCCGTGCCCTGGGCGCGGGTGGCCACGGTGCCCCGTATCTCGACACAGAACTCGTTTTTGAGGGACCGGGACAACTCACAGGCCCCGGCGGGGCTGACCTCGGGACTGAAAACCACCTGCACGACCCCTGAACGATCCCGCAGGTGGATGAACTGGACATCCCCATGATCCCGGAGAGCATCCACCCAGCCGGCAAGGCGTACCTCGCGGCCCACGTGGGTCGAGCGGAGGTCTCCGCACGAAGAGCGATTGATATCTGGCATAGCTTTTCCGCCTGTTGTTGTTTAACGATGGCCTGAATCCGTGAGCGTTTGTCCGTGCGTCAACTTCGTTGTCCGTGGCCGTTCGATTAAAGTGTACTTTATCGGACGGTTACGGGCAATGAAGATGGCGTGCGGACGGATGCCCCGAAGGGCGGCTGGTGAAAGGCATTGTCAAGGATTCCGCTGCAATTATAAAATGATTACAGAAAGATATAACCGAAACAAGAGTCCAGCCGTCACGGATTCAGGGCTGGAGCAGGGAAGCCGTGTTGGGCTGCACTCTGGTCTTGCCGCGGGAGTGTCCCTGTCCCGGAAAACGAGGTGATTGGTTACCATATTGTCGATAAAAAATGGACTTATTTTTTATCGAGACAATTTTGTCCCTGTTTTCAAGTGATGTTATGGTTAAAAGGGTTTCCTCACAATGACCGCAAGGCATCAAGTACATAAGCAAAGCCGATCCGTTCCTGCTCGAGGCGAATATGCTCCCCCCAGTGATTCCGGCGCAATTGATCGTAAAGGCTCTGTTCCTCTGTGCGCAGACAGGTAAGGTTACCGCTTTCAGGCTGGGCTTCAAAGCCCCATAACGGCCGGTGCTCCAGGAGTGTTTGCCGATCCATGAGGAAGGACAGGCTGTGGGGAAAAAATCCTCGGAACTGGTTGAGAATAGCAAAGCCGTGGGTATCGATATCCCCCCAATAGTAGATTGCCCTGGTCTGCAGCCAGGTGGCGGCGGCGAGATGTTGGAAACCGTATCCAGCCCCAAAAATCACCATGGCATCGGGGACATCGGGAAAAGCCAGAAAGTTGATTTCATTTTCGGTGATGAACACCTTGGTAACGGGTAATTCCAGGTGGGCGAAGGAGGTCTGGGTTACGGTGATATCCTGACCTAGCCCAGGGGGCAGCAGATTTTTGCTCGGATCCAGCAGGCGAAAGCGAACCCTGGCTGGTTTCTCCGAAAAACCATAACGGCGATAAAAACCACCGATGCCGGTGCTGTCCGTCTCAATGGCCTCCGCCGGCAGGACAAGGTCAAGCAGTTCCGTCAGGACACCCCGGTATCCTTCAATCAGCTTGGTATGCACCCCGGGCAGGTCAACCTGGCGCAGATACAGCCCCGGACGGGGGTGTTGGCGCATCCAGAGGGTAAACGCCAGCAGCCGTGGCCAGTCTTCAGCCAACTCCAAGGCACGCAAGGGGCGTTTTGCCAGCCAGGCGAGCAGTTGCGGCTGCCGTGCCGTGGTCAGGGCGACCAGGGCGGTGAACTGTTCCGCTGGCCGGCGTTTATTGATCAGTCCCAGGGCATCCTCCAAGGTATCGATCCAGATCGCCGCTGGGAGGTCATTGCTCCCCAGGACACGATGGTTGATCCTGCGCCAGACAATCCGGTAACAGCCGGCGGCCGCGGCCAATTGGCCGATCCAGTCGCGCACCTCCGGGAACCGTTCGCTCAGCTCCCGGGAATCAGGCCCTTTGAGTGGGAACCGACGAGGGAAGATTTCCTCGCCGCCGCAGAGGGAGGTCAGCAGCAAGCCGCGATTCCACAGCTTCCGCACCTGGTTTTTAATATCATCCGGGGTTGTCCATCTCATCCCTGTACCCGTTGCTTCTCGGCGCGATATTCCTCGATGCTGAGAGTACGCAGGACGGAATGACGGCCGTCCTCATTGTGGACAAAGCCGACTCCGGCTACAAAAGGTTCGATGATATGGATCTTCTGCAGTGGGGTGACGATCAGCAGCTGCAGATTGAGTTGCTTGAAAAGCTCCAGTCCATACTGGGCTGATTCGTCGGAACCGCGGCCAAAGGCCTCGTCGATCACCACGAAGCGGAAGGAGCGCGAGCGCACCGCCCCCCATTCCAGGCCAAACTGATACGCCAGGCTGGCGGCCAGCACCGTGTAGGCGAGTTTTTCCTTCTGCCCCCCTGATTTGCCCCCTGAATCGGCATAATGTTCATGCTCGCTGTTGTCTTCCCGCCAGCGCTCGCTGGCGGCAAAAACAAACCAGTTGCGCACATCGGTCACCTTGGCGGTCCAGCGTCGATCCAGGTCGGTGTATCCTTCCCGGCCGCGGAAGCGCTCGATGATTCGCTTCACCTGCAGAAATTTGGCTTCCGAGTACTGGGCCTCCTCCGAGCCGGTGAGAGCGCCCTCGGTACAGGCACGCAACTCTGCCTGGAAGGCACGGATGTCGGCATCAAGGTTCATCTGCGCCTCGAGGCTGATATAGCGGCCGGGGTTGTAGTCGATCTGGGTGAGTGACTCGTTGATCCGGGCGATCCGTTCCTTGATGGTCTCACGTTCGCGCGCCAGCTGGGATTGGAAGTTTGCTACCTCGCGGATGGTGTTCTCGTTGAGCAGTTCCTTGAAGCGGTTTTCAAAGCGAGGCAGATCGTCGGCCTGGAGTTGCGCCAGCATGGAGCGGTATTCGGGACCAGCCGCCAGGTTGACGTCAACGTCACGTGTTTCCAGGTCATATTCCTGCTTGTATTCGGTCATCGCCCTGATGATTTTCTCGCTCAGTCTGGCCAGTTTGCGACTTTCGGCGTCGATTCTGGTCTGCAGCCAGTCGCGCATCTCACGTTCGCGATTGTCACAGGATTCAATCGTCAGCACCTGATCGCCAAGGGCTTCATTGCGCATCCCTTCCAGCATGGTGAACCGATTGGCGGCATCTTCGGGGAGTGCTGTTGCGTGGTCGCGCGCCTGGCGCTGCAGTTCTTCGGCAACACTGATTTTCTGTTCGGTTTTTGAGTGTTTGTCCTTGCGTTGGTCAAGCTGGTGCTCCGTTTCCCGTAAAGCCTTTTCCAGTGCGGTCAATTGAGCGGTGAGGGTTTGCAGCAGGTCCGAAGCGGCCTCAAGGGCACGTTTTTCCGTTTCCAGCCTGGCGATGGCGATGGCCACGGGTTGCCAGTCAAGCTCAAGGAAATGGTTGTATTCCCCCAGTTTTGAGAGGATCGACAACCGCTCCTTGAGGGTCAGTTGTTCTTGTTGCAGCGTACTGATACGAGCGGCAAGTTCGGCCAGGTTTTTTTGCTGCCGGTTGGCTTTTTCCTCCAAGACCCTGATTTTTTCGGCATTGCTCCACCCCAGCACATAACGGCTTCGATCATCGAGGCGATGGCGGTCATCCTTTTCATGCCGGTCCCCGGGCGCCTTGATCTGGCCGGCAAGGGTGATGGCTCGGGTCTCGCGGCGAAACTGGTCCTGGGTCGCGCAGCAGGCCAGATCAAAGCGGTGGGAGATCTCACGTTCGATCCACTCGAAAAAAGGCGAGTCAGGTTTGACCAGCAGCTTTTTGACCAGGGAATCGGGATGGAGCGACGGCAACTCGCCCCGCACCTTTTCGCGGACGCGAAAATAGACCAGCCTGCCCCGCAGATGGGTACGGTCAACCCACTCCGCGACTTGGGCGTACCAGCGATCCGGTACCAGAAGGGACAGGCCGAAGCCGTGGAGCAGACGTTCAATGGCACCCTCCCAATCACGTTCGTCCTCGCGGACCTGCAGCAGTTCACCGGCAAAGGGCATCTCTTCTTCCGGTACATGGAGCGCGCTGCACAAGGAACGCCGCATGGCGATCTGTTTTTCGTCGATATTGCTGAGGCGGGCTTTCAATCCCTTGATTTCAGCTTGCAGCTGTTCATGGTCCTGCCGCCCCTGGGCAAAAAAGACGCCGGTTTCATTGAGCTCGTTCTGCACCCGGACTTCACTTTGTTCGGTGGATTCACGTAACCGTTCCGCATCGGCACGCTGGCGGAGAAAATCCTCCGAGGTAGCCGGGGGATGCTCCCCCAATGCCCGCACCAACTCCTCATACCTGGCGGCCTTCTGTTTGCGACGGCTCAACAGATCCTCTTGCCGACCTATCTCCAGGCCGATACTCTCGATCCGATCGCCGCCGTTTTCCGCGATGGAGCGGCGAAGTTCACGCTCCTGTTCCTGCTGATTTCGCCGCTGTTCCTGCAGCCCTTCGATGGCAACCCGATGCCGGTGCAGCTCTTCTTCCAGGATAGAGAGGCGTTTATCCAGCAGATCCAGCTTGAGGGTGGCAAACCAGGGGCGCAGGGCGTCACGGCAGGCGCGCAGGTTGTCCGTCGCCAGGATCAGTTCCTGGTGCTGCCCGCAGTCAGCCACCAGTGGCGTCAGCATTTCAACCTGCCGTTTGGCCTTGAGCACCGCCGCATGGGCCCGGTTGAGGTCTTCAAAGTGGCCGATCAGCGCTTGGATGCGGGGGGCGACATCAAAGGGCTCCAGCATATGGCTGCGCACGAAATGGGTCAGATTGCCCACCGATTTGAGCGATACGGTTTGATGGAACAGGTCCAGGGCCTGCTCGTTGTCGATGCCGAAACGTCGACGGAACCACGCGCAGTAGGGAGGAAAGCTGTCGAACAATTCGATACTGCGTGCGCGCAGTTGTTTGCGCAGGCCGACCATCTCGCTGCCGAATCCGGAAAAATCAGCGGCAATGGTGAGGTCTCGTTCACATGAGGCATAGAGGCGGGCGGGTTGCGCATTTGCGTCCTTCATCCAGAAGACCTGGGCCAGGGTGACGGTTTTGTTGTATCCGGCGTTGAAAAAGACCCCGAGAAGCACCGAATAACTGTTGAGACCCCGCAGAGCGACAGGCTTGACGCTGCCAAGGGTCTCCTGGCGTTCCGATTTATAATGGCCGAGCACATAGGAGCGCAGATCCCGCTCGCGGCTGTCGGCGCCCGCCGCTTTGTTGTAGGCAACGCGATGGCTGGGGACCAGCAAGGTGGTGACGGCGTCGACCAGGGTCGATTTTCCGGAACCGATGTCACCGGTAAGCAGACTGTTCCTGCCCCCCAGGCGCAGTGTCCATACCCGGCCGTCGAAGGTACCCCAGTTGAAGACCTCGAGCCGTTGCAGGCGAAACCCGGCCAATTGGTCATCGGTTAGAAACTCCAGAAGTCTCGGTTCAGCCATCCTGGTCTCCCGGCGTGGTTGCGGCACCCTGGTTGCGGTATTCTTCCAGTCGCTGCTCGAAGTCGGCCAGCCATTGCGCGTCGACAAAGGCTTTGATGATCCGGCGTACTTCGATCATCTGCCCCTGGCCACGCAGGCGGCGGATAAAGCCCAACTCAGCGATTTTGTTCAGGGTGGCATCGACCTGATCGATCAGTTTGACTTCATTGCTGCCGGCCGGGAGAAAAATCCGAATCAACTCCACCACCTCATCACGGGAAAGGATCAGGCGGGTTTCACCACCCCCGGCATCGAACTCGGCCAGTTTCTTCCGCAACAGCGCCAGCAGCAGGCTGACCGGATAGGAGAGTTGCCGCCGGGCCACCAGACGCGGGATGGCCGGGGTCCCGTTGTCCCCCTCATCCCGGCGGGAGCGTAAAAAAGCGTATCCTTCCGCCTCATCGAGCACCAGATCCAAACCGAGCACAGCCACGTAGTCGCGGACATTAGCCTGCAGGTTGAGGAGCGCCCCCCACAGGCCGGGGTTCTCTTCCTGATAGATCACGCCCTTGAGCAGGGGAATGACCACGGTGGAGAGTTCGTGGGGTGAATCAGCCGGATGCTCGGCTGCATTGTCAGCATGATACATGCTCAGGTCCTCAGCAGGAGAATACGCGGCAGGGTCGCCCGGCGCATGATCCCTTCATCGGTCAGCCAGTGGATCTGTTCCCGGACTTCATCATCAACGGCTGTCCCGGGCCATTCTCCAGCCAATTGCAGATAGGCGACCAGCTCGACCAGGCCATGACGCAGGGGATGGTGGGCAACCACCTCGGCCAGGCTGATCTGGCTGCGGTTCTGTAACTCCTGGCGGATATTTCTGGTCAGTTCGGTCCGGTCAACCACGACCTGGGCATAGAGGGCTGCAGTGTCCACATCCGCATCCCCTTCCCCTGGCACCATGTCGGTAATAAGCGCTTTGTGCGGCGCTCGATACAGGGGACGCTCCAGGGGGAGGTCGATGGTGGCGGAGGTCTCGGCCAGGGGCATGACATGACCGGATGGATACTGTTCCCGCAGCGCCAGGGCATGGTTTTCGATGCCGTGGAGGATGTCCATGATACGCCGGTTCTCCAACCATGCCTGATCATCGAGAAACCGGCGTAACTGCTCGGAAAGCCGGGCAACGGTCCGCTGGGTATACTCGCCGGCCTCCAACCAGTCGTAATGCACCCGCAGCAGACGGGTTTCGGGGTGCATGGCGGCAATCGGCGGCAGGGACAAAACCTGTTCCAGCAGCCGGCTCAACTCTTCCTGTCTGGACTGGGACATGAGAAAATCCCAGAAGGCCTGAAAGCTTTTTCCCTGATCCGAATCGGCGATGGCGTCCCGCTCGCCCATGATCTCTTCGAGCAGCGCTCCCTTGGTCCCTTCCCAAAGGGCTATACGCTCGCGCACCCGGCGATCGAGGGTGCGGAAATTATGCTCCACTTCCCGGAAATCAGCCAGCAGTTCCCGCGCCAACTGGAGAAACTGCTGGAAACGATCCTTCAGGGCCGTGTCATCCAGAAGCGGCATATCACCGGCCAGGATGCGGGCAATTTCCGCATCAATATCGTTGCGTCGTTTGTGGAGTTCGGCGATGCGTACCTGTGGATCGGTCTGGCTTCCTTCACTCATCTGCCGCAGCAGGGCAAACAAGGTGAGCAGGCGCGATTCCGTGCCGACAAAGGCCCGTTCGCTGAGGTTTTCCAGCCAGGCCAGGGCCTTTTCCGTTGCCGGAGTCAGGTCGAAGTGCGGTTCGTCCGTCCCGGGTGGATAGAACTTGCGCAGCCATCCCTTGTCATTTTCCGCCCAGTCGTTGAGATAGCCCTGAGCGGTCCCGGGAAAGGTCTCGGCCCCCAGCTGCTCACGCAGGGCGAAAAGCTCATCTTCCAGCGTTTCCACCAGGTCGGCCTGGGACAGATTGCGGACATTGGGCACGATGAACACCCGGTGGAGAAAACTGGCCACCAGGGGCGCATGCTGGGCACGCAGCAATCGCCAGGCCGGGTGGTTCAGGCGGAGCAGCTCCAATGTGGTATAGTCAAGAGGCATGAGTTTTTCATCCAGGGGGTATGCGTTGCATCGTAACCGACTTCTGAATTTACACCTGTGTGTTTGGCCACGCTTCTGTTATGATTGCTTCTGCTTTTGCCGATGTGCGGTGCGCACGCGATACAGGCGCTCCGTGAAACCGCCTTCGTTCGCGAAATCCTGGGCCAGCCGCTCGACTTGACGGTCGAGAAGTGAACAGGCAACTGCCAGGAGCACCAGTGCGGCGTTCGCCGAAAGTTCGGGGTAGATTCTGGTGGACAGCGTAGACGTTGTGGACACGGTAGATGGTTTTAAGCTTTGTCCACTATTTCCACTTCGCTTTGCAACCTCCATCACCCAGACCGCGACTTCGTCGGCAGTCTGACAGCGCCGGTCAATCAGCGCCTGCCGCAGCGGGTTTTCCCGCTCCCATTGCTTCAGCCCACGCTGCCGCAGAAAATCCTCATAATCGAGCTTCAACTCCTCCAGGCTGGCACGGGCTCACCTGGGTGAGCTTGAGCTCGATCTTTTTCGAGGTCGCCGAGGCCTGCGAGCCTTCGGCGATGTTCTGCACGCCCGAGCGCGCCGCCTGGACCATCTGGTCGCGAGTGCGGCTGAACTTGTCGATATAGCGATTGGAGAATCGCACCGTAATGTCGTAACACAGTTGCGCCACCTGAAAGCTTTTCAGCTTCCGATAGCCTCCGTGTTGAGGGATCAGTTTCAGTTCAGACACGGTACTCTCCTTGCCCTTCTCCGCTCTGTTCACCGCGGCCACTCGTCCACACAAATGTCACCTGCATCATGACCACATCGTCCACCCCTGTCCACATAACAGCTCATTTACAGCAGGATATATCCCAAAAAGTGTCCAGCCGTCACGGATTCAAGTGTTCCAGAAATGGCGGTTAAACATGTCTGAGTGCACCGGAAACGATATCCTCGAATGCAGCCATGAACCCTTTCTTCCTGCAATGCCTTTGGCGCACATCGGCAACCACCGCCTGCCAGTCGGCGTTGAGCCCGGCTTTATCGTAGCATTTTTTGGCACTCTTAATGTTGTCGAGCGCCGCGTCGTAATACTTGCTCTTGCCCGCATTGATGATCCGCATGCAGAGCGCGCAATAGACTCTGGCGGAGATATCGGGATGAGACCGCTTGAGCTTTTTTGCCAACGGTTCAGCCGTGAAATGACTGAGATCTTCCAGCTCCTGACGCGTTGCCTTACGCAGGCGCGATACGAGCCGATCGATCTCTTTCATCTTAAGCCAGAGTTCAATCTGCGTGGTCAGATCCCCCTTTTCCGATACCTGCATGGCTTTTTGGTGCCAGGATATTTTCTCTTGTTCAGGTACGTAGCGCATCAACTCCTTGTAGGTGAAGATGGAAGGATATGCCTCATATTCGGCCCAGGCTGATTGGAGTGCGTCTCCAGGTCGGCCGATTTTGGCCAACAGGGCTCGCTGCATCTGCCGGAGTTCGTGGTCATCAAATGATCTTCGCCGATCCGAGGATGCAATCGCCAGCCCGCGCTCAACCCAAGCGAGTGCATCTTGCCGTCGCCTCCGATTGTGGTAAATTTTGGCGATAGCCAGGCAGTCCTGGGGCTTGAATTCGGTCTGCTCGCAAAGGGCTTTATACGCTTCGATATCGCGCTTGCCGGCAAGAAGGGTTTTCAGCACACCGCCCCATTTGCGGTGTGCGTATGCGGGAGAGCGTTGTTCATCCCGGCTCGGCACGGATTCGAACCTGGCACGAATTTGGCCGACCAAGGCGGCCAAGCCCTTTTTGTCGAGGACTTTGACAAGCTGGCGCTCAAGGTTGTAACAGAATCCATGGGGATCGTTTTCCATCCAGGTAAACAAAAGCTTTGCGGTCTCATCCGGATCATGCTTTGCGGCCTGGCGGGATTTGATCCAGTCAAGAAACAATCTCTCAACCAGCATACCGAAATTACCGCTGGAGTCGTCGATCTCCTCCGCTTTTTCGTGGCACGCGGCAATGAAGGTCTCAAACAACAGCGCGGCCCGTTCCGGCTCTGTATCAATGATTTTTGCAATGTCACCGGCAAGATCCTCAACATCGTCCACGAACGACCAGGTCGTCGCGTGGGAGATGAATTTTCCGGGAGCCAGGGCCGCTGCGATGGCCTGTGCCAAGGGGTCGATTTGTTTCTTCTTTCCACGGTTCATGGTACACATTTCTCCATCAATGCCAGCCGCCTTCCATTCGCCCTTCATTGCCTCCAAATTCTGCGCCAGTGAGCGTAAATCGTCATCATCATAACAGGTAGCATAGACGACATCAAAGAGCATCTCATCTACGCCAGCATTACTCCTGAATCCGTGAGCGTTCGTCCGTGCGTCAGCTTCGTTGTTCGTGGCCGTTCGATTAAAGTACACTTTATCGGACGGTTACGGGCAACGAAGATGGCGTGCGGACGGATGCCCCGAAGGGCGGCTGGTGAAATTTAGTGCCAAGGATTCCGCTCCAATTAAAACATGATTACAGCAAGATATATCTAAAACAAGAGTCCAGCCGTCACGGATTCAGGTTACTGTTTCCCTGAATCTTAAACCTATTAGGTTCGGACCCGGAGAATGTTTTCGATCAGCTTGTAAACCGTGGTGCCGCCAAGGGCGCGTGGCCAGTCGGTACAAGGAGGGTTGTCTCGCAGCTTGGCGCGGCGGATGGCTTCATCGATCCGAGCACTGGTGATCTGGCGTGCGTTGATCCCCTTATCGTAACCTGGAAGGTGCCGCTTCAGCCGGTCACTGCAATCCCGTGACGATGCGATACCGATGCCGTTCTCGAAATGGAGCAGCAGCCAGTATTCAAACTTGGGGTTGCTGAGGGCGAAGCCGAAATTGTCGCGTGGCTGAGCCCAGGAATGAAGCTGCGTCAACTGTTCGTCGGTCCATTGATCCTTGTCCACCACCAGCCAGGCTTCGTCGGAGGATCTCAGCTCTTCCTGCCGGAGATGATCCTCCATCCGCTTCAGCACTTGCGTTGGGGAGCTATCGTGACTGCCTTTAAGGCAGTTCACCCGGATCACCGATTGCTGGTCATTGAAAATGGCGAAATACCGTGGCTCGGTCTTTATGCCTTCCACCGCGATCACGAACAGCTTACGGTAGCGACGCTTGCCAAGAGGCCTTTGGAATTTGCGTCTCTTCGTTGGCATCAGCCATCCCCCTCACTTTTTTTGGTGAGGCAGGGATTGGTCAAAGTACCTCCCAAAACAATCCGGGGGATTCCACCCAGTCGCCCCTGCAGGTAGCTCTTGCGGATATCCTTGTCGTATCGGACATCCTTGTACTCGCTGAAGGAGAGTAGATTCGAAGCTCCGGTGGCGTCTCTTTCGGCTACCCACATTTCGTCACGGCGCAGAAGTTGTTGGTCCATGAGGAGCACGTCATGGGTGGTCAGCAGTAACTGCGTTCTGGTTTTCGTGGAGCAGTTGACGAGGTACGCCTCGAGCAATCTGCGTGTCAGCAGTGTGTGCAGGCTACGATCGATCTCGTCGATCACGTAGACCTTTTTCGAAATCTGGGCCGAGAGTTCAAGAAACGCGGGCAGCAGATCGATCACCCGCTGCGAGCCGTCCGACTCCTGACGGATTTCGAACTTGGCTTCCGTACCATCCGCCTTCGGATGATATGTCACCAGTTTCTTGGCGATCAGCTCGCCACCTTTGCGGGACAACACGAATCGCTCGTTGATCGGCTCGGTCAGTAGCCGAACGGTCATGCCTTCCTTCACATCTTCCTGCAGCTTTGTTTTCAGTGGTTCGGGCAGCGGAATGTTCTCGAAAGGAATATCTTCACCACCCAGGTGCGCGATACCGGTGTCAAGCTGCGGCAACATCTCGTTCATGGTCGAGTAGAGCGGATGCCCCTCATCGAGGAATTGCTCGAAAGGTTCGAAGCGAGAATCGGGCGCGACCAGCTCGAGGGTGCCCTTGAACCAGTCGTAGACCGGCCGGAAGTTGTCGACCTTCTGGGAGACTGAGTTGGTCAGAAAGAGTTGGTTGTCCCGGGTGCCTTTGAAAGCGAACTGGAGGTATTGATCCTTGGCAAGGGAATCATCGAAGTTGGGGGCGCCAAGATGACGGTGGTACAACACTTTTTCGCTGGTACTGGTGACGACCACCAGCTTCTCTTCCAGAACCGCCTTTCGGGTGACCGCGAAGCTGAACTCGTACATGATCTCGTCGATCAGCAGCTCGAAGCCAAACCTTGACGGTTGCTCGGCCAACCTGGCGTCCAGCCGGAATGGCTCGGCAGGAATCAGGCTGTCGGGCTGGCTACCCTTGACAACCAGCGCCTTAGCGAAATTGAGAGCCTTGAAAAAATTGGTTTTACCCGATGCGTTGCCGCCGTAAATAGCCGCAACCGGAAGAATTCTCGTCTGGTATTTGCCGAGTTTGGGGATCCTGTCTCCATGCTGACGTTCCCTGCTGGCGACCATTGAAAATGTGACCTGGTTGCGGAAAGACATCCAGTTTTCGAGTGAGAAGCTGACTATCATTATATTGCCTGAACTTAAAGAGAAATGTTCGTTTTGTCATGGTAGTAATATAGAAATTTTTGCCCTGAAAGACAACTTAAAAGAGAAAATATCTCTTTAAACATTTCTTTTCTGCTGATCGGGTATTCGAAGCTCTTGGTGTGGGTGTTGCGTTGCCAGCCGATGTCGAATCCGGTGCCCCGGATGACATCCAGGTCGTTGCTGGTGCGTCAACCGAGTTGGACCGGCTTCATGTATTCGCACTCGAGGTTGAGTAGTATTGAAAATCGTTGGTGGTTGCGCGGCATGCGCCAATTTCCCAGACGATGTCTGCGATTTTCCATTCATTGGCAATTCGGCAGATGCTATCTGCCGAATCCTGGCAGACCGGTCACTGTAGATCTGATAAAACTTGCGCATACTTCTCAAATTTCGCTCAGAAAAACCCCGTCCGAACTCTGCTGTTAAGCCTTCTGAAATCTCCTTGAGCAGAGCTTTGCCGTATTCCGCTCGTTCCTCGCCACCCTGTTCGTGCTCAACGATGCGCCGACCTATCTCGAAATTGGTCATGACCTGAATCAGATCAACCGAGTGAACCACCGCCCGGCGGGCGGACTGAATCAGATCACGGATTTCGTGGATCAGTCCTTTCACTCCGTCACCTCCCGCAGGAGTGGCATGATCCGCTTCTCCACCGCCGCAAGCTCGGCATCGATCTCGGCCTGAGGGCGCGGCGGCTGGTACTGGCAGAATTCGCGGTTGAAGTTGATCTCGTACTGGTAGAGGCGGTTGGCCTCTTCGAGCTTTTCGATCTCCTTGTCAAACTCGAAACGTTCGAAAATCTTGCGGATGTTCTCGGAGAAGCCGTTGATGAAATCGACTAGTATAAAGTTCTCTATATCTTAAATCACGACCGAACCGATTCCATTTTTTTTTCACACCGAAGCATGGTTCCTGGCTCAACCTTATCGAATCGTTTTTCAGCAAGATCGCCAGATCCTTTCTCTGTCACATCCGCGTTGATTCAAAGCAAGAGCTCGTGGATCGGATTTACCAGGGAATCGAGGAAATCAACAAAGATCCCGTGGTATTTCGGTGGCGGTACAAAATGGAAGAAATTGCCACCGCGTAAATGTAACGTTATTTTGCGAATGGACTACTAGATAGTGCCTGAACTAAAACTCAAAAACAACAATAAATCAAGTTGTTGTCACCATGCTCCAGACATGAAGAAAATGAGAGCATGAATAACGACGAGAGCCGTTAATAGTGTAACATATTGATTACTATG
>NZ_JAFFQC010000348.1 GCF_016918545.1 Desulfobulbus alkaliphilus | reverse complement strand
GACCGAGAAGCAGCGCCCCCAGCTGGAACAGGCCCTGGCGGCCTGGGGCGCCGGGCATCTGCGCCTGGAATTCGTGGCCCCGCGTCAGGCCCGTACCGAGGCGGAACTGATAGAAGAATTTCGGAACAGGCCCGAGATGCAGGCCTGCCTCCGTCTGCTCAACGCCAATATCGAACATTGTACCGAATCCAACCAAGGAGATACCCATGCGTAACATGAACGATATCCTGCGCCAGGCGCAGGTCATGCAGAACAAACTGGCCAAGCTGCAGAACGAACTCAACGAACGCACCTACGAAGCCAGCAGCGGCGGCGGCATGGTCAAGGCCGTTGTCTCCGGCAAGCAGGAACTGCGCGGCCTCACCATCGATCCCAAGGCCCTGGAAGGCGGCGACGTGGAAATGCTGCAGG
>NZ_JAFFQC010000347.1 GCF_016918545.1 Desulfobulbus alkaliphilus | reverse complement strand
CGGCCATGCTCACGATCTTGGCATGTTGCCCGCTGCCATCGGGCTCATACACGTTCTACCTCCAACGCCTCATGCCGGACCGGTTACCCGGACGGCCCATCGGCCCGTTGCAGTGCCTGGGCCCATCTACCTCGCAACAGCACGCTTGCGAATCTGATCGATCCCCATCCGCGGGCAGTCCGTCGCCGCGAGCCTTGATTTCAGTCGCCTCCCGGCGGGATGTCTGCGGATTCCCGTTTGGATCGGGCCCGAAGGAAACCTTGTGTGGGGAAGACCAACGTGAACTCCGTTCTCAGAATCGCCGTATCTATTTTGTTCGGTGTCGCCGCTAGCGCCGCCTTCGCGGGTCCCAACTGGGACGCCATCAACAGTGCGCGCGCGGCTGCGAAGCATTCTGCCGCCGCTTCCGGT
>NZ_JAFFQC010000346.1 GCF_016918545.1 Desulfobulbus alkaliphilus | reverse complement strand
AGGCGATCCCACCACTCGCTGCGATACCAGCCGGACACCAGATCGGCGAGACCGGGCACCGTGGCCAGATGGCGCGTGAACGCGCTGGCCCCGGAGGCGAACGAGCTGTGGTCTTTCTCGCCGTCGATGATCTTCCAGCCGGGCCAGCCCGGCCAGTAGCGGCGGGCGATGCCCGCGTAGGTCTCGCCGCCGCTGTCCCCCTGGACGTTGCACCAGCCGCCCTCAAAGCCGGCCAGCGGCGCGTAGGCAGTTGCGAAATCAGCCATTTTACGCCGCCTTGAAGGTCAGTTCCACGAGAGCTTCGGGGAACATGCAGATGGTGAGCGGGTTGCTCTGGACTTCGAGATCGTAGCCACGGCCGCGCCCTCGCTCGTCCATGCGGGCGTAAAACGGGAGCCCACGGGTATTGAC
>NZ_JAFFQC010000345.1 GCF_016918545.1 Desulfobulbus alkaliphilus | reverse complement strand
GTATGTGGACAACGCCGCCATGCAGCTGGTGCGCGATCCTTCGCAGTTCGACGTCATCCTCACCGGCAACATCTTCGGTGACATCCTCTCCGACGAGGCTTCCGTCATCACCGGTTCGCTGGGCATGCTGCCTTCCGCCTCCATGGGCGCCCAGGCTCCGGCCCTGTTCGAGCCCATCCACGGCTCCGCGCCCGACATCGCCGGTCAGGACAAGGCCAATCCTCTGGCCACCATCCTGTCCGCTGGCATGATGCTGCGCCTGGCCTTCGGCCTGTCCGAAGAAGCCGACGCCGTGGAGAATGCCGTGCGCCAGACCCTGCGTGACGGCTTCCGTACCGGCGACATCATGGAAGACGGCTGCACCCTGGTGGGCTGCGCCGAGATGGGCCGTCTGGTGGCCGAACGTCTGTAG
>NZ_JAFFQC010000344.1 GCF_016918545.1 Desulfobulbus alkaliphilus | reverse complement strand
ATCCAGTGCAGCGTTAACGCTCAGTTTGCTGCCGTCGGCCAACAATGGCTGACGTGGGCGGTCGGTGCGGTTGACGTAGCCATAGCCAAAACGGCCACGGTCACACAGGAAGTACTGGTTAACCGAACCGTTGAAACGGTTTTCGATGCGACGCAGTTCACCGTAACGCTCGCCCGGGCTGATGTTGCAGCCGCTGGAACAACCGTGGCAGATGCTTGGTGCAAACTGCATGTCCCATTTGCGGTTGTAACGCTCGGAGTGAGTTTTGTCGGTGAACACACCGGTCGGGCAGACTTCTGTGAGGTTGCCCGAGAACTCGCTTTCGAGCACGCCGTCTTCAACGCGACCGAAGTACACGTTGTCGTGGGCGCCGAATACACCGAGGTCAGTGCCGCCCGCGTAGTCTTTATAG
>NZ_JAFFQC010000343.1 GCF_016918545.1 Desulfobulbus alkaliphilus | reverse complement strand
CAACTTGGTTATACACATTCCATCGTCTTGGGTAGTGAAAAATACTATTCTAGTGAAGGATATGTACCTGCAGAGGATTTCGGCATAAAAGCTCCTTTTGATGTTCCTCGTGAAAATTTTATGGTTTATATGATAACTAAAAATGGTGACGATCTTCACGGAATAATAAGGTACGCTCAAGAGTTTGGTATTTGATAACACAAAGTCTCCGCAAACAATCTTTCCGCGGAGACTTGGGGGTATATAGGTGAGGATTAAGGATCAGGTGCGTGTCGTCGTATGGGCGTCACGAACAAGACAAGTGGCTCCCACACGTTGACCAAGGCTTGTCGGGGGGCTTGCAATCTTCTGGAAAAATGCTTATAAGAAGGTGCTGGGAAGTGATAGCACACTCCCTGGGTAGGTACGCACT
>NZ_JAFFQC010000342.1 GCF_016918545.1 Desulfobulbus alkaliphilus | reverse complement strand
TCCTCGGGCTTGACCCGAGGATCGGCCTGTCCACAACTCAGCGTTTATGAGCGAGCGCCGCCCTTTCATCGCCACCTATATCCAAGCCAGCCGACCGCACGGTGTCATTTACATCGGCATGACGTCGAATCTCTATGAACGCGGCCATCAGCACAGGACCGGGGCTTTCGAAGGTTTCGCCAGTCGTTACGGGTGCGGAATGTTGGTCTGGTACGAGCAGTTCGAACTGGTCACGAACGCAATCCGGCGGGAGAAGGCGCTGAAACGCTGGAATCGCGTCTGGAAGCTGGAGCTGATCGAACGGACGAACCCTGAGTGGGTCGATCTCTACCCAAGTCTATGCGGCTGGGCGCCTGATCCTCGGGTCAAGCCCGAGGATGACGGAGAGGGGAGTGTGGCTGCGTTTCTCAAAAG
>NZ_JAFFQC010000341.1 GCF_016918545.1 Desulfobulbus alkaliphilus | reverse complement strand
GGTGATGTCGGGCTTGCCGTCGTTGTCGGCATCCACGCTGGAGATGGTGGGCACGTCGTCCTTGATGGTCAGCGTCAGGTCGGCATTCACGTTCTGACCCACATTATCCGTGAAGGTCACGTCGATGTCGTAGCTCTTTGCTTCCGTCAGACCTTCGCCATCCTTATGGACAGCCGCCGTATCCTGATCAAAGCTGTAGTCCAGCTTGCCGGTCTCAACATCGTACTTCAGGTTCAGCGTGCCTTCCGTCAGTTCGATATTCTTGCCGCCTTCCGCTGTAAGATCGGACAGACTGACCTGCTGATCCACTCTGTCGATCGTCACCTTCACGCTGGTCTCGTTTTCCATCGTGACCGTCAGGCTGCCGGAGTCGGTGGACTTGCCGCTTTCCGCGATTTCGGCATCTTCCGTCAC
>NZ_JAFFQC010000340.1 GCF_016918545.1 Desulfobulbus alkaliphilus | reverse complement strand
GCCCAGCTTCATCACAAACATGCCGACACGCAATTGGCTCGCATCGATTCGCTTCATACCCTGCCTACCTCGGCTCGAAGTCCGGTTTTTTGATTGAATTAGGGGAGCGGCGTGCCAGCCGACACTGGCTCGTATTTCGCAGTCCAGGCGCTTCACGCTGGTGGATGCTCTGGTCCTCCAGCACGACAAACCGCGCTTGGCTTATCGGCAGCCCTGCACAAAACTTGAGGTGGATATGGGTTGGGCGGCGCGCGGCATACTGCAGCCGCGGCAAGCAAACACCGGAAAACCGGCTGTGGCAGAGGCCGAATCAAACAGGTGGCGCGTCAAGACCCTCGCCGGGCGGGCTGGCGGCCCGGCGCGGGAGGGGTACACTAGCCCTCAAGGATGCGCATCCGATATGACTCAAGATCCC
>NZ_JAFFQC010000033.1 GCF_016918545.1 Desulfobulbus alkaliphilus | reverse complement strand
GGGATATGGGGGAGGCGGATGGACTGGTACGTTCATTGTTCGCTGATTGGTTGGCAACAAGGGGCAGGGGAGGAGCAACCAGGAGCAAACCGCAGATGAGAACGGCAACAAGTCGTGTCCGGACCAGCCAATGACAGTGAGGCGGCGGGGGATATTCGTTTCGGGTGATCTTCATGTGCGCACAGTGAGTCTCGGGGGCCCCGAGAACTGACCCTCAACCACATAGAGAAAATGGAGAAGGTTGGTTGAGTCAGCAGACAGGTCGCAGGGGAGGAGCTTGCCTGCACCGATGACCGGGTGTCGACCGACCCCAAAAGAAAGCAATCGCCGGGCCGATTTGTTACCATCATCCTGAATCAGTGACGGCTGGACTCTTGTTTTGGGTATATCTTGCTGCAAGCATGTTATATTTGCAACTAAACCCTTGAAAAAAACTTTCAACAGCCGCCCTTCGGGGCATTCGTCCGCACGCCATCTTCATTGCCCGTAACCGTCCGATAAAGTATAATTTAATCGAACGGTTACGAACAACGAAGCTGACGCACGGTCGAACGCTCACGGATTCAGGATCATCTAACCTTTTATCTAAAAAAAAGTGATTGGAGCGTCAATGGTTATTTCTATGAAGAGCTTTACCTAGCCTGGGTCCGTGAGCGAATGTCTCCAAGGGCGGCTGGTGAAGGGCCTTATCAAGGATTTCGCTACAATTATAAGATGATGACAGCTTGATATATCCATAACAAGAGTCCAGCCGTCACGGATAGAAGGGGAGATGTTGCATGGACAGAAAAAAATGGCAGGGGATGATGGCAACCATTGTGCTGGCTGGAGCAGCCCTGTGGCCGGTTGGCCCGATCTGGGCGGAGTCGGAGCGGATCAC
Source organism: Desulfobulbus alkaliphilus (assembly GCF_016918545.1). Lineage (GTDB taxonomy): Bacteria > Desulfobacterota > Desulfobulbia > Desulfobulbales > Desulfobulbaceae > Desulfobulbus > Desulfobulbus alkaliphilus. Next base: position 36,752 of record NZ_JAFFQC010000033.1, on the reverse strand, counting down.
GGTTCTGATCGCATCGGATCTGTCGGAGTGGGAGGAGAAATCCTTCCAGGGGAGCACGGAGTATTCAGTGGTTGACAGTGGTACCGGGCCGGCTGTACGAGCCTTCAGCAACGGCAGTGCCTCGGGCTTGTTCAGAAAGGTGAACGTCGATCTTCACCGCACACCTTTTCTCCACTGGTCCTGGCGTATTGAGAACGTCCTGGACAATGATCAGGAGTGGAGCAAGGCGGGTGATGACTATGCGGCGCGGATCTATGTGGTGTTCTCCGGCGGGGCCTTATTCTGGCGGACTCGGGCCCTGAATTATGTTTGGTCCAGTCATCAGGAGGTCGGCAGCGTCTGGCCCAATGCCTATACGAGCAATGCGATAATGATTGCGCAACAGAGCGGTGACGGCCTGAGCGGCCGCTGGGTCACGGAAAGCCGTAATGTTCTGGCCGATGCCCAGCGTCTGCTGGGATCACGGTATACGCACCTGGATGCCATCGCCATCATGACTGACACCGACGATACCGGCCAGCAGGCCGTTGCCTATTACGGTGATATCTATTTTTCCGGGGAACATCCGTAAGCAGTGGGGTGCCCAGGCAAGGGGAGCCTTGCCCGGGGTGACATGGACTACTCAGGTACGAGTCAACTGGCGGTAGCGGATGCGGTGGGGCTGGTCGGCATCAGCGCCCTTACGGGTCTTATAGTCGCGCTCGTAATCAGAGTAGTTGCCCTCGAACCAGACGACTTCGGAATTACCTTCAAAGGCCATGATATGGGTGGCGATGCGGTCTAAAAACCAGCGATCGTGGCTGATGATCACGGCGCAGCCGGCAAAGTTTTCCAGCGCTTCTTCCAGGGCACGCATGGTGTTGACATCCAGATCGTTGGTTGGTTCGTCAAGGAGGAGCACATTGGCTCCCTCCTTGAGCATGCGGGCCAGGTGCACCCGGTTGCGCTGACCACCGGAAATTTCGCCGACCTTGTTCTGCTGGTCACTGCCGGTGAAATTAAATCGGGCGACATACGCACGGGAATTGACCTCACGGGTCCCAAGCCAGACGGTTTCCTGTCCTTCGGAGATGGCCTGCCAGATGGTCTGGTTCGGGTCGAGGGTCTCCCGTGACTGGTCCACATAGGCGAGCTTGACGGTTTCACCGATGCGAATGGTGCCGGCGTCGGGCTGTTCCTGGCCGGTGATCATCCGGAACAGGGTCGTCTTACCGGCACCGTTGGGCCCGATAATGCCGACAATTCCGCCGGGCGGCAGGGAGAAACTGAGGTTCTCCATCAGCAACCGGTCGTCATAGGCCTTGCTCACGGCCTGAGCTTCGATGACCAGTTTGCCAAGCCGAGGGCCGGGGGGAATGTAGATTTCCACCTCACTGCTGGATTTTTCCTTCTGCTGGTCAAGGAGTTTTTCGTATGCGGTGATGCGGGCTTTGGATTTGCTTCGGCGTCCTTTCGGGCTCATCCGGATCCATTCCAGTTCGCGCTGCAGGGTGCGCTGACGTTCACTCTCTTTTTTCTCTTCCTTGGCGAGCCGTTTTCCTTTCTGTTCCAACCAGGATGAGTAATTGCCCTTCCAGGGGATGCCCTGGCCACGATCCAACTCCAGGATCCAGCCGGCAACGTTATCGAGAAAATAGCGGTCATGGGTCACGGCGATGACCGTGCCCGCATATTTTTGCAGGTGTTGTTCCAGCCAGGAGACCGATTCGGCATCCAGGTGGTTGGTCGGCTCGTCGAGGAGCAGGATGTCGGGATTTTTCAACAGGATCCGGCAGAGTGCCACCCGTCGTTGTTCCCCGCCGGAGAGAATTCCGGTCTTGACCTCGGCCGGCGGACAGCGCAGGGCGTCCATGGCCATCTCCAGGCGGCTGTCCAGGTTCCAGGCGTCCATGGCATCGAGTTTGTCCTGGACTTGGGCCTGGCGGTCCAGCAGGGCCTGCATGGCGTCATCATCCATGGGTTCGGCGAACTGCTCATTGATGGCGTTGAATTCATCGAGCAGGTCAACCGTTGCCTGGGCTCCTTCCTCCACTATTTCACGCACGGTCTTTTCCGGATCGAGCATGGGTTCCTGGGGCAGATAATCAACGGTATAGCCCTCGGAAAGGGCGGTTCTGCCCTCATATTCCCTGTCTATGCCGGCCAGAATGCGCAGGAGGGTACTTTTGCCCGAGCCGTTCAGGCCCAGGACCCCGATTTTGGCCCCGTAAAAGTAAGACAGGGAGATATCTTTGAGGATCTGCTTCTGGTTGTATCGTTTGCTCACTTTGATCATCGAATAGATGATCTTGTTTGGTTCGTTGCTCATATCGCGTTGCTTCCTCTGGTGCGGATCAAAAATGGGTCCACTGAAAATTCTTGCGCCTTGTGCTTTGCACTTTCCCCTCGCTCTCCTGGGGCGAAAAAGGGGTATAAGGCTTTCCTTCAGTGTGTTTTGTGCTATAGTACCCGGAATGCGTATTTCCAGCAATTCCTCTCGCCCTCCCGCCACACTTGCCGCCTTGCCTGAGTTCAGCCGGTTTCTCTGCCCTGGCGTGCATGCCAGTTGCGGGTGCATACGTTCGTTGTCCTGGGAAAAAAAGCTCTCTGCTATATGAACAGGTCCTGTCGTATTCGTCCTGTTGTCTCTGCGGTCGATCATGACCAGCATCCCGATTCTGAAGGTATCCTGGACCCGTGAGCATTGGTCCGTCAGCTTTATCGGACGGTTACGGGCAAGGGAGAAGGCGTGCGGCCGGACGCCCCGAAGAGCGATTGGTGAAGGGTATTGTCAAGGATTTCACTAAAATCACGATATGGTTACAACGAGATAAATTTTAAACAAGCGTCCAGTCGTCACGGATTCAGGATAATGAAAACATAAAGAAACAGAGGAACTCTACATGGAATTTTTACAGGAAAAAAATATATGGGTCTATGCATTTATATTCTTTGGTAAGATAGTCGAAGTGGCGGTGGCAACGGTGCGGATTGTCTTGATCAACAGAGGTGAGCGGGTCAAAGGGTCGATCATCGCCGCTTTTGAAGTGCTGCTCTGGCTGTTGATAACGGGGACTGTATTGACCGGGTTTCAAGACGACCTGTTCAAGGTTGCCGTATTTGTGGCCGCATTTGCCCTGGGAAATTACCTCGGTTCATGGATGGAGGATAAACTGGCCTTTGGTCTGTGCTCGATTCAGGTCATTGTTCCTGAAAGTGAAATGACCTCCGAGTTAACCACACAGTTGCGTGATAACAAATTTGCCGTGACAGCAGTCAAAGGGACGGGCAAGGATGGGCTCAGAGAGTTGTTGCTTCTGCACATCAAAAGAAAGCGGATACCGCTGGCAACGAGGATCATCAAGGAAAGCATGGACAAGGCGGTCATTATTGTCAATGATGCCAAGGTGATCCATGGTGGGTTTATCAGAAAATAAAAGTGTGGGGAAAAGGTTCGGGAAAGTTTATCCGCCAAGAGAATTCACAAACAGTATCCTGGATCCGTGAGCGTTCGAATAAAGTAGATTTTATCGGATGGATACGGGCGATGGAGATGGCGTGCGGACGGCCGACCCGAAGAGCGGCTGATGCAGGTTGATTTTTTGGATTTCGCTGTAATTATGATTTGATTACAGTAGGATATGTCCAGGATAAGCGTCCAGACATCACAGGTTCAGAAGGAGTGAAAATTGGCAAGACTTGCCTTTTTCACTTTCTCCATCGATGCTTAATAATTGTTGACACTTTTAATCGGCAGGTGTAAAAAATAAAAAACTGACTAATCGCTCAGTGCAATAAACTGATTGCCTTTGCGAAAAACAGGGAACTCGAGGCAGGAAGGAGAAAAGCATGCGGATTTTGTTGGTGGATGACGAAGAAGAGTTGGTTTCCGCCATGGCTGAAAGACTGACCTTGAGGGGATTGAGCGTGGACTGGGCCAGGACCGCCGAACAAGCGTTGGAAATGGTTCAGTACAGGGATTATGAGGTGGCTGTGGTCGACATTAAGATGCCGAAGGTCAGTGGGCTTGAACTCAAAAAACGCTTGGAAGCCATTCGGCCAAGCCTGCGTTTCATTTTTATGAGCGGGCACAAATCCGCGAATGTTCTTGCCGATACACAAGGTGAGCTCAGCGATTCCAACTACTACTTGCTCAAGCCCTTGGATATCAATCACTTACTATATAAAATCAATGAATTGACGAGCGGTTCAGGTCGATAATGTGTGCATGTTCGTTAACTTTTTTAATTGATTCTGGTCTTGGAGTGATGAAGATGACGAAAGAACAGAATGTGCCTGGGGAAAGGGATATCTGCTTTTTCGGCACGGTGACGGCTTCCATTTCTCATGAAATCAAGAATGTGTTGACCACTATCAACGAAACCGCCGGGTTGCTCGATGATTTTGCCTTTCAGGCCCAACGTGCGGAAAGTGAGCTTGATCCATCCCGAGCACGGGATGCCGCTGCCGCCATTGCGCGAAATGTTCGCCGTGCTGACGGGATTGTGCGTAATCTCAATCGCTTTGCTCACAGTACGGATCGAAGTCGTGCCGTCATTGAGCTTGGTGATCTGCTCAATCTTTTTTCCAACCTTGCTGCCCGGTTAGCCGCCAATCGTGGAGCACGTTTGCAGGTAACAAACGAGCTTGGAGATCTGAAAGTACTGACCGCGCCTTTTTCTTTGCTGCATTTGCTGTGGCGGAGCCTGGAATTTGTTCTTGTCGACATGGGCGCTGCGGGTCAAATTCAGCTGCGTGTTTCCGCTACGGCTGGAGAAAATAGCGTCGGGCAGCAGATGGAATTGATTTGGGAGAACAGCACCAAAGAAGCGATGGGATCGGTTGCCGATTTTCCCGGAGAGATCGAAAGAGGGTTGTTGGAGCGTTTGCCGGGGTTGTGCCAATTGAGGCAGGAAAAAGACAGAATAGTGCTGCTGTTGGGGTAAGTTGTGCATGTTTGGCATGCTTACCGTTATTAGTACGGTTCCTGATTGGACCGGTATAACAAAGGAGAAGGGACATGAGTGAAAAAATTTTGTTGATCGATGATGAGGCAGAATTTGTCGAAACTTTGGCAGCTCGAATGCGGACCAGGGATATGTCGGTGACTACCGCTAATTCCGCTGTTGAGGCTTTGGATCGAGACGATATGGACACCTATGATGCCATAATCCTCGATCTGCAAATGCCTGAAATGGATGGTTTGACTGCCTTGGAGAAAATCAAGCAGCGCAATCCAAAGCTTCAGGTGATTATGCTGACCGGCCAGGCGACCGTTGAGAAAGGTGTTCGAGCCATGAAGATGGGAGCCGTGGATTTGTTGGAAAAACCGGCTGATATGGAAGAGCTGAATCGGAGGATCAAGGAGGCCAGCAATCGGAAAATGGTCCTGGTCCGAGAAGAAAGTGAAGACAAAATCAAGGAGATCATGTCCCAGTTTGAAGTCGGATTGAGTGTCTCTTCCAACTGTTAAATGAAGTCCTTTTCAGTGACAGGTACAGAGAACCGACTGGAACGTAAACAAGTGTATCGGGTTACTTATGCCCATCAAGAAACGAGATATTCTCTTCTGGATCGAGGTGTGCTGACGAATTTATGTAGTCGCAGGCAGAGGGGTCCTGTTGCAACCCTGGATCCGTGAGCGATCGTCCGTGCGTCAGCTTTATTGTCTGTGACCGTTCGATCAATGGAGACTTTACCGGACGGTTAAAGGCGATGAAGATGGCGGACGGACGGATGCTCTGGAAGGCGGTTGATGAAGGGTATTGTCAAGGACTCCGCTGCAATTAAAATCTGAGTACAGCAAGATATATCAAAAACATGCGTCCAGTCGTCACGGATGCAGGTGGTTGCGTACAGCCGGAATGCCGGCCGAGGGCTCATTCGGGTCGTTTTTCTCCTTGCTTTCTTGTCAGGGGCCTGTTTTCCTGCGACCAGGAAAAATATTTCGGAAGAGAAGCGTCATCTGGACGCTTTCCCGACCGGTGGCTTTGAGAAGATAGTATGGAGCGCGACAATGCAGAAACTGCTGCAGATCCTTTTGTCGGTGGCCCTGGCTGCCGGCACCTTGAGTTGCGGTAAACAGGATGGATCCATTTTCACCGGCACAGTCTATCCTCCCACCACGGAGATAACCACGGTTTTTCAGCCCGCACAGGTTCCCGCTCCGTGCCGGGTGTTTGCGGAAGCGCTGGTCTTCGTGCCGCCGGAACTGACAGGAAAAGAAGTCAGCAACATCATCCTGGCCGAGGCAAGGGCAAGAGGGGCCGATGTGGTGCTGGTTGGCCAGACCCGGGAAAGCCGAAAAGATGAAGGCACGCAGTTCATCTATTTCGGTCCGGCGAGAGAGTATCGCAGTGCTGACCAGTGGCGGGGATGGAGATATGGGTACGCTCTGTGGAGCAAACAGGGCGAGTGGGTCCCTGTCGGTTACAGGGAATGGGGAAACGAGGCTGTCTTTTTCGAGATCCCTCTCCTCATGCAGGTAGCTCTGTTACGGTGTCAGTGAAGGGCAATCCTGCCGACCCATTACTTCAGCGTGGACCACACCTGGAGACCAGCGAGCTGGTCTCCAGAAAACCGGCCCGCCATGATCCGGTGCTGGAATCGTTCCTGAGTCGGTGATGGCTGGATGCTTGTCTCAATTTTATTTTGCTTCCATCGGGTTGTAATTGCAACGAAATCCTTGACAATACCGTTCACCCGACGTCCTTTGCGGCGTCCGTCCGCACGTCATCTTCATGGCCCCGTAACCGGCCGATAAAGTCTCCTTTTACTCGAACGGCCACGGACAACGAAGTTGACACGCCGACGTACCCTCACGGACCCAGGTCGTTTGCATCCCGCCGTCCGTCATGGCGGCTTGGTCTTGTTTCTGTACGGCGTTCATCTGGTGCCCGAAAAGCATAAGATGCTGGTGCAGCGAAGGCTGTCAGGAATCCTGTTTTTGCTTCTGAGCGTTGTCATACAGGGCGACAAAATTGATCGGCTCCATCAGAAAGGGCATAAATCCGCCGTCCACCGCCACCTGGCTGACAATCTGGCGGGTGAAAGGGAACAGCATCAGCGGGCAGTCAACAGCGAGAATCCGGGCATGGTGCTCCTGGGGGATATTCTGGAGCAGAAACACGGCGGCATGTTCGAGTTCAACTATGAACATTACCGTATCTTCATTGTTTTTATCGAGGACCTTGGCGGTGATGGCGATGGACACTTCCCAGTGATCGCCGTCAATCTTGCCGTTTTTCAACTGCAGGTTGAAGTCAACCTTGGGGTTTTGGTTTTTGGCCAGAAAGACCTTGGGGGCGCCGGGGCTTTCAAAAGAGAAATCCTTTATATACATCTTCTGCATGCGAAAAACAGGCTGTTCGGGCTGTTGTGCTGTCTGTTCTGTCATGGGTATTCCTTCTTGTTTGAGTCAATGAATATGGATTTCTGGTCGTCCTGCCAACAGTTGGGAGGAACCATGCACCGGGTGCACGTTAATACGATGATCGATCCCGGTTGCTACTGAAATAAGGCGCACCATAACAAGGAAATCCCTCAAGGCAAATTAAAATCAGCCGCTCTATGTCACTTGGCCCGAGGTGAACGGTTACAGGGGCAAGTGATCACAGGCAACCTCAATTTTGCACTATCGTGGTGGCCTCGTGGAGAAGGGCTATGGCGGGCACCTGGATCCGTGAGCGGACGCCCTGTAGGGCGGTGGGTGAACGCGCACTATGAAAAATGCATCTACACGTATACCTGTATCCTGATTACAGACAAATAGATCCAAAATAAGATCCAGCCGTCACGGATTCAGGGGGCAGCCATCTTGTTACAGAAGTTGCCGCAGGAACTTGCCGGTGTAGGAGTGCGGGTGGGCGGCAACCTCCTCCGGTGCACCGACGGCGATGACCGTGCCGCCGCCGCTGCCGCCCTCGGGACCGACATCGATGACATAATCGGCTGTTTTGATAACATCGAGGTTATGTTCGATGACCACCACGGTGTTACCGGCATCGACCAGCCTCGAGAGCACCTGGAGCAGATGGCGGATATCAGCAGGGTGCAGGCCGGTGGTGGGTTCGTCGAGGATATAGAGGGTTCTGCCGGTGGAGCGCCGACTCAGCTCCCTGGCGAGTTTGACCCGTTGCGCCTCCCCACCCGACAAGGTGACCGAAGACTGGCCCAGGGAAAGATAGCCGAGGCCCACATCGGCAATGGTCTGCAGGCGGTTGCGAATCGGTGGCACATTCTGGAAAAATTCCAGGGCTTCCTCAACGGTCATGGCGAGAATCTCGGCGATGTTTTTTTCCTTGTAGCGGATGTCAAGGGTCTCCTCGTTGTACCGCTTGCCCAGGCAACGTTCGCAGGTCACATAGATATCGGGGAGAAAGTGCATGGCGATCTTGAGCACCCCATCCCCCTCGCAGGTTTCACAGCGGCCGCCCTTGATGTTGAAGCTGAAGCGGCCTGGTTTATACCCGCGCGCCCTCGATTCAGGCAAGCGCGACAGCAGTTCCCGTACCGGGGTCATGACCCCGGTATAGGTGGCCGGATTGGATCGAGGGGTCCTGCCGATGGGGCTCTGGTCAATATCGATCACCTTGTCCAGGTTTTCCAGACCGGTCAGGAGCTGCGGTCCCTGCCGGTACCCTCTGGGATCGAAGAAAAAGCGCTGCGCCTCCTGGAACAGAGTCTCGATGACCAGTGAACTTTTACCGGAGCCGGAGACCCCGGTGACGCAGGTCATGACGCCCAGGGGAAAGCGGACCGAGAGGTGCTGCAGATTGTTGACCGTGGCCCCCTGAACCTCGACGCCATGGGTTGCACCTTGGCGGATGGGACGTCGTTGCACGGGGACATCGATTTTGAGGCGGCCGGAAAGATATCCGCCGGTGAGTGATTGCGCGCAGTCCAGCAGGCCCGCAACCGGGCCGGAATAGAGGATTTCGCCACCATGAACGCCAGCTCCGGGACCGATGTCGAGGACATGATCGGCGCTGGCGATGGTGTCGGCATCGTGTTCAACCACGATGACTGTATTGCCTAGATTACGCAGATTGACAAGGGTCTTGATGAGTTTGTTGTTATCGCGCTGATGCAGGCCAATGCTCGGTTCATCGAGAATATAGAGAACACCGGCCAGGCCTGAACCGATCTGCGAGGCCAGACGGATGCGCTGCGCCTCGCCACCGGAAAGCGTGCCGGCTTTGCGGTCAAGGGACAGATAGCCCAGGCCGACCCCCTGGAGGAAAAAAAGTCGCTCGCGGATCTCCTTGAGGATCGGCCGGGCGATGGTTGCACCACGCTGGTCGAATTCCAGATTATCCAACTCGCTGATCAACTGCTCGATGGCCAGGCGGGTAAGGTCGACGATGGACCAGGGGCCGATGGTCACCGCCAGGGCTTCCGGCTTCAGCCGGGCCCCGCGGCAGGTCGGGCAGGACTGCTCGTTCATAAAGGATTCCACCTCCTCCCGCATCCGGTTGGAGGTGGTTTCGCGAAAGAGACGGTTCAATCGAGGGACGACACCTTCAAAGGCGAGCTGCGAGACCAGCTGCCGCCGGCCTTTGCGATGGATAAATTCCAGTTTCTCCCGCCCGGTGCCATGGAGAAGGCCTTTTTTAACCTTGGCGGGCAGGTCCTGAAACGGTGTGTCCAACGAAAATCCGTAGTGGCGGGAAAAGGCCTCGATCCACTCTTCGGCCTGGGTTGACAATCGCCGCCGACTCCAAGGGGCAATGGCGCCCTCAGGCAGGGAGAGTGAGGCATCGGGAACGATCAACTGCTCGTCGATAAACTGATTGACCCCCAGGCCGCCGCAGGTCGGGCAGGCTCCCTGGGGATTGTTGAACGAGAATAATTGGGGCGACAGCTCCGGCATGGAGATGCCGCAATGATGACAGGCCGCTGATTCACTGAACAAAATTTCTTCACCACTGTCCGGAAAAACAGCGAGCATTGTGCCGGAACCGAGTGCAACCGCGGTGCTCACCGATTCGTCCAGGCGCCGGCGAATCGAGGGTTTGAGCACTAAGCGGTCGACCACGGCCTCGATAAAATGATGTTTGTTTTTGTCCAGAAGGATTTCCTCGCTGAGTTGGCGAATTGCCCCGTCCACTCGGACACGGACAAAGCCTTCCTTGCGTAACCGCTGGAATATTTGTTCGTGTTGTCCTTTTTTCTGCTTGATCAGTGGGGCCATGAGCAGGACTTTTTCCCCTTCCTGGCGGCTGAGGAGGCTGTTGAGCATATCGTGCACCGACTGGGAACGTATCGGCTGGCGACAATCGGGACAATGCGGTTGGCCTGCCCGGGCGAACAGCAACCGCAGGTGGTCGTAAATTTCCGTGACTGTACCCACTGTGGAGCGCGGGTTTCTACTGGTGGTTTTCTGCTCAATGGAAACCGCCGGGGACAGCCCTTCAAGCAGGTCGACATCAGGCTTGTCCATTTGCCCCAGAAACTGGCGGGCATAGGTGGAGAGTGATTCCACGTACCGTCGTTGCCCTTCGGCATAGAGGGTATCAAAAGCCAGCGTCGATTTTCCGGAGCCGGAAAGCCCGGTAAACACGATCAGTTTGTTGCGGGGCAGGTCCACGGAGATATTTTTCAGATTATGCATGCGGGCGCCGCGAATGCGCAGGTATTGTGGCTCCATGGTCTTAATTCTGCAGTTTTTTCAAGGTGATGAGAGGATTACATGTACAGGGATAATCGTGAATCCGTGACGGCAGGATGAAAGCGCACGGATTCAGGATAATGAAAGAACCAGGGAAAACAGTTGGTGCTCAATGGACACTAACTGATTTTTTTTTGATGTTATCCGGGTGATCGGGCGTTCTGCCCCGGTAACAGGTCAGCCTTGCCAATGATGAAATTGCAGCGGATCGACAGGACAAGGCAAGAGAAAGAGACAATTTCGTTTACCATGGTCCTGGCCTGTGGTAGATTGCCTGTGAACTGTAGCCATGAATTGTCAACAATCAATACTGCAAATAACTCGCCATGTATTTTCAGGATATCATCGCCACGTTGAACAGCTATTGGGCTTCCGCCGGTTGCGTCGTCTTGCAGCCCTATGATATGGAGGTCGGCGCCGGCACTTTTCATCCCGCCACCCTGCTGCGCGCATTGGGTCCGGAGCCCTGGAAAGCCGCTTATGTACAACCTTCCCGTCGACCGACCGATGGTCGCTATGGTGAAAATCCCAACCGCCTGCAGCACTATTTCCAGTACCAGGTCGTGCTCAAGCCGTCACCGCAGGATACTCAGGCGATGTTTCTTGAGAGTCTGGAAAAATTCGGGCTCAATCTCCTCGAGCATGATGTCCGTTTTGTCGAGGACGACTGGGAGTCCCCGACCCTGGGCGCCTGGGGGCTTGGCTGGGAAGTCTGGCTAGATGGCATGGAAATTACCCAGTTCACCTATTTCCAGCAAGCCGGCTCCGTCGATCTCAAGCCCATTACCGTGGAAATCACCTACGGCCTCGAACGTATTGCCATGTATCTGCAGAAGGTTGATTCGGTGTATGATATTGCCTGGAACGCTGAGGTTTCATATGGTGAAATCTATCATCAGGCCGAAAAGGAGTTTTCCACCTTCAATTTCGAGGAGGCGAATGTCCCCGATCTGACAGCCGCTTTTAGCACCTATGAACGTGAAGCCCTGAAACTGGTCGAGAAAAATCTCATCCTGCCGGGATATGATTACTGCCTGAAGTGCTCCCACATCTTCAATCTGCTTGACGCCAGGAAAGCCATCAGCGTTGCTGAGCGGACACGGTATATAGGAAGAATACGCCACATTGCTCGTCAGGTGGCCCAGCGATATGTCGAGCAGCGGGAAGCAATGGGTCATCCGTTGCTGCATCGATGAAACTGACCGATTCCCTCCTCAGGCATTGATACTGTTCACCGGCTGCAAAATGAACCGTACCCATTCACCAGCTCGCCATCCGCGGGCGATCAGGCTGTGGTCGCCAGGTTCACTTCGGCCCGCCGACTTCTCCAGATAAAGACCCTTTTCCGGACATTTTGCTTGGACTGTGGGGTTATCAGGAAAAAAAAGTGGTCTTTTCCTATCATTCAAGGTATGAAAGAAAAAAATTCATTGTTGCATTTTTTAGTTACCCTCTTCTCGTCCTGCTATGGTCTGTTTCGGTTTTGTCGTGGTCCTGTCAACCTATGTACCTTTCTGCTGTCCTGTCGACCGGCAACTGCCCTCGGCGGCGCGCGTACCGTTGAGGCTATTTTGACTGCATGAAGGTTTTCCGCTGTTGCTGTACTGTGCCGCCATGGCCAGAGTTCCTGCTGTCCTGTCCTGTTTCCATCCAGGAAAGTGCGTTCTTTCCGCCAGGGTTGACCATCTCATGGTCGGTTCGATCATTGTGGGGTCAATCGCTCCCGCTCCCTTCGTCTGTCTCGACGGATTGCCACTGTATCCCTGCCATTGTATGAAGATCCGTTGCCCGCTGTTTCAGCGCTCTTTCCTCTTTGCTGCATATTCTGGAGATATCCGCGGGTGATGGCAGCTTTTCTTTTCCTTTTTCTTTTTTTTTTCCCGGAACGTACCGGTCGCTGCCCAGGTGCGCTTTTTTCAACTGCCGGCAGAACCGCGAGGCCCATTTTTCTGTTTTGTATCGAGAACGGTGTTGTCTTGTTCTCCACGTTTTTCCTTGCTACGAGAGACTACGTTCCGCACAGGGGGCTGGGGAAGGAACCGGCTGACTTTATTGGTTTTAATTGTTTTTTTGGGTTTGATGAAAGGATGGACTGCAGTGATGTCGCATGATGGCGACCGCAAAGACTTCAGGAGTTGAGCCCGTATTTAAAAAAGGCCCCGGAGGGGGGCCCCGCCTGTCCAATCGACACAAGGAGGAATGGCAATGGCAGAAGGAACAGTAAAATGGTTTAATGATTCCAAAGGATTCGGCTTCATTCAACAGGATGGTGGCAAGGATGTATTTGTACATCATTCCGCGATCCAGGGACAGGGGTTCAAGTCACTGAAGGAAGGCGAAAGGGTGCAATTTGATGTTGTCAGCGGTGCCAAAGGACCGGCTGCGGAGAACGTCGTTAAACTGTAGACCCCAGGAAGCAGCCATTTGCGCAAGCCCGGCACCATTCCGGTACAGGACCGGAATGGTGCCGGGCTTTTTTTATCCCCAAGGCATGTCGCCGGATAACACCTGGCGGGATATGCGCCCTTTTGAGCGGCCTCTTGCCATTATCTGCGTTCGTGACGGCTAGACATTTATTTTGAATATATCTTGTTGTAATAAGGTGGCAATTGTAGTTGCATCCTTGATGCTACCCTTCACCAATCTCCCTTCAGGGGCGTCCGTCCGCACACCATCTTCCTTGCCCGTACCCGTCCGATAAATTCTCCTTTAATCGAACGCTCACCGATCCAGGTGTTACAAAAGAGGCGAAGCTGTCTGTATCCCCGGCCGGGAGCGCAAAGAGTGCAGGTAATCGGTGAAGACCTCCGACGACAGTTGTTTTAGTGCCCTGCGTGCAGTGATCATGGCTTCATGATTGCCCTGCAGCAGGGCCTGCTCAGCCCTTCTCAGCTGCTCGTAGATCTGTGTTTCCAGGGTCAGGGTGGTTATTTCCTGGTGGATCAGGGGGAGCACTCCTTTGAGAAAACCATATACCGGTGCCAGCGCCGGGCCATATTCACGGATGACTTCAGCAAGCTTAAGATGGCACATGGAGTCAACCAGAACACGATTCGGATCCAGGAGCAGAGCGGTAATGTACACCCCATTGGCAAGCTCTTTTCTGCCTTGCTGCCAGAGAGCATCCGCCAGTTGCCCGTACCAGCGGCCATTTTCCGGATCATTGTGTATCTGGCGGCGGAAAAGGTTTTCCGCCGCCACAGGGTCGTTCAGTTGAAGGTGAAGCCATCCTGCACTCAAATCCGGAGGTATCCAGAAAAGTTCTGCGGTTTCCAGCTTGGTGAGCAGGTTCCGGAACAGGTTTGCTTGCAAAGTCCGTCCGGGATCGGAATCGGAAAAAGAACATTCCTTAATCCGTTGCCACAGGAGCAGGGCTCCGTTTTCCGGATTCTTTTCTTTCAGTTCAAGGAAGGTTTTTTGCCAATAGCTGACCTGTTTCAGGCCCGATTTGGCTTCCTGGTACTCGGGAAAGGCTGAAAGGACCCGGGAAAAATGAGTTCTGGCCGAGGAAAAATCCAAACCGGCCAGGCTGGTGTATCCCTTGCCGGTCTCTGCTAGATGCCACTGAAAAAGATTGAGTTGCATGTGTGAGACTCATACAGCACCTGATCTCTCCACAGCCACTTATCCGGGGCTGGAGACATCAATTGATAAGAATGCCTGAATCCGTGAGCGGATGCCCCGAAGGGCTGCTGGTGCAAGGTATTGTCAAGGATTCTGCTGCAATTATAAATTGATTACAGTGAGATATGTCAACAACAAGCGTCCAGCCGTCACGGATTCAGGGAATGGTGACATTCCCGGTTGAACGTAAGGGTATTGGACCGGCTCCGGACTTACCGATTGAGCAGTCGTACCGCACCTTTGTCGGCCGAAGCGGCAAAGTGGGCATACACCTGAAGCGCCCTGGACACCTTTCGTACCCGTGAAGGGGTAAATGCCAGCATACCTTTGCTCTCCTCTTGACGGCGTCGCTCCGCAAGCTCCTCATCGTTGACCAGAAGAGAAATGGTTCGGTCCGGAATATTGATATCGATGGAATCACCGTCCCGGACCAGGGCTATGGTCCCGCCCCCGGCCGCTTCCGGAGAGACGTGGCCGATGGAAAGACCCGAGGTGCCTCCGGAGAAACGGCCGTCGGTGACCAGGGCGCAGGCAGCCCCCAGATGGCGGGATTTAAGGTATGAGGTGGGATAAAGCATTTCCTGCATGCCCGGCCCTCCCCTGGGGCCTTCGTAGAGGATAAAAATCACGTCTCCGGCCTGGACCGCACCGGAGAGAATCGCTTCACAGGCATCCTCCTGAGAGTGGTAGACCCGAGCCCTCCCGATGAAATGGAGAATGGAAGGATCCACGCCGGCTGTTTTGACGATACATCCCTTTTCGGCGAGGTTACCAAAGAGCACGGCCAGGCCCCCGTCACGGGAGTAGGCATGTTCGATCCGGCGGATGCAGCCTGTTTCCCGGTCGGTATCGAGTTCGTCATAGAGGGTCTGCTGGGATCCCATGACCAGGTTGCGAACACCCGCCGGTGCGGCGCGGAACAGATTTCTGGCCGATGGATCGACCTGAGGTCGCATGATATCATAGCGGTCAAGCGCCTCGCCCAGGGTGAGTCCATCGACCCGGAGAACAGAGGTGTCGAGCAGGCCAGCTCGATCAAGCTCTCCCAGGATGCCGAGGATGCCCCCGGCGCGATTGACGTCTTCGATGTGGAAATGGGAACTGGGAGCAACTTTGCACAGATTGGGGACCCTGCGGGAAAGGGCGTCGATATCGTGCATGGTGAAGTCGACTTCGGCCTCGTGGGCCACGGCGAGGATGTGGAGAACGGTATTGGTGGAGCCGCCCATGGCGATATCCAGTGCCATGGCATTTTCGAAAGCGGCCTTAGTGGCAATGGAGCGGGGCAGGAGCGAATCATCACCCTGATCATAAAAGGCGCTGCATAGCGAGACAATACGCTCAGCTGCCTGATCGAACAGGCTCAATCGTGCCGCATGGGTGGCAACCACGGTGCCGTTGCCCGGCAGGGCCATGCCCAGGGCCTCGTTGAGACAATTCATCGAATTGGCGGTGAACATGCCGGAACAGGAGCCACAGGTCGGGCAGGCGGCCCGCTCGACTTCGGCAATCTCGGTGTCACTGACGGTGTCATCACCAGCCATAACCATGGCATCCACCAGATCAAGGGCTCTGTTGCCGATCCGGCCGGCTTCCATGGGGCCACCGGAAACAAAGATGGCGGGAATGTTGAGCCGCATGGCCGCCATCAACATGCCCGGAGTGATTTTGTCGCAGTTGGAAATGCACACCATGGCGTCGACCTTGTGGGCATTGCACATGTATTCCACTGAATCGGCGATCAGTTCCCGGGACGGCAATGAATAGAGCATGCCGTCATGGCCCATGGCAATACCGTCATCTATGGCGATGGTGTTGAATTCGGCGGCAAAGCAGCCCTGCTCTTCGATACTTTGTTTCACTCTCTGGCCGATCTGGTGCAGATGCACATGGCCGGGGACAAATTGGGTGAACGAGTTCACCACGGCGATGACCGGTCGACCGAACTGCGCCTCCTGCATGCCGTTAGCCCGCCAGAGCGCCCGGGCTCCTGCCATCCTTCTCCCTTCCGTCGTTGCCGCACTCCGCAGTGGGTGAGTCATTTTTTTCTCCATCACTCTTTATTTGACTGTTTGCTGTTATCCTTGTTCAGAAAAAAAGGTCGTTGTGCAGAATCGAACCATTGTGGGGGAGTGAGTCTCACCCGTGGGTCCGGCAGCCATGCTCTTGAATTCGTGACGGCCGCTTGTTTTGAGTATGTCTTACTGTAATTATCTTGTAATTGCAGCGGAATCCTTGCCAAGAACTTTCACCAGCCGTTCTTTGGGGGCATCCCTTCGCTCGCCATCTTTATTGTCCGTAACTGTCCGATAAAGTCAATTTTAATCGAAAGGGCAAAGGCGATAAAGCTGACGCACGGACGAAGGTTCGCGGACCCTGGATACTGTTCTTGCTTTTGGCGCGAAAAGGCAGCCACTGGAGCTGCTTACTATTTTTTCCTTGTTTTTTATTGTTGGTTAACGATAGAACCAAAAAAGAACTCTCCGTCAATTTTAAACTGGTATAAGCAATGAAACAACAGGAGATTAATTATTGGATCACTGCCATGCTCCACAAGCATGATCGGGTGTCGGATCTGAACCTGACGGTGGGCAAGAGCCTGCAGGTGGAAAGCGACGGTGTCTTGGTCCCGGTGGATGTCAAGCCTCCGGTGACTGAACTGACCCCGTTTCAGACCGAAGTGTTCGCTCTGAATCTCATTGGCGGTAATCGGCGCCTGCTTCGGGATCTGGTTGCCAAAGGGTCATGTGACCTCTCCTACTCTCTTGATGACAAGGTTCGCTTCCGTGTCAATATTTTTTCGCAAAAAGGATATTATACTTCGGTTTTGCGAAAACTTGAGACCAAGATCCCCTCCATCAAGGGATTCCAGTTTCCCGAGGCCTTCAGTAAGATGGCCCGGGAGGTGAATGGACTTATCCTTTTTACCGGCGCCACCGGCACGGGAAAAACGACATCCATGGCAGCAATTCTCAACCGGATCAACGAGGAGCGGCCTGTCCATATCGTGACCCTGGAGGATCCCATCGAGTATGTCCATCCTCATAAAATGGCGACGTTCAATCAACGGGAAATGGGGGATGACTTCGATACCTTTGCCAGCGGTCTGCGCGCAGCCCTGCGACAGGCACCCAAGGTCATTCTCGTAGGCGAAATCCGCGATCGGGAAACGCTTGAAATCGCTCTCACCGCGGCGGAGACCGGGCATGTGGTCTTCTCCACCCTGCATACCATTGATACCGGGCAGACCATCAACCGAATTCTTGGTATGTTCGAAAAAGATGAGCAACCCCAGATCCGTAACCGTCTGGCCGATACCATCCGCTGGATCGTCAGTCAGCGCTTGTTGCCAAGGGTCGGGGGTGGCCGGGTGGCGGCCCTGGAAATCCTGTGCACCAGTCTGCGGGTCAGGGATTTGATCATCAACGGTGAAACCGAGGAAAAGACTTTCTATAATGTTGTCCGCGAAGGTTCAACCCGTGATATGCGCACCTTTGATCAGCATCTGATGGAGTTGTTTGAAACCGGGCTGATCACCGAGGAAGCCGCCATTGTTCATGCTTCCCACCGCAGTGAAATTAAACGGGGGCTGGACACGATCAAGGCCTCCCGCGGAGAGCGCACCTCAAACATCGACGACCTGCGCATGGAGCAGGAGGAGAATGATCCGTATGCTCGATAATGAGGTGTTTCCCGTTTGCCCCCTTTTTTACCCTTCCGACACTGTTAGTAAGGATATCTCATGTTGACTCAATGTCCTCGTTGCCTGCAACCGTTTCAGTTCAGTGATGATCAAATTACCAAGATTCAACAAGCATTGTCCAGGCTGGAGGCCGGAAAAAAACTGGCTTTGAAATGCCCCCAATGTCGAAACGGCATTGCCCTGGAGGCTCCAAGCCTTGAAGAACACCGAACTGTCGAGGTGGAGCCACCACCGCCTCCAGAGCTTGATTGGTTACAATCGGGTTTGTACAAGGGGGAGGAAACAGTCGAAGATGTGCCCATGGCCCTTGTTCTTGACACTCCCGGTGAACTTCGTCAACGCATTGGCGAATCTCTTGAGGCCGTTGGTTATCAGGTGGTCCTGGTCGACTCGGTGGCTGCTGCCATCGAACGTATGCGGTTCGTTCATTTTTCCTCCGTCGTGTTCAGAACGGAAATGGAAGGTGATCTGGGCCAATCCGCCTTTCATGCCTACATGCGCAATCTGCCGATGGAGCGCAGGCGGTACATTTTTTACATTCTTATCGGTAACCGGCTGCGCACCCTCTACGACCTGGAAGCTTTGGCCAATTCCGCCAATCTCACCATCAGCACCAGTGATCTGCATCACCTCGATATCGTTCTGCGCAAAGCGATTCCAGCCTATGAAGAGCTTTTCGGCCCCTTTCTGGAAGAACTCGGCACGTATGGAAAACGCTGATGGACGTGGATCTCTCCTGCTGCCAACAGGTGTGCGGCCGTTTGCCGACCAGGCCGGGTTTTAAAGGACTGCAGGCAAAGAAATACCTTTTTTCAAGCGGAAACAGTTGTTTTTCAGGGACGATTCTGGTAGATAATTTCCCTTGTCAGAAGGACGAACAGAGGCAGAGCGTCTCTGGCGTATTATTAATCATTGACTGGGACCGGTATCGGTTCCCCCACAGGAACACTCCATGACAAAAAACGGAACTCAACCCGCGTTTGCGGCAGAAGACAACAGCTTTGAGGAAATGAGCTTTGCGGAACTTTTTGAACAGGAAGACAACAACACCGTCATTAATGTCGGTGAGGTTGCCCTTGGCACTGTTGTCGGTCTCAGCAGTGACGCCGTCCTGATCGATGTCGGCGATAAGGCGGAAAGTTTTATTCCCCTTGCCGAATTCCGCCATGAGGATCCAGATCGGGAAATTAAGATCGGTGACCAGTTCGAAGTCTTCATTGAAAAGAGAAAGGAGGAAGGCGGGCTGCTGCTTTCCCGTGAAAAAGCCATTGCTATCAAAGTCTGGGAGCAGATCGCCAACATCCAGGAAGAGGACGGAACCATTGAGGGCCGTATCGACAACCGGGTTAAAGGCGGTATGTCCGTTGACATCGGGGTGCCTGCGTTTCTTCCCTATTCCCAGATCGATCTTCGTCCTGTCAAGGACCTTGATGGTCTTATTGGCCAGACTTTTGAATTCAAGATTCTCAAATTTAACCGTAAGCGCAACAATGTTGTCATTTCCAGGCGTGCTATCCTGGAAAGTCAGCGCAGTGCCTTGCGTGAGCAGATGCGCACCACCCTCGAGGAAGGCCAGATCATCCGCGGTGGCATCACCAATATCACCGATTACGGCTTGTTCATCGACCTGGGAGGCATGGATGGGCTTTGCCATATCACCGACCTTTCCTGGGGTCGGGTCTCTCATCCGTCCAAGCTGTACACCGTCGGTGAAGAGATCGAGGTCAAGATCCTCAAGTACGATAAAAATTCCGACCGGGTTTCTCTTGGGGTCAAGCAATTGAAAACCGATCCCTGGGAGCGGGTACCAGAACAGTATGCCCCCGGTTCCCGGGTCAAGGGGAAGGTTGTCTCCATCACTGATTACGGGGTTTTCGTCGAACTTGAAGAAGGGGTCGAGGGATTGGTGCACATTTCGGAGATGAGCTGGTCGAAAAAACCACGCCATCCTTCAAAAATCGTCGGCGTTGGCGAGGAGATCGAAGTGCAGGTACTCAAGGTTGAGGCCGAGACCAAGCGGATCTCACTGGGTATGAAGCAATTGCTGCCCAATCCCTGGGATGTGGTTGAAGAGAGTTATCCCGTTGGTTCGGTCATCGAGGGGAAAATTAAAAACATCACCGATTTTGGTATCTTCATCGGCATTGAGGAGGGCATCGACGGTCTCATTCATGTTTCGGATCTCTCCTGGACCGAACGAATTAAACATCCTTCGGAGAAATACGCCAAAGGGGAAACCATCCAGGCGGTCGTGCTCAAGATCGACAAGGAAAACGAGCGCTTTTCATTGGGCGTGAAGCAACTGGAACCTGACCCCTGGCAGGCTGCAGCCAGCAATTATCCCATCGGCTCCTCTGTCGAGGGGACCATCACCAACGTCACTGATTTTGGTGTATTCGTTCAATTGGAAGAGGGGATTGAAGGGCTGGTACACGTGTCCGAGATTTCCAAGGAAAAAGTGAAAACACCGGTGGGTTTGTTCCATATCAACGATACCCTGCAGGCCACGGTAATCAATGTCTCAGCCGATGATCGCAAGATCGGTCTTTCCGTGAAAGCGTTGCAGGAACAAGAGGACAATGATGGTGCCGCACCGGAAGAATATGTGCAGAAAGTACAGAGCACCGGGCCATCCACCATCGGAGATCTCTTGAAAGCAGCGGCAGGTGAGGATGTGAATAAATAGACGCGTCGCCCTGGATGATCGTCTATAAGGCTAGCAACGGGTGTTTCACCCTGCTGCGCTAAGCGCGGTCAGGTGAAGCCCCCTTCCTCTTGTCTCCGCAACAAGGGCCTTATGTTACCTGGTAACGATGCGGTTGGTTTAAAAGGATACTTATCATGCTGAAGCGTGAACTGGTCAATCAGGTCTCCGAGCAGCTTGGCGATTACTATAAGCAGGACATCGCCCAGGCTGTTGAAATCATACTTGAAGAGATTTCCCAAGCGCTTGCCGAGGAAAGGCGGGTGGAAATACGAGGGTTCGGCAGTTTTTCGGTGCGGACACGCAAACCACGGACAACAAAAAATCCGAAAACAGGAAAAATGATGAACATTCCTGCACGAAAGACCCTGCATTTCACCATGAGCAAATCTTTAAAGGAAGTGCTGATCGACGAAATTGAGTAACAGGAATTTTTTTCCGAGAAAAGACCGAACCAATGCCTTGGTTCGGTCTTTTTTTTTGATCGCCGCCATGAAAAGTCAGAGTCATCCTCGCCACAAAAGCCTGATCATGGCAGATTCGGTGCTGGTGAACCGTGCTCTGTCTTGATTTTCCCCAGGCCTGGATCCGTGAGCGGCCGGTGCAGGTTGTTATCAAGGATTTTACCGTAATTATAATCTGATGACAGCAAAATCTATCCGAAACAAGAGCCCAGACGTTATGGATTGAGGCCTGGGCTATAGGAAAGGGCTGATATCCCCTTTACCCTCCCGGAGTATTTCCGGCTGTTCGGTCAGCAGTGAGATGACGGTTGAAGGTTGCGGGATGATTTCACCTCCTTCGAGAATCAGGTCCACCTGTTTGCCAAAGAGCCTGTCGACATCGAGACTGTTGCAGACAGGCTGGTCATCATCCTCGAGCGTGGCGCTGGTGTTGAGGATCGGGTTGCCCAGAGCTTCAAGGATAGCCAGACAGATCGGATGGGCCGGTACCCTGATGCCGACGGTTTTCTGCCTGGTCAGCATGATTTTCGGTACCAGTTTAGAACCCGAAAGGACAAAGGTGTACGGACCGGGAAGGTTTTTGCGCATCATTCTATACGCAGTGTTGCCGACGTGCCCGTAATTGCTGATATTGGTTAAAGAGGCACACATGAAGCTGAAAGGTTTGTCCTTGGGACGCCTCTTTATCTGATAGATTCGTTTAACGGCTTTTTGGTTGAAGATGTCGCAGCCGATACCATACATCGTGTCAGTGGGATAGCAGATAACCCCTCCACGATGCAAGGTCTCAACCACCTGGGCGATGAGACGAGGTTGCGGATTCGCAGGATTGATTTCAAAAATTCTGGCCATGAGCGGAATTTGGGTATCATGAAGTTCAGGCAACTGGAGCTTTTTTGTGCCGGATATGGTGCGCATGCCGGCATGCCCTGGAGGGCGCCGGAAAAAAGACTCAATGCATAATTAAGCAAGAACCTCTTGAAAATGCCAGATTTTTTTCTGCTTGCTCCTGTTTTACCCTCTGCGCTGTTCGGCCTGAAGTATTCGCTCTCTGGGTGGAAACCAACAAGAGTCGCTGTTCAGCGGGTGCACGTTGATGGTCATCGATCCCGGCGCTCAGCAGAACCTTGCCCTGTACACCAAGGGACCGTTCATGGGGCAAGGAAACGACAGTCGTACTCAGGGGGTTGTTGGACAGGTGCTTTCTTTTTTTATTGGAATTTGCTAAACTATACGTTTATTGTAAAGTCTTCAACTGTCCCCGATACAGATGCCTGAATCCGTGACGGCTGGATTCTTGTTTTGGATATATCTTGCTATAATCAGCGTATCATTGCAGCGGAATCCTTTGATAATATCCTTCACCAGCCGCCCTTCGGGGCTTCTGTCCGCACGTTCACGGATCCAGGATACTATATACTACAGGTCGGGCTGCAGCCCGGCGCCATGAACCTGTCCGGTTCTGTGCCCGGCCTGTTTCGTTATGCTCCTGGGCGATGGCTTTTTTTATCCAATATGTGCATCCCCGTGCATGCGGGCTGGTTCAGGAAGACATGTTTCCGCTGGGCTATCCTTTTTTCTTCCGGCGAACAATCAGTGCATTGCCAGACAGCGACACCGACCGCGCCCCTTTTTTTTTTCTGTTTTCCTCCAGCCGATAAGGAGCTAGCATGTTTCAGCAAGAAATTCCCATGGCGCTCACCTTTGATGATGTGCTTCTCGTTCCAGGGGCTTCGGAGATTCTGCCCTCGGATGTTTCTTTAACAACTCGCCTTACCGATACTCTAGAGCTGCAGGCGCCACTGCTAAGTGCTGCCATGGATTCGGTCACCGAGCATCAGACCGCTATTGCCATGGCTCGCGAGGGGGGAATCGGCATCATTCATAAGAACATGGATGTTGACGAACAGGCCAAGGAGGTGGAAAAGGTCAAAAAATCTGAATCCGGCATGATTGTTGACCCGATCACGGTTACCCGCCATCAGAGTGTGGCCGAGGTGCAGGCGATCATGCGTAACTACAGGATATCCGGGCTGCCTGTTCTTGATGGTGACAAACTGGTCGGCATTGTCACCAACCGTGACCTGCGCTTTGTCTCCGATGATGGGCTGCGAGTGAACGATGTCATGACCAGTAAAAACCTGGTGACCGCGCCGGTGGGGATTGATCTGGTCCACTCCAAGGCGCTGCTCCATGAGCATCGGATCGAAAAACTGCTGGTGGTGGACGACAATGGTCGACTCAAAGGGTTGATCACCATTAAGGATATCGAAAAAATAAAACAATATCCTAATGCCGCCAAGGATGATTTGGGACGTTTGCTGGTTGGCGCGGCCATCGGCGTAGGCCCGGACATGCTGGGGCGGACCGAGGCCCTGGTGCAGGCCAAGGTCGATGTAGTGGTTCTCGATTCCGCTCATGGGCATTCCGCCGATATACTCCGCGCTGTGGCGGAGGTTAAAAGCCATTTCCCTGATTTGTCCATCATTGCCGGTAATGTTGCCACCGGTGAGGCGACCGGTGCGCTGATCAAGGCAGGTGCCAATGCCGTCAAAGTCGGTGTAGGGCCTGGATCGATCTGTACCACCCGGATCGTTGCCGGTGTCGGTGTTCCTCAGCTCACCGCCTTGAAAGACTGTGTTCAGGTCGCTGTGCAAAAAGGTATTCCCATCATAGCCGATGGCGGTATCAAGTTTTCCGGGGATATCTGCAAGGCCATCGGAATTGGTGCCCACTCGGTGATGATCGGTTCGTTGTTCGCCGGAACCGACGAGACCCCAGGTGATACATTCCTCTATCAGGGGCGGCGATATAAAGGATACCGCGGCATGGGCTCCATCGGTGCCATGAAAAAAGGGTCCGGTGACCGCTACTTCCAGGATGCGGAAAGCAGCAAGCTGGTTCCCGAGGGTATTGAAGGCAAGGTGCCCTACCGTGGTCCGATTGCGGAGATGATTTACCAGTTGCTCGGTGGTCTGCGATCCGGCATGGGGTATACCGGCGCCGCCACCATTGCGGAACTGCACCAGAAGGCCCGCTTTGTTCAGATCTCCACTGCCGGTCTTCGCGAATCCCATGTTCACGATGTCATCATTACCCGGGAAGCGCCGAATTACCGGACTGAAAGTCTGTAGCCACCGTTTTTTCTCATTGTTTTCATACATGCATAGGCAGCCCATGTCGACTTATAAGCAGAAGGTAATTATTCTCGATTTTGGCTCGCAGACCACCCAGCTGATCGCCCGCCGCATCCGCGAACAGAAAGTGTACAGCGAGATTCATCCCTACACCCTTGAATTGGCTGAACTCAAAGCGATGCAACCCACAGGGATTGTCCTTTCCGGCAGTCCAGCCAGTGTCTACGATGCGGACGCACCGATCAGTGATCCCGGAATTTTTACCCTCGGTATTCCGATACTCGGCATCTGCTATGGCGCCCAGTTGATGATGGTTCAACAGGGAGGTAGGGTTGAGCGCGCCGAGAAACGCGAATTCGGGCAATCCCGGCTTAATATCGCTTACACCGGCGGCATTTTTGCCGGCATGGAGATTGCTCCCGCCCATTATCAGGTCTGGATGAGCCATGGTGATCGTATCGAGGAATTAGCCCCCGGTTTCGAGGTCACCGCCACCAGCGATCATTCGCCCTATGCGGCCCTGCGTCATGTCGACCAGCCCTTTGTTGCCGTCCAGTTCCATCCTGAAGTTGCCCATACCCTCATCGGCAACGATATTCTTCGCAACTTCATCTTCGGGATCTGCGGTTGTCAGCCGAACTGGACCATGCACTCCTTTATCGAAACCACTGTGGCGGAAATCAGGGCTCAAGTGGGATCGGAGCAGGTCATCTGTGCCTTGTCCGGCGGAGTCGATTCTTCGGTCACCGCTGCTTTAGTCCATCGGGCCATCGGCGATCAGCTGACCTGTATCTATGTCAATAACGGTTTGATGCGAACGGGTGAATCGGAAAGTGTCCTGCGATTTTTCCGGGAAAAAACCCATCTCCATGTTATCGATGTCGATGCGACCAATTTCTTTCTCACGGCTCTGCAAGGGGTGGTGGACCCGGAGGAAAAGCGAAAAAGAATTGGGTACGGGTTCATCGACATTTTTGAAAAGGAGGCCGGCAAACTCGGCACGGTACGCTATCTGGCGCAGGGAACACTATATCCCGATGTCATTGAATCCGTTGTGTTCCGGGGAAAAGCCCCCATCAAATCGCATCATAACGTCGGTGGACTTCCCGAACGGATGCACCTTGCCTTGATTGAACCCTTGCGGGAACTGTTCAAGGACGAGGTCCGTGAACTCGGTCTCCAACTCGGTCTGCCCGAAGAGGCCATCTTTCGCCAGCCTTTTCCAGGACCAGGACTGGGGATTCGCATTATGGGCGAGGTGACAGTCGATCGCCTGGCTATTCTCCGTCAGGCCGATGTCATCGTCCTTGAGGAAATGAAAGATTCCGGCTGGTACCGTAAGGTCTGGCAGTCTTTTGCCGTCCTGCTGCCGATTCAGACCGTCGGGGTCATGGGGGATTCCCGTACTTATGAGCATGTCATTGCCTTAAGGGCAGTGGAAAGCCGGGATGCCATGACCGCCGATTGGGCACGCCTGCCCTATGAGATTCTCGGCCGGATTTCCAACCGGATTATCAACGAGGTGCGGGGTGTCAACCGGGTGGTGTACGACATATCATCCAAGCCCCCGGCCACCATTGAGTGGGAATAGCGACAATAAAGAGAGGGGAGTCTATCGCCTGGATATCCGTGAACGTACGCCCCCCAAGGGCGGCTGGTAAAGGGTATTATCAAGGATTCTGCTGTCATTATAAACTGATTACAGCGAGATATATCCAAAGCAGGAGTTCAGCCGTCATGAATTTCAGGTATCGGTTTGAACCGGTGGTTCATTGTGTATGTTGAAAACAGCAATATATGTTGATGCGGAAAATATCAAGATGAGTGGTGGATACGGCATGCGCTATGATGTGCTTGTCGATCTGGCCAACAACGCGAATTCGGTGATGCTCAGGGCCAACTGCTATCTTGCCGAGGACCATGAGCGGACCCAGCGGGATCCTGATTATCGGCAGAAAGTATACGCGTATCATAATATTCTCCGCAACTGCGGCTTTAAGATTATCAAGAAATATGTCCGCCGCTTCCGGGATGAGGATGGCAATATCACCACCAAGGCCAATGCTGACATGGATCTGGCCATCGATGCCTTGCTTCAGGCAAGAAATCTCGATCGGATCATTCTGCTCACCGGGGACGGAGATTTTCTGCGACTTATCATCGCCCTGCAGAACATGGGCTGCCGGGTGGAGGTCATTGGCTTTCATAATGTCAGCAAGGACCTGCGCGAGGTGGCTGATTCGTATATCTCGGGGTTTCTTGTCCCTGGGCTGCTGCCCATAGCCGGCAGCAGTTACGGTGATGCTGGTGAACAGTGGCAGCGCGGCAAGATTGCCAACTTCAACCAGGAACGGGGGTTCGGCTTTTTCCGCTATTACCGGTTGCAGGAGAATCTGCTGCAATCGGAAACCGTGTTTTTCCATTTGTCTAAATCAACCCTGGCTTCCGATCATTTTTTCCAGGAGCCGCACCGGATTTTCGAGTTCAGGATCGTCGAAAATCCGGCCAATAATAACCGTTCCGAGGCCTGGGATATTCGCCTGCTTAAAGAAGGTTAAAAACTCCTGAATCCGTGACAACTGGACTCCTGTTTTGGACATATCTTTTTGCAATCATTATATAATTGCAGCGGGATCCTTGGCAATAACTTTCACCCGCCGCCCTTCGGGGGCATCCGTCCGCACGCCATCTTCATTGCCCGTAACCGTCCGATAAAGTGTACTTTAATCGAACGGTCACGAACAACGAAGCTGACGCACGGACTAACGCTCACGGATTCAGGGAACTGGCAGCACCGCCTTCGTCTTCGGCTATACGGTAGGAGAACCCTCTTTCAATCGATTTTTTGAGCCTATGGAGAAATTACAACCTGACCAGGACGGCAGGAGGGCGGCGGCCCGAGAGGCGGCCACCAGATATGCCGTGGATATGACCGCGGCTGTGGCCCTGTTTGCGTCCCTGACCGGTCGGGCCGCGGCATGGGCCAACGGTGAGAATCGCGAGGCGTTGATGGACGAATTATGCAGCCTGCTTCCGGCATACCGCCATCCGGTTCATGATGCCAGTACCGAATATATTCTGTTCATCAACCCGGCTGGATTGCCGCCGAATGGGCCGGCACCTGTCCAGGCCGGCAATACCCGGGAGGCCGCGTATCAGAGCTATCTTGCTCTGGTTCGCCGGCAAGGCCTTTCCAGGCGGGCGGCGGTGGAGAAAGTCGCCTGCATGCATGGGTACACCGGGTATGTGGAGGCTCTGCAAGCGTTGAGAGAAGAGCAGGAAGAAGTCGTCCGTCGCTGGCAGAAGAGCGCCCCTTGCTTGACCGAGACTATCCAGCAACGGTGGCGGGGTTTGCTACCGGAAACCTGAATCCGTGAACGTTCGTCCGGTGGTGAAGGTTATTGTCAACCTGGATCCGTGAGCGGACGCCCCAAAGGGCGGCGGGTGAAAGTTCTCCTTAAGGATTCTGCTGAAATTAAGATATAATTACAGCAAGGTATACACAAAAAATCGTCCAGCCGTCACGGATTCAGGTGTCAAGGATTCAGGATAAAAAAAACGGTGATGGTAATCACGACTTGCGCAAGCTGATGGATGCGGATATGCTATGAATTTATTCCGTAACTCGTTACTTTATGGGAATGATT
Source organism: Desulfobulbus alkaliphilus (assembly GCF_016918545.1). GTDB lineage: Bacteria > Desulfobacterota > Desulfobulbia > Desulfobulbales > Desulfobulbaceae > Desulfobulbus > Desulfobulbus alkaliphilus. Next base: position 8,825 of record NZ_JAFFQC010000033.1, on the reverse strand, counting down.
GCCCTATTCTCCGATCACCAGTGTTTCCAATGACCAGGATCAAATGAACTCCATAAACTCCAGCCCGTGTCCAGCCACAGCCATTCTCCTTATCCATTGCCCTGACAGCAAAGGCATTGTCGCCGCAGTCAGCGAATTTATTTATAAAAACAATGGGAACATTACCTTCCTCGGCCAGCATGTCGATTTATCGCGGGAGGTTTTTTTCATGCGGATCGAATGGGAACTGGATCAGTTCATTATTCCTAATGAAAAGATCGGGGAATATTTTGATACGCTCATCGCCAAGAAGTACGATATGAAATGGCAGCTGCACTTTTCTCATGAAATTCCGCGGATGGCTATTTTTGTCTCAAAAATGCCCCATTGCCTTTATGATATCCTCTCCCGCTGGAAATCCGGCGAGTTAAAGGTGGAAATACCGCTGATCATCAGTAACCATGCCGATCTCGAACCCGTGGCCAGGCAGTTTGGCGTTGAATTTCATTTTTTTGAAATCAATGGAGACAATAAGCGGGACCAGGAACAGGCTCAACTGGAACTCCTGAAGAAGCACAAGGTGGAATTCATTACCCTGGCCAGGTATATGCAGATATTGTCCAGTGAGTTCATCCAGCACTATCAAAATCGGATCATCAACATCCATCACTCCTTTCTTCCCGCCTTTCCCGGTTCCCGACCCTATCATTCAGCCTTTGAGCGGGGGGTCAAGCTTATCGGTGCCACCAGCCATTACGTCACAGAAGAATTGGACGCCGGCCCCATTATCGCTCAGGACATCATTCGGGTCAGTCATGCCGACTCGGTAGCGGATATGGTGCGGAAAGGTCGGGACCTGGAAAAAGTCATCCTGTCCCGATCGGTTTACCATCACCTGCAACGGCAGATTCTCGTTTATCAGAACCGGACCCTGGTTTTCAGCTGAATCGACCTCTCTGCTGGTCAATGATCACAGGCAATCCCCTGGATCCGTAACGAGTTGGCTGCAGTTCGGGTTTTATATTACTGTAATAACCCTCTCGTTCCGGGAAGAATTTTTCTAGCAGACCTGCTCCGCCGCCCTTCGTGGTGCCACGTCTGCACACAACCGGGGCAGCTGAAACCGTGTGCCCTGCAGGCCTGTGATACATCACGCAGGCTCAAACCCGTGATCGGATGATCGGTTACCCTTTGCTGGGAGCAGAGCCCGCAAGGACCAGGACCATCTTTTTTTGTCGTACTTAATGAGCAGGTCCTCTCCCACTTTCCTGAATCACGGACCCAGGAAACTGTCTGTCAGGACTCTTCCGGTGGCATCGTCTCCATCTCGAAGAGGTGGAATTCAAGCATGCCATCGTAGATGACGAAGGTGTTGATGTAGCGTCCGGGATTGTCAGGGACTTCGGTATTGGTGGTAAAGATACCGAGATGTCGATCCTGAACCGGCATTTCGGGGTCAACCAGGACCCACATGAGCGGGGCGTTGTCTCCTTTGGTCTGCACAGTCAGGATATGGCCGCCGAAGGGTATGGGGAGGGTCTGTATACGGTTGGGCTGCAGTTCGTATTTCCAGATCGTCTTCATGAAAATCCCTGTATGAGGTGTCACCCGAGGAACCAATCTTCTTGGGAAAACCTGTTGGTTTGCTGCCGGGAATGAGCGGGTTTGTTGCTGACCTGCAGGTTGGTACCGCCGTCACGGATTCAGGATCCTGTTCGGTAGCAGGGATGCGGGGATGCGGTCGCAGCGCAGGCTGGATCCGTGGCACGCTTGTTTGCGGGCAACCTCTAATCGGCTCATGATTGTAAACCTGTTGTCTCCGATTTGCAAGGATACCGCCCATCAGCCCTGCGAGCCATGAACAGCTGTTGAGCGGTGATCCGGTTCAAGAACATCCTTGCGGAATCTGCCAATTCTGTTATCAGTGCAGATATTTTTTGCATCCAACGGCGGGCAGATGGCGCCTGTCAGGGGCATACTGGATTATACTTTTCACCTTTCAGGATCTATTATGAATTTCCCTATTGATTTGTCGGCATATACACCGGTGAGCCTCACCACGGACCAAACAGCATTGAGTACCGAACAACGGGCGACTTTGCTGGAAAATATTCGTCTGGCACGCGACAGCATTGTTTTTTTTACCGCCCTGGCCAACACCAAAGGATTGGGCGGTCACACCGGGGGTGCCTATGACATTGTCCCTGAACTGCTCATTGCCGACGGTTTTATCAAAGGAACAGGGTCCTGTTATCCCGTCTATTTTGACGAAGCCGGACACCGGGTTGCCATCCAGTACCTGATGGCGGTACTCAACGGCTTTCAACCCGCGGAGTGGCTCCTGCATTATCGCGAGTTCGGTCAGGGGCTCTACGGCCATCCGGAACGTCAAGAGGAGAACGGCATTTTTTTCAGTTCTGGCCGCCTCGGTCACCTCTGGAGTCATGTCAACGGTGTTGCTGAAGCCCATCCCGGGCAGACGGTGTTTCTGTTCGGCAGTGACGGATCGCAGCAGGAGGGGGGGGATGCCGAAGCGGCCAGGTATGCCGTGGCCCGTGGGTTGTCGGTCAAGCTGCTGGTGGACGACAATAACGTCACCATCGCCGGGCATCCCAGTGTCTATATGCCAGGGTATGATCTGGCCCGTACCCTTGCCGGCCATGGCTTGACAACCAGCACCTGCGACGGTGAGGATATCGACGCACTCTTTGCCTGTATACACAAAGCCATCGTGACTCCAGGGCCGGTGGCGGTGGTCATTAAACGACCGATGGCGGTCGGGGTGCCTGGCATCGAAGGCTTACCCAAGGGGCATGATGTCATCCCCGTGCCCATGGCCATTGAATATCTCACTGCCAAAGGGCGGGATGCCGCGGTGGCCCTGCTCAAGGAAGAACCGACCAAGGGCGGAAAGGTTCTCTATCGGGGCAGTTCGCCGGAGTCGGACAAAAATCGTGATGCATTCGGCCGGATCGTTGCAGATCTCATTAAGGGACTGAACAACCCTGTTGAGCGGGTCCTGGTGGTGGATTCTGATCTGGAGGGTTCCTGTGGCCTGCACCATATCCGCAAGAACTGTCCCGAGGTGTATGTTCACGGTGGCATTATGGAGCGGAACAATTTTTCCGTGGCCGCCGGATTCGGCTCCATACCCGGTAAACAGGGAATCTACGGAACCTTTTCCGCTTTCCAGGAAATGGTGATTTCCGAGATTACCATGGCCCGGCTCAATCAGGCCAATGTCCTTGCCCATTTTTCCCATTCCGGGGTCGATGACATGGCGGACAATACCTGCCATTTTGGTCTCAATAACTTCTTTGCCGACAATGGCCTGGCTGAGCATGACCGGACCCGGCTCTACTTTCCCGCTGACACCCTCCAGTTGGAAGCGGTTCTTCGCTCCGTCTTCCATGACCCGGGGCTGCGCTTCATCTATTCAACCCGATCCGGCACCCCGTTTATTCTCAACGAGCAGGGGAACAGGTTTTTTGAGGCGGGCTATACCTTTGCTGCCGACCGTGATGAAGTGATTCGGGAAGGCCGCCACGGTTATATTGTCTCTTACGGTGAAATGCTCTATCGCTGCCTCCATGTGGTTGAGCTGCTGCGGGAGGAGGGAGTGCACATCGGCCTGATCAACAAGCCGGTCCTCAATGTGGTGGATGAAAGCATGCTGGCCCTTGTCGGCTCCAGCCCCTCGGTGCTGGTGGTGGAAACGCAGAACGTGAAAACCGGATTGGGGATTCGCTATGGGACCTGGTTGCTGGAGCGTGGCTATACACCGAAGTACGGGTATATGGGGTCATGGAAAGACGGAGCGGGCGGATTGTCCGAACAGATTCCTTATCAGGGGATGGGCACGGATGCCATCCGTGAGCAGGTGATGCGGATGCACAACAGCTGAGTGACTGTTCCGCGGCACCCTTCAAAAAACCCGCGTTGCTTCCCAGGAAGCTACGCGGGTTTTTTGGTTATGTGCCCTGAGACCCGGTTCTTGGCGGGAATCGGTTCCGCGCATCTGTGCTGCGGTCGTTCATGGGCAAAAGGGGTTACAGGTCCTGAGGCCTGACCACCTCGCCCCGGGTTGCCTTGAGGGCTGCAAGGCCGTTTCTTTGTTCGCTATAGACCGCGAAAAGTCTCTCCGAGGCCCCCTTTTCCTTCCGCCATGCGGCCTCCTGCAGGTCGATCCGGGTAATTATGTTGTCGATATAGAGCGAGAACTGCATGGTGTAGAGGGTTTCGGGATACTCCTTGTTGATTTTTTCCCTGAACAGTCGTTTCAGGTCATCGTACCTGGGGATCAGTCCGATGGGTGTCTCAATGCCCTGGACCTCACCATGGGTGAACAGTTCGAGCCAGCCCAGCCAGACGTGGACATCCTTTTTTTCTCCCAAAAGGCCTTTGCCGCTGCCACCCCTGGCGTCATGGGTGAGGAAATAGTTCAATCCGGCCATGACTGGCTTATAGCGTATCTTGCTGTTGCCGTAAAAGTTGAACTGAGCGTCGAGATAGTCTGCCAGGCTGCCCGCGACAAAGGGGGTGTTCGCCCACGGCTGACGATTGACACCGCTGGCGCCGATTTCGGCCGCCGTTGCCTTGGAGACAATCGAGGCGCCGATAGCAACACCGGCATCCATGGTTTTCGCCACCCAGATCGGCGGCATGGTGTTGCTGTCGCGACCGGAGTAGGTGATCACTTTGATGACGATACCGGCCGGATCATTGTTGATGGCCTCATTGTGGTTGCGTACCCCTTTGGCCATCAGCGTGCAGCGTGAGTTGGGGTGGGACATGGGCACCCCGGTCATCTCCCTGGTCCATTCACCCTGGAAATTGATTCCTCGTTCCGGTGGCGGTTCACCATCGCCGACCCAGCGCGGTTTTCCCTGGTCGTCAATCAGCACGTTGGAAAAGATCACCTCTGCCCCCGGCTCGCGCAGACACTTCATCAGGTACGGGTCGCCCTCATAGTTGACATCCTCGATGATGCCGAAAATCCCTACTTCCGGGTTGACGGCCCGCAAAGTGCCATCTTCTTCGATCCACATCTGAGCCAGGTCGTCGCCGATGAAATCGTCGCCGACCATGGCTGTCGTGGTCTTGCCGCATCCCGAGGGTGCGGCACCGGCAAAAAACGTTTTCCGCCCCCCCGGCCCGGTGATGCCGGTGATGAACATATGTTCGGAAAGTTCCTGGCCGTTTCGTTTGTAGATGGCGCAATCGGAGGCAAAACGGTGGTTGCCTTTTTTCATCAGCAGGGTGTTGCCGGCATAGGTGCAGAAGGTTGAAAAGGTGGTCTGCCAACTGCGGTCCATATAGATGCGCGCCCTGGGGATATCTTCGGAACGATGCGAACCTTCGGAGTGGACATTGGTGAAAAACTCACCCCGCCGGGCGACTTCCCGGTCAAAATCCGCATAGCAGTTGCGATAGAGCAGTTCCGCGGAGTGCATGACATAGGTCGAGCTGGAAATCTCGATGGCGGGAATGGAGGCCTGGGCGCCCACCGGACCACGGCTGTAGAAGCCGACGAACATGGTTTTGCCCTGCATGATGCCACGCATGTTCGTGTCGATGTAGGCGTGGGATTCAGACCGCAGTTCTTTTTTTGCCAGGGAAGAGACCTGCTCATCTTGATTGACGATATAAAAGGTCTGATTCACCATCCGTCCCTGATCTTCGGGCAGATCGAAGTGATAGGTGTGGTCCGGTATGGCCAGCGACGTTTCCTCACCTTTTTCCAGACTCATGCCGCGGATTGTTTTCCGGTCCTCTTCACTGCCGGTGTGGATGAAAACACGATCCGGTTTGCACATGGCGATGGCGTTAGCGACCTTGAGCAGTGCCTCCTGGTTGGTTATCCTGGCCAGTCGGGCGAGGTGCTCCTCGTCCAGCTGCTGTGCGAACAGTTTTTGTGCTTCGCTTATGGTTGCGACGCCGCCTACCGTTGATAAAATATCAACCCCTTTCTTGAACTCCAACATCCTGCCTCCATGGGATTTTGCTCTTGAATTTCTCTAGAATCACTGCGGAAATACCAGTTACAAGTTTGTAAAGTACTTTTTTTAGCTCGAATTTGCCGAATACGCAAATAAGAATGCAGTGTTGAGGATGTTTTTCAAGAAAGCCGGGGGAAAACGATCCCGCCCTCGGGTATGCGCTGCCATTTCAATTCGATGGGGAAAGGTTTGACTCGCCAGACCTCGCGGCAATATTGGGCGATGGAACGGTCCGAGGAGAATTTTCCCATACGGGCGACGTTGAGAATCGACATCCGCGTCCACTGTTCCCGTTTGCGGTAGCTGTCCGCCGCCTGTTGCTGGCAATCGACGTAGGATCTGTAGTCAGCCAGCACCAGATAGGGATCGTGTTCGAGTAGATTGGTGAGCAGCGGTTGAAACAGATCGTGGTCACCGTGGGAAAAGTGGCCGGATCGGATCAGGTCGATGGCCGCTCGTAATTCGTCGTCGCTCAGGTAGTAGTCAGCGGGCCGGTAGCCGGTGGCCTGCAATTGTTCCACCTCGGGGACACTCAGACCGAAAAGAAAAAAATTGTCCTCGCCGACCTCTTCCCGGATCTCGATATTGGCTCCATCCGCGGTGCCGATGGTCACGGCTCCGCTAAGGGCGAATTTCATGTTGCCGGTTCCCGAGGCCTCTTTGCCGGCCAGAGAGATCTGTTCGGAGAGATCACTCACCGGGTAAACCAAGTGGCCGGTCTGGACATTGTGGTTGGGAAGGAAATAAACATGGAGCCGGTCCCTGGTGTCGGGGTCGTTGTTAACGACTTCGGCAACCGCATTGATGCACTTGATGATCAGCTTGGCCATGAAATAGCCCGGGGCGGCCTTGCCGCCGAAAATACAGACTCTCGGTGTCAGATCGAGGGTGGGGTTGGCTTTGAGACGGTTGTAGAGGGTGATGATATGGAGCAGGTTGAGATGCTGCCGTTTGTATTCGTGAATGCGCTTGACCTGGACATCGAACAGGGCATTGATGTCCAGGGTGACCCGGTGCCTGTCGCGGGCAAAGGCGGCGATATCCTCTTTGTTTTCCTGTTTGACCCGCCGCCAGGCGGTGCGGAAGGCGGCATCGTCTGCCAGAGGTTCCAGACGGCGCAACTGTGTCAGGTCGGTGATCCACGCTTCCCCGATGGCCTCGTTGATCAGCTGGCTGAGTCGCGGGTTGCTGACCAGCATCCAGCGGCGTGGTGTGACTCCATTGGTGATATTGATGATTTTTTGAGGCCAGAGACGATGAAAATCAGCTAAGGAGGATGTTTTCAGCAGATGAGTGTGCACGGCGGCAACCCCGTTGATGGTCTGGCTGCCAACGCAGGCCAGGTGAGCCATACGCAGGGAACGGGGCCCGGACTCGTCAATGATGGACAGGTTGCGGACAATGGTCTCATCTCCTGGATAGCGCAGCCGAACCTGGTCGAGAAAGCGGTGGTTGATCTCAAAGATGATCTCCAGGTGCCGGGGGAGCAGGGAGCCAAACAGGCTCAGCGGCCATTTATCCTGGGATTCGGGCAGCAGGGTATGGTTGGTGTAGGAAAATGTCCGGGTGGTGATATCCCAGGCCTCTTCCCAGTTCAGGCAATGTTCATCAAGGAGCAGGCGCATGAATTCAGGAATGGCCACCGCTGGATGGGTGTCATTGATCTGGACGGCGAAGTTGTCGTGGAAATTGTCCAGACTGTCATGACAGAAGAGGTGCATTCTGATCATATCCTTCAGGGAGCAGCAGACAAAAAAGTACTGTTGCTCCAGACGCAGCTTTTTCCCCTGAAATTGTTCATCATTGGGATAGAGGACCTTGGTGATATTTTCAGCGCTGATCTTCTCCGCCACGGCACCAAAGTAATCGCCAACATTGAAATCCTGAAAATCAAAGGATTTTGGCGCCTCAGCGCTCCACAAGCGCAGGGTGTTGACCGTATTGACCTTGTAGCCGGGAATGGGAGTGTCGTAGGGAATACCGATCACCACCCGTGCCGGCACCCAGCGGTGGTGGCGATTGCCTTGGCCATTGACATAGGATTCGGTGCAGCCGCCGAAGCCCACTTCCTGAACCAGATCGGCTTTCTTCACTTCCCAGGGGTTGCCAAGTTGCAGCCATCGATCGCTGAATTCTTTTTGCCAGCCATTGACGATCTCCTGATCGAACATGCCGAATTCATAACGGATGCCGTACCCAATGGCCGGAATTTGCTGCGTGGCCAGGGAATCGAGATAACAGGCGGCCAGGCGGCCGAGTCCTCCGTTGCCCAGTCCCGGCTCTTTTTCCTGGTCAATGATGGCCTTGAGGTCCAGGCCCGTCTCCCGGGCGGCAATGGCAAATTCATTGAAAAAACCCAGGTTGATGAGACTGTTGCACAGGTGCGGGCCGGGAAGGAATTCCGCGGAGAGGTAGCAGACGAGTCGACTTTCTTTTTCCAGTTGGGCTTCGGTGGAATTGATGAAAAGGTGCTGCATACGGTCGCGAACAGTCAGAGCCACCGCCTGGTAATAATCATTGAGGGACACCGAGAGCACCGTCTTGCCCTGCTGATAAAAGAGTTTATAGGCAAAGGCGCGCTTGAGTTTGTTGATATCGCAGCTGTGATTGGTAGGGGCCGCCTGCACAGAGGTGGCGCTCAAGGTTGGTTCCATTGCTTGCTCTCTTGAGCCTGAATCCGTGACGGCTGGACTCTTGTTTTGGGTATATCTTACTGTAATTAGTGCCTGAACTAAAACTCAAAAACAACAATAAATCAAGTTGTTGTCACCATGCTCCAGACATGAAGAAAATGAGAGCATGAATAACGACGAGAGCCGTTAATAGTGTAACATATTGATTACTATG
>NZ_JAFFQC010000339.1 GCF_016918545.1 Desulfobulbus alkaliphilus | reverse complement strand
GAGCCCACCTGGGCCTTGCGGTCGGCGGAAAGCTCGCTGTTCTGGCGCTCGCGCTCGGCGGCCAGGATACGGGAGGCCAGCACCTTCATGGCGCGGGCCTTGTTCTTGTGCTGCGAACGTTCGTCCTGGCAGGTCACCACGGTACCGGTGGGGATGTGGGTGATGCGCACGGCGGACTCGGTCTTGTTGACGTGCTGGCCACCGGCACCGGAAGCGCGGTAAATATCGATGCGCAGGTCTTCGGGGCGGATCTCCACGTCCACTTCCTCGGCTTCGGGCATCACGGCCACGGTGGCGGCGGAAGTATGGATGCGGCCCTGGGTCTCGGTGGCGGGCACGCGCTGCACGCGGTGGGTACCGGCCTCGAACTTGAGGTGGCTGTACACGCGGTCACCGGAGATGAGGCAGATGATTTC
>NZ_JAFFQC010000338.1 GCF_016918545.1 Desulfobulbus alkaliphilus | reverse complement strand
GGCTATGGCCGCGAAGGCTCGATCCACGGCATCGACGAATATGTGGACGTCAAGACGGTGACGCTGGCGCTGAAATAGCGCCGGGTCGCCGGGCCTGTAATTCGCCGCGCTTCTGCGGCATAAGCCCGCGATGAAGTTCCTCGACCAGGCCAAGATCTATATCCGCTCCGGCAACGGCGGCGCGGGCTCCGTGTCGTTTCGACGCGAGAAATTCATTCCGAACGGCGGGCCGGACGGCGGCGACGGCGGCAAGGGCGGGGATGTCTGGATCGAGGCGGTCGACGGTCTGAACACCCTGATCGACTATCGCTATCAGCAGCATTTCAAGGCCCAGACCGGCCACCACGGCCAGGGGCGCCAGATGCACGGCGGCAAGGGCGAAGACGTGCATCTGAAGGTGCCCGTCGGCACCCAGG
>NZ_JAFFQC010000337.1 GCF_016918545.1 Desulfobulbus alkaliphilus | reverse complement strand
CCACAAATGACCCCGGCACTGCGTGCTCGCGGTACACCCCGGCAGCATCGACCAGGCCGCGGCTGACCGTGCTGGCGCGATAGGCGGTTTGCATCACCCGCCCCGAGGCGGACACTTCGATGCTGTCTTTCATGGGCCGTTGCAAGTCACGTTGTTGCGCCACACAGGCTTCGAGGTCCGGCACGCGATCTGTCAGATGGTTGAAGCTGTTGCCCTCGGTTGCGATCCAGGCCATCTCGGCGCTTTCAGCGAGCAGGCAGTGGTAGTCCGTTTCCTGTACCACGCCATGCTGCCGGCCGAATGCTTGATACAACCCTGGCAACAGGGCCTGCGCCTGGCTCAGGCTGCAGTGGCGGGTGAGGCTCAGGGTCTTGAGGATGCTGTGGTGTTGGGCCTGCAGCGGGTCAAGGCTGGAAC
>NZ_JAFFQC010000336.1 GCF_016918545.1 Desulfobulbus alkaliphilus | reverse complement strand
CTTCAGCATCTGCTCTTCGACCACCACCGAATTGCCGTCCAGCGTGGTCTCCGAATCGGGGGCCTTGGTCGGGGCGAACCGGACCGGCGAACCGGCCGGCGCGATATGGGCCGCGTTGGTGCGCACCATCTGCAGCCCCCCGCCCGAGCGCATGGCGGCGGCGAAGTCGGTCGGCTGTTTGAGGTCGCGCCCGACGAAGCCCGGCGTATCGGCGTTGGCGACGTTCTCGGCGATGACCCGCTGGCGTGCGTCCAGCCAGCCCAGCCGGCCCTTGATCTGCCCCAGCAGCGGTATGTCGGCGACGCCCATGGCGGTCTCCCGTGCGACGCGAATGCGCGCGATGGGCAGAAAATGCCGCCTGGATGGTTAATAGGGGGTTATCTCAACGGCTCGTTAACCGTGCTGGTTAACATTCAG
>NZ_JAFFQC010000335.1 GCF_016918545.1 Desulfobulbus alkaliphilus | reverse complement strand
GTCGAGGGCCAGCGGGCCGGCTTCGTCGCCGCCGGTGATGCAGGCGCTCGCGGCGCCCAGGGCCTGGGCCTGCCAGGCCACGGCGCCGTCGCCCACCAGCCGCGTGGCCTCGCGGCGGTTGGGCGTGGCGACGCTGGCGCGCGGCAGCAGCTCCTCGCGGTAGGCGCGCATCAGGGCCTCGTCGGCGAAGCCGGCGCCGGTGGACGCGCGCAGCACCGGGTCCACGACAAGGGCCACCGGCCGCTGCGTGCGCAGCCGGTCCACCCAGCGGGTGACAGCGCGCAGCTGGGCCACGCCGCCGAGCAGACCGGTCTTGATCGCCACCGGCGGCAGGTCATCGGCCAGCGCGGCGAGCTGGGCGTCGAGCTGCTCGGGCGGCACCGGAAACACCGCGTCGACCGCGACGCTGTTCTGCGC
>NZ_JAFFQC010000334.1 GCF_016918545.1 Desulfobulbus alkaliphilus | reverse complement strand
GCTTGGGTGGCTGGGCTGGCTCCTGCTCCTCTGCCGCCACCGAGCATACCGTCCGGTGCGCTGAGCCCTTAGCAGATCTGACCTCAGGGCCCGTGCCAGGATAGACCTGCTCAAGCCTGCCAAAACTGATAGACTCAACACTTGCCTCTTTTCCCGGCCCTGCCACGACTCGGATACCCTATGCCCCAAGCCACGACCCTCTCTCCCCGCTTCCTGTTCATCCTGCTCGGCGCCCTGGCGGGCCTGACCCCGCTCGCGGTGGACATGTACCTGCCCGCCATTCCGGCCATCGCCCGGGACTTGGCCACCAGCATCGACGGGGCCCAGCTCACCATCAGCGCCTTTTTGGGCGGCTTCGCCATCGGCCAGCTGTTCTACGGGCCGCTCGCCGACAGCTTCGGCCGCAAGCCGGTGATCC
>NZ_JAFFQC010000333.1 GCF_016918545.1 Desulfobulbus alkaliphilus | reverse complement strand
CCCAAGGAGCCTGCCATGGAAGTTCTGTATCGCGCCCAATCAACGGCATCGGGCAGAGGCCGCGAAGACGGCCGTTCGGCCACCGACGACGGCAAGATCGACGTCAAACTGTCGACGCCGACCGAGATGGGCGGCAAGGGCGGCGACGGCACCAACCCCGAGCAGCTCTTCGCCACCGGATACGCCGCCTGCTACCTCGGCGCCCTGCGTCTGGTCAGCGGCAAGGCCGGCACGCCCGTCAGCCCTGACACCAAGGTCACCGCCGGCGTCGGCTTCGGCAAGAACACCAAGGGTGAAGGCTTCAACCTGGATGTCGACCTGACCGTGACCGACCACGGGCTAGAGCAGCCCGTGATCGACGACCTGATCGAGAAGGCGCACCAAGTCTGTCCCTACTCCAACGCCACCCGCAACAACG
>NZ_JAFFQC010000332.1 GCF_016918545.1 Desulfobulbus alkaliphilus | reverse complement strand
GGTCTGCAGTGCATCGTCCAGATTGGCGACCACGTTCTTGCCCGAGCCGAGCGCGACACGGTCGGCCGTCGGCTGCAGGCTCTTGACGACGTACGACTTCGGCTTTTCGCCCTTGGCGCCGTAGACGACGCCGCGCAGCAGCGCGGGCGAAATGGCCTGCGAAACGCGCTGGATATCGACAACGCGCCCTGCCTCGCTATGCCAGGGTGCCACGCTGCAGGCGCTGCCCAGCACGCCGGCCCATACGCTCGGAATCGACAGCTTGATGTCGATCAGGCGCAGGGTGGCGGGGTCGTTTTCGGGGCGAGCCAGCACGGAATAACGCTCAAGCCCCAGGCTGCCCGTACCGGCAATCCGCCGGGCTACGTCGACGGCAACGAAACGCTGGCCGTTGCCCTGCTGTCCGTACGCCTCGAGAA
>NZ_JAFFQC010000331.1 GCF_016918545.1 Desulfobulbus alkaliphilus | reverse complement strand
GCTCGATGGGGGCGGCGACGGTTTCGGCCAGGGTCTCGGCCGAGGCGCCGGGATAGGCGGCGTTGATGGTGATCGTCGGCGGCGCGATCTCTGGATACTGCGACAAGGGCAGCAGCGGATAGGCGGCGATGCCGATGATGGAGATCACCACCGCGATCACGGCCGCGAAGATCGGCCGGTCGATGAAGAAGCGGGAGATGTTCATGGCTTAGCCGGCCGGCAGGCTGTTGGCGAAGGAGGCGCTGGACGCGGGCGCCGCCTGGGTGACGGGCGCCTGAGACGCATCGCCGGCGACGGGTTCGATCTTGCCGTTCTTGGGCGTGACCTTGGAGCCCGGCTGGGCGGCGCGTTGCAGACCCGCAATGATGACACGGTCGGTTGGGGCCAGGCCCGAACGGACGACGCGCAAGCCCTGCACG
>NZ_JAFFQC010000330.1 GCF_016918545.1 Desulfobulbus alkaliphilus | reverse complement strand
CATTTCATGGACGTGAAGCAGAGCATGCGCAACGGCGGCGGCCCCGCCTGCCTGCGACTGCGGGTCGCCATGAACGACGCCGAGCTCGCGGCGGTCAACCCGGCCTGCCTCATCAACGACAACCAGTTTGCCCGTCTGGACAACTGGGTGGATCGCCACTACCGCGACAGCCTGGCGCTGGACGATCTGCGCGATCCAGCCCTGGTGCTGGAGACCCGAACCGCCCTGGACGAGCTGACCCAGATCCTGAAGCTGGGCTCCGTCTACCCCTTCCAGCGCTGAGGCGCGCCATCGGCCTGCAGAGCCGACGCAATAAAAAAGAGAGCCGGGCAATGCCCGGCTCTCTTGTTAGTCCTTTGCACTGAGCTATAAAACCTGTTCACGAGCTGTAGCGAGGGATCGTCAGCAAGGTGAAGAGC
>NZ_JAFFQC010000032.1 GCF_016918545.1 Desulfobulbus alkaliphilus | reverse complement strand
CCTGCAGCCCGCCCAACCCATCAAGGAAGCCCTTAAACTCCTCCGCCCTTCCCTGCCGGCAACCATTGCCATCAAGTGCCGGATCGATCCCGACACCCAACCCATCCTCGCTGATCCGACCCAGATCCACCAGATTCTCATGAACCTCTGCACCAATGCCTTCCATGCCATGGAACAGAGCGGGGGCACCCTCACCATCACCCTGCGGAACCAACACTCTGAGGACGAACAACAGCAGAAGCAGCGCGATGTACTCCCGGGCAGGTTTGTCGTCCTCTCGGTGAGCGACACCGGCACCGGCATCAGCCCCGAAATTCAGGAACGGATCTTTGACCCTTATTTCACGACCAAGGAGGCCGGCAAGGGCACCGGCATGGGCCTGGCCGTCATTCATGGCATTGTCACCTCCCATGGCGGCTTCATCACCTGCGCAAGCGAGCCGGGTCAGGGAACCACCTTCCAGGTTTTTTTCCCCGCCATCGAAGCGGAACAACCAAGCACGATCAAGCCGGTCGAGATGATCCCAAGAGGCAACAGCGAACGGATCCTCTATGTTGATGACGAAAAGACCCTGGTGGAAACGGGCAAGGCCATGCTCGAACGGTTGGGCTATGAGGTGACTGCCCGATCCAGCAGCCTGGAGGCCCTGCGGGCCTTTCACGACCGACCCGATCACTTCGATGTCCTCATCACCGATCAGACCATGCCGATGATGACCGGAGCTGATCTCGCCCGGCGGGTCCTGGAGGTCCGGCCGCGGATGCCGATCATCCTCTGCACGGGGCACAGCAACCTGGTGAATGCGGAACAGGCCAAGGCCCAGGGGGGATTCGTGCCTTTGCCATGAAACCGATCACCAGACAACAGATGGCCGTCCTGCTGCGATCGGTACTCGACAACCCGGGAGAGCAGGACACCTGACCGCAAAAAACGAGGCCGCACGGCAAATACAGCCGCTCGCTGGTTCATCTTGCCGAACATCAACGGCACGGTTGTCCGGCGTGGCCCCATCCAAACACAAACACCCCCGGAGAACCCGGGACCACAAGAGCCGAAAAAGAGTTTCCAGCATGAACCAACAAGCACCCTATGATCAACCGGCCAGCAAACGTGAGCGTCTGCTCATGGAACGAATACAAAATCTGCTAACCCTGATCAATTCGTCACCGGATGCAGCCCTGCTCATGGATACCAGCGGCACCATGCTGGCGGTGAACAAAGCCCTGGCCGCCCAGTTCGGGGTGTCGGCAACAGAACTTCCGGGGAGCAACATCTATCACAGACTCCCCCCGGAACTGGCGGCCTCGCGACGGCAACAGATCGAACAGGCCCTGGTCTCGGGACAAACAGTTTCCTTCCAGGATCAACATGACGGCCGTTTTTTTGCCCATGATCTCCATCCGGTGCGCAATCGAAAAGGTGTGCTGGATCGACTGGCTGTCTTCAGCCGCGACATCACCGCTGCCAAGCGAATGGAACACCTCCTCGAAGCCCGCCTGCAGCTGAGCGAAACGGCGACCGCCCTGAGCATGGAGGACCTGTTGGCGGATGTTCTTGACCACGCCGAGGCCCTCACCGGCAGCCACATCGGTTTTTTCCATTTCGTCGAACCCGACCAGGAGACCATATCCCTGCAGGTCTGGTCGCGCAGCACCATGGCCCGCGGCTGCCGACTCACCAGCCAAAAACGACACTATCCCATCGAGCAGGCCGGGGTCTGGATCGACTGTCTCCATACCCGCCGGCCGATTATCCACAACGACTACGCCAGCCTGCCCCATCGCATGGGCCTGCCTCCGAACCACGCCGAGGTGCGCCGGGAATTGCTGGTGCCGATCATCAGAGGGGAAAAAGTTGTTGCCGTGTTCGGGGTCGGCAATAAGAAAAAAAAATACGATCAGGAAGATATCGACACCATAACCAGCCTGGGGGACCTGACCTGGGACATTGTCCTGCGCAAAGGCAAGGAACAGGCCCTGCAACAAAGCGAGGAGCGCTTCCGCAGGGTCTTTGACCTTTCACCGGTGGGCATGGCCATGGTAGGGCTGGATTTTTATTTTCTCAAGGTCAACGACAGTTTCTCCGAGCTTATCGGCTATTCCGAGAGCGAACTGCGGACCATGACCTTTGCCGACATCACCCACCCGGAGGAGCGGGTACGGGATACATACCAGGTCCGACGCCTTGCGAGGGGCGAGATCGATCGCTATGAGGTCGAAAAACGCTATCGCCACAAAAACGGGGCCACTATCTGGGCCCGGGTCACGGTCAGCCTGATCCATGACAACAACCACGAACCGCTCTTTTTCCTGCCCATTATCAAGGATATCACCAAAAGGAAACATGCCGAGGCCGCGTTGCGCCGCAATGAAGAACGCTATCGGATGCAGATCGAGCTGGCCATGGACGGCATCCTGCTCAGTTCACCCCAATGGACCATCACCGCCGCCAATCGGAGCCTGTGCCTGATGCTCGGCATGGAAGAAAAGGACATTCTCGGTCGACATATCCGCGACCTGCCCTTCACCCCCGAGAGCCTCCAGATCTGCCCTTTCCGCCTCGATCTCCTCAAGCAGGGGGAAATCGTCAACAGCGACCGGGTGCTCATCCGCGCCGACAACACCCTGGTGCCGGTGGAGATGCGTACCGGCCGGCTGCCGGACGGCAGTTATCAATCGATTGTCCGCGACATCACCGAACGAAAACAGTACGAACACCAACTCGCCGATGCGCTCAGGGAAAAAGAGGTCCTGCTGCGCGAGGTCCACCACCGGGTCAAGAACAACCTGGCCGCCATCATCAGCCTGATGGATCTGCAGCGACGGAACCTCGAGGATGCCCACGGTCAGGTCATCCTCACCGAATTAAGCAACCGCATCCGAACCATGAGTCTGATCCATGAAAAACTGTACCGAGCCGATTCGCTGGCAAGCATTGATTTCCAGGATTATACCCAGGCCCTGATGTCCCACCTGCGCACCACCTTCGGTTCTCCCGACATCATCTGCCGGGTCGAGGCCCATGGGGTCACCATCCCCCTGGATCTGGCCTCACCCTGCGGTCTGATCGTCAACGAACTGGTGACCAATGCCCTCAAATACGCCTTCCCCGAGGGTAAACCCCATCCCGGCAACACCGATTGCCAAATCCTGGTGCGCCTGCTCCGGAATGACGTCAACTACACCCTGACCGTGGCTGACAACGGGATCGGCTGGCCAACGGGATTTGACTGGACAAAGCCCCAGACTTTGGGCATGATTCTCGTTCGCATGCTTGGTCAGCACCAACTCCGCGGCCAGTACCTCGTCGATCAGAACAACGGCACCAGCATTACCTTAACCTTCAGTGACAGAAAAAAAGGAGTTTCCGTCCATGAGTGACATGGCTGACGCGACCCTGCTGATCGTCGAGGACGACGCTATTCTCGCCGTCCACCTCGAGGCCACGGTCCACAACCTGGGCTACAAGGTCCTCGGACCAACGGCTACCGGCGAGGAAGCCATGGCCCTGCTGCACACCCACCAGGCCGATCTGGTGCTCATGGACATCGAGCTTGCCGGTCCCCTCAACGGTATCGAAACCGCGGCCATGATTGCCGGGTTCACGGACATCCCGGTCATCTTCGTCACCGGCTTTTCCCACGAACTCCTGCTGAAGCAAGCCAAGACAGCGGCGCCCTACGGGTACCTGGTCAAACCGGTCAATGAACGGGAATTGGCGGCGGCCATCACCATGACCCTGCACCGGCACCGCCTGGACCGGGAACTCAAACAAAGCCGCAAAGCCCTGGCGATCAGTGAATCCAGATATCGCCTGCTGTTCGAAAATTCACCCCTGGGTATTTTCCGGACCACCATCGAGGGCACCATTCTGCTGGCCAACCAGGAAATGGCGGCCTTGCTGGGGTATGCCTCCCCGCGGGAGGCCATCGAGCAGTGCACCGACCTGGCCCGTCAGGTCTATGTCGATCCCAACCAGCGCCAGGAGTTCATCGACCAGTTACGCCACCATGGCGAAGTCCGGCTGTTTACCTGTCAATGGCGCCAGAAAAACGGCGCACCCATCTGGGTCGCCATGAATGCCCGCCTCTCCGCTGTCGACGACCCGCGTGGAAATGGCGTGGAACAGGTGATCGACGGCTTTGCCCAGGATATCACCGAGCGAAAACTGGCCGAGCAGGCCCTCCAGGAAAGCGAGCAACGCCACCGCCAGTATCTGTTGAGCACCCCCTATGGGGTTTTTGCCGTGGACGCCGCCGGTCACTACCTGCAGGTCAATCCATCGGCCTGCCACCTGACCGGTTATACGGAGTACGAGTTGCTGGCCATGACCATTGCCGATCTCCATTTTGAAAATGACTGGCCAACCATTCGAAAAAAGCTGCGACAAGTCAACCATCATGGCTCTTTCTCCGGAGACCTGCCTTTCCGGCACAAGGATGGCACCCGCCGCTGGTTCAATCTGACCGCGGTCAAAATCAGCGACGACCGCTTTCTCGGCTTCTGCAACGACATCACCGAGCGCAAGCAGGCAGAGGCGGAAAATAAACACCTGCAGGCCCAACTCCTCCAGGCGCAGAAACTGGAGGCCATCGGCACCCTTGCCGGAGGTATTGCCCATGATTTCAACAATATTCTCGCCGCGGTGATCGGGTATGCCGACATGGCCAGGGACAATGTCATCAGCGACACTCCGATGGCCCGGGATCTGAACCATATCCTCAAGGCCGGCCACCGGGCCAAGGACCTGGTCAAACAGATCCTGACCTTCAGCCGCCAGGCCGACAACGAGCCGTCCGTCTTCTACCCCGCCTTCATTGCCAGGGAGGCGGTCAAACTGCTCCGCCCCTCCCTGCCGGCAACCATTGCCATCACAACAGATATCGAGGCCAAGGCCGGTCCGGTGCTCATCGACCCGACCCAGTTCCATCAAGTGGTGATGAACCTGTGCACCAACGCCTTTCATGCCATGGAAGAAAACGGCGGCACCCTGGACCTCAGTCTGACCACCGTACGGATTGACAACGGCCCCCTGATGGATACGCTTTCGGCCCAATCCGGTGACTATGTACGCCTGACCGTCAGGGACACAGGCAACGGGATGCCCCCGGAGGTCCGGGACCGGATCTTCGACCCCTTCTTTACCACCAAGGAGGCCAGCAAAGGCACCGGTATGGGCCTGGCCATTGTCCACGGCATCATCACCGGCAGCGGCGGTTTCATCACTCTGGACAGTTCCCCGGGTCAGGGGACGACCTTTCAGGTCCACTTGCCCCTGGTGGAGGTGCAACCCGAGACCGTCAACGAATCGACAGCGGTCGTAACCGGAGGCACGGAACGGATCCTTTTCATCGATGACGAGGAAATACTTGCGGAAATGACCACGGAAATGCTCGCGCGGCTGGGGTACCAGGTGACGGTGCAAACCAGCAGCCTGGCGGCCCTGACCACCTTCGAGAGTCAGCCCGATCAATTCGACCTGGTGATCACCGATCAAACCATGCCGGGCATGACCGGAACGGAACTGGCACGACGGATGCTGCGGATACGCCCGAACCTGCCCATCATTCTCTGCACCGGGTACAGTACTCAGGTCAGCGAGGAAAAAGCCAAGGCCCTGGGAATCCGCGCTTTTCTCTTCAAGCCGCTGGGCAGAAAAGACCTGGCCCGGCTGATCAGACAGGTGCTCGACACGCCTTGATCCCGCCGCCCCCTCCTCTTCCCTCAGTGAACCTCTAAGGACGTTATGCCTCGATCAAGAAAACAAGCGTTGCCACCCACTCCCACCCATATCGTCGGCATCGGCGCCTCCGCCGGCGGCCTGGAGGCCATCGAAGCCTTTTTCAAAAACATGCCGGCCAAAAACAATCTGGCCTTTGTCGTTGTCCAGCACCTGTCGCCGGACTACAAAAGCCTGATGGTGGAGTTGCTCACCAAGAAAACGGACATGCCGGTGCACCGGGCGGAAAACGGCATGCAGGTTCAGGCAGGCAATATCTACCTTATCCCCCCGAAAAAGAACCTGACCATCTTCCACGGCAAGCTGCTGCTCAACGACAAGGTCACGAATCAGGGTATCAGCCTGCCCATCGACATTTTTCTTCGTTCCCTGGCCGAGGATCAGACGGAAAAGGCCATCGCCATCATCCTCTCCGGAACCGGCAGTGACGGGACCCGCGGTGTTCGCGCCATCAAGGAATTCGGCGGCATGGTCATGGTGCAGAGCGAGGAGAGCGCCAAATTCGACGGCATGCCCCGGGCGGCGATCTCCACCGGGGTGGCTGATTTCATCCTGTCCCCGGAGGAGATGCCGGCACAATTGCTGGCCTATGTCGCCCATCCCTACGTCTCGGGGGAAAAACAGAGCGATCATCTGCTCAAGGATGCCGATGCCCTCACCCGTCTGTTCGCGGAACTGCGCGACAAGACCAAGGTCGACTTCACTTTTTACAAACCCAGCACCATCACCCGACGCATCGAACGGCGTATGTCGGTCAACCAGATCAGTGACTTTGAGGAGTATGTCCGCTATCTGCAGAGCTATCCCGGGGAGGTGATGAATCTCTACCGGGATCTGCTCATCGGAGTAACCAACTTCTTCCGGGATCCGGAGGCCATGACCGAATTGGAGGAGCGCTGGCTGCCCGAACTGCTGCGCACCAGCAAAAACCGGGAAATCCGCTTCTGGGTGGCGGGCTGCTCCACCGGGGAGGAGGCCTATACCATTGCCATCATCGTCAAGGAGGTCCTTGAAAAGCTGGCCATCAGTCGCGATATCAAAATATTTGCCACGGATATCGACCGCGGGGCCATTATCACCGCCGGCGCCGGCATCTATCCCGAAGGCATCCTTGGCGATCTGCCCCCCAGGATCACCAGCAAGTACTTTTACCACAAGGAAGACAAGCTGCAGATTGCCCGTCATCTTCGTGAAATGGTGGTCTTTGCCCAGCACAACCTGATCAAAGATCCGCCTTTCACCAATATCGACCTGATCTCCTGCCGCAACCTGCTCATCTACCTGCAACCGGTTCTCCAGCGCAAGGCCTTTGAGATGTTCAACTTTTCCCTCAACCCCGATGGCCTGCTTTTTCTCGGCAGCAGCGAAACCATCGGCGAGATGACCGATTTTTTTGAACCCCTGCACCAGAGGTTCAAGATCTATCGGTCCAAAGGCAAAACCCAACTCCTACGGGACGAACTGACGATCACAGCCAAAGAGAACAAATACCCCTCCCAGCCCTTTACTCAGATTCGCGACCGCCGGCACAGCGACAGCGAGGACAATCGCCTCGTAAAAAAATACCTCGAAATAGCAGCGCGGCACTACCTGCCCCCTTCGGTCGTGGTCAACGACCGGTTGGAGGTCATCCATATCATCGGCAATACCGAGGGGATCCTGACCCTGCCCTCCGGGCCAATTGACTTCAACATCACCAAAATAGCGCCCAAAGAACTGGGCATTCCCCTGGCCACCGGCATTCAGAAGGTATTCCGTACCAAAGAGCCACTCACCTATACCAATGTCCGCCTCCAGGTGCGCGACCAGGACCACACCCTCAACATCCGCATGTCGCCCATGCCCGAGACCAAGGGCCAGGATCCCCTGGTTGCCGTTTTTCTGGAAACGATCAACACGCGAGCGGTGACCAACCTGCCAGCCACCGTTGCTTATGACCTCGACGAAGAACACCAGCAACGCATCGAGGATCTGGAGCACGAACTGCAATTTGCCAGGGAAAACCTGCAGGCGACCATCGAAGAACTGGAAACATCCAACGAAGAGTTGCAGGCGACCAACGAGGAGCTGCTTGCCAGCAACGAAGAGCTGCAGTCCACCAATGAAGAGCTGCAGTCCACCAATGAAGAACTCTACACCGTCAATGCCGAGCACCAGAACAAGATCATCGAATTGACCGAACTCAACAATGATGTCGACAATCTCCTTACCAGCTCCCGCATCGGCACCCTGCTGCTGGACGAGGACCTGGAGATACGAAAATTCTCTCCGGAAATCAGTAAAATATTTTATATCATGGAGAAAGACATCGGACGCCCCCTCACCCATCTCGCGCACCGTCTGGTGGACTTTGATCCCTTCGCGGCGGTGCGGACCGTGCAGCAGACCAACCAGCCGCTGGAACAGGAGGTCCGGGCGGAACAATCCCGCTGGTACCTGATGCGCATTCTGCCGTACGCCATCGGCCCCAATATCTTTTCCGGCGTGGTCCTGACCTTTGTCGACATCACCGAGGCCAGGGCAACCAAAAATCATCTTGTTCGCAGTCGTCAGACAACCCAGGAAATCAGCCACCATATTCCGGTGGGACTGTTCGTGTACCAGGTCAAGGAGGATGGCGGGATGTTCCTGGAAAGCTGCAATCCGGAAGCGGAACGGATGACTGGTATCACCATGCGTAAGTGGGGCGGCAAGGAATTCGCAGAAATCTGGCCCCAGGCCGAGCAGATGGGCATCACGGAGCATTTTCGCCAGGTGATCGAAACCGGCAGTGCCTGTTTCCTGGAAAACTTTGCCTACGAGGACGAGCGGATCAACAGCAGATATCGCATCCAGGCCTTTCTGCTGCCGGACCGGCGACTGGCGATTTCGTTTGAGGATATCAGCAGGCAGCAGGAGATGCAGCGGCAACTGCAAGAGAGTGAGCAACGGTACCGGAGCCTGTTTGAAACCATGGCCCAGGGGGTTGTCTATCAGGATGACGCAGGCCGGATCATTTCCGCCAATCCGGCCGCCGAGCAGATCCTGGGCTTGACGATCGACCAGATGCAGGCCATCACCTCCATGGACCCACGCTGGCAGGCCGTCGATGAACAAGGCAATCCTCTGCCGGGCAGCGAGCATCCCGCCATGGTAGCCCTGCGGACCGGTGAGCCGGTCTTCGGCTTCATTATGGGGGTACGCGGTCCGGTCGATGAACAAATGCGTTGGATCCTGGTTAACGCCACCCCCCAGTTCCAACAGGGAGAAGAAAAACCCTATCAGGTCTATACCACCTTTGAAGATATCACCGAACGCTGCCGCCTCTTCCGTACCGGATCCAGCCCTGGGTGCTCTCAATGTCCTCCAACATAAAGGAGCCGGCCAAGTGACCGCGACGATCCACCCTCCGGCGTATCCTGTCAGGCAGGTCCAGGCCGGGGCCGCTGAATAAGCCGCAACCACCGCGAGAAACCGACACAAAACCATGAGTAAAGACAAGCCCGATCCTGATTTCGAAGACCTGCGCAAACGCGCGGAAGCGCTTGCCCGGTCCACTCCGGACAACGCCGCTGCGCCAACGCCGGAGGCATACCGCCAAATCATCCAGGAACTGCAGATTCATCAGATCGAACTCGAACTGCAGAACGAGGAACTGCGCAATACCCAGCGCGCCCTGGAAGAGAGCCGCACCCGGTACATGCAGCTCTATCATAACGCGCCGGTTGGTTATGTGGTCCTCAACAGGGCCGGTATCATCACCGAGGCCAACGCCACCTTTGCCGATATGGTCGACCGCGATCGCGGCCGCCTCCTTGGCAGACCCTTTGCCGATTTTCTCTTTCTTCCCGACCAGGCCGTCTTTCTTGCCCGCGCCAAGGCCTTTTTCAAGCATCCGGAGGGCAAAATTCTGGAATTCCGGATTGGCGCCACCGCCCCGACAGCCCGTTACGTGAGCCTCAAGGCAACGCCCCACTACCACCACCAGGAGCAAAGACTCCAGCACCATCAGGAGGTGCTGCTCACCGTCACCGATATCAATGATCGCAAACAGGCTGAACAGGCCCTGCGGGACTCGGAACAGTTTGCCCGTTCAACCGTCAATGCCCTGGATGCCAACATTGCCATCCTGGGCAGCGACGGCCGCATTGTCGCGGTCAATCAGGCCTGGCGCAACTTTGCCCGGGACAACCATTCCGACCCGGAAAAAGTCAGCGAAGGGGTCAACTATCTTACCCCGTGCCACTCGGTCCGGGGCCATGAGGCCACGGAGGCCGAAAATTTCGCCAACGGTATCATCGCGGTCCTCCGCGGAGACCGGGAAAACTACTATCAGGAATATGCCTGCCATTCACCCGAAGAAAACAGATGGTTCATCGGTCGGGTTACCCGGTTTCCCTATAAAGGCGCCAATCGCGTCGTAGTTGCCCATGAAAACATCACCCATCGCAAACAACTGGAAAACGAAAACCTGCTGCTGCAGCACCAGATCAATCAACGGGAAAAGGAAGAAAGCCTTGGTCGCATGGCCGGCGCCATTGCCCATCATTACAATAATATTCTCTCCGTGATCATGGGCAACCTCGAACTGGCCCTGGATGATGCCCCTCCCAACAGTACTTTGCACCAGACCCTGTCCTCGGCCCTCAACGGCACCAACCGGGCCGCTGAAATAAGTGGCAAAATGCTGACCTATCTGGGCATGAACACCAAGAGAAAAAAATCTTTCGACCTCAGTGTTGTCTGCCGACAGACCCTTCCTCTCCTCCTGGCGCGCAAACCCGAGCCTGTCCGCATTGAGACCGACTTCACCGCCCCTGGCCCGGCGGTTCTGGGCAATCCGGAACAACTGCAGGAAATTGTCATCAATCTGACCGAGAACAGCTGGGAGGCCCTGGGCGCAAAGAACGACGTCATTCATCTCGCGGTCCAGACAGTTGCCGCTGCGGATATCGAGCCGGTCCTGCGTTTTCCACTCTCCTGGCAACCAAAGACGCAAACCTATGGCATGCTCGAGGTCCGGGACCAGGGCTGCGGCATCAGCGAACATGAGATCGACAAGATCTTTGACCCTTTTTTCAGTGGAAAATTCATGGGTCGCGGCATGGGGCTTGCCCTGGTACTCGGTATCCTGCGGGCCCATGACGGGTGCATCACCGTCACCAGCCAACCCGACCAGGGTACCACCGTCCGGGTGTATATTCCGGTGCACGATAGAGCCACCGGCAATTGAAGAAATCCTAATCCGTGACGGCCGGACTTTTGCTTTGAATATAACCTACTGTAACCATGTTGTAATTGCAACCGAACCCTTGACAATACCTTTCATCAGCCGCCCCTTCGGGGCATCCGCCCGCACGCCATCTTCATTGCCCGTACCCGTCCGATAAAGTCACCATTCATCAAACAGCCACGAACAACGAAGCTGACGCACGGACGTACGCTCACGGGTTCAGGGGAATGTATACCCGGTGTCATTGGTTCCTCTCGAGCAGGTGCCAGAATCAATCCAGGGCTTCCGCCTGAAACGCGGCGCAGGAAGAGAGATCTGAAGCGCTTTTTTCAGGGAGTTGCGTGGTCAAATGGCGTAAGGCACTTCTCAACCCCTCCTCCACCACCGGATGATAAAAGGGCATGCGGAGCAGGTCAAAGACCGTGAGCGATCGATCAATGGCGAGGGCAAGCAGGTGGGCCAGATGTTCACCGGCGGGCGCACACATTTCCGCGCCCAGCAGGAGCCCGCTCTGTTTGTCGGCGTACACGTGAACCAGCCCCTTATTGCGCAGGGCAGCCCGGGCCCGCCCCTGACGACGGAAATTAAAGGCACCGGTGACAAAGGAGCCAGGGGTCAGTTCACGCAGGCTCCTGCCGACCACGGCAATATTGGGGTCGGAAAAAACAATGACCAGGGGGGTGCGCCTCTTGAAGCAGGTTGTCCTGCCGCTGGCAGCGTTCAACCCGGCAATGTGGCCTTCATCAGCGGCCTCGTGCAGCAGCGCCAACCGGCCATTGGCATCCCCGGCCAGGTACACAGGGAGGTTATCGATCTGCATGGTCTGCGGATTGACCTCGGGCTGTCCCTGACTATCGAGTTCGATGCCCAGGGTTTCCAGCCCCAGATCATCAATATTGGGCCGGCGCCCCAGAGCGGCAATGACCTGTTCAACTATAACGGTGTCGGTGCCGTTGGTGACCTCGATGCCATCGGTCGTCTGCCGCAATTCCGCCGGAGCACCGGCATGGACAGGGAACTCTCTCTGAAGAAGCTCATCAAAGGTGCGGTTGACCGTTTCATCCGTCAACCCTGCCAGAAGAGTATTTTGATCATATCCGACGACCTCAAGACCCAACCTCGCCAGGGCCTGGGAGATCTCAACACCGATGGCACCCAGACCGATCACAGCGATCCGCCGACGCAACCGTTCCTGCTCAAACAAAGTGTCGGTGGTTATAAGACGATCACCAAAACCACTCCAGGCCTTTGGAACAATGGGGCGGGAACCGGTGGCCAGAATGATCCTGTCCGCGGTCAATTCCTGCCCGTTGACCAGGACCCGGTCAGGGCCAAGCAGGCGAGCCTTGCCGGTGATGCTGCGCGGTCCCAGATCTTCAGTGAACTTAACCGGGCCGGCGATGAAACGATCCCGCAGAGCACGCACGCCGCGTAACACCCTTGGAATATCCACTGACAAAGATGCTCCGCCGTTGATGCCGAACTCGGTAAAGCTATGACGGCGATGATAGGCGTTGGCCGCTTCGATAAGAGATTTTGAAGGCATACAGCCCACCCGGGCACAGGTGGTGCCATACGGACCATGGTTGATGATGGCAAACCGATCAGTATGCTTGCGGACTTCACGAAGGGCCGCCAGGCCGGCTGAACCGGCACCGATGATGAGCACATCCAGTTTGGTATTCATAGGGTTTCTTCTCCTTGACGCAGAATGACATTCAGCAACAGGTAATAGCATCGGCAACAACGTGCAACCGGCCACCCGGCGCCGGTCAACATCTGCCTCTCTCGGCGGCAGGAACCGTACACGGCAGGTGGTGGCCTGCTGTGAAGCAAGCACCCGGGGCGCCTGTACGCGCTGACAATAGTGGAGGATGTAAACTCGACAGGTCCCCCCGTGATGAGCCGCGATCAGCTGACGCCTTTCCAATCAAGCACTGACAAAAGCCTGGATCCGTGAGCGTTCGTCCGGATGCCCCGAAGGGCGGCTGGTGAAAGGTATTGTCAAAGGTTCAGCTGCAATTATAAGATGAGTACAACAAGATATATCCGCAACAAGAGTCCAGCCGTCACGGATTCAGGTCCTCGCTGCACGTAGATCAATACGCCTTGACCGGCGAAACAAAGCCGCTTGGCTTCAACGCCACCAGGGCACAGCTGATCTGCCGCATGATGTTTTCCGCGGTATTGCCCATGATAAAACCGATAATTCCGGTCCTGGCTACTGTGCCCATCACCAGAATGTCCACGGCCTTGTCATGGACAAAGATCGGAATGAGGTCATCAGCCCGTCCTTTCAAACGATGAACCTGAAAGTCACCGCCGATACCCGACTGCTGCAGCAGATCGCTGAGGCCGCTGTGGTGACTGGATTGAGCCTTCTGGGCTGCGTCGCGCATCGTTTCCTCGGGAATATAGACCCGGGTATTTTCCCGCAGGTACCGTTCAAAGGCAAAGTCCCAACAGGAGACAATATCCAGATCCCCGCTGCAGGAATCGGCCAGGGAACGACCCAGTTCCAGAAGGCGCAGGGAAAGGTCATGCTCGGCCTCGCTGCGGCTGTCAGGATTCACCGCTACTGCCACCCGGATTGCCTGCCGCGACCGGGAGATTGGTCGAGCCAGCCATACCGGGCTGGGACATTTCCTCAACAGGCTCATGTCCATGGCCATGAATCCCTTGCCACCCTCCCTGGGCTCCGCCTCCTTGATGACAAGATCGTGGCCATGACGGAGCACATGACGGATAACACTGATCGCCGCCGGGGTGGCATTGCTGCTTTCCACCTCCACCTCGACAGGGACAAGCGCTTCGTCCATTTCCAGGGAAAGACGCGCTTTTTGCAAAGCGAGTGCCACCTGTTCAGCCATGAAGGTCCGGTATTTGCCCTGATACTCCTCCTGGTCCGCCGGCAAGGGAGGACAGACAACAAGAAACTTCAACGCGGCTTTATTGTTCCTGGCCAGACTGAGGGCCTGTTTGAGCCCTTCGCTGTCATCGCCGAGACCGGTGCTGGCATAGAGAATATTGTGAAAATTGCGCATCATGTCCTCCACCTGAATCAGTGACGGCTGGACTCTTGTTTTTAATTTCCGCTCCAATTAACGATACAACATCAGGCCAGGGCTTCTTTGAGACGTTTTGCAGCCTGATCAGCAGCGTCATAATACGGCAGGAAGACAAAATCCGCACCCATGGTCCTCAGTTCTTCAATTTCGCGACGATTTGCGGTCTGCTGCATGGAAACGGCTATGATACCGAAAAAATTCTGTCGTTTCAGTTCATCGATCAAAACCAGGCGGGGGTCCTCGTGGGTCAGACCGAGTTCATGCTGTGCCATGGTGGAAATGACGCAACGCACCCCGCGCAGGGGCAGATGGCTGACGAACTCCTGATCACTGGCATCACCATAGATCACATCATGGCCCTGCTCCCGCCAGCGACGCACTTCATCGGGGTTGAAATCCACGGCCAGAATCAAGAAACCATCTCTGATCAAGCGTTCCGCCAGGGCTGTTCCATATCGCCCCAGCCCGAAGAGAATAACATCATACTGTTTCTTACCGATAAAATGCTGATCCTGAGTATTCTCTTGTCGGGGAAGACGCCGTTCGAACACTCCCAACATGGGCTCGAGTCGGTTATACAAACCATGTGAATAAGTTATCATATATACGGACAAAGCGATGGTCAAGAGACCCACCAGAGTTACCAGGGCCAGGGCTTCCGAATCGAGATGTCCCAGCATGAGTCCCATGGACATGAAGATCAGTGAGAATTCACTGATCTGGGCCACGGTGAGACCGGCGAGAAAACCCGTGCGTTTGCGATACCCCATGCCCCCCATAATAACCATGACGATAAGCGGGTTCCCGATCAGCACAAAAAGGGAAAAGATGATGGCCGGAACCAGTTGTGCCCCAAGCAGGCCGAGGTCAAGGTGCATGCCCAGGGCAATAAAGAAAAACAGTAACAGAAAATCCCGCAGGGAGGCCAGACGGGCAATGATGGCCTCTCGGAACGGGGTTGAAGCCAGCGATACCCCCGCCAGCAACCCGCCCAGTTCCTTGCTGAAACCAAAATAACTGCCCAGGGTGGCCAGCAGGGCCGACCAGCCGATGGCAAAGGTGATGAGCAGTTCCGGAGAATGAGCAACGCGACTGACCAGGGGGGTGGCCAGAAAACGGATAAAGAGGCCCACCAGTGCCAGCATGGCGACTCCATAGGCCAGCACACTGACCAGATGGAGGAGAAAAGAGTTGTCACCACCTTCCTGCGCCCCGATACCAAAGGCCGACAGCACCATCATTGCCAGGACCACCACCAGATCCTGAACAATAAGAAATCCAATGGCAATCCGGCCATGGAGCGAATCCACTTCCTTTTTATCGGTCAAAAGCTTGACAATGATAATAGTGCTGGAAAAAGTGAGTGCTACTGCCACATAAAGCGAGGTGACCGTGTCCATCCCCAGGGCAATCCCGATGACAAAACCAACTCCGGAGGTGAACAATACCTGGCCAAGACCGGTGGCCAGGGAAACCGGCCCCAGGGAGCGAACCAGTTTCAGATCCAGTTTCAGCCCGACCAGAAACAAAAGCACCGCCACGCCCAACTCCGCCAGCAGTTCGACATTCTGATGCGACTGGACGATATCAAGGGCCGATGGTCCAGCCAGGACACCCACGGCAATGAAACTGACCACCATGGGCTGACGGAGGAGCAGCCCGATGAATCCCAGCACCGAGGCCAGCACCACCAGGGCAGCCAGCTCATAAAATGGATCGGCATGAATCATCGCGAAGAAATGTTCCAACATGATGTATCCTCTCGCTCGACGACAACCGGCCTCGCCTACCTGCTTGCTGTCATTGCCCTCGGGCCCGACGTCTGGTGACCTGTTCGCCGGCTATTCCCCAGTTATCCGTGTCCACTTCGTCGATCACCACCACCGTGGTTGCCGGATTTTTCCCCAGAACCTGCTGAAGGAGATCGGTCACCCCTTTGATGAGTTCGG
Source organism: Desulfobulbus alkaliphilus (assembly GCF_016918545.1). Lineage (GTDB taxonomy): Bacteria > Desulfobacterota > Desulfobulbia > Desulfobulbales > Desulfobulbaceae > Desulfobulbus > Desulfobulbus alkaliphilus. The sequence goes on along the minus strand of NZ_JAFFQC010000032.1, from coordinate 22,574 downwards.
CCTTCTGAGCAGGGTTTACGCCTTCTCGGGTCACCTTGATATTGACATAGGGCATGGACGATCCTCCACTGTTGGCTGTGGGACGTAGCATCATACATCCACTTGATGAGAACAACCTGAATCCGTGACGACTGGACGTTTGTTTTGGATGTATCTTGCTGTACGCATATTATAATTTTTATAATTGCAGCGCAGCCTTGATAATAACCTGCACCAGCCGCCTTCGGGGCGTGCGGACATACGCTCACGGATCCGGGATCTTTGCTGGCTCCTGCCTTGATGTCAGACGTGGATATGGCCACCGTTTTCCTTGTACCAGGCGGCAAAGGTATCGGCTGCCAATGGTCGACACAAAAAATAGCCCTGGGCCTGATCACAGCCCATGCCCCTGAGAAAACGGCAGGCTTCCCTGTTTTCCACACCCTCGGCAAGGGTCTGAATTCCTTGTTTTCGGGCCAGGGTAATCGCGGCTTCGACAATATGCATGGCCCCTGTATCACCAGGAAGCTTGCGGACAAAAGACTGATCGATTTTGATCAAGGAAACAGGCAATCGGTGCAGATACTGCAGGGAGGAATACCCGGTGCCGAAATCATCTATGGAGACAATGACTTTCGTCTCCGACAACCTGATGAGGCCGGCAATGGCGCGCTCCATTTCCACCATCAGGGCCGTTTCGGTCACTTCCAGTTCCAGCAGGTGCCGCTCAAGGCCGTGTTGATCGAGCAGACGCAGAACCTGATCGACAAAACCTGGCTGCAGAAGGTTGCGGGTCGAAATGTTGACTGCCATGGACACCTCGATACCTTGCCGCCGCCACCGGGCCATTTGTCTCAGGGCCTCATCCAGGGCAAACCTGGTGATCAGGTTGATCAGGGTACTCTGCTCTGCCCTGGGAATGAAGATCTCGGGAGGAATCACCCCCCGCTGGGGATGATTCCAGCGAATCAAAGCCTCCACCCCGTCCACCTTGCCTGTGTTCAGCACCATCTTGGGCTGATACTCGAGGGACAGTTGTCCATCTCTGATCGCATCCTTCAATTCGCCGAGCAAACGCAGGTTTTCTCTGGTCACGGCACTGATGGATGCACTGTAGGAGGCACAGTCCCGTACCTTGTCCCGCGCCTCGATCAAGGCTGCTTCGGCCTCCTGCAGATAGGTTTCCGGTTTCTGGAGAAGGGCATCGAAGGTCACGTACCCCAGGCGGACATCAACATGAATAGGAATGGATTCCAGCATCAATGGAGCCTGAGCGCATGCCCGTAATTCCTCGACCCGTTCGATGATGTCCCCACTGTCGGTGCCGGTGAGCAACACCGCCAGCAATTCGGTATCCACACGGTGAATCCGGGCCTCGTCCATGACTATTTCCTGCAGGCGCTGGGCCAGTTGACCAACAGCCATTTCAAGGACGGCAAGCCCGAAAGCAGATTTCAATTCTGTTCTGTTTTCAATCGAAAAGACAGCCAGCGCCGAGACCTTTGACCTTTCCCTGTCGGCTGGACTTGCAGGGAAGGTCTCAAACAGGGCAATTCGATTGGGCAAACCGGTTGCCGGGTCGTGACGGGCAGCCCAGTGCAGATGGCGGAGGTAGGACTGGACGCTGTCACTTGCCGCTCCGCTCAAAAAACCGATCAAAACAAAAAAACCGCCGCGATACAACCAGTTGAGCGTGGACTGCATTTCACCGGTACTCACATCGATCGGCATCAAAGGCCCGAGAGCGAGACCACCGAGCAGACCGAACACCGCCCCACCCCGCATACCGAGCAAAAAACCGGCAAGAAGAACCGGAATGTACATGGAATGGGAAAAAACAAATTTGATGCCTCCGGTCCAATAAACAAACAGCGTCACCCCACCGACGCAAAAGAGCAGCAGTGGCACCATGATCCGCTGCATCCGTGGCAGATTGCTGCCCAGCCACTCGAAAAATCGCGCTGTTTGCATTACCGGTACACGCCGATGGAAACGGACACCTTTGTCCATATATCAATTCCAGCCTGAAAGGAACGAAAACCGTCAAAAAGATCCATGTTGCAACCAGGTACAAAGAGCTGAATCACCTGTTCTCCAAGGCTGTACTATACCGGAAAAAGAAAGATTGTCAAAAAAGGATCTTCCCCGTTTCCAGAGAGCAAAAGCCAGTCATGATGCGCATCAGCACCTGGTTGACGGACAAAGAAGACCGAAAAAGAAACAGGATAAAATCAGATCAAATTTACCCGCAAATATGGTATAGAATACCCCCTCAACCGGGGCACGGCCCTCGTTTTCCTGTCTTGCGTGAGCAGGTACCGACCGATTGACCCTTTCCTGGATCCGTCAGTGTTCCTCCATGCGTCAGCGTCGTTGTCCGTGGCCGTTCGCTGAAAGGACACTGTATCGGACGGGTACGGGCAATGAAGATGGCGTGCGGACGGACGCCCCTAAGGGTGGCTGGTGAAGGGCATTATTTAGGTTCCGCTGCAATTACAATATGATGACAGCAAGATACATCAAAAATAAGCGTCCAGCCGTCACGGATTCAGGACTTTTTTTCAATGAGGTTTTTGGGCAATGAGCAGGATCGAGCATATAGGCTGGCGCGACCAGCTGTACCATTGGCTGGAAAAACGTATTATTCAACGTTTCATCATTACCATCATTCTCCTCAATGCCGTCATCCTCGGCCTGGAAACCGTCCCAGCCATCAACGATCCTCATGGCGGGCTGCTCTCTCGACTGGACCGTCTCTGTCTGGGGATTTTTGTGGTTGAGCTGACCCTGGCCATCATTGCCATGGGACCATCCCGCTTTTTCCGTGATCCCTGGCGGGTTTTTGATTTTGTGGTCGTCAGCATTGCCCTGATACCGGCGACGGGAGCCTTTACCGTTCTGAGAAGCCTGCGGGTTCTCAGGGTCCTGCGGCTGGCATCGGCTTCGCCAAGGATGCGGGTGGTGGTTTCGGCTCTGCTGGCCGCCATTCCCGGTTTAAGCTCCATCATTGCCCTGCTGCTGCTCTTGTTTTACGTTGCGGCAGTGATGAGTACCAAGCTGTTTGGGCCCAATTTCCCTGAATGGTTCGGCTCCATAAACGCCTCCATGTACACCCTGTTCCAGATCATGACCCTGGAAAGCTGGTCCATGGGCATTGTCCGCCCGGTTCTGGAACTGTACCCTTATGCCTGGCTCTTTTTTATCCCTTTCATCATGCTGGCAACCTTTACCATGCTCAACCTGTTCATCGCCGTCATTGTCGAGGCCATGCAGAGTCAGGCGCAGGCCGCCCAGGCAAAACAGCTCGAGGAAATCGAAACCATCGCCGAGGAAAAAGAACAGGCGCTGCATCGGGACATCGACAGTCTCCGCCGTGAAATCAGTGAATTGAAGGAGTTACTCCGCCGCTGCACACCGGAAAAAAGGTAAGGCCGGCAACGGATCAGGTTTCCAGGCCTTGCAGTCCTTTCCCCGCGCCCGGTGAACGGTTACAATGCAGGACACCCTTCAACGCTCCAAACAGGTCAGGCAGGTCCCGGCAAAACGGCCATGAAGCTTAAACCTCTCCTGAGACAATTTTTTCCGGACCTGAACCCCGCCCGCCTTCCGGGTGGTTTTGATCGGGTGGGCGATATTGCCGTGATCGGTATAACCCCGGAAGTGGTTGCCTGGGAGCGACGGATCGGGGCAATCATTCTGGCATCCTCGCCGCATATCCGTGTGGTGGTCAAACGAACCGGCCATTATCAAGGGGCGCACCGCACCCTACCGCTTTCCGTTATCGCCGGGGAGGAACGATTGACCACGGTGCATCGGGAAAACGGGGTTCTGTTTCATCTCGACCTGGCCCGGGTTTACTTCTCGATCCGTTCTGCCCACGAGCGGGCCAGGATCGCCTCCCTGGTCCAACCGGGCGAGACCGTGGCCGTGCTCGGATCGGGCATCGGGCCCTATCCCCTGATCATCGCCCGTCACAGTCAGGCACGGGAAATTGTCGGCATCGAAATCAATTCCATTGCCCACCAATATGCCCGCAAAAACCTGGCTGCCAATCGCGGCATCAACAATGTTGTCTGCATCCTTGGCGATGCAGCCAGGGAACTTCCATCTCTGCACCGCGGCTTTGACCGCATCCTCATTGTTCAACCTCTTGGAGGCGCCGCTCTGCTGCCCCACGCCCTGGCCGCGCTGCGACCTGGAGGCTGCCTGCATCTCTACGACATGCAACCCAAAAACCAATATGAGGGTACCATAACCAAGATGACAGTTGCCTGCGCCAGGATGGATCAATGTATACGTCACCTGGACACAATTCTCTGCGGTCATTGCGGTCCGACCAGGTACCGCATTTGTCTGGATGCAGTGATCGATACCACAAAACCCTGCACTGGCATACCCCCCGCGGACGATTAAACCACCTCGCGGCAACTCTCCCCAGCCCCTCAACCTGTTCATCTCCCCATGCAACACTGTGCTGTTGAACAATTCCTTTTTCCTGTTCATTCGGTCTTGTCCTTGCACCTGGTGAATGTTTATACTACCACGCAGTGACCTTGGCCTTTTCCTTTCCCGGCCTGCTGTGTTTGCAGTTTCCGGGCACCTGTGCTATGCAGAGGCCAACGTATCTGTCACCTGGATCCGTGAGCGTTCGTCCGTACGTCAGCTTTATTGTCTGTGACCGTTCGATTAAAGTAAACTTTATCGGACGGTTACGGGCAATGAAGATGGCGTGCGCACGGACGCCCCGAAGGGCGGCTGGTGAAGGTTCTCTTTAAGGATTCTGCTAAAATTATAATAAGATTACAGCAAGATATATCCAAAACAAGCGTACAGTCGTCACGGATTCAGGTGTCAGCTCATGTCGCTTTAACCCACCCCTTCTGCCTTTTCCCGGCCCGGAGAGGACTCCCCGGCATCTTGGTAGACACAGCGCCCGCAACCCACTTGAGGTTTCAACACAACCTGGCAGACATCTCAACCCACCTTTTCAGGAGAATCACCGATGGATACCACCGGTTTTGTCAAAAAACAGACCTTGTACCTGACCGTTTTCATGGCGCTGATCATCGGCTTTGTCGGTGGCGTGGTCTATTCCGTCTATCGCATCCCGGCAACCGATGGTCACAGGCATACCCATACTGTACCCGGCCCGCAGGAAGTGGCCGCCGCTCTTGCCAACCTTGAGCAGGCCACCCGTGACAATCCCGAGGACGCCCGGGCCTGGGCCAACCTCGGTAATGCCTATTTCGACACCGACCAACCACGCAAGGCCATCGAAGCCTACCACAAATCCCTGGAACTGCTCCCTGGTGACACCAACATCATGACCGACCTCGGGGTCATGTACTTTCAGGACAATCAGCACCACAAGGCCATCGAGCTCTTTGATGCGGTCCTCGACCTCAACCCTGAGCATGAACAGGCCCGATTCAACAAGGGGGTGGTCCTGCTCACCGGACTCAACGAACGCGACCAGGCCATTGCCGAATGGAAAATCCTCCTCCAATACCATCCGATGGCGGCAGCACCATCAGGACGGATGGTGGGTGACCTCATTCACCAACTGGAAAACACGCCGCCGCAGAACTGAGCAGATACAGGGGGGGGAGCATGCGAAACCGCAGTGCCGGCAAGGTAAGCTGAGCCCCCTGCTCTGTGCGGTCCAAGCCGGCCAGGAGAACCATCAATTCCACTGATCAGCACTATTGTCATAATTGACGGAGAATCCCCGGTTTCCCGCTTGACAGTCATTTTCTTCCTCTATATATTCTTTACTCTTTCATTTTGTTCTGCAATCCATGCCCATGCAGGCTGTTTTTCAGCCGCGCCGACACACCTCGGGCGAGACCTCAAGGAAAAAAGGATATTTTATGAGTAAGGTTAAAGGGTCACAAGCCATCATCAATTGCCTGCAGGAAGAGGGCGTGGATCTCATTTTCGGTTATCCAGGCGGAGCGGTTATCGAATTGTATGACGATCTGTGCAAAAGTGATATCCGTCATGTCCTGGTCCGCCACGAACAGGGGGCCGTGCATGCCGCCGACGGTTATGCCCGTTCCAGCGGCAAGGTCGGAGTCGCCCTGCTGACCTCAGGGCCCGGTGCCACCAACGGGGTTACCGCCATTGCCACCGCCTATTGCGACTCCATCCCCCTGGTGGTGCTCACCGGTCAGGTCCCCAGAGCCTTGATCGGCAACGATGCTTTCCAGGAAGTCGACATCGTCGGTATCACCCGTCCCTGCACCAAACACAACTACCTGGTCAATGACCCCGAGGATCTGGTACCAGTGCTGCGCGAGGCATTTTACCTGGCAGCATCCGGAAGACCAGGACCGGTCCTGATCGACCTGCCCAAGGACATCATCGCCTCCATGGTCAGTTTTCCGCCGAGAAAACCTGTCAAAATGAAAACCTACCAGCCGAATACGGTTCCGCATCCGAATCAGGTGGAAAAAGCCTGCCTGGCTTGTCTGCGCGCGAAACGACCGGTCCTGTACGTCGGTGGCGGGGTCATCCTCTCCAACAGCAACGAAGAGCTGAGCCACCTGGCTCGGCGTCTTCGCATCCCGGTGACCATGACCCTCATGGGACTGGGCGGTTTTCCCGGCACCGATCCCCTCTCCCTGGGCATGCTGGGCATGCACGGCAGCTATGCCGCCAACATGGCGGTGGCCAAGAGCGATCTGCTCATCGCCGTCGGCTCCCGTTTCGATGACCGGGTCACCGGCCGCCTTGATGCCTTCGCACCGCTGGCCAAAATCATCCACATCGACATCGACCCCACCTCGATCAGCAAAAATGTCGAGGTCGACATTCCCATTGTCGCCGACTGCAAACTGGCCCTGCAAGCCATGAACAGCTGGCTGGACAAGAGCCCTGAATTCAATCCTGAGAAAACAGCCGAACACCATCGGCCCTGGATCGAACAGGTCAAGGAATGGGACGCCAAACACCCCTTGGCCTATATGGATGCCGGCGAGATTATCAAACCTCAGTATGTCATCGAAAAACTCCACGAATTCACCGGCGGTGATGCCATCATCAGCACTGAAGTCGGTCAGAACCAGATGTGGGCGGCCCAGTTCTACAAATTCAACTACCCCCGTCGGCTGTTGACCTCGGGCGGCCTGGGCACCATGGGGTACGGATTGCCAGCCGCCATCGGCGCCCAGATGGCCTTTCCCGAGGCAACGGTCATTGACGTGGCCGGGGACGGCTCAATCCAGATGAACATTCAGGAACTGGCCACGGCCAGAGAGTGTGGCGCACCGGTCAAAATTGCCATTCTTAACAACAATTACCTGGGCATGGTACGCCAGTGGCAGGAGCTCTTCTATAACCGTCATTATGCCTCGACCACCATGGAGGTGACTCCGGATTTCGTCACCCTGGCCCAGGCCTATGGTGCCGTGGGCCTGCGCGCCAAAACCAAGGGCGAGGTGGAACCGGTCATCCGTGAAGCCCTGGCCACAAAAAATGTCGTGGTCATGGACTTTTCCATTCATCGTGAAGAAGGTGTTTTCCCCATGGTACCGGCCGGGAAGGCGACCACTGAAATGCTCCTTGTCTAAAGAGCGTAGGATCAGAAAACCGTTGCCGTCCGGCCCTAGACCGGATCCATTCATCAGTCAGCCAGTGTTCAACAGGATCAATGATCATGAAACATACCCTTTCCGTCCTCCTGCGCAACCGCCCCGGCGCTCTTTCCCGGGTCACCGGACTTTTCAGCGGCCGCTGCTTCAACATAGAGAGCCTTTGTGTTGCCGAAACCTTTGATCCTCAAATCTCCTGTCTGACCGTCGTCACCGAGGGCGAGGCAGCCATTATTGAACAGATTACCAAGCAGCTCCACAAACTGATCGATGTTGTCAAAGTAACCGACGTCAGTGATGGTGAGTTTGTTGAACGGGAAATGGCGCTGATCCGTGTCAAGGCGGAAGCGGCGACCAGGGCCGAGGTTTTGCGGATTATTGATATATTCCGCGGCAAGGTCGTCGACGTCAGCCCCAATTCCTATGCCCTGGAGATCACCGGTTCCGAATCAAAAATCAAAGCGGTGATCGATATCCTCCGCCCTTTGGGCATCAGGGAAATCGTCCGGACCGGAAAAATTGCCATGATTCGGGCCCCAAAAAAATAACCCGCTCTCCGCCGGGCGGCGCCTGCAGGTCCACCGCCGCCCCGTCCGGCCTCCATTTCTCCAGGATTTTTCATGCAACAGCCCAAAATTCCCGTGGCCAGCGAAGGGGTGCCGTTTATTCTCTTCAGTGGTTTTGCCACCCTGGTTTTCGCCCTGGTCGGCTGGACCCTCCCCGTTCTGCTCTGCCTGCTGCTCACCGCCTTTGTCCTCTACTTTTTCCGCGACCCGATCCGGGTTGTTCCCGCGGACCCGGGGGCCATCATCTCTCCGGCGGACGGCAAGGTCATCCAGGTCCGGGAAGTGGACGACCATCGTTTTTCACAACAACGCCTCATGAAAATTTCCATTTTCATGAACGTCTTTAACGTCCATGTTAACCGAGTTCCCATGACCGGTACCGTCAACCGGGTGATCCTGTCTCCAGGGGCCTTTTATGCCGCGGACAAGGACAAGGCCGAACTCCACAACGAATACTGCGCGCTGACCATCACCACCCCTGCCGGCCTGCAATACACCGTGGTGCAACTCGCCGGTCTCATCGCCCGGCGTATTGTCTGCTGGGCGGAACAAGGAGACCAGGTTGCCGGCGGCCAGAAATTCGGCCTGATCCGCTTCGGCTCCCGGGTCGACCTGTATCTGCCGTTAACAGCACAGATTCGGGTCCGGACTGGAGAGAAAGTCCGGGCTGGCGAGACAATACTGGGATTTGTTGCTGAGGGACAAGGGCAGGAAAAAACCTGACCGTTCAGCGGGAGCACGGACAGGATGGTCGCCGCCTGTGCCTTGAACCATGAATCAATGCTTCCCTTGTGCCTGGATCCGTGAGCGTTCGTCCGTGCGTCAGCTTTATTGCCTGTGACCGTTCCGATTAAAGTAAACTTTATCGGACGGTTACGGGCAATGAAGATGGCGTACGCACGGACGCCCCGCAGGGCGGCTGGTGAAGGTTCTGTTTAAGGATTCTGCTAAAATTATAATAAGATTACAGCAAAATATATCCAAAACAAGCGTCCAGCCGTCACGGATTCAGGTTGTGGATACGGACGACAGGAACACGGGATAAGGGTTGCGAAAAATCCAGGAATCGATTGCCCGACACCCCTTCATCCCGTATAGTATTTGCAGTCCAATCCCTTGCGACCCCGGCTTCACGCACCGGTGTTCCTCTCGCGATCCTGATCGCACTGCAGTGGATGACTGCGACCCTCCCCCTGCGGTGACCCCACAAAGAGTAAACCATGGATAGTACGCAATCGAACCGTTTTTACATCATTCCCTGCCTGTTGACCATCTGCAGCCTGTTCAGCGGTTTTTACTCCATCATCGCCTCGATCAACGGTTATTTTTTCGCGGCAGCCATTGCGATTCTGGTTGCCGCAGTTTTTGACGGCCTGGATGGCCGGGTAGCCCGGATGACCGGATCCACCTCGACCTTCGGCATGGAACTCGACTCCCTGTGCGACATGGTCTCTTTTGGGGTCGCGCCAGCTCTGCTGGCCTATCTGTGGGCCCTGACCCCATATGGCCGTTATGGCTGGCTGGCCGCTTTTCTCTATGTGGCCACCACCACCCTGCGGCTGGCACGGTTCAATACCCAGACCATCAACAACCCCGGTCATGATTTTACCGGTCTTCCCTGTCCGGCGGCGGCCGGCGTCATCGCCACCGCGGTCATGTTCAGCAGCCAGGTCTTCAAAACCACTGAAACCGTCAAGCACATCACCCTGCTGCTCCTGGTCTATCTTCTATCCTATCTGATGGTCTCCAATCACAGATACCTGAGTTTCAAAAATATCAACATCCCCAGGGAAAAACGTTTTCACGTGATCGTCGGCATGATCCTGCTGCTGATCCTGCTGGCCACCGAACCACCAATCACCCTTTTTGTCGTTGCCCTTGCCTACATGCTCTCCGGGCCTTTTCTTGCTGTCAGGGCTCGCCTGCTGAGAAAAAAGAAGCAAGTGGCCAAACAGGAAAAATCTTCTTCCTGAAGAACTTTTCATTCCAAGGAAGCAGGTGCGAATCACCGGCGGCAACGCCCGGGGCAGGAAACTGATGACCCCGGCCAGCGGCAAAGCGGACATTCGTCCCACCAGCGACCGGGTCCGCGAAGCCCTGTTTAATATTCTTGCCCAGCGAACAGCAGGCAGTACCGTGCTCGATCTTTTCGCCGGCACCGGCGCTTTGGGGATCGAAGCCCTGAGCAGAGATGCGGCCTTCGTTCTTTTTGTTGATAAATCCCGACAGGCAGGCCAACTCATCGAAGCAAACCTTCGCAGCTGTTTTCGTCAGCCTCAGGCGGCTTTTCTCTGCCAGGATCTGGCCCTGCCCTCCAAGGGGCTGGAAAAGGTCCTGACCTTGTCCGGAATTCCTCCCTTCAACCTGGTGTTCATGGATCCACCGTACACGAAAAAACTGGCGGCCCCCCTGTTGACAAACATGGAAAAAACTGCTTTGCTCGCGCCCGGTGCTCTGGTCGTGATCGAGGAACACCGCAACACCAGACTGCCGGCCACGGCCGGCACCCTCAAGCTCATCAATCAACGCTGTTATGGAGAAACCGGCCTGTGGTTTTACGAACTCCTGAATTTGTGAGCGTTTATATATTAAAACAAGAGTCCAGCCGTCACGGATTCAAAGAACTGCAATCGGTCATGAAATACAACCATGGATAACCCCGTCGATCCCATAGTACCCGGCGCAGGAAGACAGACCTCCGGAACAGCTCTCTATCCGGGCACCTTTGATCCCATCACCAACGGCCACCTGGACATTATCAGAAGAGGCCTCAACCTGTTTGATCGGATCATCATTACCATCGCCATCAACCCTCAGAAAATCCCTCTTTTTTCCCTTGAAGAACGGTGTGAACTTATTGAAGGCTGTTTTGGAGGATTTGTTTCGGGGCGGGTGGAGGTGGGATTCACCGATGGTCTGATCGTTGATTATGCCCGAAAAAAAGAAGCCCATGCCATCATTCGTGGTTTGCGGGCCCTTTCCGATTTTGATTATGAATTCCAGCTGGCTCTGATGAACAGGAGGCTGGAACGCTCGGTGGAGACGGTTTTTCTGATGACCGGTTTCCGCTGGATCTATATCAGCTCCACCAATATCAAGAATGCGGCCCGTTGCCATGGGGATGTGGCCGGCCTGGTGCCTCCCCACGTCGATCGCGCCCTCAAGAAAAAATTTGCCTGATGGACCATCGGAATCACCAGAAACCCACCTCCCCCGGGGACAGAAACCGCCGCACCTTCCTGACACGATGGGTGCAGTGGACCCTGGCCGCAACAGCGGCCCTTTTTCTCTATCCCCTGTTCCGCTTCGCCGGATTCAAACCGCCCCGAAGACCCCGTCTGGTGGACGTGCCGGCACCTTTGCCGGCAAGCGGCACCCATGCCAGCCATGATTTTATCCTCTTCGCCACCGAAGACGGCGGCGCCAAAGCCGTTTCCCGTATCTGCACCCATCTTGGCTGTCGACTCAATTTTCTCCAGGATATGGGATATATCGAATGCCCCTGCCACCAGAGTCGCTTCACCTCGGACGGAGTGCGGATTTCCGGACCGGCGGAACGAAACCTGCCCACCTTTACGGTCACGCAGAAAGTCGATAGCGAAGGTCAGGTCACTGCCTTCGTGGTGCACCTCTGATGGTCCCTTTGTCCCGCGGAAAAATCATCGAGACCCTGCTCCACCCCCTGCGGGATCACCTCTGGGGCGGTGCCGCCCTGATCAGCCTGTATATTTCCATCCTCTCGGGGATCGTGGTTGGTCTGCACTATGATGTTGCCGACCCTTTCTACTCCACGACCGCCATGGAACTGCTCATCCCCTACGGTTCCTTCTGGCGTGCTCTGCACTACTTCTCCAGTCAGGCTTTTTTCCTGCTTCTCCTCGTCCACCTTGCTGCCGTCCTGTGGAAAAACGAGGCTGAGTACAAACGAAGCGCCTGGGTCCGCCTCTGCCTCACCCTGCCCTGCGCCTTATTGCTGCTGTTTACCGGTTATGTACTCCGCGGCGATGCCACCGGTGAAGCCGCCGGTGCCATTGCCGAGCACATCTGCCTGGCTATCCCCCTGATTGGCACACAAGTCAATGATCTGCTCTTCGACCTCACCGACAGCGGGGTCCGCAAGGTCTACATCCACCATGTCATTGGCCTGGTTGTGCTGGGAGGGGTGGCAGCCTGGCCTCACCTCCGCCGGTACACCGCCAACTGGCACAATCATCTGATCCTTGTTGTCCTCACCATCGTGGTATCAGTGGTTTGGACAGCACCGATTGAACCGGAACAGTTCGGCCTGTTGTTCATTGCCGGGCCCTGGTTCTTTCTCGGCCTTCAGGAACTGCTCCGCTACCTGTCGCCTTTTGTCGCCGGTGTGATTATCCCGCTGCTGCCCATGGTCCTGCTCTGCTGGTTGCCGAAGAAAGCACCGGCCCGCAACCGCTGGCTGCTGGCCATCGGCCTCTGGCTGCTGGCCTATACCATTCTCACCTATATCTGCATCCAGCGGATCTGACCATTCCGGGAAGGAAGAGCTATCCCGTCTCAATCAACGCGCAGTAAAAAAAGCCGCTCAGGGGCTAGGAAACAATCAAGCAGGCTCTCACCATCAAGGCTGTCCAGCGATGTGTATGCCGAAGCAACGATTCTTGTATAGACCTGTTCCACTGCCATTCCGTACCCGGCCAGATGGTACCGGCTTCGCAACAGGCTGCGATTCACTGTCATCGGCCTGTGCAGTACCTCAGGATCAGGAAGTGCCGAGGGATCGAGATCAACAGCCAGTCCCTGATCTTTGGCCAGACGGCGAAGAATTTCTTCCTGCATGGGTTCATGCAAACGACCGTAATCCACTCGACCATCATGAATCCAGGCTGTCAGCAGTCGCTCGAGATCATCCGGCCCAGGGGAACGGCCGTAATCCGCCAGGGTCGAACGCAGTCCCCGCCAGGCAGCGGTTCGCACCTGTTCAGCGCCGGGCCAGGACAGGGGCACCTCGAGTCGTTGGTAGCTCCAGGGTACAATTATCCCATCCTCTCGGAATCCAGCTGTGATTTCGGGAAGATCACGACCGCAAACCGGCACCCCCAGATGCCAGGGCTCAAGAAAAGCCATACCGAACCCTTCGGCGACGCTGGTGGTGATGGCGGCCTCGGCACGGTGCAACAACTCGACAAAACCCGGGCCAGCGGGACCTACCGCCTCGAACTGGAGCGGTAGACCCAACTCGGCGGCGACATCTTTCCAGCGGGCATACCGCTTCCATTCTCCAGGGTTCTCCGGCGCCGAGGTCACGGCAAACCGCTGTCCCGGCGGAGCCAGAGCCGACCAGAGAAGAAACTCACCCAGATTCTTGCGGCGAATAGCTCGGGTCGGATAGAGCCACAGAGGTGCGGCAGAGCGAATTGCTTCGGGCTGTCCTTCCCCGGTACGTCCCAGATCGATGGGGTTGGGCAGCAGATGCAGGTGCGGCCTATCCAAACCGGCAGCCTGCAAAAACCTGTAATCGCGCTCATTGAGCACCGCGTAATGGAGATGGTCGGCACGTGGATACAGCAACCGGAATAAAGCCTGTCGGTCTCCTCCGGCCATTTCCGCCAGCATGACCCGAAAGTTACCGGGACGGCCGTCTTCGGCAAAATCATGGATCTGCATCAGCAGCCGCCTTCCCTGGCGGGCCAGTACTGACAAGGCTCCAGGCAGTACCAGGCTTTTTCCCAGACTGTGATTATGTACGTGCCAGACATCCGGGTCTTTTCCCAAGGCTTCGCGGGCAGCGGCAGACATCTGTGCCGCCAGTTCCGCGGGAGTGATGGCCGGCCGTGCAAACTCGTACTGTAAACCGGGCACAACCCGGAAAACACCCGGAAAACCAGCTGGTGGCGGGCTGCCGGTGAGGACCACCACCTGATGCCCGTGGGCTCCGAGGGCATTGAGTTGATGGAGTATGACTCTGGTAACGCCGCCACTCTGCAGGTGATAATGAACAAGCGCTATGTGCATGAAGCCCCTCTCGCCGTGGACATCGCCATTGATCGACACTGGCGGCGTGACCAATCCGACCCCCGTTTCAAGCGATACGCCGCGACCTCAAGCATGGGTGGACGTTCGTATTCCTTAACCCGATACTCCACCTGTCTGTACTCCCCTGCCTGTTGCTGGAACTGGCGCAGAACCTCCTCCACCTCCGGGCCCTGCCGCAACACCCCCCGCAACTGCAAACGCCGATGCAAAACCTGCAGAATGGCAAAGGCCATCCTGCCAAGTTCGCTGGTACTGCGACTCCGATGATGGCGCTGGTCGAGATCGGTCTGCGCGAGACATGTCAGGCCGAACTTGTGGTGGATATCAATGAGATGAGCAGCTTCCACCCCGTAACCCACTGGAAAAGACAATTGCTCGAGAATTTCCCGGCGCGCGGCATATTCTCCGGACAGGGGTTGAATGATCGCGGTCAGTTCCGGAAAATACAAAGAAAAAAAAGGGCGGATGAGGATTTCCGTTACCCTGCCGCCCTCTGAAGCAAGGCTGCCACTGTAGGGGCCCGTGGTCCGCTCGTAAAAAGATTTGACATAGCCAACCTCGGGCCGATACAGAAGCGGACCAACCAGGCCGGCAACATAGCCGGGATGCACGGTGGTGACATCGCCATCGAGAAAAACAAGGATGTCGCCGCGGAGCAGGTACAGAGCTTTCCAGAGGTTTTCACCCTTGCCGGAGTACCGGCCCAGGTCGGGAAGAATATCAAAGGCTCGATGGACTTCAGCTCCTGCCTCGGCAGCCAGCTCAAGGGTCTGATCTTCGGATCCGGAATCGATTACCGCAATTTCGTCAAGAAGAGGACAGTGATCCCGCAATTCCCTGCTCAACCCCGCCACCAGAGGGGCAATGGTTGCGGCTTCATTGAGGGTCGGAATACACAGGGAAATGGAGAGCCCCAGCCGCTCTTTGCGCCGCATCAAATCCTTGAGATCGGCAAATCGGGCGTGATGAAAGGTCTTTTTCTCCAGCCACTGCGCAGCATTGTCCATTCGCAGCACCTCCGTACCGGTTCCATCTCGTGACAGCGATCAGGCAGGGAGACACACGGATCGCCTTGCTACCGGTTCCGGCTTGAATCCAGAGGACGGACCAGCAAAAAAGACATTATAAAAATCAATTATTCCGATAATATACATTTAAACACCCCAAAGTCAAGCCTAGCCTGACCGTTGTTGGTTAAAAAAAACGTTCACGTTCACAGGGCATAACCGTGGATCCGCGAGCGTTGTCCCCAAGGGCGGCTGGTGAGGGTTACCTTCAAGGATTCCGCTGCAATTATAATCTGATAACAGCAAAATATATCCACAACAAGCGTCCGGCAGTCACGAATTCAGGAGAACGATACGACGGCATGACCTGGGAGATGGAGCCATTGACCAGTACGGCAAATGCGGATAAGATGGTGAACTGGAGGACACCTATTCATGCGCTCACTTGTCGCCACCCTGTCCCTGATCGCACTTCTTGTCGGCCTGATGCTGTTGAACCGGGTACAGTTGATCAACTGGTTCGCCCCCCACCTGCTTCCCCGTGCCGGTCTCCATGATGTCAGTCTCGAACTGACCGACCTGAATATCAATCGTGTCCGCATTGACCGCTTCTCCACCACCATCATCCTTCCCTCGGGACCCGTCGACATCCAGATACGTGACCTGGTCTGCCACTACCATTACCGCGGGTTACTCCACGGAAAGGTTGAAACCATCACGGCCACGGCCGTGCAAATAACCCTTCCCCCCGCAACTGCCGATGACCCATCGCCGGTGCCGGACCTGTTCTCATTCGATCCAGTCCAACTGCTGCAACAGATCGAGGACCTGACCCTGCCGGTACAACAGCTCCAGGTCAACAACCTGCATCTGTATCGAAACGGGACTACAATCGCCTCGTTACAGTTGACAGCATCAGGCACGGAGACCGGCAAGAAACTGATCTTTACTCCACCGGCGCCCCCTACGCCGGACATGACCGATCAGTCGAGCCTTGTCATGGCAACCGATGCCGGCCAGCTCAGTGCCTCCCTGCATCTCGACCTGGCGGCCCTGCCCGCACTTCTACCCAAATTCGAGACCGATTTCCTGCCTCAAGGCAGATTGCAGGCTGACCTGCTCCTGCGCGTTCACCCCGGCATCGAACCGCAACTGCTCCTGGATATGACCGGGACCAATCTCCAGCATCCGCTGCTGACAGCAGCAGAGGTGCAGCTGCAACTGGACATTGCCCGTCTCAATTCGGGAGGGCTGCTCCTGACCCCTGCCTCCACACTCGCCATCAAAGGAGCAAAAAGCCTGGAGCTCTCCCTGGATACATTGACAGCCCGTCTGAAAGGGCACCTCGATGTCCAGCACCCCTTCGATCCACAGAGTCTCCATCTCCAGTTGTATCCAGCGCAGCTGCTCCTGGAGGTGACCGGGACCAGCCTGCAGCATCCTCTGCTGACAGCTGCAGAGGTACAGCTGCAACTGGACATTACCCGCCTCAAATCGGGAGAGCTGCTCCTCTCCCCTGCCTCCATACTCGTCATCAAAGGAGCAAAGAGCCAGGAGCTCTCCCTGGATGCCCTCACCGTCGATCTGGCAGGACAGCTCAATATCCAGCCCCCCATCGATCCACAGAGTCTCCATTTCCAGTTGTATCCGGCGCAGCTGCTCCTGGAGGTGACCGGGACCAACCTGCAGCATCCTCTGCTGACAGCCGTAGAGGTGCAGCTGCAACTGGACATTGCCCGTCATAATTCGGGAGGGCTGCTCCTGACCCCTGCCTCCACACTCGCGATCAAAGGAGCAAAGAGCCAGGAGCTCTCCCTGAACGCGCTCACCGTCGAACTGGCAGGATACCTTAATGCCTATCCCCCCATCGATCCACAAATTCTCCATCTCCAGCTGCGTCCGCTACAACCCTGGAGGATTGACGGTCTGCAAACAGGAGGCCTTCGCTTTGCACCTCTGCAAATAGCCAACCTTGTTGCCGACCTCCATCTGGACCGGCAGCAATTGCGGCTCATTGCCTCCTGTTCCGCACCACGGGGGACAGGTTCCCTGGTGATGACCATGTCCCAGCAACTGGACAGAGATCAAAAAGGCAGCGCATCTCTGCATACCGACGGCCACCTGGTCATGACCGCAACCAATAATCTGCTCCAGATGCTGCATGATCCTCACCTTCCCTTGACCCTGGAGCAGGGACAAATCAAGATGGCCACCCAGTGGGCCTGGAGCCGCACCACCCCTGTCCAGGCCGAGCTGGAGGTTGATCTCACCGTGGATCAGGGACAAATCGCCGAGGTCCCCTTCATTGGTCTGACGGCTGAGCACAAGCTGCACCTGCTGCCGCGGGTGGCTTCCAGCCAGCCGGGTCTGATTCGGGTCGACCAGGTGCAAGGTCCGGTCGTCCCCATGAGCAATCTGTACATCAGGGCCGGCCTTGATCCTGCAGAGGGGGCGACCCCTTTTCGGCTGCACATCGAAAAAGCGGAAGTGGAGCTTTTAGGCGGTAGAATCGAGCTGGAAGAATGTCTCTATGACTTCGATCGCCCGGAAAATTCCTGCCTGTTGACCATCAGGGAAATGGAGATGGAGCAGATCGTGACCATGCAGAAGGTCGAAGGGTTGACCGTGGATGGCAGGATAGAGGGGCACCTGCCCCTGGTTTTCACCGCCCGGGGCATACAGGTTGACCAGGGTCGGCTTGAGCAGGTCGACCAGGGAGGCATACTCCGGTATCGTCCGCCCGGTGGGGCACCACCAGGTTCACCGCTCACCGATTATGCTCTCAAGGCCCTGGAAGAATTTCACTACCAGCAACTGGCCGCCCAGGTCGAATATATTCCGGACGGGACCCTGATCATCGCCCTGCAGTTACAGGGCAGAAGCCCCTCCATCAAACCGGACCGGCCCTTGCATTTCAATGTCACCGTTGAACAGAATCTGCTTTCCCTGCTGCAAAGTCTTCAGTATAGTCAGGGTCTGCCCGCGGATTTGCAACGGGAAATCCGGCGGTGATCCAAACCGCTGGGCTGGCAATAACGACAAGGGAGGAATCAATGGCCAAAATACTGGCAGCGCTTGCCGTAGTGGGACTGTTGCTGTCCGCCTGCACCCCGACGGTGCAGGTCGCCCCGCCCGACAAGCCCATTACCATCAATCTCAACGTCAAGATCGAGCACGAAATCCGGGTCAAGGTGGAGAAAGAACTGGAGAGTGTTATCAGCGAAGAGAGTGGACTGTTCTAAACAGAGGCCCCTATGAAACGATTAGCTTTTATATGTTTGACGCTGCTGCTGTGCTGGCAGACCGGATATGCTTTGGACCTGCAGACCGCCAAGACCCAGGGACTTGTGGGTGAAACCACCACTGGCTACCTGGCTCCCGTGGATCCTGGTCATGTCGAAGCCGCCAAGCTGGCAGCAACGATCAATGCCCAACGGAAAACGCAGTATGAAGAGATTGCCCGTCGCAACAACACACCCCTGCAGGCCGTTGAGCAACTTGCCGCAAAAAAGGCCATCGAAAAAACCCCACCCGGTCAATTCATCCGGGTGAACGGAACCTGGCGGAGAAAATAGCAGGAAAACGGACCCTGTCCCAGTACATACTGAGGAGAAAAGAGATATTCTGTTCTCGATCGAGGCGTACCGGTGCATTGAACCGCAGGCATTGAGGTCCTGTTTTAAGGAGTACATTTGCCAGTGCACTGAAACAATCGGGAAAAAGAGCCGTTTCTGCATGGGCACTGGTTAAGGTGCCCCGGGTGCGGACAAAAAGCCGCCTGGCTTGGAAACCGGAACGTTTCCCCCCGCTCTACATCCGGCCGTGGCGGAGTATGGAAAGCAGCAGCCGGAAGCCCATGAGCCCCGCCACCATGAAACCGATCAGGCCGATAATCGGTATATTGTGCCAGTGCGGCGGAATATCGGAAAGAATAATCAGAGAACTGCCGACAATCAGGGCAGCCAGGACGATGGCAAAGGAAATCCGATTGGATACCCGATCCAGCGCCGAGCCCAGAGACTGCAGGCCCCGATGCTCGAAACCGATCCGCATCCTGCCGCCGCGCAACTGCGATAAAATGGCCCGCACCTCATCGGGCAGATCACGGAACAGGTGCAGATACGCCGAGCCGGTCTGGGAAATTTCCTCGGCAATGCGGTACGGATGCATGCGATCCATGCGGATATTGCGCATAAAAGGCTTGGCCAATCGGATCAACTCGAGTTTAGGATCATGCATCAACCCGACGCCCTCCGCCGTGCTCAAGGTTTTAAGCATCAGATAAAAACTCGGCTTGAACGACAGTTTATGCCGGGATACCAGGTCGAGCAGATCCTGCAGGATCTTGCCGGCCTCCAGTTCTCCAAGGGACCGGTAAAGATACATGTCCATTAGATTACCCATGTCCTGCCCCAGGCTCTCCCGATCCACCTCACCCAGTTGAACCGTTACCTTGAGCACACCGCTGACGATATGACTTTCATCGCCCCCCCCCACCAGATCGAGGACCAGGTCGGTGAAATCCTCTCGATCCTTGCGGGACAATCGGCCTATCTGGCCAAAATCGATGAAGCAGATGACATTGTCGGGAAGAATAAAAATGTTGCCCGGGTGGGGATCGGCATGAAAAAATCCATGAACAAAGATCTGCTCCATGACCAGGTTGGCTCCGCGCTCGGCGATCAGGGAAAGATCATAACCCTGTTCACGCAGTTCCCCCACCTGGGAGGCCTTGATACCCTGGATGTTTTCCATGACCAAAAGCCGATCGGTGCTGAGATCAGGGTAGACCACCGGCACATGAATGGTCGGATTCCCCTCGAACTGACGGGTAAAGCGCTGGATGTTGGCCAACTCGATGGAAAAATCGATCTCCCGGCTGATACTGCGGGCAAACTCCTGGACAATGGCCGGTGGTCGGTGGCCCTGGACTTCCTCCAGGTACTGTTCCATCAGATCAGCGATGTGCGCGAGAATCTCAAGATCAACGGCGATGACATTCTCGATTCCCGGGCGCAGCAGCTTGATCACCACCTGGGCACCATTGTCGAGACGAGCCCGGTGGACCTGGCCGATGGACGCGGCGGCCAGAGGTTCACTGTCGAAATAATGAAACAGATCCTCGGGCAGACGGCCCAACTCCTCTGCAAAAATGGTCCGCACCTCTTCAATGCTGAAGGGCGGGATATCGTCCTGGAGCTTGGCCAGTTCATCGAGGTACTCAGCGGGAATCAAATCCGGGCGGGTGGAAAGCAGCTGACCAAGCTTGATAAAGGTCGGCCCCAGCTCCTCAAAGACCAGACGCAGTCGCTCCGCTCGTGACAAACGCGCTATCTGTTCCTGTGGTTTGCGGTTGATCATCCGCAATCCGGATTCCAGATACTGATCTATATGCAGACGATCTACCAGATCGGCAAAACCGTATTTGAACAGGACCCGCAGAATGCGATGGTAGCGGTTAAGATGCCGATACATCCGGCCAATGGCCCCGAGTTTCCTGATGCTGAACATACAGGCGAATCGACTATTCGCCGGGTTTTTTGTTCAAGGCTATCTGCAGTTCTTCCACCTTACGCTGCAGCTCGGCAATCTCGTCCCTGGTGGCAAGATTGAGCTGCTTGACCTGCTCCTCAACCCGCCTGTTGATCCACAGGTCCAGTTGATCCTTGGCTTTTTCGGATTTGCTCAGGAGGTCATCGACAAACTGTTTCCCCTCCTCCTGGGACATCTTGCCCTTTTCGACCAGGTCGCTTTTCAGCTCTTCGATTTTCTCCTTGGTGAGAAAGGCGGCGCCAATTCCGGCATAGACGACATTTTTCATTAGCTCTTTCATAATTTCCTCCCTATGAACCAGATGAATAAATAAAAAACCAGGGGAAACCCTACTATACGATGCTTCTTCGTCTTGCGCACCCTATTCCTTGTGAATATCGCGGTGATGGATCCTCGGGCTCAGCCCTTTCCCTTCAAGAAATCTGCCCAGATGCTCGACCACGGCAACGGAACGGTGACGGCCACCGGTGCAGCCCAGGGCCAGGCTGAGAGTTTCCCGACCGCTGGCAGCATGCTCCTGGAGGAGAAAAACAAGCAGGGGCTCGATCAGAGAGAGAAAACGTGTTCCGGTCTCATTTGCCAGCACATACGCAGCCACGGCGGCTTCCCGACCGGAGTGAGGCTGCAGCTCCGGCACCCAATACGGGTTGGGGAGAAAACGAACGTCCCAGAGAAAATCAGCCGCCTGGAGACCATGTTTGAACCCGAAGGAGTGCAGAGAAGTGATCAAGGATACCTCTTCACCGGCACAGTAAGGCCGGTGGGTGTTGATCGAGGGTAACTGGTTCCGGGGAGACAAAACAGGAGGGTGATACAACCACAAAGGTTCAAACCCCGTAATTGATGATCGTATGATGGTCTATCTCCCCCGGGTTGACGGAAACGGTCCCATTATAACCAATGACTGTGCTGCTGCAACAATGGTTCTGTCCTTTTTCGCTCAGATCCTGAAAAACGTCCCTGGATCCGTGAGCGTCCGTCCCGAAGGCGGCTGGTGAAGGTTTTTATCAAAGATTCTGCTACAATTATATTCTGATTACAACAAGATATATCCAAAAAAGAGTCCAGCCGTCACGGATTCAGGGCGTCGATAAAAGAGAATGAATCACTTCAATGAGCAGACCAGCCGGATGGACTCCGCCCGCTCATCGATGCCGCGCCTGAGCATCTCATGATTATACGCGGCAATCACATCCTGACGTTTGAGCATCCCCAACACCCAGGGTTTGTCCAGGCTCTCCACCACCGGAATCTCGTCAATACCCTTGATATCGAACAGTCGCAGCGCTTCATGCAGGTTGGTATCCGGAGTCAGCATGATAACGTCACGGGTACAGATATCACCTACCAGATGACAGACCCGATCCTCTTCGCTGTGGAGAATCGTTTTCACATCCTGCATGGACACCACCCCGACCATCAATCCCTTGTGATTGACCACCGGAAAATAAAAGCTGTTGCGGGTATCGCGAAAAAGCTCGAGCAGATGATTGACATTCGCGTTCTCACTGATGAAATCGACTTCTTCGGTAATCGCCTTACCCACCCGGATCGACTGCAGGATGACGGCCTCCCGGCCTTCATGGATATCGATACCCTCCCGGGTAAAATCGACGGTATCGATGGAGTCCTTGTAAAGCCAGGACGAGGTCATCGAGCCGAGCACCGCGGTCAGCATCACCGGGATGATGATCAGGTAATTGCAGAGGGTAAGCTATTCCGGACAAAAACGCCATTTAATCCCCCCACAGCCTCCCCCATTCAACATGGAGGATCGAGGCATGAGACAACCAATCGATTGGGATCAGGTAGCGGAGTTGGCAGAGAAGATCAAGGAACAGGGGCTCAGTTATCGTGAGGGTGCG
>NZ_JAFFQC010000329.1 GCF_016918545.1 Desulfobulbus alkaliphilus | reverse complement strand
CTCCTTGCCCGAATAGCGAATAAATTTATAACGGGCTTCAAGGGTATTTTTCGTCGCCCACCAGGCAGTGGCTCCATAGGGGTAGTAGCTTTCCTGACTGAGTAACCGCCCAGAGCCATCCAGCTCCAGCATGCTGCAGCCCAGATGGTCCGAGAGGCTCAAACGCATGTGTTCGTTATCGATGCTTTCGGGGCGCCCCTTCTCCCACTGCAATATGCTCGCGCTATTGAGATCACCGGCCACCGTCAGCACATTCAACCATTCGCCCGTGGCGCTGTTGCGCCGGACTTCGAGACCGGGCAAGTAATACACCTCTTCACGACGGGGCTGACGATGGCCATGGGACTGTCTGATTTTAAGCGCCCTTGCCCCGCTGCTGTCGTAGACATAGGCCTCATCATCGTTGGCACCGTCCTGGCG
>NZ_JAFFQC010000328.1 GCF_016918545.1 Desulfobulbus alkaliphilus | reverse complement strand
GTGATGTCTCGGGCGCGCTCGGCGTTTTCGGCGCTGCTGCGCACCGTCTGCGTCAGCTCATCCAGCGCGGCGGCGGTCTGCTCCAGACCGGCGGCCTGCTGTTCGGTCCGGCGCGACAGGCTGTCGGCGGCGGCGGCGATGTCCTGGCATCCGCCGCGCATCGACTGAGCCGTGGTCCAGATGCCGGTCATCGTTGTGTGCAACTGATGCAGGGCGGCGTTGTAATCTTCCGGGATGCGACGCGTGTCGGCGGTGAAGCCCGCCTCCGGCATCCGCCAAGCCAGTTCGCCGGCGGCGAGGCGCGACAGACCTTCGCCCAAAGTCTCGACGGCGCGGGTTTGCGAGGCGGCGAAAAGCTCGGTCTCCTCGGCGTGGCGGCGACGATCGGTCTCGGCGGCCGCACGTTCGCGCTGTTGCTGGT
>NZ_JAFFQC010000327.1 GCF_016918545.1 Desulfobulbus alkaliphilus | reverse complement strand
GGCCTATATCGTACGCGCGGACGCCCGACTGAAGAGCCTGAACGATCTCGCCCAGACGCCGATCCTGAACCGCGGCGGCCAGGTGATCCGCGTGTCCGACGTGGCCACGGTCGAGATCGGCCGCGCGCCTCGTTTAGGATCAGCCAGCGCCGACGGCCGCGAGACGGTGGTCGGCACGGCCCTGATGCTTCAGGGCGAGAACTCGCGCGAGGTGGCGCAGCGCGTCGGCGAACGGCTGAAGGCCATTGCGCCCAGCCTGCCGCCCGGCGTGGCCCTTAAGCCCGAACTGGACCGCACCGAACTGGTCGAGGCGACCATCCGCACGGTGGAGCACAATCTGTTGCTCGGCGCCCTGCTGGTCGTCGCCGTACTGTTCTTCGCCCTGGGCAATGTGCGGGCGGCGATCATCACCGCCCTGGTC
>NZ_JAFFQC010000326.1 GCF_016918545.1 Desulfobulbus alkaliphilus | reverse complement strand
GGGTTGATCTTCACGCGCACGCCGAAGTTGCGCATGCTCTGCGTGGGCTGGATGAAGGTACGGCCCACGTAGTGGTTACGGATCATGGCGTGCTCGTAGGGCAGCTCGGCGCACTGGGCGAAGCCCACGGCCGAATAGACGCCGGAATCGGGGAAGGGCATGATGAAGTCCACGTCGGGGGGGGATTCGTGGGCCAGCTGCCAGCCCATCTGCTTGCGGCACTGGTAGACCTGCTCGCCGAAGACGAAGGAGTCGGGGCGGGCAAAGTAGACCAGCTCGAAGATGCACTGGCGGGGACGTTCCGGCAGGGGACCGCGCAACTGTTCGCTGTGTTCGCCCTTGCCGTCCATGATCAGCATCTCGCCGGGCTGGATGGGACGCTCGTAGTCGGCTTCCAGCAGGTCGAAGGCACAGGTCTCGGA
>NZ_JAFFQC010000325.1 GCF_016918545.1 Desulfobulbus alkaliphilus | reverse complement strand
CCGCATGGCTGTTCCACATGTGCAACGTCTCGTGCCAGACGAAGGTGGACAGCTGTTCGGTCACATCGGGCGGGGGCGCGGACCAGTCCGAGCCATGAAAGCGCAGGGAGATGACGCCATTGTCGGTCACATCGCCCCGATATGTCGTCGGGCCTGGGCTGTCGGTGGTGACGATCAGGGTCGGCGTATAGGTCAGGTCGCGGCCGAGACGAGCGCCATAGAATCCTTGGGCCGCCAGAAAGCCGTCGATCATCGCGGTGCGCAGCGATGCGGGAACAGTTTCCCCGACGACGACGACGCCGCCGTCATCCTGCGTCACGGCCGACGTCGGCCCGACATAGACGTAGCTCTTGATCGCGTCGGATTGAGGCGTGGCGGTTTCACTTGGGGCCGCCTTGACGGTCAGTTCGGCGTCCATGTCC
>NZ_JAFFQC010000324.1 GCF_016918545.1 Desulfobulbus alkaliphilus | reverse complement strand
ATCCATGATGGCACGCTAGGTGAGATGGCGGATGAATCGCAAGGATGTGCGTGCGACAGGCCTGCATGAAAAATGCACGCTGGGACGCGGTTCGAATGCCCCTTGGCTCTGGCTCCGGGCACGCAAGGGGGGAAGGGAGCCTGCCTGGCCGGCCCCCGATAGTGCCGATGACCCGGATCACCGCGTGGGCAAGGTGAGCACCGTCAGGTGCGCTCGGGATCGCCGCCGCGGCGCGGACGCAGTTCCCAGCGAACCGGATGGTCTGCCCCGACCTGATGGACAAACTGCACCAGATAGCGCCGCTGGGGCGGGGTGCACTGCAGGTTGAGCACCAGCTCACGCCCGCCACTGCGACCCGGTGTCATGGACTGCATGGGGTGCAGCCCGGCCGGTTGCAGGGTGTGGCTCACCATCTCCAATACC
>NZ_JAFFQC010000323.1 GCF_016918545.1 Desulfobulbus alkaliphilus | reverse complement strand
GTTTCCAGCTGCTCACGGCTGACAGGCAGGCCGCGGGCGGAGATCTCGGCAAAGATGCGCTCTTTGTCCGCCTCCAGACCGTGCTCCAGGTCTGCGATCTCCTTGCGCAATCCGGCGATATCTTCCTGCAGGCTGCTGCGCGTGGCCTTGAGCGGGTTCCAGTGCGAGGAGGGAGCGGAGACCAGTTCCTGCTGCAAGGCCGCTATTTTGTGGCGCTTTGCCGCGATCTCGTCCCGGGTGGCATCCCGGCTGGCGATGAGGTCCAGGGCCTGGGAATCCGCAAGGATGGCGAAGCATTCGGAGACGATGCGCTGGAATTTGGGATCACGGAACGTCAGGGCCTCGGCCCAGCTGCGTTCGGAGGGGTCCTCTCCCGAGGCGATGATATCCACCCCGTCGTGCAGCAGCGGGACGGCATCGTCC
>NZ_JAFFQC010000322.1 GCF_016918545.1 Desulfobulbus alkaliphilus | reverse complement strand
GCCTGACGGTGCAGGGCTGCCTGTTGCTGGTGTGGCTGCTCGGCAAGGGGTACACCAACCTGCTGCTCATCTCCACCTCCATGATACTGGTGCCCTACCTGCTGATCGGCCTCTTCCTGCTCAAGCTCTCCTTGAGTGGAGAGGGCAATGGCCTGGTGCGGGCGGTGGCGCTGGTGTCGAGCGGTTACGGTCTCTGGCTGCTCTATGCCGCCGGGGTGGAGTATCTGCTGCTCTCCTTGCTGCTCTACGGGCCGGGTCTGCTGCTGTTTCTCTACAGTCGCCGTCAGCTCGGGGCGGAGCAGCGGCTCAGCCTGCGCGAGCGGCTGCTGGCCGGGATAACCCTGGTGAGCCTGGTGCCCGCCATCTGGTCCTTTGCCCACGTCTGAGGGACCTGACGATCAAATGCAAGAGAGCGCCCAAGGG
>NZ_JAFFQC010000321.1 GCF_016918545.1 Desulfobulbus alkaliphilus | reverse complement strand
CCTCTTGTTCAAATGGCGACGTGATGCCAAAGCCGAAGCCCCTGCGTTATATCCCATCGAACTGGTGTTGCCCCCTTCATCCACGGAGATCTTCTTGCCTCCGACCCCGCAGCCCGAAATGCTCACGCCAGAGACGGCCTCTGAACCGACACCATCCGGCACCATCGAGATACGACTGGGGCGTGCAATGGTCGTCATCGATGGCACCGTCGATACCAATGTATTACGAATGATCCTGGAGACCCTGCGCGTATGATCAATCTTCCTACTGGCACCCGGATCTGGATCGTGGCCGGTATCACAGACATGAGAAACGGCTTCAATGGGTTAGCCTCGAAAGTGCAAATGACGTTGAAGGATGATCCCTTGTCAGGGCATGTCTTTATCTTCAGGGGCCGTAACGGGAGTCAAGTTAAGCTCCTC
>NZ_JAFFQC010000320.1 GCF_016918545.1 Desulfobulbus alkaliphilus | reverse complement strand
ACCACGGAGAGCAGGGGCATGAGCCAGACACGGCGGGAGGTGAGGCGCGGCAGCAGGGCATCGAGCTCCAGGGCGCCGCTCATGGTGCCCACATGCACGCGGGCGTCCAGGGCCAGCACGGCCCCGGCAAGGGCCGCATACGCGGTCACGGCCTGTTGGCGGCTGCCGTGACCCATGAGCACCACGTCCTCGTCGGCCCGGCGTTCTTCCGGAAGATGGGCCAGCACGGCCCGTGCGGCGGCCCGGATGTCTTCGTCACAGGCCAGCAGGGGCGTCCCGATGCTCACATGCAGGCCGTCCAGGCGTCCGGCCTCGTCCGCATCGGCGCGCACGTCGGTATGTTCGCTGCCGGGGATGATCTGCAGGGGCTGCACGGCCACATGGGTGAAATTTTCCAGGCACAGGCGGCGCAGGGCCTTGAGC
>NZ_JAFFQC010000031.1 GCF_016918545.1 Desulfobulbus alkaliphilus | reverse complement strand
TGAGCCTTATCCACACCTGCTTTCTTTGCAAGGTCAATCCATTCGAATATCTGACGGCACTGCAGAAAAACAGCGCTGATCTCTTTGCTCATCCGCACCGCTGGCTTCCTTGGAATTACAAGGAAAATTTCAGCCCAGCAACCTGCTGACCGAAATCCAGATTTAAAGAATCCCGCCGCATCATATCACACCTGATACCACCCGGATAGGCAGGCTTGCCGAAAGGACACGATTATTTGGGGTGAACCCGATGAAGACAAAGACACCGTCCGTGGGCAAGGTCCGCTGTGCACCGGTCTGGGTATCTTCAAGCACCACCGCATTCACCCCCTGGCTGTCCGCTTCGATGGACTTGACCACGGTATTGAGGATCAATTCGATTTTTTTCTGTTCCCTGATTCGCTCCTGCAGGATCATTCCTGCCCGCAGAGTGTCTCGACGGTGCACCAGGTACACTTTATTGGCCAGTTTGGCCAGATAGAGCGACTCTTCGGTGGCACTATCGCCGCCACCAACCACGACCACGGTTTTATCGCGGAAGAAGAATCCGTCACAAACCGCACAGTAGGAGACACCTTTGCCATAGTATTCCTGCTCTCCGGGCACGTTGAGCTTACGCGGGCTGCCGCCGGTGGCAATGATCACCGCATGGGTCCGAATGATGCGATCATCATCCAGACGCACGGTATGATATTCCAGCCCTGGCTCGACAGCCGTTACCTCCCGAGACAGAACCTCCAAGCCATAGGTCTGGGCATGGGTAAGAAAATTCTCGGCCAACTCCATACCGGCAATACGCTCCGTACCCGGCCAGTTTTCCACCACTTCAGTCAGCGCCATCTGACCGCCGACAGGTCCTTTTTCTATCAGGACCGCTTTAAGCACTGCCCGTTTCGCATAAATGCCGGCGGTAAAACCGCCGGGGCCGCCGCCGATAATAACCAGGTCGTACAGATCACTTGCTGTCATAATCTCATTTTTCATTAGTCAGGAGGAGTGTTGAATGCTGCATCATGTTGATGCAGTATAAGCATTGTTTACTTTTTCATGCAACGATCAGGAGGATGGAGCCCCTCATGGATCGATGCGGTACCGGTTCCCTTCAGCCCTGCCGCAGCGAAAGGGCAATCCTGTTGCGCTGGACATCGACTTCTACAACCCGGACCATAACCTGCTGGCGGACCTTGACGACCTCCGAAGGATCGCGGATATAACGGTCGGCCAACTGGCTGATGTGGATCAACCCGTCCTGATGCACGCCGATATCGACAAAGGCGCCGAATCTGGTCACGTTGGTGACCAGACCCGGCAACCGCATGCCCGGCTGCAGATCCTTGATACTGTTGATGTCGGCGGCGAAAGCAAATACACTGAACCCCGCCCGCGGGTCCCGGCCCGGTTTGGCAAGCTCGGTCAGGATATCGTGCAAGGTCGGCAGACCCACCGAATCAGTGACATACCGGCTGATCTCAATTTTTTCCCGAAACCTCTGCTGGTTGATGAGGTCAACAACCTGGCAGTCGCAATCCCGGGCCATCCGGGCAACAATCGAATAGCGTTCCGGATGGACGGCACTGGCATCCAGGGGATTTGCGGCATCCCGAATGCGCAGAAACCCGGCGCACTGCTCAAAGGCCTTGGCCCCCAGTCTGGGGACCCGCAGCAGCTGAGTTCTGCTTGTGAAGGAACCGTTCTCCTGACGATATCGGATAATATTTCCCGCCAGAACCGGCCCCAGGCCGGATACATGGGTCAGCAGTTCGGCACTGGCCGTATTGAGTTCCACCCCCACACTGTTGACGCAGCTTGCCACCGTTTCATCCAGACTTTTTTTCAAGGCCGTCTGGTTGACATCATGCTGGTACTGGCCGACCCCGATGGCTTTGGGGTCCAGCTTCACCAGTTCCGCCAGGGGATCCTGCAGTCGGCGGCCGATGGACACAGCACCGCGCACGGTGAGATCATGATCGGGAAACTCTGCCCTGGCTGTTGCAGATGCTGAATAAATGGAGGCCCCACTTTCATCGACCATGGTCACCATCGGTGCCGCCGGCAGGTCCAGGGATCGGATAAAAGACTCGGTTTCCCGCCCGGCGGTGCCATTACCGACGGCAATGGCATCAATCCGGTATTGTCGGCATAAGTCGACCACGATTGTGCCGGCCTCCTGCTTCTGCTTCTCGGAGTGGGTTGGATAGATGGTCGTATGGTGGAGCAGTTGCCCCTGCTCATCCAGACAGACCAGCTTGGCGCCGGTGCGGAACCCGGGGTCCAGGGCCAGGACCCGTTTCCGGCCCAGGGGTGGCGCGAGGAGGAGTTCGCGAAGGTTGTCGACAAAAACCTGGATAGCCTCCTGATCCGCCCGCATTTTCAGCTGGCTGCGCAGTTCATTTTCAAGTGAAGGTGCGAGCAATCGCCTGTAACTGTCCTCCACGGCCAGGTCCACCTGGACCGCCGCGGCCCCCTGCCCCCGGACATATCGTCTCCGCAGCAGGGACAACGCCGCCTCTTCAGGGGGACGGATCGAAAAAGTCAGCACCTTTTCGTTCTCGCCGCGCAGCATAGCCAGCAGACGATGCCCCGGTGTCCTGGCTGCCGGCTCCTGCCAGGCAAAATAGTCCCGGAAGGTACTCCCTGTTGCTTCTTTTTTTTTGACTACCCTGGAGACGATAACGGCCCTGTCGATAAAAAGATGCCGCAGAGCGCCCCGAGCCTCGGCATCTTCGCTGATCCATTCGGCGATGATGTCGCGGGCCCCGGCATAAGCTTCTTCGGCAGTAGCGACCCCCCCGGCCGGGTCAAGGTATGGTTGCGGTTCCAGCGGGCGGCGATCCTGGCGTAGAATATCCCGGGCCAACGGTTCAAGCCCTTTTTCCCTGGCAATGCTGCTTCTGGTTCGACGTTTGGGACGATGGGGGAGGTAGAGATCTTCGAGGGTCGACATATCCGCGGCTGCGGTGAGGGTCTGGTGCAGTTTGTCGTCCAGCAGTTCCCGTTCACTCAGGGAGACAAGAATTGCCTGCCGTCGTTTTTCAAGCTCGGCCAGCTGCAGCTGACGGTCCCGGATGGCGGTTATCCGCACTTCATCCAGCAGCCCGGTGGCCTCTTTTCGATACCTGGCGATGAAGGGCACGGTACTGCCCTGCTGCAGCAGCTCAACAACGGCTGCCACCTGATTGCTCTTGATGTTCAGTTCTCGGGCGATCTGTTCGTGAAATTGATGCATAGGTCTTGGTATATTTACTGATCAACGGCCGTGTCCATAAGACTTTAGATTTGCGGACAGACACTTTCGATGAAAAAAATATCTTATTTTTTCAAAATGATAGCTCTATCCTGGATCCCTGAGCGTTTGTCCGTGCGTCAGTTGTATTGCCTGTGACCGTTCGATGAAAGGACACTTTATTGGCCGGGTATGGCAATGAAGATGGTGTGCGGACGGATGCCCCGAAGGGCGGCTGGTGAAGGGCATCATCAAGGATACCACTGCAATTATAAATTGATGACAGCAAGATATACCCAAAAAAAGAGTCCAGCCGTCTCGGATTCAGGTCTTTGCATCCCATGGCGAATATGGTTTATTGCATACAAACGGTTTTCATGGACGAAGGCACGGATTCAGTTGCCAGGTCAGGCAGCCATTCGCCTGCAACCGAGCAAGGGTTGCGTTTTTCACTGCGGTCCATGGCGTGACCATCACCTATTTTTTGTCAGGGATACACGATGGGAAATCCTTTGCGGAACCAGTTGCTCAAGGCTGGACTGGTGAATACCAGACAAGTCAAGAAAGTTGAACATGAAAAGCATGTCAACCGCAAGAAGAACAAAGGGGACTTGGTACCACCGGCCGAGAGTGCTCTGCAGAAAGAGCAGGCAGCCCAGGCCCAGCGGACCAGGGAACTCAACCGCCAACGCGATGAGGAAAAACGCCTTCGCGAGCGAAAGGCTCAGGTCAGGCAACTCATAGAAACAAACCGTCTCGAACGGGACGGGCGTGGCGAGCCCTACCATTTTGTCGAGAACGGCAGAATCATGCGCATCATTGTTTCCCGGGAAATGGTCGACCAGCTCAGCCGCGGCCAACTGGGCATTGTCAAGCTCCATGATGCCTATGAAGTGGTGCCGGCCAAGGTCGCCCGGCAGATAGCCGAGCGTGACCAGCAAGCCCTGCTGCTTCTCCATGATCAGACCCTGAATCCCTCAAGGCGGGATCCTGCCTTGGACCCGGGCCCGTGAGCGTACCGACGGACGCCCCCGAAGAGTGGCTGGTGAAGGAGAATTGCCAAAAATATCGTCGTATTGTTAACCTGCTTACTGCAAGTTGAAGCAAAAACAAGCATCCAGCCGCCACGGATTCAGGATTCCGTCAGCAGATGGATACTGCAAGGGAGAGTATTGTGATGAGAAACATACTGGTGCTGACCCTCCTGCTGCTTTTTGGCGGCTGTTCGCCAGGAGTCTCCGGTCACAGCGACTTCATCGACGCTGTGCAGCAACGCGCCGTGCCAATTGAGAGCGATGCTGATCTGGACCGGATCGCTGCCGCTGTTCCCAACAGCAGGCTGATTCTGATCGGTGAATCAACGCACGGGACAGCGGAATTTTATCGAAAACGAGCGGAAATCACCAAGAGGCTGATAGAGAGAGGCGACATTTCTTTTGTGGCGGTGGAAGGCGACTGGGCTGCCCTCCACAGATTGAATACCCATGTCAAATCCGACCTTGCCGGCGAGGAGCAAGACCTATCGGTTCTGCTGGAACAATTGACCAGATGGCCCCAATGGATGTGGGCCAACGAAGAGGTCAAGGAATTTCTCGTGTGGCTGCAGGCCCATAATGCCCGGCTTCCTCACGCGCAGAGGATCGGTTTTTATGGCATGGACGTGTACGGTCAATGGGAGTCCCTGGACATGCTGCTGCTGTATCTGCGGGAGCATGCCGGCGATCATTTTTCAGACCTGGAAGAAAAAGCCGCCTGCTTCACCACCTATGGCAGAAACGAATGGGTCTATGGCCGGGCCGCGGCCGCGGGCAGGATTTCATGCCGGCAGGAAATTCAGGATCTTGTCGCCTACCTCGATTCTGCAGGCGAGGAACTGGCCTCCCTGGATGCCGACGCCTATTTTGCCGCCCTGCAGAACGCCTATGTCGTTCAGAATGCGGAGGCGTACTTCAGGCTCGCCGTCCAGGGTGGACCAGAGGCATGGAACAGCAGAGTCTCCCATATGAACGACACGGTCAACAAACTGCTGGCACGGTACGGCAACGACTCGAGAGGTGTTGTCTGGGCCCACAACACCCATGTCGGCGACGCCCGGGCAACCCGGATGGCGGAACAGGGTCTGGTCAATATCGGTACACTCAGCAGGAAGGAGCAGGGACGCGACCAGGTGTACAGTATCGGGTTTTCCACCTACACCGGCAGGGTGATGGCCGGTTCGAGCTGGGGTTCTCCGGCCATGCGCATGGAGGTTCCCCGGGGTATGCCAGGAAGCCTTGAAGCCAAGCTCAACGCCACCGGTCTGGAAAAATTCTACCTGCTCTTCGACGAGGACGACAGAGCACCGACGGGAGCTTTCCTCAAACCCCTGGGCCACCGGGCCATAGGTGTAGTGTACAATCCGAGGAATGAACAGGGCAATTATGTGCCTACTGTCGTTCCCGAACGATATGACATGCTGATCTTTATCAGGGAAACCGACACGGTCACCCCTCTTGGCGATTGACCGCCACAAGTCATTGCCATATCGTGGCGCAGTGTGTATTGTCTGCGCCGAAGTACAACGACCTGAAGACAACATCCTGAATCCGTGACGGCCGGACTTTTGTTTTGATTATAGCTAGCTGTAATCAGATTATAATTGCAGCTGAATCCTTGATAATAATTTTCACCAGCCGCCCTGCGGGGCGCCCGTCCGCACGCCATCTTCATTGCCCGTAACCGTCCGATAAAGTTTACTTTAATCGAACGGTCACAGACAATGAAGCTAACACACGGACGAACGCTCACGGATTCAGGAATATTTCACAAGGAGACTGAATGCAATTTGACCAGCTGGCCCTGCCGGAACCCCTCCGAAAGGGTATTGTCGAGGCTGAATTCACCGAATGTACCCCCATCCAGGAACTGACGCTGCCTCTCACCCTCAAGGGCAAGGACGTGGCGGGTCAGGGCCAGACCGGTACCGGCAAGACCGCGGCCTTTCTCATAACGCTTTTCAACCGGCTGTTGACCAACACCACAGTGACAGGCAATCATGCTCGCGCCTTGATTCTCGCCCCGACCAGAGAACTGGTCGTGCAGATCGAACACGATGCCAGGCTGCTGGGAATGCATTGCGGTTTTTCCATCCAGGCTGTTTATGGCGGGGTAGATTACGCCAGGCAACGCGAGGGCCTGCGCCAGGGCGCTGATATCATCATCGCCACCCCGGGCCGTTTGATCGATTACCTCAAGCAGAAGGTGTTCAGTCTCAGCGCGGTTGAGATGCTGGTCATCGATGAGGCCGACAGAATGTTTGACATGGGCTTTATAGCCGATCTGCGCTTTATCCTCCGCCGCCTGCCTCCCTTTGACAAGCGCCAGAACCTCCTGTTCTCCGCGACCCTGAATCACCGGGTCATGGAACTGGCCTATGAATTCATGAATGTCCCGGAAAAGATCAGCGTTTCCGGAGAGCGGATCACAGCGGATGCGATTGAGCAGGTGCTGTACCATGTTTCCCGCCGGGAAAAATTCCCCCTGCTGTTGGGTCTTCTCCGTCGTGACAGCATGACCCGCACCATTATTTTCACCAACACCAAACGGGAAGGCGAACACCTGCATGCCCGCATGAACGCCAACGGTTTTCCCTGTCGTCTCATTTCCGGCGATGTTGCCCAGGAAAAACGCCTGCGGATCATGAAGGCCTTCAAGGAAGGCAGTCTGCCTATTCTCATCGCCACTGATGTCGCTTCCCGGGGGCTGCATATCGAGGGCGTGACCCACGTGATCAATTACGATCTGCCCGAAGATCGGGAAGATTATGTCCACCGCATCGGCAGGACCGCCCGGGCCGGAGCCAAAGGCAAGGCTATTTCCTTTGCCGATGAGATCGGTGCCTTGAGCCTGGAAGATATCGAAGAATATATCCGCTATAAAATTCCGGTGGAATGGCCTGAAGAGGAACTGTTCGTCTCGGACTTCAAACGAGCCGCAAAACCGAAACACACCACCAAGCCGGGAAAAGGAACACGGGCCCCACGGAAAAGAAACCGGCCTGTTTCCAGATAACGTCACACCTCCCGCTTCCTTTCCCATCTGACAGACTACTGCCTGTCCAGCTCCCGACTCGTCTCACCCTGCGCCCCATGCGCAGGGTGAGAACCAAACATTCCCGGAAATAATCAAAACCTTTATCTCTATTTTTCTGAAAACGTTGACGTTTTTATTGTTTTTGCCTACAGTTAAGACAAATTTTCAGGCGCGGTGACAATCCTGTTCGAGCCGCTGACCGCCAGTGCAGGATGCTCCTGCTTCGTTGCCTGAATCCTGAATCCGTGACGGCTGGACGATTTTTTTGGTATATCTTGCTGTAAGCATATTATAGTTGTTGCTAAACCTTTGAAAAAAACTTTCACCAGCAACCCTTCGGGGCATTCGCTCACGGATTCAGGAAAATGTCTCGAGCTTCCTGACTGTCCGGCGACCCTGATGCAGGATCGTCACCTCTTTCAGGAAGAACAATCCCAGGCGGCTGTTGACCATGCCCACCCACATTCCGGGAGCCCACCATGATCCAACTGATTGAATCTGATATTACCACCCTCAAGGTTGATGCCATCGTCAACGCAGCCAACGAAACTCTGCTCGGCGGCGGTGGTGTCGACGGCGCCATCCACCGGGCCGCCGGCCCTGAGTTGCTGGCGGAATGCCGAACCATTGGTGGCTGCAAGACCGGGCAGGCGGTGATAACCAAGGGGTACAATCTGCCGGCCCGACACGTGATCCACACAGTGGGCCCGGTATGGCAGGGCGGCAACAACAATGAACCGGCCCTGCTGGCGAGCTGTTACCGGAACTGCCTGGAGTTGGCGGTCCGCAACAACATCCAGTCCATAGCCTTTCCGGCCATCAGTTGCGGTGCCTACGGATTCCCCTTCGATGAAGCTGCCGATGTAGCCCTGGACACCATCCAATCCTTTATCGACAAACACGGCAAACCAAAGGAAGTCTTCATCGTCTGCTTTCAGCCCCAGGTCAAATTCGCCTTTGCCCAGGCCATGCATAGTCTGGGCTGAGAGGGTGGGCACCTTTGTCGTATTGCTCCATGCTCAACCAGAGCCTGTTTCGACAGCAACGTGTTCCGCGGGCAACGGAACGCGACAATAACCGATCAAGGGCCGGTTCCATCGGCCTCCCCTTCCATCCAGGCAAGGAGTTGCCATGCGCATAGGAATCGATATCGGCGGCACCCACACCGACTCCGTTCTCATCGACGGGACCAGATTGATCGCTGCTGCCAAGGCTCCCACCAATCATGACAATCTGCTGGAATCGATTAATCAGGTTCTGCATATAGTTCTCGCCGGTCAGGACGCGACAAGGGTCGAGACCCTGAATCTGAGCACGACCCTGAGTACCAATGCCATCGTGACTGGTAATACCGATCCCGTCGGGGTGCTGGTGGCAGGGGGGCCCGGGATCGCCGTGGACACTTACCGGATCGGCGATCACTTCCATATCATACCCGGCAGCCTCGATCACATCGGCACGGAAACCGCACCGCTGGACGAGACGATACTGAAGGAGGCCATTGACGCCTGCTTGACCCAGGGAGTGAAGTTTTTTGCGGTAGCCGCCAAATTTTCTCCGCGTAATCCTGCATCGGAAAACCGGATGCGGGAACAATTGGGCGAACGGGCTGATTTTATTTCAACCGGCCACCTGGTCTCGGGGCAGCTCAATTTCGGTCGCCGCATCCATACCGCCTACTATAACTCCGCGGTGTGGAAAACCTTCCGCTCCTTTTCCACCGCCCTGGCCGCCAGTCTCCGCGGCTTAACCCTCCAGGCCGAGGTCAACATCCTCAAGGCGGACGGCGGCACCATGCCTCTGACCCGTGCCCTGGAAACACCCGTGCAATCGATCTTTTCCGGTCCGGCAGCTTCGGTCATGGGCATCATGGCCACCACCCAGGCCACCTCCGACCTGATCATGCTTGATATCGGTGGCACGACTACGGATATCGCCCTGTTTGCTGGCGGTCAACCGCTCCTGGAGCGGGAAGGCATCGCCATCAACAATCATCCCACCCTGGTGCGGGCGATTCACGTCGAATCCATCGGCATCGGCGGCGATTCGCTGCTCAGTGTCGGCAAGAGCGGTGTCCGTACCGGACCGCATCGTCTCGGCCCCTGCCTGGCCAACGGCGGACCGGCGGCCACCCTGATGGATGCCTGCAATGTTCTTGGCCTGGCGCAATTGGGTGATGTTTCCCTTTCCCATGATGGCCTCAAAGCCCTGGCCGCGGATTACGGTATGGACAGCCGGCAATTGGCCTCCGAAGCGGTTGATGCTGCCGTCAACGCCATAGCCGCCAAAATTGAAGCCCTGATTGCCCTGGTCAATTCGAAACCCGTGTACACTATCCACGAGATACTTGAGGAAAGAGATATATCTCCACGAAAAATCATTGTTATAGGAGGTCCTGCGTCCGTGTTCAAGGGTGTCCTTGAAGACCGGCTGGGAATGGACGTCGAAGTGCCGACCCTGTACGGAGTGGTCAACGCCATTGGCGCCGCCCTGACCCGCACCACCAGCCACCTGACCTTGACCGCGGATACGGCCAAAGGAAAGGTTTCCGCGCCCATGCTCGGTGTTTTTCGCTCGATCCCCAGGAGCTACTCCCTGGACGAGGCAGTCGAAGAAGCCAGGAATCTGCTGGCAAACGACCTGGCTCAGGCCGGCGTCTCTCTGCCCGCGGACGAAATTCAGATTACCCAGGCGGATTCCTTCAACATGGTGGACGGTTCCTATACCAGCGGCAGAAACATCCGGGTGGTCGCCCAGGTGCAACCGGCGGTCATCGCCCGGCTGAACAGTGACAGTGCCGTTGATATCCAGATGGCGGCGACCCGCTGAAAGGCCGTGCAGTATCCGCCAGCCCCGATCAATCAGCTATCCCGAGAGACCATACGACCATGCTGAAAGCTACTTCTTCCCTAGGAGTTATTTTTTTCCCTGCCTATGACTGGGCAATTTCCTCATCCCATCCCGAAAGGGAAGAACGATTGCTGTACACCCAGGATCAGTTTCGCGAGGAGGGATTGTTTGATATCGAGGGCATCAGCGAGCATCGCCCCCTCCGGGCCAAGGACCAGGACATCCTCCGCACGCACTTCTGTTTTCCCTCGGTGGATCGCATCTGTACCGAATCGCATCGGATATCGGCAGGAGGTGCCATCCAGGCGGCTAAACTGGTGATGGAGCAGAAAACCCGCAGGGCCTTTGCCCTGGTCCGCCCACCCGGTCACCATGCCATGAAGGTAGTGCATGGTAATCGCGGTTTCTGTAATATCAATATCGAGGCGGTGATGGTCGAGTGGATCCGTGAACGGTACGGTCGCAAGCGCATTGCCATTGTCGATACCGACTGTCATCATGGTGACGGCACCCAGGATGTCTACTGGCACGACCCGGATATTCTCTTCATCTCCATCCATCAGGATGGCCGCACTCTGTATCCGGGCTCAGGATTTCCCGAGGAGAACGGCGGCCCGAGAGCACTGGGACGAACTATCAACATTCCTCTGCCGCCGCGCACTTCCGATACAGGTTATCTCCATGCCCTGGAAAACGTGGTTCTTCCCATTCTCGCCGACTTCAAACCGGATCTGGTGATCAATTCAGCCGGTCAGGACAACCATTACTCCGACCCCATCACCAACATGCAGTTCTCCGCCCAGGGATACGCCCGACTCAACGATCTGCTCAAACCCGACATCGCTGTTCTCGAAGGCGGGTATTCGATCAAGGGCGCCCTGCCCTATGTCAACCTGGGGATATGTCTGGCCATGGCCGGCTGCGATTATTCAGCCGTCCGTGAACCGGATTACCACGCCGACCTGCTGCGGGAAGAACCTGAAACCCTCGAGTACATCAAACAACTCTGCGGTCATTTGACGGATACGTATTTCCATCCGCAACCAGGGGACTTCAAAAAAGAAGGGGAGTATTTCATCCGCGAACGGAAAATCTATTACGATACCGAAGGCATTCTCGAAAAACAGCGGGAGGCATTAAAGGACTGTGACCAGTGCCGGGGTGTCCGCCTGATCCAGACCAGCTCAAGTCATATCAGCACCTGCCTGGGCATCGAACTGCCCATTGACTGCTGCCCTGCCTGTGAACAGGAAGGCTACGACGCTTTTCAACGAACCGACGACGACTACATCATCGTGCAGATCCTTGACCAGAAAAACAAACAGTATCGCTACCGACCCGGAAAATAACCCTGCCGCCTGGTTACAGACAAGGGCGGTTCACAGAGTACGCAATTTCAAGTACCCATACGGCAGAAGGTGGCGGCCCGCATACAAGGGTTTTAGCGGTCAGCGAAGTCAGATATACCCAAAAAAAAGAGCCCCCGTCACGGATTCAGGAATTCAGGAGCGTGAGAAACCACCCAGGTACAAGCCTGATTGGTTTCTTTACCCTTCTTTCAGGCCACTGGCCGATGCCAGCAACTGCAGAATCTCTTCATTGTCGGGTATATCCGCCATCGAATGACCGTAGTGCACAAATCGCAGCAGGCCGGATGCATCAATCAACATGAGGGCCGGCATCCGCCCGAGTTTGAACAACCGCACTTCCTGACCATAGAGGCTGAGCACTGTCTGCTCCGGATCGGGCAACCCGATAAAAGGCAGTTGCTCCTCCTGCCAATAGCGACGAAACGATTCCGCTGTCTCCGGGCCGACCACCACGATCTCAGCCCCCATCTCCACGAAACGCTCATAATCCTGGCGCAACTGCGCCATGTGCCTGCGGCAGAAAGGTCACAAAAAACCGCGATTAAACACCACCACCACATGCCTGTGCCCGAAAAAATCGCTTAAGGTCACTGTGCGGCCCTGCAGATCGGGCAGGGAAAAATCGGGTGCCTGGGTGTTGACCTGGACTCTGGGCATAACCGGGCCTCCTTAACCTTGACAACAGGGTTACTGTTTGATTTTTTATTATACTGTACTCAGGGTAAAATTGTGGAAACACTTTTCTGATACACCTGCACCTGCCCTCCTTCGGGGCGGCCGTTCGCACGCGTTCTTCATTGCCCGTACGTTTCCAGCTTTTTTTTACCTGACCAGCTGCACGACATAAGGCAGAAAGACCAGCAGCCCGATCAGCACTGCTCCGCAGGCGGTCACCAGAACCCCAAAGGCGGCCACATCCTTGACCGCCCCGATCTCTTGACGCCACTGCGGGGAAACCACATCGGCCAGCAGTTCAACCGCCGTATTCACTGACTCCATGGCCCAGACCGAGCCGATGGCGACCACGAGCAGCGCCCATTCGAGCCGGGATACCCCTAAAACCAACCCCGTTATCAGGACCAGCAGCGTGGCAACGGCATGAATCCAGGCATTGTGC
Source organism: Desulfobulbus alkaliphilus (assembly GCF_016918545.1). Taxonomy (GTDB): domain Bacteria; phylum Desulfobacterota; class Desulfobulbia; order Desulfobulbales; family Desulfobulbaceae; genus Desulfobulbus; species Desulfobulbus alkaliphilus. Next base: position 26,901 of record NZ_JAFFQC010000031.1, on the reverse strand, counting down.
TGGGTGGCCAGCAGGATGCGGCCGCCCTTGAAAGCATAAATGAAACTTTCTGCCCGCTTGCGCAGTGAAAATGGAGGCATCAGAGGACAGGGACCGGCTGGTTGCTGCTCCTCACAACCTCCCCTCCCCCGCCGAGATCAGTTCCCAGAAAGGATAATCCGTGTACCCCCGCTCTCCCGGGGTATAAAAAGTGGCGGCGTCGGGCTCATTCAGCGGTGCCCCCGCCCTGATCCGTGTCGGCAGATCCGGGTTGGCCAGGAAAGCGGTGCCAAAGGCCACGGCATCCACCGTGCCGGCGGCAATGGCGGCTTCCGCCTCCTCGGGAGAATACCCCATGTTGCCGATGAGTACCCCATGAAAGCGTTCCCGCACCGGGGTCAGCACGTCCCCCTGCTGCCGGCCGAAAAAATCACCTCGCATCATATGCAGGTAAGCCAGATTGCATGCATTGAGACGATCAGCCAGCCAGGCGGCCAGGCTGATCGGATCACTGTCTTCCATGTCGTTGTAGCTGTTGAGGGGTGAAAGCCGCAGGCCAACCCGATCGCTGCCCCAGACTCCGTTGACCGCCTCAAGGACTTCCAAAAGCAGTCGGGCACGCTTGGCAATCGGACCGCCATAGGGGCCGGTTCGCTTGTTGCAGCCGTCGCGGAGAAACTGGTCAAGGAGATACCCATTGGCGCTATGCACCTCGATGCCGTCAAAACCCGCGGCCTTGGCGTTTTCCGCTGCCTTCCTGAACCCGGCGACAACAGCGGGTATTTCATTGTCGTTCAATTCCCGGGGGACCACATACGGTTGTTTGCCTTCCGGTGTCAGCACCTCCTCGCCGGTAATGGCCAGGGGGCTGGCTGACACCGGCACTGCACCGTTGTTGAACAAGGGATGACAGGCCCGGCCGCCGTGCCAGATCTGCAGAAAAATATGGCCACCGGCTCTATGAACCGCCTCGGTGGTCAATCGCCACCCTTCGACCTGGGCCTGTGAATAGATACCGGGTTCTCTCCAGAAGGCCGAATTGCCGGCCATGGCCATGGTTGCCTCGGCAATGAGTAATCCCCCCTCGGCTCGCTGGGCATAATACTCGGCCATGAGTGCGGTGGGTATATGATCGACTTCCGTACGGCATCGAGTCAGCGGTGCCATGAAGATACGATTGGGGAGAGTCAAGGGACCCAGTTGCAGGGGTTGAAAAAGGTGATTCATGGTTTGCTTCTCCTCATCGTCATGGGAATGGTAACAAACTTTCAGGACAGGCGGTCTTTTACTCGCACCCATGGAAAGGTCAGCGCGCGTGTATCCGGTGAAAAGAATATCTTTACACCTCAACCGATAATCAGATACAACATAAATGGAACCTACTGTGTGAGGTTTCCGAAGTCGACATTGTTCCTGAAATTGTATGCATATTGCCATGGGAACAGTTCCAGTTTCCAGGCCTGACCGCATTTCACCGACATTCGGTGAGATTTTACCACCGCCTGAATCCGTGACGGCCGTGACACTTTTTCGGGATACATCGTACTGTAATCACATTATAATTGCTGCAAAATCCTTGATAATAACGGTCTTGGTGACATCGGAAGATCACCTGTCCGGCGCCATTTGAACGGGCCTTTTTGTGATCAACAGGCCTGTACTTAGTTCACTCTATCCAGACCAGCTCAGCATGGCAAATAAACACACTTTTGTTGCTTTGCTCAAAAAACACATCGAATCAGAGCGTCTTACCTTGCCGATTTTTGATGCGGTCTCTTTAAAAATTCAACTTGAATTGGTCAAAAAAGAGCCCAACCTCCGGGTTATTGAAAGACTGATCATCGCCGACCAGGCACTCTCCAGCCACCTGATAAGGATTGCCAATTCTGTTCAATACCAAGGCCTTGTTCCAACCAAAACGGTAAAAGCCGCCATTATCAGAATCGGCATGCTGGAAGTTGCCAGGATTGTTTCCGCTGATATTCACAAAAAGAAAGCCAGGGCGCATGACAGCCAGATAGATGCCATTATGAAAAAATTATGGCAACATTCCGTGGGGTGTGCCTTTGCCGCGGCTTTCCTTTCCAGGCGCCTTGACTTTGGGATCATGCGGGATGAAGCTTTTTTTGCCGCTCTGTTTCACGATGTCGGCAAACTTTTGATACTGAAAGTGATTGATGAAATAAAGCAGAAAGGAAAAGCCATCAGCCTCAACAATGACCTTCTGTTCAACGCCTTAGATAAACTCCACGCGGAACAGGGATATCTCCTCTTGCAGCGGATCAAGATGCCACCGTTGTTTGCAGCTGTAGCCAGGGATCACCACCTGCTGGATTATGATCGAAACAACTATATTCTGGTCCTGGTGAAGATGGCCAATACTTTTTGTCACTGGCTGGGTATCGGATTGATCAACGATCCAGCCATCGATATTCTCAAAACTGAAGAAGCTGTGCGACTTAACCTGTCAACTACGGACCTGACAGCTCTGAAAGAGTTCCTTGAAACCACTCCCGGCCTGTTGTCGACAGATCGCGATCAAGTCCTTGAGGCACAACAATCCACGCAGTCTGCTTCATAAAATTCTCGCCTGCCCACCGGGCAGACCACAGGGGGTTATCATCCTTGATAGACGCAACGTACAAGATCAGTCATTTCGTACTCAATTTGGTGTTCCTGCAACATAGTAATAATTTTGACAAGTTGTTCCTGGCTGGATATTTCCACGGCCAGGCCCTGGTCGTCCTGCCTGAACTGATAACCGTTGATCTCAAGGGCCCGAGCCATTTCCGGTAAACCGTTAACCACCAGCCCCATACGGGAAAAGTCATTCATGTAAAAAAGTGGCCAATCATCATGACAGGCGATCTGCCTCCCCTTTGCGACCATCGATAACACACCCATTTGGCTCTCCTTTCATAGCGGCTGCATGCCCATGCAACTCACGTGATACCTCTGTTTAGTATTCATTTTGTTCCGAATGACACTACCAACCTGACTGTTTGCCCCGCGGGTCACCGAAACAAACTATTTGAGAAAGATAACTATTAAGAGAAAAAAAGCAAGCCTCTGCGCGCCGATTGTTACTTTTCCATAAAAGACAGCATGAGGCAGTTGACGGTGGAAGCAACAAGAGGTAGGAGCTTTGAAAAAAATATCAACCGGTTCGCACTCATGTCATAGTTTGGACCGCACGGTCGAGCATGGTCGGCAACCCGCCCTGCTCCTCCGGAGAGAACCCAAAAACCTGTTCCCAGATTGTATCGTTTTCCATACAGAAATAAATACAGGTACGGGGGTCGGCAAATAGCCGTAACTCTTTGACAATATATTGATACATAGCCACCCGCTCGGTACGGAAATACCGGCGTTTGCCATCCAGTCCGTCGATGAATTCCTGGTAGAACATTCTCGTGGCGGGAAAACGTTCAGTTGCTATGGATTTAAGTGCCGGCAGGTAGCGGAGCGCCCCCAGACTGATCCAGGCAATAGCCTCAGCCGGCACCGTGGCGAACAGCCGGCGGATCGTCGAGCGGTAGCCCTCCTGCCAGCCCGGATGAAGGATAATCGGATCAAAATGAAAAGCCAGCCTGTATCCCCATTCAGCACAGCGTACCGCCGCCTGCAGGCGTTCCTCCAGGGTGGCGGTCCGTATCTCTTCCCCGGCCATAATCTCCGGAGTGTTCAACGACCAGGCAATCAGAGTCCGCCCCTGGTGATCGAGCCCCTGGAGATTGTCAATACTGACACTTTTTGATTTAAGTTCAAGGATCGCATTGCCTCGACCGGCCATGTATCTGACCAGGCGGGGACTGAGGTGGGTCAAACTGTCCAAAGCCAGACTGTCGGTGAACTCTCCTGTACCTATGCGAAAAAAACGGTCCGGTTCCCTATCCAGAGCCTGATCGAGTTCGGCGAACAGGTCTTGGATATTGACGAAAAAGCTGAGCCAGGGATTGTTGAGATAGGCCTGGAGGATACAGTACACACAATCCATGGGGCAGTTCATGCCGATATTGAGTACCTGATACTCGCAGCAGCGATACACCCGGGTGGCTGGACAGGGTTTGAAAAAGGCCCCCCGGTTACGACAGAGAAAAAGATGACGCTTGCCAACCCCGAGATTGCCGGGATATGCACCGGCAAGGGTCGGTGTGCCCCGTTCACCGACAACCGTCACCGGCAGGTTGGCACGGGAGATGATCTCGCGGGTATAGTCCAGATCAAGGCAGTCCTCCGCCACATGGAGCCGAGTGAGATAGCGGACCGGATCGCCGTAGGATGGAACCTGTTTCAAGTCGATTATTCCGGTTGAGGGTGATTTTGAGCTGCTAAAGCCAGATAAGACGCTCCTTCATCAGGTCGACCGTGTTTACAGCACCCCTGGCCATATATCATGCATTTACGTACCAGTTCGTTCTGGACCAGCCGACGCTGTTCGGGGTCGAGTACACCGCTTGCCAGTATTTTTCTTAAAGAATGGATTCGATGGACATCCATGCCCAGGCGATGTATTGCAGAAAGCTGATCCGGCCGCCCACCACTTTTGGCAGTGAGTGCATGGCTTACCAGCAAAAACATCTCCCGACGGCCGACCCGCAGCCAGAGATCATAATCTTCACAACAGGGCAGCTGCTCGTCAAACAGACCATACCGATCGAAAAGATCGCGCCGGACCATGACCGTGGACATGCCGACAACACACATACGCAGGCTGGCAGCGAAAATATCGCCATGGGGTGGGTCGTGTTTCTTTTTCTGATTCACCCGTTGCCCCCGGCGGTACCAGATCTCCCGGGTGTGTGAGATCGTGTATCGAGGAGCGGCAGCCATGGCGGCCTGTTGCAGGCCCAGCTTGTCGGGCAGCCACCAGTCATCGGAATCGAGAAAAGCCAGCAGTGATCCCGTTGCGGTCTGGATGCCAAGGTTGCGGGCCGCGGCTGCCCCCCGGTTCTCCTGGGTTAGATATCGGATTGGTACCGTGGCCCCGACAGAAAGACGGGCAACCATTTCGGCTGTAGTATCGTTGGAACCGTCGTCAACGATAATCAGCTCGCAGCAGGGGTGGCGTTGAGCAAGCACGGACCGGATGGCCCGCTCGAGAAGTACCACCCTGTTGTAGGTCGGGATTATAACGGAAATCAAAAAAAAGTACCTGCATCAACTCCTGCTCGGGGATACACTCCATGATCGGGGCAACCAATTTCCTGGATCCGTGAGTGTTCGTCCGTACGTCAGCTTTACTGTCTGTGACCGTTCGATGAAAGTACACTTTATCGGACGGTTACGGGCTATCAAGATGGCGTGCGGACGGATATCCCGAAGGGCGGCTGGTGAAAGTTGTTGGCAAGGATTCCTCGGCAATTAAAAGATAATTACAACAAGATATATCCAATACAAGCACCCAGCCACCACGGATTCAGGAATTTATTATGGCGGTTTGCCGGTGGTATAGTATAGTTACCTGCTCATTCCATGAAACATTATGCGCCGGACAGGCTTGCGCCGTCTGCCGGGAGCAGCTAGCACGGACCGGCCAGACATTTCTATGTACACAGACATCCTCATTAATGCAACCTCCTATGAGAACCGGATCGCCCTGGTGGAAAACGGCAACCTGCTCGAACTTCACATGGAACGGCTCTCGGAAAAAGGATCCATTGGAAACATTTATCTGGGCAGGGTAGCTCGGGTTCTGCCGGGCATTGATGCCGCTTTTGTCGACATCGGGCTGGAGCGAACCGGGTTTCTCTATATCGACGAAGCCCTGTATATTTTTTCCGACAATTATCAGCGGCTGACTTCCGGTCACCGGCTGAAAAAAAGCTGCCCGCACAGTCTCCTCACCTCTCCCTCCATCGATACTATTCTTCGCGAAGGCCAGGAAATCCTGGTGCAGATTGCCAAGGAACCCATCGGTTCCAAAGGCGCCCGCCTGACCGGCAACATCACCCTGCCCTGTCGCAATCTGGTATTCATGCCGCTCACCGATCATATCGGCATCTCCCGCAAGATCGAAGATGAAACCACCCGACAGATGCTGCGGGATAAAATCGAAGCACTTCGTCCGCCAGGCACCGGTTTCATCATGCGCACCGTTGCCGAAAACATCGGCAATGATGAACTGGAAGCCGACATGGAATACCTACTCCTGCTCTGGGACGACATACTCAGCAAAGCAGGCAAGGTTTCGGTTCCCGGTTTGATCTATAAGGATCTTGACATGATCCTGCGAGCGGTCCGTGACTTTTTCACTGAGAATACGCAATCACTGGTGATCGACAATCGCGAGGTCTATGAGCAGCTGCTGACCTATGCTCACACTTTCGCACCCCATATCAAGGAAAAGATCAGCTATTATGACGGCGATCTGCCTTTGTTCGAAAAATACCGGATCGAAGCGGATATCAACAGCGCTCTGGACAAAAAAGTCTGGTTGCGCTCCGGCGGCTATATTGTCATCGAGCCCACCGAGGCCCTGACCGTTATCGACGTCAACACCGGCCGCTATGTCGGTGCTTCGGATCTGGCGGAAACCATTTTCAAGACCAATATGGAGGCGGTCGGGGAAATCGCCCGGCAGCTTCGTCTGCGTAACCTCGGCGGCATCATCATTATCGATTTCATAGACATGGAGGACGAACAGCAACGGGAGGAGCTCTACACCGCGTTTCAGGAAGCCCTGCGTGATGACAAGAGCAAAGTGAATATCCTCAAACTCTCCGAATTCGGCCTGGTGCAGATGACCCGCAAACGCCTGTCGGAGAGCCTCACCCAGACGATGTGCGAACCCTGCCTCTACTGCGGCGGTGACGGCTTCATCAAGTCGCGCCGCACCATCTGTCACGAAATTTTTCGTAAGATCAGCAGGGATGCCGGCAAAATCGGCGGTTCGCGCGTCACCATCAAAGTCCACCCACACATCGCGGACATGCTCCTCAATGAAGAAACAAATACCATCGAGCAACTCGAGCGCAGGACCAATAAACGCATCACCGTCGTCCCTATTGCCGACATGCATATCAAAAGATACGATGTCATCTGGAACCAATAGTCCGGCCAACCTTTTTAAATCATTGTCATCAAACATGGAGATCAATCACCAACCAATCACCAACGGAGTTATTCATGGCACGACGAAACCGATTGCGCAATGCCCCCAGACGAAGCAGTAAGTTCCTGAAATATTTTTTTGTCACTCTGGTGGCAGCAACGGTGGCGACTGCTGCAATGGCCGCCTATGTTCTTTTTGAACGTGAAGCACCGGAACTGGTCCTGGAAAAAGACCTCCACTATCTTGGCGGTACAGTCGAACTGCCCCTGCAGGTCACGGATCGCAAAAGCGGCGTCCGGTCCATCACCATTACCCTGAGCCAGAACGATACCACTGCGGAACTGCTGAAAAAGACCTTCCCCCGTCAGGCCTGGTTGACCACCGCCGGTCCGAATACCGTCAGCGAGAAAGTGGCCATTGACGCCAGAGCGGCAGGATTTGCTGAAGGAGAAGCGGAACTGCTGTTTTCCGTGCGGGATTTTTCTCTCAACAACCTGATGCGCGGCAATCACACCAAGAAGCGAATAGCTGTTATCATTGACACCACCCCGCCACGGGTCTCCATTCATCATGCGCAGCGGTATATCCGCCCCGGCGGCTCCGGTATCGCCATATACACGGTATCCGAACCGCCGGCACGCCATGGCGTCATGATCGATTCCACCGTTTTCCCCGGTGCACCTTTACCCGGTAAGGACCAATACATTGCCTATTTCGCCCTGCCCTGGGATGCCGAGGCGCCGAGGAGCACCGTTGTTTTTGCCACGGATGCCGCGGGCAATGAAGGAACAGCCCCTTTTGCCACCAATTTCCGCACAGTTGCCGAAAAACGGGATACCCTCACCATAAGCGATCAGTTTCTGCAACGGAAACTTCCTGAATTCCACGAACATTATCCTGAGATGAGCGGCACATTGCTTGAACAGTTTCTGTTCCTCAATAACCAGGTTCGGGTGGAAAATGACAACTTCATCGCTCAAATCTGCCAAACCAGTGAACCGAACCGACTCTGGTCCGACCGTTTCCTACGCATGCCCGGTGCCAAACGAGGCGGGTTCCCTGATCAAAGGACCTATGTGTACAATGGCGAGGTGGTCGATGTTCAGACCCACCTGGGTGTTGATATCGCCTCAACGCAACATGCCTCTATTCGGGCGGCCAACCGGGGCAAAGTCGTCTTTACCGACTATCTGGGGATTTATGGCAACACCGTCATTCTTGATCACGGCCAGGGAGTCTTCAGTCTCTACTCTCACCTGAGCAGTTATGAAACCACCCTGGGATCGCTGGTTGAAAAGGACGAGCCCATCGGCCGCACCGGCGTTTCCGGCATGGCCGGCGGTGACCATCTCCATTTTTCCATGCTGGTTCACGGAATTTTCGTATCCCCGCTGGAGTGGTGGGATCAAAACTGGATCGACATCAACATCCAGAATATTCTCAATGAACTCTAATGGTTGGTCGATAACAGATCGGGTGCGCCCGCCGCTCCTGCTGTACAGCTATATTGCCACTGAACTGCTGGCTCCTTTTTTCGCCAGCTTTATCATCCTCTACTGCGTCTTTTTTCTCATCCGCCTCATTCCACTTCTTGAGGTGGTCCTGCAACTCCATATCGGGCTGGCGGATTTCATCCGCCTGTTCTCTTATATTTTCCCTCACATGCTGTTCTATGTCATCCCCATGGCCAGTATGGCCGGGGTAATCATCTGTTTCACCCGGATGACCAATGATCGCGAGATCCTGGCCTTCAAGGCCTGCGGCATAAGTCTGCGGCAAATGCTGCCACCGGTGGTGGTCATTGCCGCGGCCATTGCCACGCTCACCGGCTTTTTTTCAATCCAGCTCATTCCCGCCGGAGCGGTGGCAGTCAAACAGCTGATGTTTCAACTGGCTAAGGAGAAAATCGACAAGGGGTTGAAGGAAAGGGAGTTTACCGAAGCATTGGGGGAACTTGTCGTCTATGTCGACAATATCGACGACCAGGACAACTGGCACGGCGTATATGTCTCGGACATGCGCGGCCGGTTGCAGCCGTTGATCACTGTGGCCAAATCCGGTCATCTGGAAGCGGAGATGGAAAAAATGATGGTCACTGTTATTCTCGAAGATGGCACCCTCCATAGTGCCGAAAACCAGGACAATCAGGTCATCCGTTTTCAACGCTATCAACTGCAGATTCCCCTGCAGCCGCCGACCCGGATCGGTGGCGAAGATGTCACGGTGATCGACCGAGGGGCCATGACCCAGGAACAACTCCTGGCCGCCGCCGCCCTGTACGGACCAGACTCGAAGCAAGGCCGGATTTTTCGCTCCACCTACCACCACCGCCTTGCCCTGCCGGTGGGCTGTTTTCTGCTCAGTATGCTCGGCATGCCGCTTGGCCTGCAGGCGGCGCCAGGTAAACGAGCCATTGGTCTGCCCCTGGGCCTGGCCTGCTTTCTCCTGTATTATATCACCTTCACCGTCACCAGGGTCATGGCGGAGGATGGGGTCCTGCCTTTTGTCTTCAGCATGTGGCTGCCCAATATGCTTCTGCTGATCCTGACGGTGTTGGTCTTCCATCGAACAAACCAGGAAAAACAGGTGGTTCCCGAGCGGGTGCAGGTTACTCTGGAGATATTTTCTGACCGCTTTATCCTCCCTCTGATCAAATACGTTCGCAGTCAATGGAGGAGAAAAATAAGCCGCAGGATCCAACGCAAACCCATTCCGACGACCGGCGACCAGGACGGGGCTGCGGCTCGACCCGGCATCCGTGCCGACGGCTTGACCGGTATCTTCCATCTGCCTGAATGTGCTCAGTATCACAGCCCCCGCTGCAGCCTGCAGTTCAAGGATGCCTCCATCGCTCAAGAGGCTGGGTTTAAACCATGTGAGTTCTGTAAAGGGATCCTGGAGCAGCAGAACCAGTAATCACTACCGATCAGCATCAACTCACCTCCCTGGATCCTTGAGCGGTCGGTGCAAGGCATGCTCAAGGATTTTGTTGCGATTACAATGTTATTACAGCAAGATATACCCAAATAAGCGGCCGGCCGATACGGATTCAGAAAGAGGCTATCCAACTCCGGGTCTGCTCCCGGTGAATGAGGGCGTTTTGAAGAAACTTTTTCCGGGTGCACTGATGCACGCACGCTTCTTTTTTCGCCCGGCCACTCTCTTGTAGTGGCCTGCAGCCAATTCAGGTATAATTGGTTAGATGACATTTATGCGCACCCTGCCACCGGATGCGGAACCCTATGCGTTCTTTCACACTCCTCGATCCGTTTGCGGCTGGTGAAGGGTATTGTCAAGAATTCCATTGCAGGTGTACTCTGATGACAGCGAGATATATCCAATACAAGCGTCCGGCCGTCACGGATTCAGGACACTGTCCTCCACGCACAGAATACTAACAGGAGTGCGTATGCAACTAGCCAGTGCCGCGCAGATGCGCGAACTCGATCGCCGCACCATCGAAGAGATAGGTATTCCCGGCATGGTTCTGATGGAAAACGCCGGCCGGGGCACGGTTGACTGGATGGAACGCTCCTTTGGCCCGTTGACCGGAAAAACGGTGTGCATTTTTGCCGGTCCCGGCAATAATGGCGGAGACGGCCTGGTCATCGCCCGCACCGTCCATGCCCGAGGAGCCTACCCTTTTGTCTTTTTCCTTGTTGATCCCGAACATCTGCAGGGAGACGCCGCTCACAACTCCTCCATTCTCAAACAAATCCGTCTTCCTTTTCAGATACTCGATACTTCTGAAAAGATGCTGAGCCTGATCGACACGGTGCTGACGCTCAACCGGATGCATCCCATCCACTCTCTGGTTGATGCCATATTCGGTATCGGTCTGGAACGGAACATCAGCGGGCATTTTCTCGACGTCATCAACTGTATCAACGTTCTTCGGGAACGTCACAAAATCCCGGTGGTGAGCGTTGATATCCCCACAGGCCTCCACAGTGATACCGGTGCTCTTCTCGGTGGCGCTGTTCATGCCGACCTGACCGTCACCTATGGTCTGCCCAAACCCGGCCATTATCATCACGGCGGCGCCACCGTTGGTCAGCTTGAACTGGTTGACATCGGCATTCCCTCCAAGATCCTCCTCAATGCCGGCCTCAAGGGAATGGCGCTGGACAAGTCGACCGTTGGCCATACCTTGCACCGACGACTGGCCACCGCGCACAAAGGCAGCACTGGTCATCTTCTTATCCTCGCCGGGTCCGAAGGGAAAACCGGCGCAGCCCTGCTGTGCGGGCGTGGTGCTCTCCACAGCGGCGCTGGTCTGGTGACTTTTGCCGTGCCTCGGGAACTCAATCCCATCTTTGAAACAGTGCTGCCCGAAGCAATGTCCGTAGCCCTGCCCACCGCGGGAACCTACCTTTCCATGGAGGATTGCAACCAGATAACAGCCCTGGCTGACGAAAAACAGGCGCTGGTTCTCGGCCCGGGGATGGGTACGGCGGACAAAACGGCAGAACTGATCCTGCACATCTACACCACAATAAGCGCACCGCTGGTGATGGACGCCGATGCGCTCACTGTTCTCGCAGCTCATCCGGAGGTAATTCCTCAGACCGCCGGTCCGAGAATTTTTACGCCCCACCCCGGCGAGATGGCACGACTGCTCGGTGAATCCATCTCCACGGTCCAGGAAGACCGTCTCAAGTCCGCCCAGTGGCTGTGTTCCTCCGAGAAAGAAGAGCGACCGCACATGATTACGGTTCTGAAGGGAGCCGGAACAGTGGTTGCCGATGCCGAGGGGACCTGGGCGATTAATTCCACCGGCAACCCGGGTATGGCCACCGGAGGCATGGGTGATGTCCTTACAGGAATCATCGGCGGATTGCTGGTACAGGGATATTCCCCCTGGGATGCGGCTTGCCTTGGAGTCTGTCTCCACGGCCTGGCCGCCGACTGTATTGCGCGTTCCCGCCCCTGCGGATACACAGCCTCCGAAGTGGCGCAAATCCTTCCGCGGGTCATGCGAACCTGCACCCTTCAATCACAATAGGAGATAGTATGCTGAAAGCCCAGGACATCATGAGCCGTGAGGTGATCACGGTCAGCGAGGACGCCACCGTGCGGGAACTGGCAACACTGCTTATAACTCATAATATCAGTGGCGCACCGGTGGTCAATGCCGATGGAAGGGCCATCGGCGTTGTTACGGAAAGCGACCTGATCTTTCAGAACAAAAAGATTCACCTGCCGACCGCGGTGGCTATTCTTGATTCGTTTATCTTTCTTGAACGCCCGGGAAAAACCGAAAAGGAATTGAAGAAGATCGCCGGAGGCAAGGTCGGGGATATCTGTTCTCGGGACTTGATCAGCGTCGGGCCGGACACCAGCCTGGAGGACCTTGCCACCCTGATGGCTGAAAAGAAAATCCATACCCTGCCGGTGATGGAAGATGGCAAGCTGGTGGGAGTCATCGGTAAATCCGACATCATCCGCACTATTGCCCAGGATACATAACCCTTGTATGGTTCACGGCCGGATTCTTGTTTTTGGTCTCTTTTGCCGTATTCAGGGGTACGGCATCGCGGTCAACCGTTATAAATCTGCCAACAATTTCGCCCCTTTTTTTTCGCTTCATACATAGCGATGTCTGCATTGCGCAGCATGGTTTCAGCATCGGTACAATCTTTGGGGAAAACTGAAATGCCGATGCTCGCACCAATGAAACAGATATGATTGTTGGCCTCGATTGGTTCATTGAGCAATTCGATGGCCTTCTGCGCCACCAGGGTGGCTCCTTCCACCGTCTCTGTGCTCTCAAGAAGAATAACGAATTCATCCCCGCCCAGCCTGCAGACCGAATCCGAGGTTCTCAAGGTATGCCGCAACCGATCGGCCACCTGAACAAGAACAATGTCACCAACTCCGTGCCCGAACTGATCATTGATGGGTTTGAAACGATCCAGATCAATGAACAGCAGGCAGAGGATACGGCTGTAGCGTTTCGCCAATGAAATGGCCTGGGGAAGGCGACGACGGAAATAATTCCGGTTGGGTAGATTGGTGAGCGAATCATGATTGGCCATGTAGCGGATGAGCTCCGCTGCTTCCTGCCTTTCGGTGACATCGGCAAAAACAAGAACTCCGCCAACCAGCCGCTGGCCCTGGCGGATGGGAGTCGAACGAAAATCCACCAGGAAGGCGGTCCCATCCTTGCGCCGCATCCTGGCCTCATCCCAGGTTGTGGTCGTATTGAGTTCCGGCTGGTGAAAATATGGACAGCAGTCCTCGGTGAAATCTTCGCCACCGGGAATCGCTAGGCAGAATATCTGCCGGTAATGCTTCCCCTGCACTTCCTCGCTGCGAAACCCCATCATGTCCAGAGCTGCTGGATTGATGTAGCTGATAGCCCCGGCACCGTCAACCCCGCAGATTCCATTGGCGGCGGCATCAAGAATCATCTCGTAATTCCTGGTCAGCAGTTCAAGCTCCTGCTTGGCGCGGTGTGAGCCGAGAATATAGCGGATCCGGTTTTTGAGAACCGGCCAACGCAATGGCTTGCGGATATAATCCACGGCACCTGCGCTGTAGGATCGTTCGATGCTCTTTTCGTCGTCCAAGGCCGTGATCATCAGAACCGGCGGAGGATCGTCGATGGAGGATCGGATATGCGCACAAACGCCCGGGCCATCAATGCCCGGCATGGCGATATCGAGGATAACCAGGTCAAAGGAGCGCTCTCCCAGCTTTTCCAGCGCTGAATGGCCGTTGTCCGCCTCCGCCACGTCATACTCCTCACCTTCCAGGAACTGACGGAGGAGCATGCGCATGACCTCATCGTCATCGACAATAAGGATGGCGGCCGGCATCGTGCCGGAAAACAGGGAAACTTTCATAGCAGGAACCCAGCAAGAAGGGATAAAAGAGAAACCGTTGCTTCGCCATACCCGAACGTCGTATGCCGAGTGAGCGATACCACGTCAAGTCAACAATGACCGTGAACAGGAGTGGATACCCTGTTGGCTCCGGCCCGGTACCCTGCGAGTGTTGAACCATCAACGACCATCAACCGTGCCCATCCGTGTCATCTCAACTCTCATTGTATGAAAATCTGCAGATTAATCAAGTTGTTCGCTGAAAAAACGTTTCACCTCTTCCACCGCCCGGACAATCTGCGCATGAATACGTTCAATCTGCTGGATGTTGCCGCTTTTCCCCATGTTTTCGGCCAACAGGCACAAATGAGCCAGTTCTTCCGCGCCGAACTGACTGCTGCTGCCTTTCATGGTGTGAGCCACCTTGTTGATCGCCTGCGGATCCTTTTGACTGATGGCCTGTTCAAACTCAGCCAGACGCCGCTCCAGGGAACGGAGAAAGACACCTGCCACCGGAGAAATGTTGCCGACATGTTCACGCAACCTGGAGAGCACCGCCGTGTTGATGACTGCATGCACCGGTCTTTCTTCGCCCTCGCTGCTGGTTGCTACAGAGTAAGGAGCGCCGGGGATGAGAAAAACCTCGAGTTCCGGCATCCAATGATTCAAAACCTCGTGTAATTTTCTGAAGTCAAGGGGTTTGACCAGATAATCGACCATACCAGCATCAAGGCAGCGTTTCCTGGCACCGGCGGTGGAATCGGCTGTGAGGGCGATAATAACCGGCAGGTTTCGTGACGCAGCGGCAGCTTCTGCGAGAATGGTTCTGGTAGCGATAAAACCGTCGGTTACCGGCATCCGACAATCCATGAAAATAAGATCAAAATCGTCCTTGCGGCAGGCTTCAACGGCCTCCAGACCGTTGCGGGCCAGGGCAATGGTGACCTTGGCTTTGCGGAAGGTTTCCGCCATGACAATGCGATTGGTTTTTTCATCATCGACAATCAGCACCTTGCGTGCATTTGCCTGCGGCTCGTTGGTGATATCTGAACGGGCGATCTCTTCAAAATCCGCGACCCGCGGAGGTTCCGGTGTCCGGGACATGGGAGCGGTGCCGGAATGTACTTCCGGCCGAAGCTGTTGCAGGTGCAGAATGAACCAGAAGGTCGCCCCTTTGTTCAACTCAGAATGGACACCGATTTCCCCGCCCATCAATTCAACCAGTTTGGCAGAGATCGACAGCCCCAGGCCGCTGCCGCCGTAGCGACGGGTCGAGGAACTGTCGACCTGAGAAAAAGGCTGAAAAAGCTTACTGATGTCTTCCTCAGCTATGCCAACCCCGGAATCATGCACCTCGAACCTGAGCAAATCACCCGTTGCATCCCTCTGTTCTCGGGTAATCCGCAAGAGCACTGTGCCCTGTTCGGTAAATTTAACCGCATTCCCCAGCAGGTTGACCAGAATCTGGCGTAATCGGTACGCGTCGCCCAGATACCACTGAGCCAGGTTTGGATCGACTTCTGCGACAACCTGCAGATCTTTGCGCCTGCCAGTCACCATGTGGAGGGATATCAACTGCCCGATCAGGTCCCGCAGGTCAAACGGTTCGATGTCCAAGGCCATTTTATCGGCTTCGATCTTGCTGAAATCAAGCAGATTATTGATCAGTGTCAGCAGGCTGACCGCGGAAGTGCGAATCAACTGGGCAAAATGTTTCTGCCGCGGTTGCAGCTCGGTATCCAGGAGCAGTTCGGTAATACCGATAACTCCATTCATCGGTGTACGAATTTCATGGCTGATCATGGCGAGAAATTCGGACTTGGCTCGATTGGCGGAGTCGGCCTGCCTGGCATTACGGCGCAGCGTACTGTTTTCCCGGCTGAGTCGTCGCACTTCGGCTTCCAGTTCGTTGATCCTG
Organism: Desulfobulbus alkaliphilus; assembly: GCF_016918545.1. Classification (GTDB taxonomy): domain Bacteria; phylum Desulfobacterota; class Desulfobulbia; order Desulfobulbales; family Desulfobulbaceae; genus Desulfobulbus; species Desulfobulbus alkaliphilus. The sequence continues at coordinate 11,123 of NZ_JAFFQC010000031.1, read as the reverse complement.
GTCTGAAGTTGGCTATTGGATTTCATGTCAGGAAAAAAGAGAAAGTTGTCGACGGAAAGGCCTCCCCTTGGGGTTCATCGCCTGGAAGGTGGGAGAGGGGGAGAAAAAGGATTGGGGCAGTTCATCCAGAAAACGTGAAGACAGACCCTCGCTTCCATTGACCTGCCGATCAGTGCGCATCCGGCACCAGGTCAGGTAGAGGGTGGCAATGGCACGGGTCATGCCGACATACAGCAACCGGCGCTCTTCTTCCAGATGGGCGGCCTTGCGCACCGGGTCATCATCTCCAGAGGACCACAGCGCCAGCGGCAGGAGACCCTCTTCGAGACCGACAATGAAGACCACCGGAAACTCCAGTCCCTTGGCGGCATGAAGCGTGGACAGGGTCACCGCTTCGGCCCGTTGATCATACACTACGCCATCACTGAATCCCCGGAGATGGGTGGCAAAAGAGGCCACCGAGGAGCCAAAAGTCAGTGCCATCTGCACGAAACGCTGTATTTCGATCTGCTGTGCATTCAACCCATAGTATCTGATCAGTGGGACCAGGAGTGTTTCCACACTCTGACCGTCAATCTGAATGACCCTCATCTCCGCATGGAGTGCGCTGAATCTCTGCAGAACGTGGGCAGAGCTTTTCTCCTCGAGAATCCTCGCCAGATCGGCACCATCAAGGGTTTCGGCAGACCGGGAAGCAAGCAGAGTCCTCCGTATACGCCGCAATGTCTGCCTGCCAACACCCCTTTCCCATCCGAAAAGGAAGAGAAGGTCATCGACCGTGGCCTGGCCGGCCAACAGCAGCATCCAGCAGTAGAGGTACCGGCACTCGCCTTTGGTATAATACGCGTCGAGATCGACCAGCTGAAATGGGATCCCTCGCTTGGTGAGCACATTGCCGATGACCTCTGCCTGCCGGGACGTTCTGTAGAGTACGCCGATATCACGGAATGAAACAACATCGCTTCCGGTATGATCGAACCGGTACAGACCACGATGCGAGGTTCCTCCCAGTTGCAGCTCAATCTGATCAGCAACGAAGGCGGCTTCGTCTTCAGGATGGTCACAGGATTGGACATGCAAGGCACCGGAATGCGTATTGCGAGGCTGCATGGCCGATTTGGGCAACGGGTGGGGATTGTGGTCAATGAGGTGTTCAGCGGCTTTGATCAGGGTGGCACCACTGCGGTAGTTGACGACCAGCTGGTGATACTCGGCGGCAAATTCGTCGACAAAGGCTTGAAAACGCTGCGGATCCGCGCCGCGGAATCCGTAAATGGCCTGATCAGGATCGCCGATGGCAAAGACGGTGGATGTGGCCGTAAGCAGGGCGACCAGGTCGTACTGGGCCTGATTGACATCCTGCAATTCGTCGATAAAGAGATGCCCGGTGGCGGATCGAATGGCGGCTGCCGGCGCTCCCCCCTGCCGCAGAAGTTCCACCGTGCGGGGCACCACTGCATCGATGTCGATCAAGGTCCGCTCTTCCAGCGCCTGATGATATCGGCGTATTGGACCATCGATGGCAGTACAGCCGGACTGACCGAGGGTCCGGGATATCGCTTCAGCCAGTTCGCGCAGGCCTGGACCGGTCTCATCCGGAAACAGTTCCTCCAGGATGATGGCCCGCTCCTCCGGCATAACCACCCGTACTTGAGGATGTATTCGGCGCAGCTGCCGCAGGCAGTAGCTGTGAAAAGTGGCCACCAGTATTTCTGTTCCGCTGACGGCAGGCACAGCCTGGATACGCTCTCGGGCCTCCGCTGCAGCCTTGTTGGTAAAGGTGATGACCGTGCAGGGCAGGGAGGACTGCAGAGCCGTCCGCTGCGCCCGATTGACCAGGGTGTGGGTTTTACCCGTACCGGGTCCAGCCTGGACAACAATCCGGGCAGCAGTGCTCTCCACCGCCCGCAGCTGCTCATCATTCAATCCCTTTGCAGCCACCGAACCGGAGGATGTCTTTTTCCCGGGCGAAACAGGATCCATATCCCGCCTGGTCCTCTTTTGCAGCGATCGCTTGCCAACTGTCGGCCCGAATAGATGCTTCTGACCGCTGAGCTCGGCTCGTTCGCCCTCGGAAAACACCTTGATCACGCCGAACTCACCGTCATAGCCGGGTTGACGGATGACCCGGTTGGTGCGCACCCGTTCCACGGCTTCAGCCACCAGTGGATATCCTTTACCCTTGATCTCATCGATGGGGATGTCGAGAAGCAGTTGCACTTCGGATCCGAAGGTGTTGATAAGGCGTGAATACCCTTGCGTCGCCCTTTTCGTGGCCGGACCACAGTCAAGCAGTTCGCCAATCAATTCCTGGAGAGGGATGAGACTGTGCACATCAGGACTGCCTGGTGGATAAAGGGGCTGATGACGATCCGCCAATTCCATCACCCGGTGGAGAACCCCGATGGTCAGAGGTTTGCCGCACCGCGGACAGAGGCTGTTCAGGCTGCGGGTTTCAGCCGGCTCAAGATAGACACCACACTTGCGATGACCGTCGCCGTGGTATTTCCCCTCTTCCGGATAAAATTCGATGGTGGCGGCAAAGGCCTGTTGACCATCAGCACCGACAGGATGCCGCAGTGCCTGGCGGAGAGAAAAATAATCAAAGCCGGTGGTGAACACATTGGCTTCCCTGCCCAATTTGGCCGGCGAATGGCAATCAGAATTGGACATCAAGGTGAAACGATCCAGACTGGAAATGAAACGGTTCATTTCCGGATCTGAAGAAAGACCGGTTTCCAGGGCAAAAACATGGTCACTGAGATCAGCAAAGCACTCTTCAATTCGGTCAAACCCCGATTTGGAGCCGAACAGGGAAAACCAGGGTGTCCAGACATGCGCCGGAACCAGAAAACCTTCCGGGGCCTGCTCAAGAAGAATCTCGAGCAGATCACGGGAATCGAGTCCCAGGATGGGTCGGCCATCGGAGGCGATATTGCCGATGGTCGCCAGAATCCTGTTGATCCGGCGGACCGATTCGAAATCCGGAGCATAAAGCAGGTTGTGGACCTTGCGGACCTGACCGCCGCGTTTGTAAATGGAGCTTACCTCGGCACTGAGCACAAAACGGGTGGACTCAGGGGGAACGGCGAGCCCTGTTTCCGGCGGCAGAAACTGTTGATAATCACGTCCGGAGTCTTTTTTCAGGCGGAAAAAACCGGGTTCGGCGGGTTCAAGGCACTCGTGGAGGTGGGCGAACCATCCCGGGTGGGTAAAATCGCCGGTCCCCACCACCTGGATACCCTTGACCGCAGCCCAGGCAGCCAGTCCAAACAGGTGACTGGATTTGCTCGTCGCCCGGGAAAAATGGGAATGAATATGGAGATCGGCATAATACTTCATGCTTGGGACAACCAGCCGTAGAGATGGTGCCGCTTGATATAAGCCAGAACAGCTGCGGGCAGCATGTCCGGCGATCTGCCCTGCAACAGATCTTCTCTGATGGCTGAGGACGAGACCGGCAACTCGACATCGGCAAGAAATTCGACAGCATATTCCCCCGTCCCTTGCCAGAGTTGCAATTCCTCATTCCAGGCACAATGAGGGTCCAGGGTACGGAGTGTTTTCTCTATGGCTTCCCTTTCGATGGCATCGCGCTGGACAACTATCAGGCTGATCAAATTGAGAAGTTCCGGAGCACGGTGCCACTGGGGTAAATCCAGCAGTGAATCGGCACCGATGACCAGTAGAAAACGCTGGGGACCATATTGCTGACGCAGGGCTTCCACGGTGTTGATGGTGTAGGAAGGCGCCGGCAGGCTTGCTTCAATCAGTGATAGCTCCATTCCATGCCGCTCCGGCCAATCGGCCAAGGCCGCTGTAAGCATGGCGGCCCGATGGCCAAAGGACACAAGGGGTTGCCGTTTATGCGGCGGCTGCGGCGCCGGAATGAAAAGCAGCGTATTGAGCCGGCAACGATCCAGAACAAGGCGGGCAAGGAGGAGGTGCCCCTTATGCACGGGATCGAAAGTCCCTCCGAACAGGCCGATGCGATACTGTCCTTCGCTGACGGTCACGGGTCAACCACGCACTTCTCCAGCCCCGAAGACGATGAACTTTCGAGTGGTCAACTCCTTGAGGCCCATCGGACCGTAGGCGTGGAGTTTGGTGGTGGAAATACCGATCTCGGCGCCCAGGCCGAACTGGCCACCGTCATTGAAGCGGGTGGAGGCGTTGACCATGACCGCGGAAGCATCGACCTCGCGCAGAAACCGCTGGCTGCGCTCGTAGGAACGGGTGACAATGGTTTCGGTGTGGCGGGATCCGTACCGGTCGATATAGGCCATGGCTTCATCCATATCGGCCACCACCTTGACCACCAGTATCAGATCGAGGAATTCCGTTCCCCAATCACTCTCTGCCGCCGGCTCAATCAAGTTGCTGAGTTGACAGCTACGGCTGCAACCCAGGAGACGGACACCTTCTTTTTTCAAGGCCTGGGTTGCTTCGGGGAGAAAAGAATCTGCAGTTTTTTTATGGACCAACAGCCCTTCCAGGGCATTGCAGACACCGGGACGTTGCACTTTGCCATTGACGACAATGCGCATCGCCATATCCAGATCAGCATCTTCGTCGATAAAGGCGTGACAGACCCCTTTGTAGTGTTTCAAAACCGGGATGCGGGATTTCTCGGTCACAGCCCGGATCAGGCCTTCGCCGCCCCGGGGAATAACCAGATCGATATATTCCTCCTGCTGAAGCAGGAAATCTATTCCCTCACGATCGGTGAACCCAAGGACCTGGACCACCGCGGGATCAACCCCGTGCTTGGTCAGGACCTCCTGGATGATTCCGGCCAGGGCCAGATTGGAGTGAAGGGCTTCGGAACCGCCGCGGAGAATGACAGCATTGCCGGCCTTGAGACACAGGGCCGCCGAGTCGATGGTGACATTGGGACGAGATTCATAAATCATCAGGATGACTCCCAGCGGCACCCGCATGCGACCAACGGTGATGCCGCTGGGCCTGCGGCGCATTTCGCTGATTTCACCCACCGGATCCTCAAGGGCCGCTACTTCCCGCAGCCCCTGCACCATGTCAGTTATACCCTGCTCGGTTATTTCCAGCCGATTGAGCATAGCGGTGGAAAGGCCTTTCTGTTCAGCCGCAACCCTGTCGAGATCGTTTTCGGCCCTGATGAAGTGCTGCCTGGCCTTGAGGTCTTCGCCGATATCGATCAGGATCTGATTTTTCAGGGCTGCCGGCATAGCTGCGATAACTCTGGCCGCAGCCTTTGCCTTGTGCACCATCTCCAGAACCGCAGCCTCTATCTGCTCTCGCTCCATTGCTTCAATTCTCCTCTACTGTGCGATGCCCTTCGCCGCTGAAGAGCGAACGTTTTTAAAAAAATGATCGAAGCTAATCCTGAAGAATATGCGGCTCTTCGGACGTAATCCCCCGGACTGTTGAGCGGCTCTTCAACTCATGCCCCTTCAGAAAACGGCTCTCTCTCCCCTGACTCTCTGTTGCGCACGGGCAATACAATCCTCGCAGGAGTACCTCTCTGCCCGCGGTACCATCCGCCCCTGCGCCCCTATTCAGAACACCTGGATCCGTAGGGCGGCTGGTGAAGGGTATTTTCAAGGATTCTGCTGCAATTTTAATCTGATGACAGCAAGATATATTCCAAACAACAGTTCAGCCGTCACGCATTCAGGGAACAAAAAAATCTCATATCAGGATCGACCCCGGTTGCTCTTTCCGGTTCATGATCACCAGGTTATCACGATGGATGACCTCATCACTGTCCTTACAGCCGAGAATCCCGGCTATTTCCCCGGTTTTTTTTCCTTTGATCTGTTCTATGTCGGCAGCGGCGTAATTGCTCAGACCAGCAGCGACCACCGTTCCGTCCCGGTCGAGGCAGTGCACTGGCGCACCGACGGCAAAGCCCCCCCGAACCTCGACGATACCCGAGGGCAGCAGACTTCTCCCCAGGTCGACCAAAGCGCGGCGGGCGCCATCATCTATCACCAGAAACCCCTGCGGCTTGAGAACATAGGCGATCCAGTGCTTACGCCGGTTGACCCTGCCGTTGCCTGGAAGGAAGAAGGTGCCGATTAACTCGCCGCTGAACAAGGCCTGGAGGATCTGGGGATGCCGCCCGGGGCCGATGAAGGAAGATCCGCCGCAGGCCGCAACCATTTTCGCTGCCTGGATCTTAGCCATCATACCGCCAGTGCCGAGCAGACTGGTGGAATGACCGGCCATCCTCTCGATTTCCTCATTGATGGCGGCCACCGTGTACACCGGCCGGGCTGTGGCGTCTTTCAGGGGATGTCCGGTATAGAGGCAATCCACATCGGTGAGGATAATATACATATCCGCGCCGATCATGTTGGTGATAAGGGCACCTAAAGTATCATTATCGGAAAAGCGCAGTTCTTCAACTGAAACCGTGTCGTTTTCATTGATGATCGGGACCACGCCAAAATCGAACAGGGCGTGAATGGTGTTACGCACGTTGAGATACCGTTCGCGATGGGAAAGATCCGCATGCGTGAGTAAAATCTGCGCGACCGGTTGGCGGAAATCGGCGAAGGCCTGTTCATAGGCCTGCATGAGCAGTCCCTGACCGGTGGCGGCCAGCGCCTGCTTGACTTTCAATTCCTCATGCGGTGTTTTGATCACTCCCAATCGGCGTCGGCCGGCGGCAACCGCTCCAGAGCTGACCAGAATCACCTCGCGGCCGGTTGACTGCAGAAAGGAAATCTGTCGGGCAATGTGGCCGATGATCTCGGGAACCAGTCCGTTTTCGTCGGTGAGGACAGCGCTGCCAACCTTGAGGATGACCCTTCTGGCATTGTTGAACAGGGTCTGGCGGTAATAGAGCCCCTCTTCTCTGCTAACCTGGAAGGTCATGGGGTTCCTCCCTTCGCTGCGCCTCCAGCAGGGAGCCGAGCATATCACGAAGTTCCGGCAGGCCGGTACCGGTTTCAGCCGAAATTGCCAGCACCTTCAGGCCGGATGTGGCAAACAGCTCCTTGACCTGGGTCAGTTGCCGGTCATCGATCAGGTCGATTTTGGTCAGCACGATGAGGTGGGTACGGTTCAGCAGTTCCTCATTGTAGGCGGCGAGTTCGTCGGCAAGAATCCGATAGTCCAATAGCGGCTGCTCGCCGGGGTTGGCGGCGTCAATCAGATGAAGGAGGATGGAGGTCCGTTCAATGTGACGAAGAAACTGATGGCCAAGGCCGACCCCCTGATGGGCCCCCTCGATCAGTCCGGGAATATCGGCGATAATACAGGCATCAGTAAAGGGAAAATGGAGGACGCCCAACTGCGGTTCGAGAGTAGTGAAAGGATAGGAGGCAATCTTGGGGTTGGCTGCTGACAGTTTGGAGAGCAGCGTCGATTTACCGGCGTTAGGCAGGCCGATCAAACCGACATCAGCCAGCAATTTCAATTCGATGATCAGCCAGAGTTCCTCTCCGGGGCGGCCGGGAGTGGCTTTACGCGGGGCACGATTCGTGGAGGTGGCGAAGCGGGCATTTCCCAGGCCGCCCTTGCCGCCTGCTGCGATCCGATAGCTCTGCTCCGGATTGACCAGGTCAACCAGAACCGTACCGGTTTCCGCATCTCTGATCACGGAGCCAAGCGGCACCCGAATGATGCAATCTTTCCCGCTGCGGCCATGTTTGTCACTTCCCTGCCCGCCCTGGCCTGATTCGGCCTTGAAATGGGACCGGAAGCGAAAATCGATCAATGAGTGCAGATTGCGATCGGCAACCAGGTAAACGTCTCCTCCTTTACCGCCATCACCACCATTCGGACCACCCTTGGGCACGAATTTTTCCCGGCGGAAACTGACGCAGCCCTTACCGCCGTCTCCGGCTTTGACATAAAATTTCGCTTCGTCGATAAATCCCATGAGCAGGTGAATAAATGAGGCGTCAGAGATGAAAAAACCCGGCATCTATTGATGCCGGGTTTGTACCTGTGCCAGCTGACAGCGCCTCCGAAGGAGTAAAGCCTATTCGGCGGGATACACGGAGACTCGTTTTTTGTTGCGTCCAAACGATTCATACTGAACCGTGCCGTCAATTTTCGCAAACAGGGTGTAATCCCGACCGCATCCGACATTGGTGCCGGGATGAATAACAGTACCCAGTTGACGCACCAGAATATTGCCGGCTCGAACCACCTGGCCGCCGAAACGTTTCACTCCGCGCCTTTGTCCCGCGCTGTCGCGACCGTTACGCGAACTGCCGCCTGCTTTTTTATGTGCCATGCTTTTTTCTCCGGTAATTCAGTTAGCCGTTTATGCTGAGATCGTCTCGATGTTCAAGGCAGTGTACATCTGGCGATGCCCTTTTTTCACCTGATATCCCTTACGTCGTTTTTTCTTGAAAACGATGATTTTCTTATGTCGACCCTGCTCGACGATTTTGGCGACCACCTTGGCGCCATCGACTTTAGGCTGACCGATTGTGACGCTTTCGCCGTCCACCACGAGGAGAACATCCGCCAACTCCACCGTGTCGCCGACTTCGCCCAGAAGTTTTTCAACGCGAAGTGTGTCGCCGGCCTCAACCTGATATTGTTTGCCGCCGGTTCGAACTATTGCATACATGCGACTCCTCCTCTCTATCCTCAAGTGAATATATTCAACGAAATAATCTGCTACAGAATTCATAATTTAACTTCATTTGACCGAATACTGTCAAGATTTTTCTTAGCTTCACTGGCCCTGTTCCTGAAAAAACCAGAATATCCCCGTGGGTCGCCATACTCGCCAGGTACAACTTGTCCTGAATCCGTGTCGGCTGGACCCTGGTTTTTATCTATCAGTAAAGTAATCATATTGTAATTGCAGCGGAATCCTTGATACTACCCTTCACCAGCCGCCCTTCGGGGCATCCGTCCACACGACATCTCCATTGGCTGTACCCGGCCGATACAGTGCCCTTTCACCGAACGGTCCGAAAAAATAAAGCAGACGCACGGACCAACGCGCAGGGATCCAGGTTTGTGCGAAAGAGAATCTTTATCATTTACAGAGCTTTTCCTTGTCCTGAGCAAAAAAAAACGATAATTTGTCCGATCATTACTTCTTGCTTCTTTTGCGAAGCGAACAGCAGACTTTTCGCATGCTGCTGGAACCAGGATGACGTGTACCAAGACCAACCAACCCGCTTTAACAAGGAGAAACCGACATGCAGAAGATGGAATGCCCCTGCGGGTATATCTATGACCCCGCCGAAGGTGATTACGAGAACAATGTCCCGCCGGGAACAGCTTTCGCCGATCTTCCCGATAACTGGGTCTGCCCCAAGTGCGGCGCGGAAAAGGAATATTTTTATCCCGTCGACTGATTTTCACTCCGCAGGCCGCCTGGAAGTGAAGGCGGCCTGCGGTTCGCGCCGACACCACCTGCTTCCCGACAGCAGCACCTTGAACGCTGCTCTGCATGATCTTAGCTCTCTCCCTTTTTTCTTGTACAAAAACCATCTTTATTCTACCATCACAGTTGTTGTGACCTGATACCGGCTCCCTCCGGCTCTCGGAACACAAACCATGTCGCTCTGCGATCTCCCGGACCACAAGCCCCCTGCCCCAGACATGCAGAGCAGGCCTGTTCAGGTGGCGCAAACACCCCACGCACATCACTGCACCATCCGCGCTGAAAAATCATGCCGCCAGACCAACCCTCCCCTCTTCTCTCCTTTCAGCAGACCCAGCCAGGTCATCTGGCAGTCAGCCTTGCTGGTGCCTGGACCCTGAAAACCGGCTTGACGCCTTCGGCGCCTTTGCTCTCCGCCATGGACGAGTCCGTGCAACGACTTACTTTTGTCACGGTCCACCTCACCGACTGGGACACAGGGCTGCCGGTGTTCCTGAAATACGTTATCGACGCGGCCCGAAAACGTGGGATCAGCGTGGAATTAAGTGGCCTGCCTCAGGGTGTGCAACGACTGCTGACCCTGGCCGCGGTGGTGCCGGAAAAAGTGACCTATGAACAGGTTCGGCAGGATTCGCTGGTGACCGGCATCGGTCGCTTTGTTATCGATCTGGTAGCCCTTATCAGGGAAGTGGCCGCATTTACCGGTGAAATTGTCCAGCAGCTGCTGCTGCTCCTCAGAGGCAAGCCGCCTTTCCGCCCTCGGGATTTCTTCTATTTTGTCCAGAACTGCGGTATCGAATCCCTGCCCATTGTTTCTCTCATTGCCGTGCTGGTGGGTGTTATCCTTGCCTTTGTCGGTGCGGTTCAATTGCAGATGTTCGGTGCCCAGATTTATGTCGCCAACCTGGTCGGACTGGGGATGGTCATGGAAATGGGTGCCCTGATGAGCGGTGTTATCATCGCCGGGAGAATCGGGGCCGCCTATGCAGCTCAACTGGGCACCATGCAGGTCAACGAGGAGATTGATGCCCTGCGGACCATGGGTATCTCACCCGTGGGTTTTCTGGTCCTGCCCCGCATGCTGGCCCTGATGCTCATGCTGCCCCTGCTTTGCGTTTTCGCTAACCTGATGGGTATCCTTGGCGGCTCGATTATCGGCATCACCATGCTCGACCTGGCGCTGATCGAGTACATACATCAGACCCGAAGCGCCATCGAACTGCATCATTTCGGTCATGGCCTGCTGAAGAGTTCGGTGTTTGGAGTATTGATCGCTTTTGCCGGTTGCCTCCGTGGCATGCAGTGCGGCCGCTCTGCCCTGGCGGTGGATATCGAACAGCATCCCGCTCCGTCCCTCAGCGAGTCGACGCCCTCGTCGGCAGAAGATGCCGCCACACGAATACAGCAGCTGATCGACCAGGGGTTGCGGGCACAACTCAGGCTCGGCAGTCTGCTCCTTGGTACACTCTATATTGATCTTGATTTTTACCCTAAGACAGAAGTGCAATTCCATTGCAGCGATCCTGGCCTTATTGCAATCTCACAAAACTCCTAGCCACCGATAATGTTGTTGCCTATCCCGGACCCCGATTTTCCGCTCCCCGTTACCAGGTGGAAGTCAGCTGCTCCCGCTTTGAAGGGGTAGCGTTTTATTTTTCGTCCATTTCGTTTAAGCCCGGCCTGATTTCTTCCATAAAAAAAGGATTCATGCTCGGTGCTCTTGTTTTCACCGGAAAAACCGGCGAAAATCTTGTTTTCAGGGCGGAGTTATCCGTCCGGC
>NZ_JAFFQC010000319.1 GCF_016918545.1 Desulfobulbus alkaliphilus | reverse complement strand
ACACCACCCTGTACGGCACGCTGGAATACGACCTCTCGGCCCAGACCCAGGTCAGCATCGGCGCCAGCTACGAAACCTTCAAGGGGCGGCCCTTCATCTCGGGCCTGCCGCGCTACAGCGACGGCAGCGACATCCGCCTGCCGCGCTCCACCTACCTGGGCGCCAGCTGGAACCGCCAGGACAACAGCACCCAGACCATTTACGCCGACCTGTCGCACCAGTTCAACGACTAGTGGCGCGCCAAGGTCTCGGCCATCCATGTGCAGGACGACGTCTACCTCAAGTACGCCTCCTTCCAGCTCACCGTCAACCCCGCCACCGGACTGGGCGGCACCGTGGCCAACATCACCGATGCCAGCCAGACGGCATGGGGCATCGATGCCAACCTGACCGGAGAGTTCGCGGCTTTCGGCCGCCAGCACGA
>NZ_JAFFQC010000318.1 GCF_016918545.1 Desulfobulbus alkaliphilus | reverse complement strand
CTTGAAGAGTGCGGTCAGCGTGGCACGCAATACTGACCCGGATCTCAATCCCACCTACCAGATGCTGGCCGCTCACTTCGGCACAGCGATCATGCCCGCCAGGCCGCGCAAGCCGAAAGATAAATCCAAGGCCGAGGTGGGGGTACAGATCGTCACCCGCTGGATCCTGGCGGTACTGCGCCATGAGACCTTCCATAGCCTGGCTCAGCTTAACCAACGGATATCCGGGTTACTGACCCGGCTCAATGAGAAACCCTTCCAGAAGCTGCCCGGTTGCCGCGCATCCATGTTTGCCGAGCTCGATGCGCCAGCACTCAAGCCCTTGCCAGCGTACCCCTACCAGTACACCAAAGTGGTGTCGGTGCTGGTCGGCAAGGATTACCACGTCGACCTGGAGAAGCACTATTACTCGGTCCCTTATGCC
>NZ_JAFFQC010000317.1 GCF_016918545.1 Desulfobulbus alkaliphilus | reverse complement strand
ATCATCCCCCGTGGCCGCGCCCTGGGCCTGACCATGCAGCTGCCCGAGGAAGACCGCCACGGCTACTCGCGCAATTACCTGCGCAACAACCTGGTGGTGCTGCTGGGCGGCCGTGTGGCGGAAGAGATCGTCTTTGACGACATCACCACCGGTGCTTCCAACGACATCGAACGCGTGACCCGCATGGCCCGCAAGATGGTCTGCGAATGGGGCATGAGCGATGCCATTGGCACCCTGTCCATCGGTGAGACCGGCGAAGAAGTCTTCATCGGCCGCGAGTGGGTGCAGAACAAGAACTACAGCGAAGAGACCGCCCGCCTGGTGGACGCCGAAGTCAAGCGCATCGTGGAAGAGGCTCACGCCCGCTGCGTCAAGCTGCTGCAAGACAATCGCGCCACCCTGGACCGCATCGCGCAGGCCCTGCT
>NZ_JAFFQC010000316.1 GCF_016918545.1 Desulfobulbus alkaliphilus | reverse complement strand
GCTCCGACGGGGCCATTCTTCTTTGTCCTACCGCGCTTCGCGCTGCTTGAGGACGTTTGGGCGTCCTGGCGGCAAGGCCCGTGCGGCGGGGCGCCTGCGGGGCTCAGCCCACGTCCGGCAGGGCGGTCTTCAGGTTCTCGGCGACCTTGTCGAGGAAGCCCTCGGTGGTTAGCCAGCCCTGTTGGTCGCCGACCAGCAGCGCCAGGTCCTTCGTCATGTGGCCGCTCTCGACCGTGTCCACGACCACCTTCTCCAGGGTGTCGGCGAACTGGTCTAGGGCGGCGTTGCCGTCCAGCTTGGCGCGGTGCTTGAAACCGCGCGTCCAGGCGAAGATCGAGGCGATCGAGTTGGTCGAGGTGGCCTCGCCCTTCTGATGCTGGCGATAGTGGCGGGTCACGGTGCCGTGGGCGGCTTCCGTCTCCAGC
>NZ_JAFFQC010000315.1 GCF_016918545.1 Desulfobulbus alkaliphilus | reverse complement strand
CCTGCATTGTGTTTGATGTGGATAGAAAGCCCTATGAGCAACGGCGAGAGGGGTATCAAGAGTGGCGAGATCGCGACTTGCCTGCGCCGCATTGGATCGCGATCAACCCCGAAAACGGCAATTACCACCTCGGCTATCTGCTGGCTGCGCCAGTGGCGCGTACCAATGCAGCCAGGCTAAAGCCGCTGCGCTATCTGGCGGCCATAGAGCACGTTCTGGCGAAGAAGCTGGGTGCTGACATGGGGTATGTTGGGTTGATCACCAAAAACCCGGTACATCGCGATTGGTGGACAATATGGCACAACCATGAGCCCTATTCCCTCGACTACCTCGCTGAGTTCTGCCCGGATGCCGATCTAGCGGCCTATAGCCGTCGCAGCCGCAAGGAGGCGAGCGGCCTGGGGCGCAATGTCACTCTGTTCGAA
>NZ_JAFFQC010000314.1 GCF_016918545.1 Desulfobulbus alkaliphilus | reverse complement strand
GCTTGTCCATCTCCGACGCCATCTTGGCCAGGAAGCGATTGGGGGCCAGGCCGATGGAGACGGTCAGGCCGGTTTCCTCCTCGATCTGTTTCTGAAAGCGGATTAGCTGCAACGCCGGGGGGCCGCCGTTCAGCCGCTCCGTGCCCGACAGATCGACCCAGGCCTCATCCAGAGACAACGGCTGGATCAAAGGTGTCAGCTGTCCCAACGCCCCCAGAATGCGCTGCGATTCGAAGACGTATTTGGTGAAGTCCGGCCTGATCACAACGGCCTCGGGACAGGCCTTCAGCGCCTTGAACATGGGCATGGCGGAGCCGACGCCGTACTGGCGTGCGACATAGCAGGCGGTGGAGACCACGCCGCGCTTTCCGCCGCCGACGATCACCGGCTTGTCGCGCAGTTCGGGCCGGTCACGCTTCTCTACCG
>NZ_JAFFQC010000313.1 GCF_016918545.1 Desulfobulbus alkaliphilus | reverse complement strand
GAATGATCATAAAGACCATGACTGATCACCGCCATCTGACAGTCGTTTAACTGGGTGTCTAGCCCCTCGGCATTGGTAAGCAGTGTTTGACCCGAGCCGGTATCAAAAAGCAAGTTCAGCTCGGGTGAATGCAACTAGAGTGCAAAGCCATGTTCAGTCTGTAACTCACCTTGACCATGATTGTCACAAAGCACCATGATCTGAATTTCAGCAACCGTGGGCCATACCCCCATCGGGTGGTGCGATAAACTTGGCCGAAGCGCGAGCCAGCCGCTGCTCTCCGTCGATGCACTGTCCGGCAATATGCAACCCTGAGAGCAGCCATGCTTCGAGCTGATAGATGCCCCGCCGCTGCCCAAGTAGCTGGGCACAGATCGTAATAGTCTGACCCATGCGGATCGGTGCCACGAATCGAACCGTCAACTC
>NZ_JAFFQC010000312.1 GCF_016918545.1 Desulfobulbus alkaliphilus | reverse complement strand
TCCAGCATCTGGAAAGCCTGTCCGACGTCATTCTGCGCATCACCGGCGTGCGCCAGCGCGAGGCCGTGCCCGACAGCGCCCTGACCGGCGCCGACGATATCGAGGTCATCGACATCACACCCGAGGATCTGCGGGCGCGTCTGGCCGAGGGCAAGGTCTATGTGCCCGAAACGGCTCGGGTGGCCTCCGAGAACTTCTTCAAGATCGAGAATCTGACGGCGCTGCGCGAACTGGCCCTGCGACGGGCGGCCCAGACGGTGGACGACCAGCTTCTGACCCACCTGCGCGAGCGGGGCGTGTCGGGGCCGTGGGCGGCGAACGAGCGGATCCTGGTTCTGGTCGGCGGCGACGCCATGACCGCCTCCCTGGTGCGGACCGGTCGGCGGATGTCGGACATGATGATGGACGCCCCCTGGTCGGTGGCCC
>NZ_JAFFQC010000311.1 GCF_016918545.1 Desulfobulbus alkaliphilus | reverse complement strand
GCGGTTGCGCCGGAGGAAGGCCAGTTGCTCGGCGCTCTCCACGCCTTCGGCGACTACCTTGAGCTTGAGGTTGTGGGCCATGGCGATCACCGCCGAGGTGATTTCCATGTCGTCCTGGCTGTCCGGGATGTCCTTGATGAAGCTGCGGTCGATCTTGATCACGTCGATGGGGAATTTCTTCAGGTAGCTCAGTGACGAGTAGCCGGTGCCGAAGTCGTCCATCGCCAGGGTCAGGCCGAGGCTCTTCAGGCGTTCGAGTTGCTGGCGGGTATCGTCGGTGGCGTCCAGCAGCAGGCTTTCGGTGAGCTCCAGTTCCAGCTGGCTGGCCGGGATGTTCTCTTCGTGGAGGATCGCCGCGATCGAGCCGACCAGGTCCGGGTCGGTGAACTGCTTGGGCGACAGGTTGATGGCGATCTGCAGCTCGCC
>NZ_JAFFQC010000310.1 GCF_016918545.1 Desulfobulbus alkaliphilus | reverse complement strand
GTCCCACGAGGGCATCGTCGCGTACTCGAAGATCTGCACCCACGTCGGCTGCCCCGTCGCGCTCTACGAGCAGCAGACACACCACCTCCTGTGCCCGTGCCACCAGTCGACCTTCGATGTCGCCGACGGTGCAAAGGTCGTCTTCGGTCCTGCGAAGCGCCCGCTGCCCCAGCTGCCCATCGCCGTCGACGACGAGGGCTACCTCATCGCACAGGACGACTTCGACGAGCCTGTGGGCCCGAGCTACTGGGGACGCCTGAAATGACAACAACCCAAGCACCGAAGCCGGTGGCTGCGACCGCCGACTACCTCGACCAGCGCACGGGTATCTCGCACGCGGTCAAGGGGTTCGCCCGCAAGGTGTTCCCCGACCACTGGTCCTTCCTCCTGGGCGAGGTCGCCCTCTACTCCTTCGTGGTGCTGCTC
>NZ_JAFFQC010000030.1 GCF_016918545.1 Desulfobulbus alkaliphilus | reverse complement strand
CGCACCCTCACGATAACTGAGCCCCTGTTCCTTGATCTTCTCTGCCAACTCCGCTACCTGATCCCAATCGATTGGTTGTCTCATGCCTCGATCCTCCATGTTGAATGGGGGAGGCTGTGGGGGGATTAAATGGCGTTTTTGTCCGGAATAGCTTACCCTCTGCACTTACTGGCAGAAATATTAAATTTTATACCAGAGTGGCGCAAAAGAAAAAGAAAAAAAGAGAGCAGTAGCTACTGCTCTTTCAATAACAAAAATTAATAAAGTAAAATCAGGTTTATACGATTATAAAACTCAATTTCTCGACCCCCCGCAGACCGACGAAGAGAAAATTATAGAGAGCAAGAGAAAACATTCCGCACCACAGAAGCAGGAAATAAGGTCGGGCAAGAAGTTGGTGGATGTGCGCATAAAATACAGCACCCATGCCGACAATGGGCAGTAAATACCGCCCCTGCGCCTGAAAATCCATGGTCCAGGCATGATAAATGGCCACGGCAATCAAAGCCGAAGCACTGGTCAGGGTCACCGCCAGCAGGGAAACCCCCGGCCACCCTCCTCTGACTACAACAACGGCAAGAACGGAAACCAGGAGCAACAGGCCGGTGTAGCGCACATAATCATAATAATTAAAGGAACCTGATATCGAGGTGTAGCCGTAGACACCGAAGGCGGAACGAAACGTTTTCTCACCCCATCGCTCAATTCGCAAAAATCGTTCCAGCGTGACTCCCCGATCTCGCATGTGCAGGTAGATGTGTTTTCTTTCCAGCGGGGTTCTCGGATTATAGATTTCATTGGCAAGTTGCTCGCGCACCTCCAGCAATTTCTCCGATTTCCTGAAATCGTTGATATAGCTGTCAATCCCCCGTACCGTGCCGAACAGAGTCAGGCCGATAAGAGCTATGGCGGCCAATCGGGAAAAACTGAAACGATTGCAGGGCAGGGTCCCACAGCCGAAACGCCAGAAGATATACAAACCGACAAAAAGGAGGTAAAAATAAAAATTGATCTTCAGCAGCAGCAGAAATCCAAACAGCATGCCAAGTGCTGCAAGAGAGAGCGCGGAAGGTCCGCTGAATTTCTCAGCGGCAACAAGTCTGTTGAACTTGGAATCCGGACAGACCAACTGATGCGCAACCACCAGAATAATGAACAAGGCAAAGGCTTCCGAATTGACATAACTGAAAATATACCAGATCTGCGGGGAAAGCAGGACCGGAACCATCAACAACCGGAAATGATAGCTGTTCAACGTCATCACAAAGAGGGTAAAGAAGAGAGCCACATTGAAATAGCGCAACGCCAGGTAGCTGGGGATCTCAAAAGGCTGCAGCATTTTGGCAAACTTACCGGCAAAAAAATAGGCGATTTCGCCGGAGTGCAGCCGGGAGACGCCATAGCCGCTGTAACTGTCGAGGGTCGAGGGATCACCGATCCGGGGCGGAAAAACATGGTCCTGGAAATATTCACCGGCATGCACATGAAAAGGTTCATCGGGATGCTGGTTGTAAAGGCTCAAACTGGCCATGACAAGAATGAAAACAAAAACGACCAACGAACAGTAGGAAACAAAATGATACTCCTGAACAACCCGATGGAGCGCCCAGCACAGCAGAAAGACGACCAGGAAAATGCATGCGATGCGCAGGGTCTGATCGAGCAGGACCGGTGTTTTGCTTAACGTCGGCAGAGTGAAGAGCAGTTGCGGGTCTATGGTGGCGGGAACCACGGTCAATCCTTTTTCCGAAACCTCCACACTTTCAATACCCTCAATGATTTCAAGATGGGAAAGGGCCTCCGGTGTGTCCAGGACAATAGGCTCAAAACCATTCTGTCGGATGGTGAGCGACTTGAGGGTGACCGTGGACGGCCTTTCCGAGGTATCCACCCGCAGGGCAGCAATTCTGGCGATATTGGTCAGCCTGAAGGAATAATGTTCCTGGCGGGGGTCGATGACGATGGTGGCCACTCTTCGCTCTGTCCAGTTGCCGCCCTCCTTTTTCCAGTATATCTTGAAAATAGTCCTGCGTTCCGTCTCGAGATGGAGGTTGACCATGGCCTTGTTCTCGATCAAAACAAGGTAGAGGCAGGAAATGACAAAAGAAAAGAGAAGAGCAATAAGAACGAGTTTTTTATTCATGACACGAGTTGGGAGCAATAATGAAAGAAAAAATGGGGGGGGTGCAATCATCTCCTGATCCCCGGCGATGGTCAAGGACCTGAATCCGTGACGGCTGGACTCTTGTTTTAGATATATCTAGCTGTAATCAGGTTGTAATTGCAGCGTAATCCTTGAGAATAACCTTCACCAGCCGCCCTTCGGGGCGTCCATCCGCACGCCATCTTCATTGCCCGTAACCGTTCGATAAAGTTAACTTTAATCAAACGGTCATAGACAATAAAGCTGACGCACGGACGAACGCTCACGGATCCAGGGAACGGTTACGCCGCGCTTATTTTTTCCTGTGCCGCAGGCGTAGATACAAACGGGTCAGGCGATGTTCATACGGAATGAGCAGCCGGAAAAGCGGCCCTCCACAGCGATGCATGACGATCAGAATGAAAAGTTCACGCAATCGGGTCATGCCACCGAGATTACCCAGCGGTAACCACCGCTGCCGCAGATAGGTGCGGGCAATCCTGCCGATCTCGCCTGTTGCGACATCAAACCGCGAATTCATCATCCGTTTTCCCATACCTTACTCCCGCAAACGCTCTTTGATGGAGCGGAGAAAAAACCTCAGCCGCAACAGGGGATTCCACCGCAGGGCGGTCAACGATTGGTCCCAGAGGTGCCGTTGTCCTTTGACATATCGTGCCTTGGGCTGATGTCGGCCATGAAAATCGTCAAGATGGTGACGATGCCGGATCGTTCGGATTTCCTCCGCTTGAGGAAAGGCCAACCGACTGACCATCAGGTAATTCATCCAGGGTCGCTGCTCCCGCGGTTCATACCCCAGGACGGCAAGCGCCGCGGCCCAGCGGGAGGCGCCATCCAGGATCCCCTGCTGCAGGGGTTGAAAATAGGCGTCCTGTTCCTTTTCGGCCCCCCCGACCCTGTCGTCCTGCTCCCGGAATATCAGTTCGCAGCCCTGTTCGCTGAGGCGATACCCGTTCAGGGTGGGATGCGGGGCACGGCACGCCTCTTCGAACAGATCACGGGCGTACAGAAGCGTTGAGCCGGCCAGGTCGAAACGATCCCGGTCGTAGAGAATACCTTTGATCGTATTCTCCGGCCCGGTGGGAAAAGGATAGCCTCGGGTTGCCCCCAGCAGCAGGCCGGTGCAGCGGGGGGCATCGTCGCGATGCTTGATGGCCTCGTACAGAAAGCGCTGGATGGTCCCGAGCCAGCCAATATCCACCAGCGCCACCTCGGGAAATGAAAAAAAGCCCTGTTCTTCAAGGTACCTCTGCAAGGCTGCATTGGCCGGCGCGCACTGTCGTCTGACCTCGTCCTGGAAGCGGTCATCCTCGAGCATCTCGTTGAACCTGGCCCTGTGGTCAGGCTCATATCCTTCATGGTTTCCCGACAGGACCGTCTCCGGGGACAGAGTATACCGGGCGAGATGGTCACCGAATCCATCGACATCAAGGCTGAACACCCGACAAACATCCCGAAAGTCACGATTACCGATGGGCAGAAAGACGATATCAGCATTGGCCCGGGTCAACCCCTGCACGGCACAACTGGCTCCGGCAAGGGCCATGCGACTGACATAGAGATAGGAGGTCGCGGGGAGATCGGCCAGGGGAAAGAGCTGCGGAATGACCACCTTCCACAACCGTTCAAACAGCCAGCCCTCACGGGAAAAAAAGAAGAGACGGCGAATCCTGGCGTTGCAACACTCTTCGGCCACTCCCTGAATGAAATAAGTCAGCAGCGGAGCAAGGACGGTGTAGCCGTAAGTATACAGTGCTGATTGCTCTCTGTTCTCCTCTTCAAGGGGCAGGGCCATCTGCTGCACGGTCCGTCCTTTCCAGAAGGGCTGGCCCATGCCGTAATTATAATACCGCTTGACGACCGCTTTGCGGAATTTCTCGTTGCTGTCACGAAGGACCAACGAGGCGATGCCTTGTTCGCTGGGCCGCATCCCGTCGGAATGGGGATTGTCCCCCACGTGCAGCCAGCGGGTATACTCGAGATCATGCCGCTTGTGCAGCAACGGAAAAGCATGGCCCGAGGCTTTGGCCAAAAAGGTGTCTGCCGAGGAATAAACCGCCTCCACCTCCCCGAGGAATCCGGCGTGTTCGATCAATCGCCGCAGATGAGCTGCGGGCAGATAAATATCGGAAAGGACAAATATCCGCTTGCCAGCGGCCCGCAGCTGCCGTAACCATGCGACAAGGGCCGCCCGCGGCACCAGCATGGAATTTTCCACCGCCAGTTCATACGTGGTCACCTCCTCAAGCAAGGCCGCTCC
This sequence comes from Desulfobulbus alkaliphilus, assembly GCF_016918545.1. Classification (GTDB taxonomy): domain Bacteria; phylum Desulfobacterota; class Desulfobulbia; order Desulfobulbales; family Desulfobulbaceae; genus Desulfobulbus; species Desulfobulbus alkaliphilus. The sequence goes on along the minus strand of NZ_JAFFQC010000030.1, from coordinate 37,379 downwards.
ATACTGCTCTCGGAAAATTTCCCGCAGCAGCGCCTCCATGAACACCGGATAACAGGCTTCATGATCTTCATAGTTCCGGCTGGTCTCCTGCCGCTGTTGCCGTTCGAGTTCATCGCGGCGCTTCTGCACCTTGGCCCAGGTCCAGGGCAATCCCTGGCCGGCCGCCTTGGCGGCGATGAATCGGGCCGTAGCCGGTTTGAGGAGATCGGGATCATGAATGCGCCGGATCAGCAGGGTATCAAAAAGATCAAAGGACACCGTGGTGCAATGCTCGGCAACCTTGTTTCCTGCCCGCAAGAGACTGTCAAGGGTGTAGAAGGTCTGCCATTTCATGATGCGATTGATTTCGTCGAATCAAAGAGGGGCAGGAACCTGGAAGCATTCCTTGGGATAATGATCATGTACTGTTTTCCTGAATCCGTGACGGCTGGACCCTTTTTTGGATATATCTTGCTGTAAACATGTTATATTTGCAACTAAACCCTTGAAAAAAACTTTCACCAGCCGCCCTTCGGGGCATTCGCTCACGGATACAAGGTTTTGGCATGTGCTCACCGGAAAAGCCGGGTAAACAAGGCGCGACACAAGCCCCTGGCCTGTTGCCTGATCCCTGGTTGCGGTTGCGGGTGCAGAGCGGCGCGGACTTGATGCAGTTCCTGTTCCAGTTCAACCAACCGCTCACTGCCGGCGGCGACCACGCCTTTGAGTTCTTCAGGAACCCTGGCCAGCATATATTTCCTGATCACCTCCTTGTCCTGCTCACGGCCGATGACAGCAGCTTCACTCAAGGTATTGCCGCTGTGTATACGATAGTAGAGGAGTCGCTGATCATGCAGGTAGACCACCTGTTCCGGAAAGGCGAGCATGACGCGGAAGATATAATCATAATCATGCAGATACCGCAGGGAACAGAACGCACCGACCCTGGCCACCGCCTCCCTGGTCAAAAAGAAATTGGAGGTGGTCACCATGAAATTACCTTTGAGAAAGGCTGTATAGAGATCACCACAGGAAAAATAGAAACCGCGGTTCTTGTGATGCCAGATATTCCAACCAAAATCAGGATCAGTGAAAACCTGCCCGTCATCATCGATGGGAATTACATCGGTAATCAAACAATGCGCCCCTGTTTCTTCCCTGGCCGCCAGCAATTTTTCCAACCGATCAGTGGTGTAGACATCATCGGAGTTGAGGATGGCCACATACTCACCACCAGCCAGGGAAAGCCCCCGGTTAATGGTGTTATAGGCATCCTGGTTTTCCTGATAGAGGTAGGTCAGGCGCGGATCGTCCACTGCCTTGATCACAGCCGCGGTGTTATCGGTCGAGCCATCGTCGATTATAATCAATTCCAGGTTGTCATGACTTTGCCGCAACACGCTTTCAATGGCCGCGCCAATAAACCGTTCATGATTATAGGCGGGAATGATGACCGAGACCTTGGGCTTCATGACGACCAAAGATATAGAAAAATAAGAATATGCATGGGGATGAGATGGTTGTGCTCTCCTTGCTCAAAAAAAACCGATTCCGTTATTCCAAAGCAGGCAGCCTTTTCCTGCCACCGGTGAATGCTGCCGCAAAAAGGAGCTACCCCTCAGCGACCTGTGCGGAACCATGCCGCGATAATGCCCGCCGCACCGCGCAACCGATAAAGCAGATATAGAAAAGAACCAGCGGATAGGCAGAATACATGGGGCGAGCAACCGGCCACAGGGTTATTTGTACAAAAGTGAGAATGGCGATTAAAGACACCAATCCCCCCAAAAGTACAAGGGAAAAAATACTTTCTGTTGAGCATTGTCGCCTTCTCAAGTCCCTCACTGCCAGAAAAAAATGTCCGAGGAGGGCACCCAGGAAAAGAACAGGAACAAAATATCCATAGCCCTTGCCAATATCGGCAAGCAAACGGACCTTCTCCTTTCTCAGCTTTTCGTAGTACTCCGGATACGCCTGGATGATCCTCCTGTCACTGGGAACAAGACGGTTGAGGGTGACATAGCGGTAATCATCCTCTACCTCGGGATTTCTATCGCTTCGAAAGTTTTTCACCAAGTGCACATCAAGTCGGAAATTGGTGAAGCCGACCGCCCGCCGAAAGTTTTCAAAAAAGGTTGGTATGATCAACGCGTTATAGGTCGCATGCCAGGGCGGCTGCAGCGAAGGCTTGCGGTCAAGACAGACAAGCGCCCCGCTTCTGCAGGCTTCAGCTATTTCCTCACCCACCCTTTGGTAATATGCAAGAGCTGTTGGCAGACTCTCCACGTAACCGGCAGCATTCACCATACTTCTGAAACTCCAAATAAAAAATGAAGGAGGCAGTTGTGATCGCTGCTCGCGCTCCCGTATCACCGGCTCAAGCTCACGCAGGGAGGGGCTGGCCGCAAGCGCTTTGTGTAAAACGTCCCTACTGACAGGCCGAAACCTCCTGAACTCCTCCGGTTCAATATTCATCAAACCGCCGTACGCGGCGACAAATTCCGGCGATTTCAATTCATTGATCATAAATTTGCCGTAATGGCGATAGTTGCCGTAGGCCAGCAAGACGGAGACCAGGGCAAAAATGACCGCGGGAAGAGCGATCAGCAGCACCCGCCTGCCCAGGGTATCACCCTCACCTTTCCTGGCAGTCATCATGACCATCACAGCGGTGAGCAGTACCGCGGGGAGCATCCAGATCCCTTCTTCCCTTGTGTACCAGAGCAAGACAAAGGAAATGCCAAAAAGGGACGACCAGGCCAGGGTCGTTCTCGTGTTCGCATGCAATCGGGAAATCAAGCCCAGCAGTGAGGCAAAAACAAGGAGCACCAGCGCAAGAGAAAAACCCTCGCGCAAGACCCTGCCCGGCAAGGGAAAATTGTAGAGAAAGGGGTTGAAGAGCAACAGGGCGAAACAGGCCATGAGCAGTGCCCGATGGACCACATAAGGGCGCAGAGCGTAGATGGCCACCACACAGGAAAAAGCGTAGAGAATTTGTTGTGCCAGGAGCAGGGGAATGGCCAGCAGGTGCGATAAGGCGATGAACAGAGGATAGACCGGTCCCTTGATCAGCGTGTAGTGATTATAGGGACCCAGCCACTCGCCGCTGAGCAGGTTTTTTGCCAGGATGATGAAAAGATAGTCGTCATGGGGTCTTCGCAGGGCCGGAACTTCAAAAACACTGACAAGCCACAGCCAGAGCAGGATCAGAACGAACATCCAGCCAACCAGCACCTTATCTTCGCCAATTGTTTTGCTCTGCGGGGTGACCTGGAGGTTGCCCGAGCGTAACAAAGGAATGTTCATGTCATCCCTGCACCGTCGGTGGCCAAAACCAGAACCTGGAACCCATTATTTCCCTTCCTTTTCCTCGTGATATGCATCTTCCGTATTGATAGCCCAGATATTGTCTTTTCCGGGGACTCCCTTTTTGATGTTTTCCACTGCGGTCATGGCCGTCAGCATGGAGTGATCGGCATTATTGTACCGATGCATGCCGTTTCTTCCCACCAGAAAGAGATTGTCGATGCTGTCGGTAAAGTGCCGTATGCGATCAAATCTGTCATAGGTGCCGAAATAGGCGGGATAGGTTTTTTCAACCCGCAACAGGGTCGCATCGAGGACATTGTCTTTTTCGATGATGTCAATCCGCACCAGCTCGTCTATGGCAAAGCGAATAAAGTCCGCGTCTTCCATCTCCCAGAGTTCATCGCCTTTATTGCAGAAATATTCCAAACCGATCCAGATGGTGTCTTTGTCCTGCACCATATAGGGACTCCAGTTGTTAAATATCTGCAACCGCCCCAACTTCACCTCTTTTTCCTGGATATAAATCCAGTTATCAGGGACTATATTGTTTAAACTCAAATAGTTGGTGTTATTTTTTAATTGAATCCTGTTTAAAAGCAGCCCGACGGTGATAAAATCTCTGTACATCAATCCATCCGCCAGTTTTTTCACCTCATCCGGCAAATGATCGCAGTCCATGGACGCAACGAGATCCTTTATCGGCATGGTTGAAATGAAAAAATCCGCTTCATATTCTCTGGTTACACCTCGCTCACCATCCAGGACGGTGGCGGTCTGGACGTTCTTGCCGTCCACCCGCATCCCGACCACCTGATGATCCATATGAATCTCACCGCCCATGGCAACAACCTGGCGGGCGACCTCCTCCCATAACTGGCCTGGCCCCAACTTGGGATAAAGAAATTGTTCGATCAATGAGGTCTCAGTCCCCTTCTGATCCAGGGAGCGATCCTTGACCAGGTTTTTTTTCAGGGCATGCTTGATGGTCTTGGTGATCGACAATCCCTTGATGCGCTGCGCACCCCAATCGGCAGGGATCTGATGACAAGGGACACCCCAGACTTTCTCGGTGTAATCCCGGAAAAAGGTCTCATACAGTTCACGTCCGAAACGATTGATGAGGAAGTCTTCCAGCGACTGTTCGTTCTTGATCGGAAAAAAACGCGCCCACAGATAGGTGCAGCCGATTTTAACAATGCGAATCGCCCCGAGGTTTCTGAATGTCGTCCATGTCAGGGTAATGGGATAATCAAAAAAACGCCGCAGGAAAAATATCCGTGAGAGCCGGCTGCGCAGGAGCATGACCAGATCTTTTTTTTCCGGGTCAGCGCCTGTCTTGGTGGATGCGAGGGGAAGAGAACGATTGAGCAGGAGATCGTCAATGGCCGGTTGTTCCTGCAGGGGCATGATATTGAGCCACCAGTTCATCACCCGGGAGGATTTGGAAAAAAAACGATGGCCGCCGATGTCGATTCTGTTGCCCTTATAGACCGCTGTTTTTGATATGCCGCCGATGTCCTGGGACATTTCAAAAATTATTGGTTGGATGTCGGTTGTTTTGAGCAGCTCGTACGCCGCGGTCAGGCCCGCTGGCCCCGCACCGATGATAATCGCTTTTTTTCGTTGCATGTTGCCTCTACAATGGAACTGGTTTTCCTGTGACTACAAAACACTCGCCTTTTCAAGGTAACGGTCAACAATCCTGTCGGCACCTGCTCCTAAGGAAACGTTCACCGAACACAAGGCATGATGCTACCGATCACGGGGTTTGTAACTGCTTGTTTTATAAAGCTCGGGTACTGTAAGCGGTCACAGGTGCCCCATATTTGTGCAGACGCGGTTGCCCGCTATAGCCCCCTTCTATGCGGGCAGCCGGGTTCGTGCAAAGATGGGGTACCTGTGATCGCTTACGGCATGATCGCTGCCCCTGGTACTCGCCGTAGGAGCCCACCCCTGTGGGCGAAATCCCATTCCTTTTCTCAGCAGCTTTATCGCCCACAGGGGTGGGCTCCTACAGAAACTCCGTACCCAATGAGCCACTGCTCACTGTTTATGCAGAGAACGGTCAGGAGCGGAAGAACCGGTCATGCCAGATAGCTACATTGAGCAAAGCCCAGAGAATGTGGTTGTGGTTATGCTTCATGCTGCTGTGTTCCTCGATGAGCCGGTCGATATAGGACATCTGCATGGTTTCCCGCAATACCGTGGAATCGTGGAGCCGTTCGACCATATATTCCTTCAGTTCACCACGGAGCAGGTGTTTCACCGGCAGGCTGTATCCCTGCTTACCGCGATGGACAATCTGTTTCGGCAGCAGTCCTTCCAGGGCGGAACGGAAGATATACTTGGTGGTCATTCGATTGAGCTTCCACGCTCCGGGCAATGAGGCCAGGAATTCGACCAGCACGTGATCGAGAAGGGGTACCCTGATTTCCAGCGACGAGGCCATGGACATCCGGTCTACTTTCATGAGCACGCTGTCGGTCATCATGAAGCGCATATCCAGATAGATCTCCCGGTTGACCTGATCGTCGGCATCACAGCGTTGATTGTACTCCCGCACCTGCCAGAAGGGATCATTGTTGACCAGAGAGCGGAACCCATCGGTGAACAAATCCCGCTCCAGGTCGGGATTGAGAAAATACTGCCACCGGAGATGCTGGCCGTCCTCAGGGAGATGAGCCCCTTCGACGAAGCGCTTGAGCATATTGATGGCCCCTTTTTTTTGTGGCTGGTCAGGCAGCATCGCGATCATCCGGCCAATGACCTGACGACGAATTGCAGTGGGAAGACGCCGAAACCAGGAATTTATACGGCTGGCCTTGAAGCGGTCATAACCGGCAAAACTCTCGTCAGCTCCCTCGCCCGACAAACAAACCGTCACATGCTCCCTTGCCTGCTTACAGAGCAGGTACAGGGGGACAGTGGACAGGTCGGTCATCGGTTCGTCGAGGTGATAGAGGGTCTCTTCCACATAGGCGGGCCTGAGGGAATCAAGCCGGAGCACGTGATGATCGGTCTGGCAGTGATCAGCCACAATCCGGGCGTAATCGAGTTCAGAAAAACTCTCGTCTTCGTAGCCGATGGTAAAGGTCTTCAACGGCCCGCTGATGTGCCGGCGCATAAGGGCGACGATACAGCTGGAATCGAGCCCGCCGGAGAGAAAAACACCCAGGGGCACATCCGAAACCAGATGGCTATGCACCGCCGAGTCCAGATGCTGGCGCAGTTGCTCCACCGCGTCCTCATAACGGGGGGTCTTGCCCGGGTGCTGGAAGGACAGATCCCAATACTGACGGACCGTGGCCTCGCCCTGTTCGAACAGGAGGAGATGCCCCGCTGCCAGCTTGTTGATGCCGGCGAACATGGTTTCCGGAGAAGGTACGAACTCAAAGCCGAGATAATCGTAAAGGGCCTGATGGTTGACCCGCCGCTCGAACATCGGGTCCTGGAGAATGGCCTTGATCTCGGAGGCAAAAATCAGGTTGTTGCCGCGGATCGCGTAATACAGCGGTTTGATACCGATCCGGTCCCGGGCCAGCAGCAGTCGTTTGGTGCGGAAATCATAGATGGCAAAGGCGAACATGCCGCGCAGACGGTTGATGACCTCGACCCCGAACTCCTCATAGCCATGGAGGATAACCTCGGAATCCGTATGACTGCGGAAAATGTGCCCCTTCCCCTCCAACTCCGAGCGCAGGTCCTGAAAATTATAGATCTCGCCGTTGAAGACCAGACAGATCGAACTGTCCTCGTTGAACATCGGCTGACAGCCGTTGGTGCTGAGGTCAATGATGGAAAGCCGGCGGAAGGCAAGCGACACCTCTTCACTGCAGTGCACGTCGTCCTGATCCGGTCCGCGGTGGACGAGCACCCCCGCCATTTTCCGCGCCAGAGCCTCATCATTCCAGGTAAAACCACAAATTCCGCACATATCCGATACTCCGGAATATTTTTTTTAATGCAACAGATAGACGCGGCAACCGCCGACCATGTCAATAGTCCGCAGGCCGCCGACGGATTGGAGGGCAGCCTTATCCGCCTGCCTTGAGCTTTACATAACTGCGCAGCAGAGTTTCTCTGACCGCGGCCATGGAAAAATGTTCCTGAATCACCCGCCGACCCGCCTGTCCACGTCGTCTGCCTTCCTCCCGGTCCACGGCAGCCTGCTCGATGGCCCTGGTAAACGCCTCGCTGCCTGGAGCGGCATAATACCCCGATTCCCCCAGCAGAGACCGGTTGTTGGTGGTATCGAAGCAGACCACCGGCAAGCCGGCAGCCATGTAATGCAGGATCTTGCCGCTGGCCTCCCCCGAGACCTCTTCCTTGGGATCAAGGGCGATATCAGCCATGGCCAGCCATGAGGCCAGTTCACCATAAGCGATTCGCCCGGCCAGATGCACCGAGCCCTGCAGTCCGTGTTCGCCGACAAAGGCTTCGGCCTCCTCCACCGGATAGCCAAGCAGAAGGAAGAACAGGTCATCCCGCCAATGCAGGGAGCGTATCGCCTCAAAAACATGCTGTGTTCCCTTGCCCGGCAGGAGGGAGCCGGCATAGACGACGACGCAGACATCATCGGCAACTCCCAGCCGGGCTCGACCTGTTCCAGGTCCCTGCTGGAAAAAGGAATCAGGGACGACATCGGGAAGGAGTTGAGTCCGCTGCTCGGCAACACGGAAGGTGGTGGTGAGCAGGTGACGGCTTTGCTCCGATGAGCAGAAGAAAAACCCGGGCAGACGACAGATCAATCTTTCCAGGCGGGTCACCGCGGCGGCCAGCAGACCGCGGCGGGCAATCGTCCCATAGCCGACCAGTTCACCGCTGAGACTTCCCTGCATATCCATGATCAGCGGCAGGCGCCGCCAGAAAAGACACCATTTGACGGCCCAACCGATGAGCGCCCCTTCGTGGAGATGCCCGTGCAGGATATCGGGGCGCTCCCGCCAGGTGGTTCGCAAAACCAGAACGAACAGGTAGGCATCGGCCACAAAACGGTACGGAGAAAAGCCGGCATCCAGCTTGGTGTAGCCGGGGATAGTCCAGGGACGACGGATATCTATCCCGGCGACATCCTCGCCGAGGGGATAGGTGCAGAGAATGATCCGGACATCGCTGTCGGCAAGAGCTTCGATCTCATTGCGGATGCGGATGTGGCAGCCTCGATCGGCAAAAAACGGGGTCGGGCCGATGTGGAGCACTTTCAAGGACATTGCTGCTCCCCCTGTTCAGGCAAAACGGTAACGCGCCTCAACCAGCGCAATCTGCCGCTGGCGCTCGGCCTCATCCCAATTGAGCAGGCCTGCCATGAGTTCGGCGCAACGCTGTACCGCAAGCGATCCGGGATGACCGATTGTCCCCAACCCGGTACGCCGGAATATCAGATCGTCAAGGGTCACGGCCATTTCCGCACCCACGGCATGCCTGATCTCGATATCAAGCACCTCGCGATCAGTGGCGGTCGGCTGAAGCAGGTCCAGCCGATGACCTTCAGCCACAAGTTCATGGACCGCGGCGCCGTGATTGGCGATCATGGCATCGAGTACCTGAGGCGACAGCTCCCGAGCATAGGCCTGATGGCACTGACCGCGGAACGCCTGGATATCGTTGATATCGCCTTCAAGAAGACGGGTCTTGCCGGTCAGGCACGGGGGACCCTGTTGCGCCAGCTTGCGCATGGCCAGATCAAGGCTGCGTTCAGCGACATGGCGGGCGGTGGTATATTTCGCCCCCAGGGCGGTGATGATGCCCTTGATGCCGTTGGCCCGCTCATGATCAATGATCTGGTACTCGCCTGTGCCCTGATAGGTATCGGTGCGGATATCACGGGCAATGAGGGGGTAGATGCCGCAGAACGCATAGCGGACGTCCTCCCGGGTGAGGTGGACCTCCGGCAGGGCGGTGTTGATATCCGCCAGGAACTCGGTAATGTCGGTCTCGTTGACCCGGACCCTGTCAAGATGATCGGTAAACGGGACGTTGGTGGTCCCGATCAATGAGCAACCGCGCCAGGGAATGATGAAAAAATGGCGGCCGCCCCGGGACACGAATCCCTCCGTCTTTTTCGCCGTGGTCATGGCCAGGGCATATTCCGGTTCAACCTGCCGGGTGATAAGATGCACTCCCTTGGAGAAACCGGTAAGACGCCGTTCAAGCCGCAATTCCGGCACCGAGTCGTTGATGGCCTGCACATGCGGGCCGGCCGCATTGATCGTCACCCGGGCCTGGATATCAAAACCGTCGCCACCGAGACGATCCGTCACCCGGGCACCGATCACCTGCCCCCGGTGGATCAGAAGCTCCTTGACCTCCAGGTAGTTGGCGACCTCGGCGCCCCGGTGAACGGCGCTCTTGATCACCGCCAGGGTCATTCGCTCGGAGTTGAACATGTGCGATTCCCAGAGGACCTGGGCACCTGTCAGCCCCTGACGGGAGGTGAGCAGTGGACAGACGGCACGGGCCTGCCCCGCGGGAAGAAAGGTCCGTTCGGGCGCTTTTTTTCCCGGGTCGTCGATCAGCCGATCGAGGCCGGCACTGCAGAGACCGTACAGGGTCATGGCCGCCTTCATGGCCGCCCTGCCTTTCATCAGTGAACCGGATTCGGTGGGCACCAGGAAGGGGATCCACCGGGTCATATGCGGAGCGATATGCTGAAAAATAGCGGTTTCCCGGTGGGATTCCCGCACCTTCCAGAATTGTCCCTTGGGCAGGTAACGGATACCACCATGGAGCAACTTCGAGGAGGCCGAGGAGGTGTAGGCACCAAAATCGCTCTTGTCGACCAGGGCCACCGAGAGTCCTCGCAGGACGGAATCAAGGGCCAGAAAAGCACCGGTAATGCCGCCGCCGATGACCAGCAGATCGAAGCGGCCGTCGGCCAGACGTTTCAGCTCTCTGTGCATACTCTTCTCGAAGACCAAGAAAGACCCGACTCAGTCAAGGTAGCCTTCCGCACGATACCATTCACCGGTACGCTTGAGGCCTTCGTCGAGACCGACCAGAGGACGGTACCCCAGATCCCTTTTCGCCTTTTCGATGCTGAAGGCCCGGTTCTGACGATACCAATCGACCCTGCGGGGAAAAATGGGCGGAGCGATTTTAAAGGGTTTGCAGACCTTTTCACAGATGTGGCCGGCAATCACCAGGGGCAGGACCGGGAAATGCGGCATCTTGACGGTGACGCCGAGAGCCTGGGCGATCTTTTTCACCAGGGTTTCGATCTCGACATATTCCTCGTCAGCGATCAGATAGGCTTCGCCGTCACCTTTTCCCGGCTCCATGGCAAGGAGCATCACGTCCACCAGGTTATCGATATAGAGGGGGTGATAGAGGGTCTTGCCGGACCCGAACATCGGAAAAAATCCCTTGCGCACCCGCTTGAAGATCATGAAGAAGCGCTCCGGATCACCGGGTCCGTAGATCGCCGCCGGCCGAAGGATGACTGCAGGCATGCCCTTGCGGTGGTATTCCAGAACCAACGGTTCGGCCTCGTACTTGGTGCGCTGATAGTAATCAGCCGGCCGAATCGGCGCGTTTTCATCGCCGGGAGGATGATCGACATTGCCGTGTACGCCGCAGGTGGAGGTGTAGATGAATTTTTTGACCCCGACCTTGAAGGCCGCTTCCAGCACATTGCGGGTGCCGCCGACATTGACCTCGTCGTAAAAACTGTTGGGTACATCCAGTTCCCGGAACGCGGCGGCGAGGTGGTGGACAATCTCAACCCCCTCCATGCACTGCTCCACCACCGCCCGGTCGACGACACTGCCGATGACCACTTTTGCCCCCCAGGAGCGTATTTCATCGGTCTTCAACCCTTCCCGATAATCGAGACTGACAACTTCATGGCCAAGATCGATCAAGCGCTTGACCAGCGCCTTGCCGGTAAAACCGGTACCGCCTGTGACGAGTATTTTCATAATGGGTCATATCCTTTATGGCCGGTCCTGCCTGCCGGCCGACGATGCGTGAAGGAAACAGGCAGAAATCGTTCCTTTCCGCCTCTGCAACCGAATGGGGACACCGATGTAACCGTTCACCTGATAACCGTTGAGCAGGTACTGAATGGTTACCGCCCCTTGTAGGAGCCCACCCCTGTGGGCGAATTCCCGTTCCTTTTCTCAGCAGCTTTATCGCCCACGGGGGCGGGCTCCTGCGGGAAGGACCCGGGAGTAACGACCAAACTCTCGTGCCTGGTGAACGGGTGCACACCGATGGGCTTCCCTCCGAACTGCTGAAAGCGTCCGTGCTCAAACCGCTGCCCGACAGATCGAGGCAGCTTGGTACCGCTGCTGATATACCGTTTTTTCTGATCATTTACAAGGCACAAGCGGTTTGTTGCCCTGCGAAGGATTTACTCCATCGACCCGGACCCGGCTGCCGTCAGTCTCCCTCACCCGCATACCACCGCAGGAAAGCCTCCCGGGACACACCTCGATCAACCAGCAGTTGACGATTGTAATACGGATCCCCCGCCCGCAGCAGCGCCCGCCAGCGCTGCTGGAGAAGATGGCGATCGGCATCCCCCGCTGTTTCAGCATCATCCCCCCGAGCTGGACCCATGCCGGTTGCCGTCACCGAGCACCAGGGGGTGAAGACGTTGGCCAGGTGCTGCGCATGGAGACGGAAACAGAGGTCGATCTGGGCAAAATCAAGCCCTGCAAACTGCTGGTCATACCCACCGAGGTCAAGGAAGGTGGACCGCCGGAGCAAACACATCTCCGCATCGACAGCAAGCACGTTCTGGGGACAATGGATGCCGTTGTGCTGCACGGAAACATCACGGACAAAAGAGGCCCAATACCAGGGCGAGGTATTGTTCACATCAGGGAGTGAACCCCGGTGCAGGTCAGTGTCCGGCTGTCGGTCGAGACGAACACCGATCATGCCGGCATCGGCAGCCTGACCGTATTCAAGCAGGGCATGCAGCCATGCGGATCCGCTTGGCCAGACCACCTCGCCAAGAAAGCAGAGATATTCACTGTCGGCCTGCCTGGCGGCCTGATTGCGCCAGAGCAAACGTTGCCTGCCGCCGCTGTGGAGGATCGCGCCCTGCTCATCCTGGGTACCCCCTTGTTCACCACTCCCCTCCGGGGCGAGAATCGCTGCTCCGGGCCACTGCCCGGCCAACTCGTTGCGCATCCATTCCCCGGTCGCCGCAGGCAGCGGCTGATCCAAAATGATGGTGACCGTGACATCGGCTGCAACTGTTGTCCCGGGTCGATAAAAAAACCGCAGTTCGGTTCCCGTCACCTTTGCCGTGATGCCTCTGCGCTCCATGGCCGCCTGGACCGCCCTGCGCCCGGCTTCATCGGCGTAATGCTTCTCCCCGTGGTTGATGCTGGTGGAGGTTTCATGGGCCCGCCAATGATAGAGCACCTGAGGAATATGGGTCACAGACCCGGCTTTTTCGGTGAGTTTGAGGGTAAGATCGTAATCCTGGGCACCGTTATAGGCCGAATCGAGTCCTCCGCAGGCGGTGAAGAGGGAACGACGGGTGACCAGCAGATGGGTGATGTAATTGTGATTGAGCAGCAGTTCCCGATTAAACCCCGGCTTGTAAAAGGTATCGAGATGGCGGCTTTCCATGTTGATCAGGTCTTCGTCGCTGTAGAGCACATCCGGGTCCCTGTCGTTTATTGCCAGGGCCACCTGGTACAGGGCTGCGGAATCCAGCTCATCGTCGTGATCGAGAAAGGCGAGATACTCACCCGTGGCCAGATCAGCCGCCGCATTGGTCGCGGCAGCGATCCCCTGGTTCTTTTCCAGAATGGCAATCCTGATGCGCTCATCCTGCCCGGCGAAGTCTTCCAGCAACCCGCGCACCCGGTCATCAACGCTGCCGTCATCCACCAGGCACAATTCCCAAAAAGGATAGGGTTGATACATGACCGAGTGCACGCAGCGCCGCAACAGCCAGGCATCGGTGTTAAAGACCGGGGTAAGGATGCTGATCACCGGCTTGCGCGCCAGAGCGGCGATCTCAGCACAGGGAATAGACCCCTGGCCCCTGCCGACCCGGAGATAATGGAGCAGGGGCGCCTCCTGGTCTGTTGCCGACAGATAATGCTCGCCATAATAGACCGGATCAAACAGCGGGTTGGGACGGTGCCCTTGGCGCAGACCCTGGTCAAGGTATGCAAGGAAGGCATTGAGGAGAAAAACATGGGCATCGAGGTAGGTCCGCCGGTAATATGCGGGATCAAACAACCGGTTAGGCCGGCACCCTTCCTCCGCTCCGTATTCGACATAATGCCGCAACGGTGATGGCCACGCATCGGCAACCGTGGGATTGGCCTCGAGATAAAAGACCATATCAAAAAAGGGAGACGGATTGAGCAGATCCCGCTTGCCCTTTTCGACGAAATAGGCGAGCGGATCGAGCCCGGAGGTCAGCACCTGGGGATAGGTACGGAGAAAAAAGGAGGTATAGAAGAGTGGATTGGGATTGAAGCCCTCCCGCCAATTGGCCAGATAATGAGCCAGGGGCGTCTGCCCGGGTTTGAGATGCTGCTGATAGACGGCCCGATAGGTGTCGGAAAAAAAAAGCGGCCCGGGACGGCAGCCCTCCCGCCAACCCGATTGGATATAATGCACCAAGGGGTTGCCTGCTACCGTCCCCATATAGGTCGTTCGGTACCAGTTGGTATCGAAATGGGGGTTGGGATCCCGCCCTTCCTGCCAGCCGCTCTCAAGATAATGAACAAGGGGATCAACTTCTGCCGGGTTGATATCCGGATTTCGACTGAGATAAAAAGAGGCATCGAACAGACCACTCCGGCGTACCAGACGGCAGGAAGGATCCAGGTATTTTTTTAACCGATGCCAGAGAAGCCGACAGATGCGACGCAAGCGCTTCGTCAGGGAGGGGGCGGGGATTTGATCCTTCACAATGGTCTCCATTTTATTGAAAGGGTTGCCCGCCCTGGCCGAAACCTTGGGGCTCTACTGGCCGAGGAGCAGCTCAATTACCTCATCAAGCGCTCTTATCGGTGTTGAAGGTGAGGCATGCCCTGACACTACCCATGTTTCAGCAGGGCCCCTTTTTCGTCCCACATAGCTCTTGCTTGCTCATTATTTTCGGATTATACATCTATCATTCTCGGAATTTGTATAAATAAAATCCGGATTATCTCTTGCGCATCTCAATGCATCATTTTCTGAAAATGTATTTTATTCGGCACCTTACCAAACGACTGACAGAACTCATCGAGGATTTTCGTATCGTCTATCTCACCGGTCCACGCCAAGCCGGAAAAAGTACGATTGCCAGGAAAATCGCGGCCGAAAACGGTATGGGCTATTACACCCTGGATGATGCCGCACTGCTTGCCTCCGCCCAAAACGACCCCCAGGGGTTGAAAAAGCAGCGACCCTCCACACTTCCAATTTTTTTGGTGGCCTGCTTGAAAACTTCGTTTTCACGGAATTGCTGAATCAACATACCAACTTAAAAACCTGGACCCACTTGACCCCTTACTGACCAGTGGGCAGGCGAAACTTCTTCCTTCAAGGGTAAATGACAACGCCAACCCGGTCAATATGGGCCAACAAAGCCGGGTTGTTGATGGTGGCGATCGCTTTCACATCAAATCTATACGGAAGAGGCAGCTCATCAAGATCCAAGGCCAGGGCCTCAAGGCGCAAATCACTTTGGATCCCTTCCACGGCAAGGTCAATATCGGAACTTGGCCTGGCTGTTCCCTTGGCCCGAGAGCCGAAAAGGACCACCCTGGCAATATCCGGATACCTGCGAAAGATCGACTGGATTTGGGCCAGTTCCTGCTGAGGTATTCCTCGTTCGTTCATGTTTCCATTTGCCGAGTAATAAACCAGTCATGCAGAGCATCCAATGCGGCCAGATATTCCTTATCAACGGCTCGCAGCACTTCCTTGAATTTTGAAAAATCATAGGTGTGGGCAAGCAGGTTCCGGTGCAGCATCATATTGATCCAGACCTGGCCATTTTCGATTATTCCAGCGGCAAAAGCTTCCTTGATCACATTGCGCGGCGTAACCGGAGTAATAACAACCCCATTTTCCTCGAGATAATCTTTCATTGTTTTCCACGCCAGCTCATAGGAATATGCAAATCGCTGAATAATTCCCTCTTGTTCCAGGTCGGAAAAATGTTCCAGCGGTCGGGTTTCAAGCGCCGAGCGAAGCAGGATGAACGCTCTGCTGAAATTGCGGAAACGCTGCTGCCATCTGATGTCTGTCATGTCGTGACCTTCCTATTTTCAGGAATAAGCACCCCACATCCAAAGATACCCGCGTGGGCAGGAAAAAAGACGCCTGCCCACCCTACCAATCTACCAATCCACTGGCATTATTGATTAAAATACAATAAACACCGATGTCCGGGTAGGGTGGGTAAACGGCCCTATCGTTTGCCCACGCGGATACAAATGATCTCTCTCAAAATGTGTGTTCCGCGCATTGCCCCGGGAAGCGCTCCTATCATCATTTCGGGTGAGGCACGAACCCCCAACAAAAAACAACAAGATCAAAGTTCTTCCAAGGCCGCCGGTACTTTTCCCGCCAGCCAACGACCATACTCGTCCGGATCAATCACATATTATCGACCTTGAGCCAGCAACCGGTCGAAATAAGCGATGGTGGGCGTCAATCCCTCACGCAGCGCGACCTTGGGCTCCCAGTTCAACGCCTGACGAGCCAGAGTGATATCCGGCTTACGCTGCAGAGGATCATCGTTGGGCAGAGGTGCATAGGTCAACTGCGAGGAGGAACCGGTCATATCGACAATGGTTTCCGCCAGTTCCCGGATGGTGAATTCTCCCGGATTGCCGGTGTTGACCGGACCCGTGACATCATCACCTGTTCCCATGAGCCGCACCAGGGCCTCGATCAGATCGTCCACATAGCAAAACGATCGGGTCTGGTTGCCGTCTCCGTAAATGGTGATGGCTTTATTCTGCAAGGCCTGGACAATGAAATTGGACACCACCCGGCCATCATTGGGATGCATCCGTGGGCCATAGGTATTAAATATCCTTGCCACCTTGATGCGCAGCTTATGCTGGCGGTGGTAATCAAAAAACAAGGTCTCAGCACACCGCTTACCTTCATCGTAACAGGACCGAATGCCAATGGGATTGACACGGCCCCAGTAGGATTCCGGCTGCGGATGCACCTGGGGATCGCCATAGACTTCGCTGGTGGAGGCCTGCAGGATCTTGGCCTTGACCCGCTTGGCCAACCCCAGCATGTTGATGGCTCCGTGCACACAGGTCTTGGTGGTCTGCACCGGATCAAACTGATAGTGGATCGGCGAGGCTGGGCAGGCCAGGTTATAGATCTCATCCACCTCCACATAGAGCGGAAAGGTGACGTCATGTCGAATCAGCTCAAAATGGGGATCCCCCATGAGATGGACAATATTATCCTTAGTGCCGGTGAAAAAATTGTCCAGACAGAGGACATCATTGCCTTCCAGAAGGAGCCGCTCGCACAGATGAGAACCGAGAAAGCCGCTGCCGCCGGTGACCAGAATTCGTTTTCTTGAATAATTCATTTCTGATAAAAGGGGATAAAAAGAAGAGATTATCTGGTGTGTCGGAAATTATGCCAAGACCAGGCAGAAGCAATAATAGTCTGCAGATCCGATCGTGCCGGCTGCCATTGTAAGAGCTGCCCGGCTTTGGCTGGATCAGCGATGAGCATGGGTGGATCCCCTGCTCGCCGTGCTTCATGAATAATTTTAACATCTTTTCCACTGACCCGCTGCACCTCCCGTAGTATATCAAGCACGGACACACCACAACCGGAACCCAGGTTGACAGCCTGACTGGTGGTGTCTTGCTGCAGAAATTCCACTGCCCTTATATGGGCATCGGCAAGATCTTCGACGTGGACATAATCCCGAACAGCAGACCCGTCCGGCGTTGGGTAATCGGTACCAAATACTTTGAATGTACCTGTTTTCCCCATGGCTGCATAAATGGCCAGGGGTATGACATGGGTCTCCGGCGTATGGTCTTCACCCAGCTCTCCGGCCAAATCGGCACCACTGGCATTGAAATAGCGAAGGCAAAACGATTTCAAACCATACGCTTGATCATAATCCTTGAGAATCTCTTCAATAATCAATTTACTTCGGCCATACGGGCTTATCGGCCGTTGCGGATGGCTTTCGGTAATCGGTAAGGACTCAGGCAATCCATAGGTGGCACAACTGCTGGAGAAAACAAAATGCCGGCAATTGTGCCTTCTCATGGCTTCAAGAACTGCAATGGTGCCACTGACATTATTCTGGTAATATTTACCCGGATCGACCATCGACTCACCGACATACGCATAGGCGGCGAAATGAATGACCGCGCTTGGTGCATACTGGGCAAACACCTGGTCCAGCAACGCAGCATCATTGATATCTCCGCGAACCAGCGGCCCCCATCTGACTGAGGACTCGTGGCCATATACAAAGTTATCCAAGGTCACGGGAAGATAACTGCGTCCCGACAACTCTTTGCAGGTGTGACTGCCTATAAACCCTGCCCCACCAGTGACAAGAATCGTTCTTCTCATATGTTTTTCCTATCACACCAATATTGACTAAGGAGAATTTTTTTCATTATTATTGAGGATTTTAAATTGTTCTATTTTTGCATTTCCTTCCCGCAAAGCCTCTTTACGAACCAGCTCAGAAATGTTCTGTTCTATTTTTTCTATAGCGGAGAGCAATTTAAAAATTAACAAAAAAACCATGAGAAACCCAGTAAGTACAACCGCATTAAAATTATCTACAATCCCTAGAACTCGACTGATATAATACGTTGCATTTGGATAAATCACTATGAAAGCCATCCCCCCCCAAACAGCAACTCGTACAAATAATTTCAACCACGTTTGTCCTGTTTCCCTGTTGATAAATTCTTTGATACCAATAAAAAGCATCACTGATGAAATACTAACAACAATAACCTGATACAGATAAATTTTTTCTAACATATTTTTCTTCTCACACGAATAAATTCCATACCATTCGATACAACGTCTTCAATCCGTTAACTAAACCTTGTTTTTGTGGTTTGCCCATTGAATACTCTGTATAACGAACTGTAATCGGAATTTCTTTGAAACGGAGACGATTGTTTTTCACTTCTCTTATCACTTTGCTGTCATATTCGTACTTATCAGCTTTGGTATCAATAATTTTTGCAGCATAATAGGAATAGGCCCGGAAACCGGACTGGCTGTCTGTAACCAGAATCCCATAAAACAACCAAGTGAAAAAATTTCCGATGTAATTGGCAATAACCTTGACCCGCGGCATTCCCTCGGAATTCATCATACGCGATCCCAAAACAACATCTGCCTCGCCCTTGATAATAGGTTCAACCAAACGGGGGATATCATTCGGATCGTGCTGCCCATCGCCATCTAAAGTTACCACGATGTCCACACCAATTCGGTTCGCTGCCATAACTCCGGTCTTAACCGCTGCTCCTTTGCCACGGTTAAGTCGATGACGCAAGACCAAAACCTTCTGATCTTTCAGGATCTCAAATGTATCATCGCTACTTCCATCATCAACAACTATGATAGAGTAAGCTCCCGAACCGGCAACCTCATCCACCACACTGGCAATAACCTCCCCCTCATTGTAGGCGGGAATAACCACCCCAATATTTACATCATTGTGTCTCACAATTCTATTATCCACACAACTATCAATAAAGATTAAAAAAATACTAATTCGTAAAAAATCCAAAAATCTCGGAAATTATTCGCTTCTCGCGCCATTTGGTGTGGATTTGATGTATAAAGGGATCAAATCCATAACAAATGACGAAGAACCAAAAAAATTGTAAATATACCACATCGCCAACAATGAAGCCACCGTGCAGTATGCTCAATGCAACTATCTGTTTTTCTGTTTATTTTATAAAAATAAGCCAATTTATTGATCAAACAGAGCAAAGAAAGTAAATATCATCACTTGGAGGACAAATGCAACACGCCACAATCATAAAGCATTTCGGCGTGTTCATTTCAACAGCATAGCACCTGAGAATCCACGAAAATGTTTAAAAAATTACCCTATATAAATGACATGCTCTCCTTTTTTAGAAAAGCAGACATTTCTCTCTTTCACGATTTTGAGCCTCCTCCGACAGGAGGAGGCCATCAGTTTATGAGAGCCCTGCAACAGCAATTGATCAACAGAGGGTTTCGAGTTGAAAACAACACCGTTACACCTACAACCCGAGCGTGTCTTTTCAACTCTTTCAATTTCAATCATCAAAGATTGCTGCGAATAAAAAAACACCGCACAACCTGTAAATTAATCCACAGGGTTGATGGCCCTATCTCCGTGTACAGGGGGTATGATGACGGTACGGATAGCCTGATCGATCAAGTAAATAACACACTGGCTGATGTCACGGTTTTCCAGTCCCGATATAGTTTAGCAATGAGCAAAAAAATAGGTATGTCATTGCGACAACCACATGTTATCATCCCCAACTCGCCGGACCCCACCATCTTTCATGCGAGAGGAAGGGAAGAGTTTGACCAGAACAGAAAAATCAGATTAGTATCAACCGCATGGTCGGACAACCCCAACAAAGGATTGGAGATTTATAAATGGCTTGACCGTAATCTCGACTGGACGAAATATGAGTATATTTTCATTGGCCGTATAAAGGCCGAACTGGAAAACATTACCCACATTCAACCCACTGACTCTCCTACAATTGCCTCCCACCTCCGAAAAAGTGATATTTTTATAACTGCCAGCAGAAACGACCCATGTTCAAACTCCCTCTTGGAAGCACTTGCCTGTGGATTACCCGCTGTCTATCTTGACAGCGGTGGCCACAGGGAACTAGTGAAAGAAGCAGGCATCGCCTTTGTGCAACCAGGCGACATCCCTGATCAATTACTAGAAATTTCAAACAATTACAAAACTTTTCAAAGCAAAATTTCCCTTGCTAGTATAGATGAAATCACCCAGCAGTACCTCGATGTTATGGAGATTGAACATGGGTAATCCCATGAGGAAAATTGCTCGGGAGGTTCTGAAAGCTTATGCTGACCACTGGCCGGTTTATTCTCGTCTAATTCCGGTACATGATATAAAAACTTGGTCTATCAAATGGGATATGCAAGAGCTTTTAACCATAGCCAAGGCATTGCGTATAAAAACAGCTCATCCGTTCTGGCAGCCCTTTGCTACTCATCAGGCTGTTTTTTTGGGAAGTCAATTTTTCCTTTTATCTGATCACTGGTTTTCAACACCAAACAGAATCGGCACGGCGTATTTCCACGGGAAACCCGGCACCGGATATCCGGAATTTGACCAACTCTACAAGAAAATTCAACAAAACCACCAAAAAATAGACCGGATTCAGGTGAGTCATAGTGAAATGCATGAGGTCATTCTTGAAACCGGCATAGCCCCAGAAAAAGTCTTCAGGATCCCCATTGGTATCAATCTCGATTTTTTCCCGCTAAAAAAACAAGAAACTCGTCAAAAAGTTCGAAGCCAACTTAAAATACCGGAAGCAGCGGTTGTCATCGGCTCATTTCAAAAAGATGGTAACGGACACGGAGAAGGGTTAGAACCCAAAGCGATCAAAGGTCCCGACATTTTCTTGAAAACGGTTCAGCGTCTTAAAAATTCCGTGCCGGAACTTCATATTCTTTTAACCGGCCCGGCAAGAGGCTACATGAAACGCGGCTTAACAGACCTGAATATTCCTTTTACCCATGTCCATTTAAAAAACTACCCTGAGATCAGTCGAATATACCATGCGCTTGACATGTACATGGTAACCTCCCGGCAAGAGGGGGGGCCCAAAGCCATCCTTGAATCCATGGCCTCAGGGGTACCATTAGTGACAACCCGCGTAGGACAGGCAATGGACCTGGTCCAGCATGGCTTAAACGGTTGGATGGTCCCCGTTGAAGATGTTGACGCTTTGGCATACTGGGCAGAATGGGTCTTGAAAAATCCATCTACCGTAGCACTAACAGTCAACCAAGCACGGAAAACAGCCGAGCAGAACAGCTACCGTCAGTTGATTGATAAATGGGGACTGTTGCTGAATGGCTTTGTTCAGTCGACTCCACACAATTAATGGAGTCAAATTGAAATGAGTTTACAGCGTCTCCACCATTTTCTGCTACACATCCTCGACAATTTCCGGGAAAGACGCCGATGGCAGAAAACGCCTCACAACACAGAACCTCGCGTTTATTATGGTCAACCTCGTATCCCGAAAAGGACCGAACAACTGGGTGGCGGACTGGTCAAAGTACAGGACCTGATCACCAGATATCCGAACATCCTGGAACGGCCCAATCTGTGCTATCTGGTCAGCAGCGCCTTGCCACCCAACCCGGACTTGATCATCAGGCATGCCCACAAGGCAAAAGCCAAAATTATCTTGAATCAAAACGGTGTTGCGTATCAAGGATGGCATGGTCCAGGTTGGGAGGAAACAAATAAACGCCTGGCGCAAATCTATCACGCTGCGGATTTCATTATTTTTCAGAGTAAATTCTGTAAAACAGGCGCTGAGATATTTCTAGGAACCACCAAAATACCGAACATAATTCTCCATAACCCTGTAGATATTGATTTGTTTACGCCGCTGAATAATAAACCGACGAAAAAAGAGATCATGTTACTGGTTGCCGGTACACATCACTTTTTCTACCGTGTACAAACAGCTGTAGAAACCTTGCACAATCTTAGCAAGCAAGACTTCTCTTTCAGGCTGCGGATTGCCGGTCGATGTTGTTGGCAACACACGGAAAGTGCTTGCCATTCTGAGGTCAAAGCTCTTGCCCGAACGCTCCATTTGGAAGAAAAAATCGAGTGTACGGGAGCCTATACTCAAGAAGAGTCCATCGCTATTTTTCAAAACGCTGACATTCTACTTCATCCCCAATACAACGACTCTTGCCCGCGAATAGTTGTGGAAGCTATGGCCTGTGGCCTTCCCGTTGTCTATTCCGCCAGTGGTGGAATTCCGGAACTAATCCCACCTTCAGCCGGAATTGGCATCCCGGCACCACTTGACTGGGAGAGTGTTCATCCTCCTTCTCCAAAACGTATGGCCGCGGCAGTCGCAGAGATCCTTTCAGGTTACGAAGTATTTTCACATGAAGCCCGTACCCATGCCGCTGTCCATTTTTCCGTCAAGAACTGGCTTGATGAACACGAACACATTTTCAAAACGCTCTTGGCAGCACCCAAAACACACTGATGAGTAAACTCGCCCCACTAATTACAGTCATCATGCCGGTACACAATGGCGCTCAATACCTTGAAGAAGCAATTGACAGTGTTCTTGCTCAATCCTTTACGGATTTCGAGTTACTGATCATAAACGACCATTCAACAGATGAGTCGGTTGATATCATCTCAGGGTATAAGGACCATCGTATTCGTTTGATCAACGCCCCCGAACGTCTTAAGCTGGCGGGCGCTTTAAATTTGGGAATGCGTGAAGCTCAAGGCGAATTCCTGGCACGCATGGATGCCGACGACATTTCCCTGCCCAAACGATTGCAAACACAGTTGCAATTTCTACAAAACCATGCCGAGCTCGGACTGTGCGGTACATGGATATCTTATTTTCCCGAAAAATATAAAAAAATAGAACAATATCCTCTAAGCCGAGAAGAAGTATATGCTTTTTCCCTGTTTCACTCGCCCTTTGCCCACCCGACGGTGATGATGCGTCGCTCCTGGTTCACTCGTTATAATTTATGGTACGATGTCACCTATTACCCGACCGAAGATTTTGATCTTTGGAGCCGAGCCTTACAGCATTTTCCCGGTGCCAACATCCCCGAAGTCCTTTTGCAATATCGAATTCATCCAAGCAGTCTGACACGGGCAGACTGGAGCACGATGGATGAGCAGGCTGCAGCCATTATTCGCAGGGGATTGGAAGCCCTGGGGTTAAAAGCCGACATGGTCCACGCACGACAGCATCGAACCATTGCCATGGTGCAAATTGAACGTACAAGCCAAGCACTGGCAGATGCCCGAACCTGGTTGGCACAAATCATCAAAAGCAATGCACAAAAAAATGTGTATCCTCAGCAGGTTTTGAAAAAGGTGACTGAGGATCTTTGGTTCCGTCTCTGCATGAGATATGCAGGTTCAGAACCTTCTGCACCTCTTCATTTTCTTTGCCATCGTTTTTATTCTTCCCCCATCCTTCTGAGTAAACGTCTTGCAATCTTATGCGCCTCAGCATTCAAACACCGGATTGAAAAAAGAGGCGCCTGATATGCGGATTCTACACATCAACACTTTTGACCATGCCGGAGGGGCTGCTCGAGCCGCTTATTGGCTGCATTCCGGCCTGCGAAAAGCCGGGCACGAATCACTGATGCTGGTGCAGCACAAAACAGGGGGAGAACCCGCTATTGTCAATAAACCGGGAAGGAGTGAAATGCTTCTTAAAGATATCCGCTGGTTATTTGACATGCTCCCTTTGCTGGTATACCGAAAACGCGATCTTACCCATTGGACAGTCGGATGGCCCAGGAACAGCCTTTGCGGCCTGATTAACAAACTATCGCCGGACATCATCCACCTTCATTGGATCTGCCGCGGAATGATGCCGATACGCGAGATCGGCCGACTTTTTTCCCTTGGCCCGCCGGTAGTCTGGACCTTTCACGACTCCTGGCCTTTTACCGGAGGCTGCCATGTGCCAGGATCCTGCCGGCAGTACAAAGAGCGTTGCGGCAATTGCCCCCAATTAGGTTCCTCGTCTTCGCTTGATCTCAGCCGCCTGACTTTAGCCCACAAAAGGCGACAATGGCGAAAAGGTACTCCTGTTTTGGTAACACCGAGCCAATGGTTAGCGAACTGTGTCCAAGCCAGTTCGCTTTTTGCCCACCACCGAATCGTTCATCTGGCCAATGGCATCGACACCGACATCTTCCAACCCGTCGAAAAACACTTGGCCCGGTCCATTCTCAATATTCCCGAGACCGGAAAAAAACTCATACTGTGCGGTGCCATGAATGCCTACGGTGACCCCAATAAAGGCTTTCATCTCTTCAGGGAAAGTATCAAACGATTGATAACCCTTGGTTGGCAACAAAAGGTCGAATTACTGATATTTGGTGAATCTGAACCCCCACCAGAACACCGGCTGCCGCTGCCAACACGATACCTGGGAGTTCTCCATGATGATGTCACCCTTCGCTTGGCATACTCCGCGGCAGACCTCTTTATCATGCCTTCGCTGCAGGAAAACCTGCCGAATTCCATTCTGGAATCCCTGGCCTGTCGCACCCCGGTAGCTGCCTTTGCTGCAGGGGGGATACCTGAACTGTTACAGCACAGTGAGAATGGATTCCTGGCCCAACCCTTCAACGTCAACGACCTGGCCCAAGGAATCATTCACCTCCTCTCGGCCACGCCCATTCCCCGACTAACCGATCAATTTACCCAACAATATGCGGTGAAAGAACACCAGGCCCTTTATCATGAGATGCTGCAACAGTGAATACTGATAACAGAACCTCAAACGACAGTGAGGCCCCATTACTCAGTATCATCATAGCCACCCGTAACATGGCAGCACAGCTGGAAGGCTGTCTGACTGAAATACTGACCGCATCACTGCCGTCCCACGAAATACTGGTCTTTGATGGTGCATCGGAGGACCGGACCAGGGAAGTCCTGCAGAAGTTCGGCACCCACCTTGCCCACTGGCGATCGGAACCGGACAAGGGCGTCTACGATGCCTTCAACAAAGCTGTCTCTCTTGCAAAAGGGCAGTTCTTCTATTTCCTCGGTGCAGATGACCGTCTGTCAACAGACCTGCTGGCACTGCGCAATTTTTTAAACTGCCAAACCACAATGTACTACGGAGACGTTTTACTGGAAGGAACAGGAAAAACCTACGACGGGCCCTTTTCCCGGTACAAACTTGCGAGGACTAATATCTGTCAGCAAGCGATTTTTTACCCACGGTCAGTTTTTGACCGATATCGCTTTTCCCTTGCCTACCCGATTCAAGCCGATTGGGAACTCAATATGCGACTGGCGGCTGATCCTGTTTACAGACTGCACTACATCCCCATGCAAATATGTCGATTCGCCTCAACCGGCCTCAGCTCAACCAGTGAAGATAAAGTTTTCAACCAAGACTACCTTGACTTGATCAGAAAACACTTCCCCCGGCACATTTATATTTGCCGCTGGTCACTGTTTAACGTATTGACTCTCCTGAAATGTGCTCTGCCAAAATTATTGATAGACAAACTCAACAACCTCTCTTTTCGCCTGTAAAGTATGAATTCTCTACTCGGAATCTGTATCCCTACCTATAAACGACCGGACCAACTAACCGCCTGTGTTCGCTCAATCCTTCTCGCAGCAAGTCATCACGAAGTACCTGTTTATATTGCCGATGACTCCACCGACGAGACCAACGAGCAGGCAATCAAGCAATTGCAGCGAGAATATCCTTTTATCTTTACGAGTAAAAACAAGGCCAATCTCGGTATTGATAAAAATATCCTTAATGCGGTCGACCTCTGCCCCTGCAAGTACGCCTGGATGATGGGGGAGGATGACAGGCTCACCCCCGATGCTGTCGACCAGATTCTCGGACTTCTCAGCAGTCTTGATAGCGAACAGTGGCCATTTATCTTTGTTAATTACGCTTCCGTCGATGCAGACATTCATTACTACCTCAACCGGCAGGTACTCCCCCTGGAGGAGGATTTGATTGAATCGGCTGAACAATTTCTGGTATCGCATGCCTGGGCTGCCGGCTTCATCGGCGGCTGCATCGTAAACACCACTGCATGGGAGAAAATCGAACGCGAACACTACATCGGCACCTATTTTGCCCATATCGGTATCATAATGGAAATGATACAGGGGCGACAGGTTCACCTGGTCGCCCGTCCATTAGTGCTGAACCGTTGCGGCGAACCCCGTCTGTTCACCTGGTCGGACGCCACCTTTACCGTGGCTGGAGGCTGGGGACAACTGATGCAACGCCTGGTACCGATCTATGGCAGGGAACTCTGTCAGCGGGCCACTATGGCCTTCGAGGCGGCTCACGGACTCTACAGCCTTCGATTCCTCTGTTATACACGAGCCGATTATGCGTACCGCACCAAGCACTACAGAGAGTTTATTCAGCCACTCACCCGTTCCCGTGGGTATCAACTTCTTGCCAGGATTATTGCCTATACACCCCCCGCACTTTTCTACAGCCTGCGTTTCGTAATCAGCCGATATCGCCGCATGGTCAACCCGAAAGTCGCCACTGATAAGTACCTGAATCAGTGATGGTGGTTCATATTCGTTGTCTATGGCGCTTTCACAGGACGTCTGATGGCGAAAACGTAGTCACGCCCCGTCGTATGAATTTCAAAATCTTCCGGAAGGGGATATAAGGCCAGCATGGAAGAGGAAATAAGCAGGGCATCAAGTTCGAATGCCTCAAGGGGATTGTTGGGCCTGACCATGTAGTATCCAGGGAAGGCGTGTTCACGCGGATGCGGATAATGAAGGCGTAACAGATTGCTGATCAGATGAGATTGCGATGCATCGTTTATCGGAGGAACGACCGCCAAACGCTTCTTTCCTGAAAATGTTTCGGGAGCGCGGATCAGCTCGGCCAGAACCTGATTGTCGGAGGGCAAGTTCCGTGATTGTATCACATTGGCGATAGGAACATTTTTCCCAATCACCGGAGGGAAACAGATTGCCGGACCCGCCACGCAAAGCAATGCCAGCAACTGCAATTTTGGGGAATGCTGCACATGTCGGATAGCTGATGGGAAACGGTCAATGCATGTCCACAGAGCAGCGGCCACCCCCATGTAAAGCGCGATGAAAACGTTGCGGCCCTGCCATGCCGGCAACTCAAAAATACCGGTCATGGCGGAGAATGAACTGAAAATCATTACCCCCGCCACCAGGCGCATGGCCGCCAACCGCCTGGCACGGGAACGTCGCCAAAGCCAGCATCCCAGCGCAATCAAGACGGCATAAACCAACCACCGGAAAGATACATTCAACGGGACAGTTGGCGAGAGAAAAGAAACGATAACTTCGACCAGAGGATGGGTCAGCAAATGGTTAGCCGCCATAGCCTGGATCGGTTCTGCCGCAGCCGTCGCAGCTTGTGATACCTCCGCCACAAGCTGTGTTTGGACGTAAACCCCGGATTGGCCGTAGGGGAAAAAATAACGCACCAGAATACCGTAATAGGCCAGCAGGGTAAGAGGCGAAATCAGAGCGACGACGGCCGAAGAAACGATGCGGCGCAGCATCGCTCGCCCTTGGAGGTTTGTTGCGACGACCAGCAGGGGCAACATTACGTTGAGATACAGCGCGAAATAGGCAGAGGTCATGGTGAAGGCGACGTTGACCGGCATGGCGAGCAGAAGCATAGGGAGAGGGGGCTCGCCACGGGACAGACGCGCATAGATCGTTAACAGGGCGGGCAGGCCGATGAAAACAGTCGTCCATTGTATAAAGTGGGGATGAAAAGCTGTAATCGGGTAAAGGAACCAGGCGGAACCCAACAGAAAGGTGATCGCCAAGGCAAAACGCAGCCCCCCCACCCGCCGCCATAACCCAAAGGCCCCCAGTAGGCAAGCCAGGTAGACGAGATGCGGTGCCCAGCGAACAGCCGCATAAGGCTGTATCTGCCATGGCGCCATAGCCGTCATTAAGGCAAAACCGGACGGATAGTCATGAATGGCCTGCTGTTCCCCCAGCAACCAGGCGTAGAAAGTCAGAAATTGATACCCGTCGATGCCGGCTAGCGCTGCATTTTGCAAGGGATCGACCAGGCGAATACCGACGCTGACGATCCATGTGACGGCCAACAGGATATAGATGCGTCGTTCGGCGCGGGAAGGATAGTGAAAGGGTTGAAGGTTACGATAGGCCAGCAGGTTCAGAAGCATGCAGGTAGTAAGCCAAACAACGAATACACGAGTGATGGAAAACCATCCCGCCATGTCCAGTGAGTAGCCGACCAACAATGCAAGGGCGTTGGCAACCAGATAGCCCAAGCCAACCCGAAGGCACTTGGGCAGGCCAAGCCGATGCCATCCCATCGGAACGTAGAGTGCAATGAGATAAAGAAACTGAACGCAGGCGATCGCTAGCGGGGTCATGGCATTGGCCCTTCAAAAAGGTCTACAAATTGGCTGGCGATGACGCGTGCCTGCCAGCCCGACCTGGAATAATCACCTTGTGATCACTTACGCCAACAACCTGCAATAACAATATTTCCTCAAAATCCCGCTCAATACCTGCAACAACAGCGCCCATCATCCCCAGAATTGCTGGATAGAATACTCTGTAAAAAAATCTTTGAGAAGTATTGAGCAGAATTTCCTGAATCCGTGAGCGTTCGTCCGTGCGTCAGCTTCGTTGTTCGTGACCGTTCGAT
This sequence comes from Desulfobulbus alkaliphilus, assembly GCF_016918545.1. GTDB lineage: Bacteria > Desulfobacterota > Desulfobulbia > Desulfobulbales > Desulfobulbaceae > Desulfobulbus > Desulfobulbus alkaliphilus. Next base: position 8,664 of record NZ_JAFFQC010000030.1, on the reverse strand, counting down.
TAAAGTAGACTTTATCGGACGGTTGCGGGCAATGAAGATGGCGTGTGGACGGATGCCCCGAAGGGCGGCTGGTGAAGGTTATCTTCAAAAATTCTGCTGCAATTATAATGTGAGTACAGCAAGATATATCCAAAATGAGAGCCCAGCCGTCACGGATTCAGGAATTTGAAATGAGACGTTAACAATCAGCTACCGATCCGCCGGTGAACCTCATCACTGATATACTCAGCCACCGTAGTCTTATGGTATGCACGTTTTGAAAACTCAAGACAAGCCACACTCATTTCCACCATTCGCTGCCGATCTGACAGCACCCCGCGCAGCCATTCGGCCCGTTCTCGAAATCGATCCAGAGGGATCCGTGACAATACTCTGTGGCTGACGGCTTCAGTCAAGGGCACGTTCTGATTAAAAGCACCCGTTTCTGGTAACAATTCCAGATAATGAAGACCGGCGACCGGCATAAACGGTTCAGGTGTCTCTGTCAGCGGCGCCTGCTCTATCACAATAGGACGCCCCAGCACAAAGCTTTCCGATGCTTTCCACGGGAACAACGCATGAGGCAAAGTGCAAACCATGGTCATCCGTCCATCGCTGATACAACGCGAGAACTTGCGCCGACTTAAGTTCATATGCACTGTTACCTTGTCTTCCAAAACTCGATTTGCCCGGCTGGTTAAACGGTAGAATCCTGGTATTTCAGCTTCTTGCAGTGCCTGCATAATGTGCCATCGGATCCAGAAATGATACGAAGCCGAAGTAATTGGTTCCTCTGCAAAGACAAAAGGTGATTTCCCCCCATCTCGAACCAGATTCTCATACACCCCCATGACGAAACAGAGGTCATACTTGGGGCGGTCCAGTCGCCAAAAACGTCGGCTACGGCCATCACGCATAAAATCATCCAGTCCTTCGGAAAAAAACAAAAAAGGTGCCAGTTTCGGTTCACAGTCGGTAACGTCATGTTCCTGCAAGATGCGCCCGGCAACCGCCCTGTTCAGGTTTGCCTTGAAGTAGACCGAACAAAGCTGCAAAGCGTCAACATCAAAAAGCTGGACATGATCACTCATGTCGAAAAAGACCCAGTGTTCTCCCCAGCGCGTCCAGCAACTCTCATGCTCACGTGGTTTGGTCAGCCGCGGCAAGGGACGAGGCGTGTCGGTCCCCTTTGCGCCGACACAGTCAACTAAAGCTGAGAGAAAGTGGCGATAGAAGCCATTGAACCCCCGTTGGCTCATAAGTTCGGGCTCGTAAATCAGGACGGAACTCACGCACCATCTCTCCTCTTTTCATCAAGTCTAACATTGCATTGCGGTTGTTCGTTAAATGAAGCCTTTAAGCGGTCACCAGCTGCATCCTTTGGGATCTCAAAACTAATAGGTTGGACGCACTCCGAAAAACTGAGTGGCCGGTCATCCCTGACTGCCGACTTGCGGTCAGCATAAGATTGGAGTTGGTAATAGTAAACACCTCCACCGGGGGGGCGAGTGTAGTTGCCATATCGAATACCTTTCCTGACCTTCGCCTTACAGCCGATAGCATCATTGATAATATCCGCCGCAAGTGGGATCTGCGGTATCGCCATCTGCAGGCAAAGTCCCTTCTTCCTCACCCTGTCGATCATGTCATCCTCCGCGCCGAGAGAAGAATCAATCAACCGCGCATCGGGGTTAGCAATTCGCCATGGACCAAGATCACGCCAGATAGCTGTTCGCATGAGCGAAGGGATACCCGAACCAACCACTCCGTCATTATATGCTCCATAGGTCCACATCGTAAACCCTCGAGCAGTTGAAATTTTCCTGGAACGTCGTCTCTGATGCCACCCGAACCGCCTCACTTCCCTGTACAATCGAAGGAGATACTCACGAGTCCCCGGCCTGAAAATAGTATGCAAAGTACAAAGGCGCTGAGCATCCAGGCATATGCAGCCAATATCCGAATGCGTCTCCAATATTTCGACTAGGTCCTTCAACCAATCTCCACCAGTGATGAATTGGACATCTTCAGGCCAGATTAGAACAAATTCTCCTGTTGCGGTTGCGACCAATTGATTCATCGCCTCCGCATGGGTCTGCCGACAAAAAATCGTTTGATCAAGCCACCCGCACCCTTCAAGATAGTCCTTCAAACCTGGTTCAACGGAATCATCATCAATGACAATCCATTCCAGATTGGGATATTCGATGCATTCCCGGGCTGATTCCAAGGTAGCTCGTAAATAGTGCATCCGCTCGCAACTGATAAACCCCAGGGTCACTTTGGGATAACCGCCTCCTTTGGGAAATTTCTTTTGAAAGATGTCGGCCATATAAAAATCCACCCGAGGAAATTGTTTTGTAAATACCCAGACGATGGCTCCAGTCAATCTCAGGATACGCCTTCTTTTGTTTTCCACCCCACCACCCGGAGACATTTTAAAAATCACTATTCAACAGCGTAGCATACTTTCTCAAGTCGATGTTTGCCGCTTACCCCCAAGACTCTCCAGTGCAGTGTCTGGCACGATGAAATAACAAGCACTGCATACGATCATATAGAGGCATCTTTCAACAGGAAGAAATTATTATGGGTTTTGAATATATACCCATTGAGTGAGGTACTGTTCCAACCGAGAAACATAGAGATTCCAGTTTAAATGCTTAACGACATGGTGGCGAGCCCCATCGCCGATCCGTTTACAGATCTCATTATTGACTAACAAAGAATCAACCACGTTTTCGAGACTTCGATATGATCCTGGCTCCATCCAGATAATATTTGTGCCATCTTCCAAATCGTAACCCTTGCTTATAGCTCCAACACGAGATACAGTGACGGCCTTCGCCATGGCCATACATTGCAGCATAGTCGTCGTCGCGCCACTGTAAGAGTTTTCCTTGACAGGCAATACAACCAGGCGTGCCTTTGAAATTAATATTCGCAACTCATCTATCGGCAGGTCTCGCAATATTTTAATATTACTGGGCACATGCCCTAAACTCTTGCTGCAGCTTTCTGTAGTCACTAAAGTTACACGAATATCAGGATGCTTTCGCCCATATTCCACAAGAAGGGAAAAATCCCGCATCTCATCAGCGCCTATACTCAGCACATCGATTTCATCCAAACCCGAATAATGAAATGGGGTCCACTTTTCGGTATCAACCCCAAAAGGTAAAAACTGGACATCCACTTCTCCCCCCAGCCAAGTGTGTAGCCATTCTGCTTCGGCATACCCATAAGCAAGTATTTTATCAACACCATACAGCCGTTGCCGATACCGATCGACCCGGGCTAAACTGAGACTAGCTACAGCCTTCAATCTTTCTGGAAGGCCAACACTGACATAGATTAGCGGTGAGGTTATCAGGCCCCATTTTTTCAGTCGAATTGCTGCAAGTCCCGTATTATCAGAGGTAGCCAGTACTACACGGGCACGGTTGATACGCTTTAAATTGGAAAATATGGCACCAATATCCCCTAGACCGGCCCCGGCTCGAACTGAATAGGTCCGGTCAAACAAGGAAATTATCTGATCAAAAAAAATTGAATGCCGAGGGAAGCACAGATTGCTGTCAACACGCCATTTGTGAAGTAACCTGTCAAACCCGAACAATTGCTCGCCAGCGAGACCACTCCCCTGACCAGAGAGAATCTTCATCAGCATATCCCGTCTGGCAGGAGTTTCTCGAAACAGATAAAAAACATCAATCATGTTCAAAAAATTATTATTTCCTCATCGTGCTTACACCTATTAGAATCCTTCAATTATGGCCAAAGTGCTTATGCAGTGACAAGTCTGTTTTCTCCGTTTGGTATACTTTTTCAATTACGCTCATGAGCAGATATCGCTTTAGGATTCAAAGTGTATCGAATTTGGTGCACCCATTCTGGATGCAAAGGATGGGTCAAAGTAAAAGCCAATAAATCGCGCAATCGGGTTCTAATAGGTGCTGCGGGGTGCCGATTATGAATGATAGAGACCAAAGTGCGATTCCTGGCAGAACGTATGGCGGTGCGAGCATATTCGCGATTGTATAATTTTGGAAATTTATTAATCAATGCACGTTGAATCGCCATTTGAGAATACTGCTGTGTCGCCCGATAAGTTATGCTTTCGCCGTGCACCCGGTAGTACAGTAAAGGTTGATCCAGTCGAATTCCCTGGAAACCGGCCTGCAGCAGAGAAAGGAAAAATGCGTGATCTCCGCACCCACGATTGAAGTATTCGTCAAAGTGGAACCGTTTCACCAAGTCCATACGGATTAGAGAACCCATATCAACAAAATTCCTGAAAAGCAGTGCTTCAGGGTCAAACTCAGGAAATGCAGATACTCCTTCCCGGTCTCCGAAATACACTCGCTGGGTATAGATATAGCCCACATTTTTTGGCGCGCGTTCAAGGAGAATACTGGTCTTGCAAATGAAATTTGGGTCCAGTCGGTTGTCCGCATCTACATTAAGGAAAAAATCGCCGCAGACATAGTCCAGGCTGTCATTCCTCGCCCCATAGGCTCCACGCCCCTCCACCCGAAGGTAGTTAACCGCGTCTCCGTACCGCTTCACAACCTCCGGCGTATGGTCGGTAGACCCGTCGTCCACCACCAGGATTTCGAATGCGGGTTGACTCTGGGCGAGTATACTATCCAAACACTCAGGTAGAAAACGAGCATAATTATGACAGGGAATTACCACCGAGACCCTTGGGATATCAGAGTTCATACAGCATTCTCCACGATGCGCTCGACTTTTTGTTATCTCCAGTCAACAATCCTCTCTGTCAATTATATGACTGCAATGCGTGTGCCTACGGTTTTCGAGCAAAAACCGCCTGCCGAGAAACTAACAGCTTAATTGTGGGACATTTTTATCGGCATTGATCAAAAATCGGCCTTCATACCGAAAACCCAAGTATGATAAGGTACATGCATTCCCACTTTCTGTGGCTTAGGCTATTGTTTGTCGTACATGGGAAGTCCCCTTCACTTGAACTTTGAGCTGTCCAGAATTGGCAGACTTCCCTTTTCTCCCGAAACTGTCAAAAAAACTTTGGGAGTCCACCGGCAGAGCCGGTGGTTTACCTATTCATCATCGGCCATTGGCTGAAAAGAATCAGCTCAGAGGACAGATTCGCCAGCCTGGAAGCCTGCAAGGGGACGTTACGCAACGTGCCGAAATAATTCACGCGAGGACGTGATGATGATAGAGGATGTAAAACGTCGAGCGAGGCCTCGATACTAAACAACCACCGACTTGAAGTCGGTGGGTTTGCAAAACGCGGACTGAAAGTCCAGCAACACCGGCTCCCGCCGTTTTAGTTTTTTAGTTTTACTCGACCTCGAAACGATCATTGAGGTCTTTTTCAAAATGGTGAGCCAACTATCATAGCAGGATCGAAAAAAAAGAGGACGAAAACATTTTCAGCAACTGGCAGGCGTTGCGTCACTCTGATTTAACAAGAATCACCCAACCCTCTGATTCATAAATTTGAATAATTTTCCTGCCATTTTTTCCTGGTAGTCATCTCATCATTTGCAGTATAGAAGTGTTGAAAATATTTTGAATTACAAAGAAAATCAATGTATGAAGATGAAAAACGAACCTCTTGTTTAAATCTTTTATACAAAGTTCCATAATTCTTTTCGGACGAGACGTTGACCCGTTCCAATGCAAAATCAGGAATATTCATAAAATTCTGAATAGCTTTATTTTTTTGATCGTCATTTTCTTCTACTCGTATTATTAACAATCGAACTTTTCCTGAACTATAATACTGAAATCCTTTATCTGGAAAGGTCTTCGCATATACATCAATTGAAAAATTTTTGTATATGAGCTCATCAAACCAGATCAAAGGGATATTATGTTCAAATCTCTCCAAAAAAACTATTTTCAACTCATCAACGCTCGGAAGAGGTTCACCTTCCTTATGTCCAGTATATCTAGAAAAATTTTGAAAAAATGCAGAGATATTTCGTTCCAGAGGATTACGAACCAAGGATATTATATGCAATAGTTCTGGTGGCTGGTCACTGTGCCAGTAGCGGAAGAGTTCTCTCGATTCCCCTGGACGTATATCGGGATAAAACCAATGACTATGAATCACTTCTCCTTTATAGTATCGAGCTAAAGATTGGCTTACACTTCTCGAAGCAACTTTACCCATTTGATACACAAAAACAGGTGGATATTTACGTAGCCTACGACAAAAACCTGCTTTCCAGCGCACAAAATTCACCAAATGCACAGGATACCGTAGAAATTTTTGAACATTTACAACATCATTTACTGTCATTTTTGGTTCCTCGCACGAAACTGTGCGTCAAAACAGCTTAGAAACTAACCAGCCAACAAATCTCCACAGGCTCGTTAGAATTGCATAAATATCATTGAATTTTTATATCATTAAAAACACTTTTGTATAAAATTTCATGTTCCATACAAATTTTCTTTGTCAACCAATGTGTCATTGCAAACGTATAATTTTCTTCTCCCTTATCCGTATCAGATAATTTCAATGCATTTTCTAAAGCACTTTGGAGCGAGAAATTGTCTACTGGATCAAATACTGGATTACCTGTCAATCTGAGCCATTGGCCGATATTTCCTTGGTCTGGGCCCAAAACGGTTTTTCGAAACAAAAAAGCCATTGGTATGTTTCCTGAATTCAGTTCATCCACCCGCTGAATGAATACAACGTCAGCTGCGGTAAAATACAAAGCAACTTCCTCGTCTGACATGGTTTTCTTAACCCCTAACTTCAACCCATTTCTCCACGCCCAAAAATACTTACGGGCAGAACGTAAGGAGAGCATTGGATAAATGAACGAAAAAAAATATTCATGTGCTTTGTACCATTTAGGAGCCACCAAGCAAAAGTGACGCTTTTTCAGTGCCGACACTGCACTTAACACCAACTGTTTCTCCTGTTCATAACGAAAGTTACCGAAGGCAAGGACAATTTTTTTGTTCTGGGGTACACCAAGCCTGCCTTTCGCCTCTTTAGGAGTTACTGATAAAAACTGCGAATACAGTGCATCGTAGACCGGAATTGGAATCATCACATGTTGTTGCCGGGTAAATTCAGGCCGGTTCTGATATTCAGCCTTGCTAGCCTCACCCAAATGAACCATAACGTCACATTCCTGTTCGACCAAAGTGTATAGCTCTTTTAGAATTGCAGCACTCTCTGAATTTGCATGGTGAGACTCTCTATTGTGGACTGTGTATATTATTTTCGCACGCTGCCTTATTTCTTGTAACCGCTGCCGTAATAAAATCAATTCAATTTCAGTTGGAATCCTCCAATCAAATAAAGTCTCGGGCCATTGGATATGGACGATATCATAATCGAACAATGTTCTATCCCAAAACATCATGGTTCCTTGATCCACAAAACAACCAGCATCTCTCAAGCCTGAAATCAACAAACTGACTAGTGGATTTAAGTCCCGATTGAAGGGAAAAATAACTTTCATTAATCTATTTTTAAAATGCGATATAAACGCTTTGAAAATTTTTCAAATAGCCATTTTGTAACCATGGCATAGTTAATAAAAACGTTTCGATTCTTGATTTCATCCACCCAATTTTTATATTCATTTAAAATAATATTTTTGTTTTGCAACTCTTTGAAATACAAATAATCAGCATAAATTACCGATGGTAAATTGTTTCGCAATATCATTTCTTTTTCTTTCTCTGAATTTTCTACTTGTATTGAGCTTATACCTCCTCCCTCGTAACATACAACAGGAAATTCCAAATAACTAGTTTTGCATTCTTTTATTAAAGCTCTTAAAGTGAGGTCCCAATCTCCTGCTATTTTTAATTTTTCATTATATTTTCCAATATAGTTAAAAATATCTCTTTTATATATTATTGATTGATGACAGATTCCAGAACCAAAAAATCTCAATACTGTCAGTTTTTTTGGCTGGAATTGTCTTTTAATAACATTTCCTGATTCATTGTAAATTTTTCTAAAAAAATCGCCATATATAATATCCTTATCCCCTTGGATGTTGGAAAATATCGAATCGTAGATGTTCGTTTCAGGTAGCCAATCTCCACTGTTTAAAAAATGCACATATTCACCCTTTGCAACGTGCAGGCCTTTATTCATAGCATGATATATTCCGTTGTCAGGCTCTGAAACCCAATATGTGATATTATTTAAACGGGACAAAATAATATCAATACTTCCATCAGTGCTCCCCCCATCAATAACAATTTGTTCATAATTTTGGAATGTTTGACTCTGTACACTATCCAGTGTTTTGGCCAAACCATTAAAATTATTTAAATTTATTGTTATAATTGATAATTTCAAAAGCATTCACTTGTGATCTGAATCATGTTGATGCCGGTAGCATAGGAGCCTTAATAAATAGCTACCACTTTGTGTGTGTGGGGGGGGTGAGCACGGGTAGATTTTTAGATTTTTTTATATTTGAGTGCGTCATAAACAAAGAAATTTTAAAAAACTAAAAAATGTAGCAATTCGGTAAGTTGATCACCAAGTGACAATTCACCTTGGCGCTTCCATCCTTGACCTGTCAACTCCCCACAAATAGCCCTGGGGTCAATACACTATTCAACAGCTACTACGGAGGAGGGTGACTCTGTTTGAACAGCAACCATGCCACCAAGATCCAGTGCAGGGCGATAATGCCCCGGCAG
>NZ_JAFFQC010000309.1 GCF_016918545.1 Desulfobulbus alkaliphilus | reverse complement strand
ATCCTGGGCGAGAGCCTGAAGGCCGAAGGGATCGACTATGTCCACCTGCGCGGGCTGGGCACACCCAAGGCGGGACGTGACGCGGCGCGCAAGGGCCGTGTCGACGAGATGCGCGCCATCTTCGCCGATCACTTGGCCGAGCCCCAGGCGCAGATCGAGTACGAGCGGCTGAAGGCGCTGGCGGCCGACAAACCCGTCGCCCTGCTGTGCTTCGAGGCCGATCACGCCGGTTGCCACCGCGCCGTCCTGGCGGAACGGCTGTCGGCGGAAACCGGCGTGGCGGTCGTGGATCTCTAGCCTTACGGCCGTCCGACCAGTTGATCGACCGAACCGCTGGTGACCGGGTGATAGAGCGGCCGGGCCTCGGCGTAGATGCGACGGGCGTTAGCGCGGCCCCAGTCGCCCTCGTTCCACAGGGTCTGGAAC
>NZ_JAFFQC010000308.1 GCF_016918545.1 Desulfobulbus alkaliphilus | reverse complement strand
ACTTCGATGAGCCGCAGCCTATGATTGGGGCGGGTGAAATCGTTCAACAAATCCTGCGAAAGAATGGGGTCACTGAGGATCAAATCCGCAAGGCGATCGATCGCCGCACTCTCCCATAGCGACGCATCAACCTCTGCATCCGGGGTGGAGTGGCTACCGCTGTATTCGCCGAATGTGCAGCTGACGGATTTGAACATTTACCTGGGGTCGTGAGGGGGATGCCAACGATGTTGTTATGTGATTAGATCGCCGTAATGCCGATGAAGCCTGAAAACGGAAGCCCGCTTTGGCACGCGCCCGAACCAAGATGGTCGGGCAAGGTGCGCGTAGCGGGTTTGGTCGTCGCGAGCATTGCTGGATGGACTGCGGTGGTCGGAGCGGTACTGCTGCTGACACGCTGGATCGCCAGCTAGGTCATTTTTGGGC
>NZ_JAFFQC010000307.1 GCF_016918545.1 Desulfobulbus alkaliphilus | reverse complement strand
CTATCAGGTGGCGATGGCTCTGGCGGCGCTGGGCGACAAGGAGACGCCGCTGGCGGCCTTCAACTATCTGCCCCAGGTCCAGGTCGGCACGAACACGCCCGGCAACACCGGCGCCGGAGGCTGGTTCCTGCAGAAGACGCACGTCGATGGCGAACTGGAGTGGGTCGCGGTCCAGTTGGACCAGACCGCCATGCCGATCATGCTGGGCTATCGTCTGTGGAAGATGGGCTGGCTGTCGGACGCCCAGATGACCGAACACTATCGGTCCATGCTGAAGCCGGCGGCCGACTTCCTGGTCGACGGCGGCAAGATCGGGCTGATGTGGAACGATGCGGAGATCAAGCCGCCTTTCACCCAGCAGGAACGCTGGGAGGAGCAGCAGGGCTATTCGCCGTCCTCGACCGCCGCCGTGGTCTCGGGCCTGACG
>NZ_JAFFQC010000306.1 GCF_016918545.1 Desulfobulbus alkaliphilus | reverse complement strand
CCTGGATGGTGTGGCCCTGACCGGTCTGATACAGATAGGTCTCGTCCTTGTAGAGGTGGTAGACCCCCTTGAAGGACTTGCCGCAGCCGATGGGCCAAGTGATGGGGGCGCACATGATCTTCAGCTCGCGCTCCACCTCGTCCATGACCTCCATGGGATCGCGCACTTCGCGGTCCAGCTTGTTCATGAAGGTGAGGATGGGGGTGTCCCGCAGCCGGGTCACTTCCATCAGCTTGCGGGTCCGATCTTCGACGCCCTTGGCGGCATCGATGACCATCAGGCAGCAATCCACAGCCGTGAGCGTACGATAGGTATCTTCGGAGAAGTCCTCGTGACCCGGGGTATCGAGCAGATTGACCAGACAGTCCGCATAGGGGAACTGCATCACGGAGGTGGTGATGGAGATACCGCGCTGCTTCTCCATCTC
>NZ_JAFFQC010000305.1 GCF_016918545.1 Desulfobulbus alkaliphilus | reverse complement strand
CTATAACGCCGAGCTGAGGCTGCAGGGGCGTTGCAACTCGGATCTGACCGCCAGAGGCGAAGCTCAGGCCCTCGCCATGGGGGCCCGCCTGGCAGAGCTCCTGGCTGAGCCCGCGAGCTGGACCCTCTATGCCAGCCCCCTTGGTCGTGCCCGTCAGACGGCGGAGCGGGTATGCCAGCAGCTTGGCTTGGATAAGGAACGCATCGTCTGGGATGAACGGCTGGTGGAGCTGGGCATGGGGGAGTGGGAGAGCCGCCGGGTTCCCGAGCTGTTGGCGGCCCATCCCGAGCTCGATCTGGAAGAGCCGGATTGGTATCTGCAGGCCCCGAATGGAGAGAGCTTCCAGAGCATTCAGTGCCGGGCCCAGGCATGGCTGCAGGACGAAGGCATTGCCAAGCAAGCCATCGTCGTCTCCCACGGTCTGTTC
>NZ_JAFFQC010000304.1 GCF_016918545.1 Desulfobulbus alkaliphilus | reverse complement strand
ACGCATTCGTATAGCCGAACGACGACGCGAGGTTCGGCACGCCGCTGTACATCATGCCCTAGTACGACACCGTCTCGGCCAGATTCACGGCACGCCCGTCGACAGTGATGGCCGCGCCGCCCAGCACCTTCAGCTTGAGCCCAGTGGCCGTGACGATCACGTCAGCGTCAAGATGTTCACCGCTCTTGAGCTGCAGGCCGGTCGGCGTGAAGCGCGCGATTTCGTCGGTCGCAATCGACGCCTTGCCTGCACGGATGGTCTTGAACAGGTCGCCATCGGGCACGAGGCACAGGCGCTGGTCCCACGGGTTGTAGCGCGGCGTGAGGTGTTTGCGCACGTCGAAGCCGGGGCAGATTTGCTTGCCGGCCATGCGGATGATGAACTCTTTGAATGCCTTGGGCTTGCGACGGGCGAGGCTGTAGAAGTAC
>NZ_JAFFQC010000303.1 GCF_016918545.1 Desulfobulbus alkaliphilus | reverse complement strand
GCATTACGCGTCCGAGCGTCGCGTGCCGACGCCGGAGATCGCGCCGGACGCCATGGTCGCGCTGCAGAGCTACGAATGGCCGGGCAACGTGCGCCAGTTGCGCAACGTCGTCGAGCGTACGATCATCATGGCGCCGGGCGACCGGATCGGGCGGATCGACATGGATCTGCTGCCGGCCGAAGTGCTTGGCGATCCGGGGGAACTCGGCGGCAGCGGCAACGCGATCATGTGATCGCCGATGCGCGAGGCGCGCGAGACGTTCGAGCGCGAATATCTCCGCGTGCAGATCCGGCGCTTCTCCGGGAATATCTCGCGCACCGCGCACTTCATCGGAATGGAAAGATCGGCGCTGCATCGCAAGCTGAAGCTGCTCGGTATCACCGAGACGCGCGAGGACTGATCGCCCGTCCTGCGTGTGCGATAAAATG
>NZ_JAFFQC010000302.1 GCF_016918545.1 Desulfobulbus alkaliphilus | reverse complement strand
TGTCGATACGGCGGGATTCGTGACGCTCGGTACCTATGATGTGCAGACCGCCAGCGGCCAGCACCTCATCGTGACGGATCTGCCAGGCCGCCTTGATGGTTTTAATCTGCTCGTCGGTCGGGTTTTCCAGCGCGGCGATCTCGGCCTGCCAGTTGCCGCCGAGCACGATGTCGGTACCGCGACCGGCCATGTTGGTGGCAATGGTGACTGCGCCGGTCTGACCGGCCTGGGCGACGATTTCCGCTTCCATGGCGTGGAACTTGGCGTTCAGCACCTTGTGCGGGATGTTTTCCTTGGTCAGGATGCCGGACAGCAGTTCGGAGTTCTCGATGGAGACGGTACCGACCAGTACAGGTTGGCCACGCTCGACACAGCCACGGATATCTTCGGCGATGGCGACGTACTTCTCCTGGGCGGTCAGGTAGACC
>NZ_JAFFQC010000301.1 GCF_016918545.1 Desulfobulbus alkaliphilus | reverse complement strand
GTCTTAATGTCTAACGGCCCGCGTCAGGCGCTTTTGCCGTCATTAAAGATAGCCAGTTCATCCCAGATAGCGTCAATTCTCGCCGTCACTTCAGGATCTTTTTTAATCGGACGTCCCCACTCGCGTTGGGTTTCACCGGGCCATTTATTCGTGGCATCCAGCCCCATTTTCGAACCTAAACCGGAAACCGGTGAGGCGAAGTCCAGATAATCAATCGGCGTATTTTCGACCAGCACCGTATCACGGGCCGGGTCCATACGCGTGGTGATGGCCCAGATAACGTCGTTCCAGTCACGGGCGTTAACGTCGTCATCGCAGACAATCACAAATTTGGTGTACATAAACTGGCGCAGGAATGACCACACGCCCATCATTACGCGCTTGGCGTGTCCGGCATACTGCTTTTTCATCGTCACGACGGCCAGGCG
>NZ_JAFFQC010000300.1 GCF_016918545.1 Desulfobulbus alkaliphilus | reverse complement strand
GTATTCGACGTCGGTCTTGTAGTTCAGTTCATTGGCCACGTAGTCGCGGAAGATGCCGAAATAAGCCCCCGTCACGGCCGAGCTGGACGGATCATCCTCCGGCTCGCCGCCCGCCGCATCTTCATCCAGACCCATGTAGCGGGTGTCCAGCCGCCCGATCGTCTGGCGCCGGTCGCGCAGCAGTTCCTTGCGGAATGCCCCGAGGTCCACTCGCATATTCGCGTTGTCGATGAAGGTGGTCGACAGGCCGGTCAGGTCGCTCATCTGACGCACGATCTGGGCGCGCTCGGCGTCAGAGATCATATGCCCCTTGGCCAGAGCAGAGGCATACGGCCCCAATGCGAAGTCGCGCGCGCGCTGGACCTGTTCTTCGACCGTCGCGGCCGGGTTCGCCAACTTGCGATGATACCAGGCCGTCGCCGCATAGG
>NZ_JAFFQC010000002.1 GCF_016918545.1 Desulfobulbus alkaliphilus | reverse complement strand
GAACACCCCCATCGTCCAGCCAAGACAATTGCAGAGACGAAGCCCAAATGCTTAGGGAGCAAAGCCCCACTGTGGCAAACGATTATTCAAACAGAAAGTTCCGTGGTAGAGAGAAGTTTCATATAAATTTTTTCTTTATCTGGATCCGTGGGCGTTCGTCCGCACGCCCCGACGGGCGGCTGGTGAAAGTTATCTTCAAGGATGCTGCTGCAATTATAATCTGATTATAGCAAGATACATCCTGAAAAGAGTCCAGCCGTCACGGATTCAGAAAATTTTCTTTCGGCTTTTCCTTTTCCTTCCTCGGATGAAGGTATGATTCTGTGCGCCTTGATGGGTATTGGAGACTGAATCTCCCAAAAGACTCAGTATAATGTGCTTTTGTGACCCAATTCACAATAAAAGGCCAAAAGAAGTCTTGCCTTTTTTTACTCCTTTATAAATACAACTCATCTGGATAATGCCTGTCGGTGGCACTCTTGCTCTATCGCGGGAATTCAAATCCAGCGATCCTTGTCATACAGAGCTGCGTCATTGCGCCAATGGACAGAATAAATACACATCGACGGGCTCAGTTGTTGGTTATGCTTCCTCTGCTGATATTGTTGCAGGGTTGCGTTTATGGCCTGCTCGATCTGGCTGTGCCCAATTCGGGCTATCGTCAAGTGATTACTATTACTGCCAGCTACGGCGAACATCCACGCCAGCAGCTTGACCTGTATTTGCCGGAACAGGACAGAACCGAAGCGCCGACACTGGTCTTTTTTTACGGTGGCAGCTGGGCGAGAGGGAGCAAGGATAACTATCGCTTTGTTGGCCAGGCGTTTGCAGAAGCAGGTTACCCGATCGCTATCCCCAATTACCGTGTGTACCCGGAACATCTGTTTCCTGACTTTATCGTCGATGGTGCCGATGCACTGGCCTGGCTGAAGCAGGAGGGTTTTGCGGAGCGTGGGATTGTGCTGATGGGTCATTCCGCTGGTGCCCACATCGCCGCCATGTTGGCATATAATTCCACCTATGTGGAAGCCAGCGGCCTTGACCATGCACAGATTCTGGCACTGATCGGGTATGCCGGTCCCTACGATGCTTTCGACCTCAGCAGCCGCAAATTACAGCGGATTTTTGCACCAGCACAGCCGCTGGCAGTGTCCCGTCCGATTAATTTTGTCGACGACAACAGCCCTGCCAGTCTGTTAATCCATGGCCTCAGGGATAAAACAGTGATGGCTCAGCACAGCAAAAACCTGGCCGCTCGCTTACGTGCGCACGAGGTTGTGGCCGAAACCCGTTTCTACCGGAACAATGGGCACGTCGCGGTGGCCGCCAGCCTGGCCAAGCCGCTGCGCCGCTGGACACCGGCCTATGCCGACACTTTGGACTTCCTCGCCAGGTTGACCGCTGAGCCTCTTCTGACCCGAATCTCTGACTGATACACCAAAAACAGGAGCGCAACTCAGGAGAAGCGTATGAAAACCCTCATTGCCGCAACAATGGTGACCTTGTTGGCAGCAGGATGTACTTCAACGCCCTCGATCAGTACAAGCTCAACCGAAGTCCAGGAAGTGAGGTTCAACTGTACGGACGGGCAATCTCTTGCCGTTCGTTTTTTCCCAGCACAAGGCGTTGCCGTCCTGGTGCGAAATAGAGAGACCATGGAACTCCATGAGCAAGTGAGTGGCTCTGGATTCATCTACAGCGATGGTTCCACCGCGATTCGCGGCAAGAGCAATGATCTGACCGTCGAAATCGGAGATCAAGTTCCTTTGCGATGTATGGCTTTATAGGCAGTGCTGATTCAGACCCCTGAATCAGTGAGGGCTGGGCTCTCGTTTTTTATGTATCTTGCTGTAATCATATTATAATTGCAGCTAAAACCTTGAAGATAACTTTCGCCAGTCGCCTCACGGATTCAGGAAAGCTTAACCCCTGTCAGCTCTATTATGGCTTTATCGGTGACCATATTTTTCGCAATCGTTGCCTTGGTGTTTGTCGCGATCCTATGGCGTCATGCCTCCTGTCACCAGAGTCTCCCCTGTCCCGTCTGGCTGCGTTGGCTGGTTGAGTTAGACAATCCCTTCACCAAGACAAATCGAGCCGCATTCATTGTCCAAACACTCGATATATCAACAGGAATGGTGATATTGGATGCAGGGTGCGGTCCAGGACGCCTGACAGTGCCTCTGGCCCGGAGCGTCGGTCCGAGCGGTCGAGTTGCTGCGTTGGATATTCAGCCAGGAATGCTTGCCAGAGCAAAAAACCGGACAGAGAATGCCGGTCTCAACAATGTGGACTTTCTTGCTGCTGGTCTCGGCGAGGGTAAGCTTCCCGCTCAGCACTTCGATCGCGCGGTCCTGGTCACCGTCCTCGGGGAGATTCCCAATCGTGCCAGTGTCCTCGCCGAACTGTTTGCTGTCCTGAAACCCGGGGGTATTCTGGCGATCGTCGAGGTCATTTTTGATCCCCACTTTCAATCTCGCGGCACTGTCTCGGACCTGGCAATGGCAGCCGGCTTTCGAGAGCGGGCGTTCTTTGGCCACAGACTGGCATATGTTCTTCATTTTGAGAAACCAGAGAGCGACGTACATGCCGCTCATCCCGACGTCTGTCCTTGCTCGGCCTCCGGGGTTGAGCTTGGCCATGGACGTTTTTGATCCTGGGCAGCAATGATGATGCACTCAGTTTTTCCTTCCGCCTCACGGCTCTTTTCATCTGAGTTCGGAAATCTGTCGGCCATGGTACTCAAACGACTGGAACTCGAGTGGCACTACCACCAGAGGCCGGATCTGGAGCAGGCGGATCAACAATTGCTCCAATACGCCATTGAATTCGGGCGGCTGTTGAACGTCGTGTACAGATGGCATTTTTTTCCTGCTCTGCGGGAGGAATGTATCTGGTATGCAGGGGTCTTTGGCGCGCGCGGTTCAAACCACGATGCATTTGCCTTGGTTCTGGATAGTTGGATCATGGCCATTCAAGGGTTACTCAAACCACCCGAATGCAATGAACTCGCTCGACCGCTCCAGTCCATCAGGGATGATCTGGACAGATTGATCCAGGAAGCGTCTGCCAGGCGCAAGGTTTCGATCAAGACGGTCAATCCCGCACTTTTGAAAAAACTCATCCGTGGTGACGTTCAAGGCGCCCGAAAAGTCATTGCAGAGTTCGCTGCAGAGTATGTTTCACCAGACCGTCTGATTGTTGAAGTGATGCTTCCGGCGATGGCTGAGGTCGGACAAGGCTGGCAATCCAATGAGCTGGAGATTTTTCAGGAACACCTCGCCACCGAGGCGATCCGCGGTCTCCTTGCCGGACTCACGGCGATGAGACCAGAGAACCGGCAGGAAAGGAATGCCGTTGCCCTGGTCTCTTGCGGCCCTGGGGATGCTCATGAATTGATTCCCCTGGCCCTTGCCTCCTATTTGACATTCCGGGGTTGGAGTGTGAAGAATCTGGGGGTGGGCTTGCCTGCCAATCAGATAGCACGGGCGGTTGCAGCCTTCGAGCCAAACGCGCTTTTCCTGACATTTACCATGCTCTCCAGATTCGAGGAGGTATTGGATGTGATTGCCCAGGTTCACCGTGCGTCTGAAAGTTGTCGGGTCATTGTGGGTGGCCGCGGTGCTGTTGCGGCCAGGGCCGTGCTCGAAGACCGGGGAGTTCGGGTAGCCCTTGATTTTGATGAGGGTTTTCGTCTGGCTGGTGAGGATTCAGTCGATGCGTAGCCTGACCGCCTTTCGTATGGTCGTGCATGATCGTTCTTCAACAGCGGGGGCACTCCTTGGTGTGGTGGCGATTGTCTTTTTAGTAGGCCAGCAGCTCTCCATCCTGTTCGGTTTATTGAACTACATGTCGGTCCTTGTGGATCACAGCGGCGCAGATGCCTGGATCATGAGCGCCAATGTCCGCAATGCAGATGCGGGTAACCTCATCTCGGGGCGCTATGTGGACCGCGCAATGGGCCTGGCAGAGGTGAAGTGGGCTGAACCGATTCTGATCGGCAGCGGGTTGCTGAAAACAAGCGATGGCTCCTTTGAATCCGTACGCGTCGTCGGGGTCCGGCGTCCTCGCCTCGCAGGAGGGCCGTGGGATTTTGCGAAGGCAGATGAACGAGCTTTGCTGGACTTCGAAGCTGTTACCGTGGATCGACTTGATCTGGACAAACTGGGAAACCCTGTGCTCGGCCAGGTGACTGAAATCGGCGACAGGAGGGTTCGGGTGGGAGCAATCAGCGAAGGCGCCCGGGGCTTTCAGGGGACTCTCGTGTTTGCTTCCCTGGAAAAGGTCAAGGAAATTGTCCGTACTCCTTCGGGGCGTTACTCCGCTATTCTGATTCGTTTTCAGCCCGATGTTGACAAGGAAACTGCTCTCAACAACCTCCGGGCCGTAATGCCGGAACAGACCGTGTATGCAACAGATGAACTCTCCCGCTTGACTCAACGCTATTATTTCACTAACACCGGCATTGGCGGCAGCTTCGGTTTTTCCACCACCATTGCCGTCCTGATCGGCATCATCATTATTTCTCTGACCATGTATGCGAGTGTTCTCAGCCGGGCACAGGATTTTGCAGTTATGCGAGCCATCGGAGGAAGGCGTCGGGATATTGCCGTGGTGGTCTTCAGCGAGGTGTTGATTATCGCAGGCATCGGCGTGTTTGTCGGTTTTCTCATGCTGGCAACCCTGCTCAATGCGACGCATGGCTCCGCTATTCCCAGTTATTTTCCAAAATATGTGCCGCCGATCCTTGCCGGGGTTGCTCTGGCTGTCAGTCTGCTGGGGTCGCTGATTGCCTTGCGTGTTGCTCTCAAAGCAGAGCCGGCTTCGGTTTTTCATTAAAGAATGAGGTTTTTTTGCCCTTTCTCAAGCTAGAAAACATCGCCAGAGATTTCTCCGATGGTCGTCAGATACGGCGGGTGCTGTTCCCGACCAATCTCGAATTCGAGCCGGGTGCATTGACGGTACTTTCCGGACCTTCCGGCAGCGGCAAAACCACCCTTCTCTCCATCATGGGGCTGGTACTGCGTCCTTCCGAAGGATCACTGTATCTGGAAGGACGTGATGTCACCACGCTCTCGGACAATGAGGCGGCAAAGCTTCGTCTGCAGAAATACGGCTACGTCTTTCAGCAGCCGATGCTGATCGAAGGCTTGAGCGTTATGGAAAACATCGCGCTGGCGTTTGCAGTTCAGGGTGCGCACCTGCCGGATCATTTCCGTGACAAGACGGAAGGTCTGCTGAAATCCCTGGGGCTGGAAGAGACCTCGCACATGCAGCCACGGCTTCTTTCCGGCGGCATGAAACAGAGGGCTTCCATTGCCCGGGCCTTGATCAAGGACCCTGCCATTCTTCTCTGTGATGAACCAACATCGGCATTGGATGCGGAAAGCGGGCAGGCGGTCATGGCTATCCTGAAGCGTATTGCGCTCGAGGAAGGCAGAATTGTCGTTGTCGTTTCCCATGATGCGCGGGTTTTCCCGTACGCTGACCGGTTGCTTAAAATTGAAAATGGCACCATTGTCGCCAACACCCATGAGCGCTATGTGGAGGCGAAAGAAGTCCAATGATGAAGGTTCGCGCTATCACAGGGTTTGTCCTTGTTATCCTCGTTGTGGTGATCGGCCTTTCCTACATTCAGATTTCTCTGCGCAAGGCGTCCACCCCACCGGCACCAGGGCGAACGCCATCGTTGGATACGGCACCTGTCCGTTTGTACGGTCTCGTCGAACCACTCGGTCGAGAGGCCTTTGTCGGGCCTCCGCAACCCCGTCGAGTTGAGCGGATCTTTGTCCAGGAAGGGCAGGGAGTATCCGCAGGGCAGGCTCTTTGTGAACTTGAACAGCAAGTCGAGCGGCAGGCCCTTGAAGTTGCCATGGCAAGAGCAAAGGAATTCGAAGGACAACTCGATATCCTCCTTGATGAATTGACAAGAGAACTGCCTTTGCCCGGGGAAGGTCTTGCCGAAAACCGTGCGCTTCAGGTTGCGGTGCAGAGAGTGAGAGAATTGGAGGTTCGACTGGAGCTCATCCTTGATGAATTGAAAAGGAAAGCGCCCTTATCGCGAATCGGTTCCATAAGTGAAGTCGAGTATACCCAGAAATCCCTGGAGGCAGAACTGGTGCGAAGGCAGATTACAACGGCCAAGTCCCAGGCCGTCATAGAATTCAGTCAGAAATCTTTGCAAGCGGAACTGCTCCGCCGGCAAATCGAAACAGCTCGAGCGGAAGTTGAACTGAGAAAGCGTGAATTGGACACCCTGACCCTGCGATCCCCGATGCAAGGGCGTTTGTACAAATTCGATGTACGCATCGGTGAACATTTCACCCCGCAGGATTTTCAGCGGATCGTCATAGGGAAGCCGGAAAAACAGGTGCGCCTTTTTGTTGAGAGTTTCTGGTTCGATACGGTACGTATCGGTGATGTCTTTCAGGTGCACAATGCGGAGACCATGGTCCCCATCGGTTTGGGCAAAGTCGTTACCGTCTCGCAATATATGGGAGCCCGCGATTTTCGCAGCGAAGATACTTTTGAACGTCTGGACACCAAATATGCCCAGGCTATTCTCCACCTCGAAGGAGCGGAATCGGTTCCACTGAACAAGCTTGTTCTCTGTGTGCGGGAAAATACTCAGTAAGAATTCTGGAGTGATGAAAGTTCAAAGGAGAGTTCTGACAACAGAATGATCAATTTTAACCAGGAAAGGTACTGGGTACACCGGTGTTTTGTTACGCCCAAAGCGGCTGCGTCGCCATGAGTCGCCGGGTTGCCCGCGGTTGCAGGTGTGTCAGGCGCGACCGAACGACTGCATGACGGTGCGAGGGTGAGGGTCAACGGTGAAACTGGCGAGGTGACGATACTTGAGTGTAACAGTTCGCCCGACGAATGAAGGCGCCGGTTCAAAGCATCATGATCACAGTTCCAGCCAGGGCCAGAAACACATTGGCAAAAGCATAGGTTCCTGCATATCCCAGGGACGGAATCGGGCTGTTGGCCGCCCGAATGACCGTGTTCAGGGCAGGTGTGCTGGTCATGGCTCCGGTGATGGCCCCCAGCAGGATGGCGGTGTTGAACTTGAGAATATATTTTCCAAACAAAAAACCCACTATGACGGGTATCGTCGTGACCAGGATGCCGCTGAAAAAAAGCAGCGGTCCCACGGTCACAATCGCCTG
Organism: Desulfobulbus alkaliphilus; assembly: GCF_016918545.1. Taxonomy (GTDB): domain Bacteria; phylum Desulfobacterota; class Desulfobulbia; order Desulfobulbales; family Desulfobulbaceae; genus Desulfobulbus; species Desulfobulbus alkaliphilus. The sequence goes on along the minus strand of NZ_JAFFQC010000002.1, from coordinate 222,512 downwards.
AACGATCCCTTGTCCGGCTTTGAGTCCTATTCCAGCCATGAAGAACAAAAGACCCAGTTCCATGAACAGCCATCTGGCCGCAGGCGGGACTCTGCCGAACGTCGGATGGATAGAGCGCAGAAAGCCTATGAGTATGCCGGTCAGCAAGAGACCTCCGGCAGTCCCCAGGCCCACGGACACCGCCCCCACTTTGAAGGTTATCTTGCCGATGAACAGGCCGGCGGCAATGCCAAAGGCAAAGGTCAGTAAATCGGTTTGAATGATTTTTCTTTCAACATGCCCCAGTCTCTTGGTCAGTTCTTCCAGCCTGTCTTTGTCCCCGCTTACCCGGACGACGTCGCCCTTTTCCAGGACAGTGCTTTCGTCTATGGGCAGCTCCACATGGGATCTGTTCACCTTGGTGACATAACAGCCATACCTGGCTAACAAATGGAGTTCGCCCAAGGGCCTGCCCACAACATCGGCATGGGTAACAACCACTTCATGGGTTTTGGTGGGAATGGCCAGCAGATGTCTATCGAGAATCTCCGGGCCAAGCAATTTTTCCATGGTCTCATGCCCCTCAAGAGGGCCAAGGACCGACACCCGATCGTCCTTTTCAAGCACCGTGTCCGCGCCTGGCCTGAACATGGCATCTTGGCGAAGAACCTTTTGAATGACGCAACCCGTTCTGGTGGTGAAGCGCAGATCACGCAGGGGTTTGCCCATGACCTGGTCCGACTGAACTTGATAGGCCCGTAGCATCTGGTCACCCCCGGTATCAGCATCTTCATCCTCTTCAGGTGCCAGACGCTTTTGCCGTGCCAGTTTGGAGGCCTCCTCGGATAGATTGACCTTGAGCAGCGATGGGATAAGCCTGATGAAGACCAGCAGGCCGATCAGGCCGAACACATAGGTGATGGCATAGGCTGACCCCATATCCTGTATGATCAGGTTTGCCGATTGGTCATCGGTGATCCTGGCCAGGCCGCTGTGGACTGCATCCCTGGCCGCCGCCAACGTCGGCGTACTGGTCAGGGCACCTGCCAGCAGACCGGCGCTGATTCCTTGGGACAGACCGAAGTAGGAGGACAGGCCAAAGGCCAGGCCAACTGCGGTCATGCTCACCACCAGGGCCAGGCTGAAGTATTTGAGGCCGTCTTCGAGAAATACGCTGAAAAACCTGGGTCCTGCCTGAAGACCCACCGAGTAGATAAACAGGATGAAACCGATTTCCAGGGTGTTGGCTGGAATTTCGAATCCAAAATGCCCGAAAAACAGGCCCGCCAGCAGCACCCCGGTGGTGGAGCCCAGTTCAAACCCCCTGAATGTGATATTCCCGATAAGATACCCAAAACCGAGAACCAGAAAAAAGAGCAGTTCGGGTACATCCCTTATCAGCCCGATAATATCGATTTCCATGGTGTGTTTATTGAAAAAAAATCAAGATGACAATTGAATGAAAGGATGGAACTTTTTTTCCCTGTCTGAGCATGAAGGGTCCCGGCCACTTGACATGGCTCATGCCTGGATCCGTGAGCGTTCGTTTATGCGTCGGCTGTTCAGCGGCTAGATCCAGGTCATGGAAAAAAGGGAGAGAGATGCAGACAGGGAGTGCGCTCAGGTTCAGGTTAAGAAAAAAGTTACCAGCACCGGGACCAGAAAGGTAATGATCAGGCCACTGTATATTGATATCATGACAAATTGCTGGCCGGAAAAGCGGACCACAATCGGCAGGGTTGTGTCCATGGAGGTAGCCCCGCCGGAAGCAATGGTGGAGAGCTTGCCTGCGTATTTCACTAGAAAAGGAAGAATGAGCAGGGTCAATGACCTGCTGACAGGCAACAGCGGACTTGTCTCCCTCTGCAACAATCCACAGAAAATACCGGCAACAAGAAAGAGGACAATGAAAAGCATGGTAGAAGTAGGGAGCTATATTGGAACGGCGGGGTGGTGAACAGGCTGCGACAAGAGATTGTCTCGTGGTGTTTTTGCTGTCTCCATGGAAGACCTGCTACAGAATCTGGCTTAAAAATTTCTTGAGTCGGGGATGCTCCGGACGTTCAAAAAAATGGTCCGGGGTGCCGACCTCGACGATCTCGCCCTGGTCCATGAATACGATTCTGTCCGCCACTTCCCGGGCAAAGCCCATTTCATGGGTCACCACGGCCATGGTCATGCCTTCCCTGGCCAGGGTGACCATGACGTCCAGAACCTCGCCGATCATTTCCGGGTCCAGGGCGGAGGTAGGTTCGTCGAACAGCATGATCTTGGGGGTCATGGCCAGGGCCCTGGCGATGGCCACCCGCTGTTTCTGGCCGCCGGAGAGTTTGACTGGATAGACAGCGGATTTTTCCTCGATCCCCACTTTTTTCAACAGACCCATGGCCAGTTCCTCGGCCTGAGGACGCGGGACCTTCTTCAGTTTGATGGGGGCCATGGTCAGATTCTGCAGGACCGTTTTATGCGGAAACAGGTTGAAACTCTGGAAAACCATCCCCATTTCCATACGCAGGGCATTGATGTCATTTTTCGGATTGTTGATATTTTTGCCGTCCACGGTAATGGTGCCCTGGTCAATGGATTCCAGACGGTTGATGGAGCGGAGCAAAGTACTCTTGCCGGACCCGCTGGGTCCGATGATCACCACCTTTTCCCGGGCGTGGATATCCAAAGAGACATCATTCAAGGCCTTGAGGTCGCCAAAAAACTTGGAAACGTTGCGGATGCTGATGATCTTCTCAGCGGCGTTCATAATAGTTCAACCTTTCTTCCATGGTACTCACGGCTTTCGACAGGATCAGGGTGATCACCAGATAGACCAGGGCGACCATGGTGTACGTTTCAAAGTAATTGAAGGTGACGCTGGCAAATTCCCGGCCGCGGCGCAGGATGTCCGAGACCGCCAGAATGGAGACCAGGGAGCTGTCCTTGAGCAGGGCAATGAATTCGTTGCCGACCGGTGGCAGAATTGTCCGCCAGGCCTGGGGGAGGATAACGTAGAACATGGTCTGAGTACGATTGAATCCCAGAGAGCGGGCCGCCTCGGTCTGACCATGGTCGATGGATTCAATGCCGGCCCGGAAGACCTCACCCATGTAGGCGCCGTAACAGAAGCCCATGGCGATCACCGCGGCCACCAGCGGCGGCATATTTTTCAGGAAAATGAACAGGGCATTGGAGTCCGGAAGATTGGCAAACACCTGGCCCAGGGCGAAATAGATGTAGAAGAGCTGGACCAGAAGTGGGATGCCGCGAACGACTTCCACATAAGTGGAGGCGATCAGATTGATGACCCGGTTCTTGGAGATACGTCCCAGACCGGTGATCAGTCCGAGAACCAGAGCCAGCAGAATGGACATGATCGTGACCTGAAAGGTGACGACGATCCCATCGGGGAGAAATTTTAGAACCCGCCAGTAGGGGTCCGGGCGGGTAATGCACAGATAGGCTATGAGGCCCAGGGCGCCGATCAGGGAAATCCACCAGGCGCTGAAAAGCCCTCGATCACGTCTGCGCGGCAGGGCTGCACCGTCGCCAATGTCAATAACGACTTTTTTTTCGGCCATTGTTCACCTTGGTGCCCGGCTGTGGGATTGGGAGGAGTGCATCTTCCTCTTGCCATGAGCTGTTTGCCCACGGCAAGAGGGGAGGATTACCCTGGCAGAGGCTGATTATTCACGGCCGAACCATTTTTTGTAGATCAGATCGTATTCACCGCTGGACCGGACTGCGGCCAGGGCGGCGTTGATCAGGTTCAGGGTCTCGGTGTCGCCCTTTTTAACCGCAAATCCCAGGTATTCCGGCTCGTCCGGTTCAATCAGGAAGGCGAGATGGAGGTTCCTGGAGAAGTCCGGATTGGTCAGGGCGTAATCCGCGGCAACGGCGTCGTCGGCAATCACGGCGTCAAGACGGCCATTGGCAAGATCGGTGATGGCCAGGCCTACTTCATCATAACTTTTGGCATTGTTTCCGGCGATACGCATGGCCGCAAAATAGCCGGTCGTGCCGATCTGAGCACCGATGGACTTGCCGGCCAGGTCGGCTTCGGAAGCAATGGGGGAACCATCCCGGACGACGACCCCCTGTTTGACCTCAAAGTATGGATCGGAAAAATCCATGGCGTTTTTTCGCTCCTCGGTGATGGACACGGAGGAAGAGATGACATCATAGCGGCCAGCAGCCAAACCCGCGAAAATGCCGTCCCAGGCGGTATTCTGGATCACTGCCTCGAATCCACCCGCATGGGCCATAGCCTTGACCAGATCCGGACCGAAACCGACACATTCACGAGCCTCGCTGATCATCTCCATCGGCGGCCAGGTGCAGTCGGACGCGAAGGTGATCGTGCGTTGCGCCCAGGCCGTGGAGCCCATGGCCACCAAAAGCAAACCTGTCAGAAAAAAACGTTTGAACATACTCTGTACCCTCCATTTGTTTACGTTAAGATGATATGTCGTGCGAGGAGAAACATTGTCTCCCGTGCAGTGTGCCCGCCGGGTGTTGGCCCTGGCAAGCTGAAAAAATAACGATGCACAACCGATATTTTCAAATCGTTCTCTACAAAAGGACCATGCCACACTGAAGCGGTGCAACAGGCAGAGAGAAGATACTCGTTATTTCAACCAGCTCCAAGAATTTTTCGTCCTGCCATGCCGTATACGTGACAATTCGACCTCCATCCTTCCCTTATGTGGGAGAATTACCTTCTTCATCGACAATCGTTTTCCAAAAAAGTCAGGATCGGTGACCATGAATATGTTGGGTATTCCTTGTCTGCCCTGTTTTATGTATTGTGAACTAAGCCTGATCCATTTATTCGTTGATTTTAAATGGTGAATTTTATGCATTGTGTTGAACTTCTCCACTTATCATGTACCTGAATCCGTGAGCATCAGCAGAGGCACAGCTAAGGATCTGCCGATCCTGGCCTGCGATGCCGTGGGTCTTATTACCCACCTGTTGCAGGATGATCGGCGCGTGCTCCTCTATGGTCCGCCGGGGACGGGCAAATCGACCCTGGCGAAACGTATTGCCGCCGCCCTGGCACAAAAGGGTCGTGAATGCCGGTGTCTGAATGCTGATCCGGGTTCACCGGCTTTTGCTGTTCCCGGTGCGGTCTCACTGGGACTATGGTACCAGCATGCCTGGCAAATCCTGGCCATGGAACCCTTGTGCTCCCTGGATGCGGGCCGATTTCGCCTGCCGTTGATCTCGCTGGTGCGACGGCTGACAGCCCGGGAGTCGACAGGGGTGCTTTTACTCGATAGTCCCGGCGTAGTGCGCGGCGTGGCGGGCCGGGAACTGTTAACCAATCTGGTGGAAGCGGCAAGGGTGGATATTGTTCTCGCCCTCTGCGTGGAAGGTCGGCCATGGTCGTTGTTGGATGAACTCAAGGCCCTGCCTGTCGCGGTCTACCTCGTCACCGCCCCAGCAGGGGCCAAACGGCCTGGGAAACGGGTGCGGGCCCGGGAGCGGACCCGGCTGTGGGACGCGTATCTGCAGTCAGGTTTTGAGCGTTGTCTTGATATATCTGCGCTGCTTTGGTTGGGAACACCACCACCCCTTGATGCAGTGGAGGCCTGGGCGGGTCGGCAAGTGGCGTTTTTTAAAGATCGGCACCTGCTGGCCATGGCAGAGATCCTCGCTGTGCAGGGGACAACCCTGCTGGTGCGCACAACAGCCGAAATTGATGCCGCTGATCGAGCGTTGGTGCGTGATGTCCGGCGTAATGCAGGCGGCATGCTGGAAACGGCTGAACCTTTTGCCTCGGAACAGCTCAGCTATCTGCCATCATCAGATCCCGCCTCTGGTGTGATGGAGCTGGGTGGCCTGCGTATCATGGGCCGAGCGGGTGCGGTGGACTTCGACCTGGTGAACGGTGAATTTGGCGATCCCCTGCTTCATCTGCGCCTGCGTCACCAAGGACGCAGCCTGCTTTTTGACCTGGGTGAGGGCCGACGCCTGCCGGCACGGCTTGCCCATCAGGTCACGGACGTCTTTATCAGTCACGCCCATCTTGATCACATCAGCGGTTTTTCTTGGCTGCTGCGATCACGCATCAACCACCCCAGCCCCTGCCGCCTCTATGGTCCACCGGGATTGGCGATCCATATTCAGGGTTTTATCCAGGGAGTGCTCTGGGACCGGGTCAGGGATCGCGGCCCCAGATTTGAGATCGCCGAACTGCACGGCAACCGCCTGCAACGATATCGCCTGCAGGCTGGGACTGATACCTGTGAACGAATGGAGGACACTGCCGCCAACCAGGGCATTATTCTCAGGGAAACAACTTTTCAAGTGCGGGCGGTCTTTCTGGATCATCATACCCCGGTGCTCGCTTTTGCTCTTGAGCCGGTTCATGAACTCAAAGTCCGAAGGGATCGTCTCCATGCCCGGGGATTAGAACCCGGTCCCTGGCTGAAGGAACTCAAGGCCTGTCTGGCTGCCGGCGAAAGAGGGGTGCTGATAGAACTGCCCGATGGGAGCAAAGAACTTGCCAGCGCTCTGGGTAGTGACCTGATTCTTTTTGCAACCGGCAAGAAACTGGTCTATGCCACTGATCTGGCCGATACCCCTGATAATCGCTGTCGTCTGATCTCTCTGGCCCGTGGCGCGCATACCCTGTTCTGTGAGGCCATGTTCCTCGAGGCCCAGAGAGATCATGCTGCCCGCCACGGCCACCTCACCACCACTGCCTGCGGAGAGATAGCCACCCAAGCCGGCGTTGCCCGTCTGGTCCCTTTTCATTTTTCCCGTCGTTACGAGAACGACCCCATGGCCCTGTACGAAGAAATTGCGATAGTGTGCAGCCGTGTGGTCAAGCCGAAAGCTGCGTCTTGATTCGGGGTTGGGTGGGCAACGTCCCTGCTCCAGGGCAGAAAGCCGGCAGGGTCAGGTGGGCTGCCGGGTTCCGATGAAATGGCGATAGCGCTCGCAGGTATCGAGGAGATCCCGGTGCCTGCCGTGGCAGATGATCCGGCCTCTCTCCATGAAATAGATCTGATCCATCCGCTGCAATGCGGCAACATCATGGGTGATCAGCAGCATGCTTTTCCCCTGGCGATTGGCAAAAAGGGTTTCCATGAAGCGGCGCCGATTGAGGTTGTCAAGGCCCTCGGTCGGTTCATCCAGAAGCCAGACAGGGGCGTTTTTCAAAAGGGCCCGGGCAAGAATCAACCGGCGTGCTTCCCCGCCGGAAAGGCGCGCACCGCCTTCTCCGTTCCAGGTATCAAGTCCTTCCGGCAGTCCGGCGACAAAATCAGCGAGCTGGGCACGGACCAGGGCGGCCCACAGTGCCTTCTCGTCGGCCCCAGGGTCGGCAATCAGCAGGTTGTCACGCAGGGTGGCATTGAAAATATGCGATTTTTGCGAAACCAGGGTCACCATCTGCCGCAGCTGTGCTTCGGTGAACCGGCGCAAATCCGTGCCACCGATGGTGATCCGACCCTGATCCGGATCCCAGAAACGGGTCAGGAGGTGGGCCAGGGTGGTTTTGCCGCAACCGGAAGGTCCCACCAGCGCCACCATCGCATGCGGGGCAAGGCGGAAGGTAACCTGGTGGAGGGCCGTTCCGCCGGTGGTTTCCGGGTAGGTGAAGGTGATTGCGTGGTACATAATGTCGAAGTCAGCCGGCATCGCTGCCGGAGTGGTCTCGAAGGAAACCGTTGCCGGTGCCCGGGTTACCTCCAGGATGCGGTGTGCCGCGGCGTGGATTTTTCCCAGCATCTGATAGGCTGGCGGCAAGGGCAGCACAGCTTCAAAGGCAGCCAGGATCCCGAAAGTAATAAGCGCCAGCATTGCGCCGTCAAACCGGCCCGCTTGGGCCATGGGGATGGCAAGGTAGAGCGCCGCGATCGCGGCGCATCCGCTGAACAGGGTCATCATGGCGGTGCAGAATCCATTGATCCGGGCCATTTCTTCCTGCAAGCTGAGTAATCGATCGTTTTCCTGCAGCCGGAACTGACGATGCCTGTGATGGACGCCATAAACAATCAAATCAGCTGTGCCCTGGATATCTTCAATCAGGTTCATTCTGATGGTGGCCATCTGCTGCTGGATCCGTGCACCGATCCTCCGGGCCAGGCGCTGGGCCAGCAGAGGGATCAGCAGGCCGGCCCCTGCAAAAAATATCAGAAAAACGGCAGCCAGGGCAGGAGCCAGGAGCCACAGGAGAAAACCGGATATTGCCGCAACGCTGCAGGCAGCGATGGTTGGGGACAGAACGCGGACAAACAAGGTGTCCAGGGTGTCGATATCGGTGACGATGCGGCCAAGCAGATCGCCGCTGCGATAGCGATACAGGCTGGCGGGTGCCTGCGGTTCTATTCTGGTGTAGAACCAGATGCGCAGGGAGGAGAGCAGGCGCAGAGTGGTCTCGTGAGCTATGACCCGTTCCGCGTACCGCCCGGCGGTGCGGGCGATAGCAAAGGCACGGATACCGGCACTGGGGGTGAAAATGTCAAACATATAGGCCGAGGCCACGCTCAAGCCGGCAACAGCCGAGGCACTGAGGAACCAGCCGGAAAGGGCCAGCAGGCCGATGTTGGCGAGCAGGGTTAGCAGGGTGAAAAACATGGCCAGCATCACCCAGCCGCGATGGGGCCACAGCAGTTTGATAAAAGGCCACAGAGATTTCATGACGCCGCTTCACCGCTGCTGAAAAAAAGGCCGGCATAGATGCCTTGTGCTGCCAGCAGGTCCTGGTGGCTGCCCACTTCAACTACCGACCCGTTCGCCATGACTGCGATGCGGTCAGCCGCCCGGGCGGTTTCGAGCCGGTGGGTCAACATGATCATGGTTCTTCCCCTGGCCAATTCCTGCAGGGCGGCTGTGATCAGACGCTCATTCTCTCCGTCGAGACTGGCGGTCGGTTCATCGAGAATTACCAGGGACGACTTTCTTGCAAAGGCACGGGCCAGTGCCACTCGCCGTGCCTGACCGCCTGAAAGCAGTTTGCCCTGTTCGCCGACAGCGGTTGCCAACCCTGAAGTAAGGTCCTGGGCAAAGTCATCCACCTGTGCCGCCCGGGCGGCAGTGATAATCTGCTCCTGAGTCAAATGGGGATCTCCCATGGTAATATTATCCGCCACTGTCCCATGAAACAGCGTGGGCTGCTGGGGGACCCAGGCAAGATGGCGGAGCCAGTCCGCTGTATTGAGGCTGGTCAGTGGTTGACCATTGACTTCGATGCTCCCCTGTTGCAGAGGCAGAAAGCGAAGCAGCAGATGCATCAGGGTGGTTTTCCCGGCACCGCTGGCACCGACAATCGCCAGCCATTCGCCGGCCTTGATGTGCAGGTTGAGGTCATTGAGAGCAGGTCGCTGGCCATGGGAGAAACTGTGGGAGACATGGCGCAGGTCAAGACTGATGCCGTCGTTGACGAGCAGGGATCTGCCCTTATCTTGTTCAGATGGCGGCAGTGGCTGATGGAGGATGGAACTGATTTCCGCCGCCGCCCCCAGTGCTTCGGCCCGAGCATGGTAGTGGTTGCCGAGTTCTCGCAGCGGCAGAAACAGTTCCGGGGCCAACAGGAGCAGGAAAAGACCGGTCTGCAGGGTCAGAGGACGGGAGTAGAGGCCGAAATCGAAATAATGCAGATAGGAGAGACCAAGAAAGACTGCTGTCATGGCCAGGGCGACGCAGGTTAGGAATTCAAGAATCGCAGAAGAGAGAAAGGCCACCCGCAGTACGGTCATGGTCCCCCGGCGGTACCGTTCCGAGGATGTGGCAAGGCGTTCTGTTTCCTTTGTGGAACGCTGAAAGAGTTTCAGCGTAGTCAGGCCCTGGAGGGTATCCAGAAAATGGGCGCTCATGCGGGAGAGGAGTTGAAAATTTTTCTGGTTCAACTTCTCGGCACCCCGGCCGATCATAATCATGAATAAAGGGACCAGGGGGGCGGTGATCAGAAAGATCAGGCCCACCACCCAACTGATGGCAAGGGCCGTGAGGCCGATCATGAGCGGTACGATCAACGCCAGGGGTTTCTGGGGGAGATATTGGGCAAAATATCCGTGCAGGCCCTCCACCCGTTCCACCAGGGTGCTGGTCAGCGGGGCGGTCTGTGTATCCCGGATGTACATTGGCCCCAGGGCCTGGACATGCTTGAGCAGTTTTCGGCGGACAGTTCTCCGGACCAGGGTCGAGGCCTTTTGTCCGCAGATTTCCCGGACCCAGGTCAGCAGGGCTCGCACACCAAGAACAACCAGGAGCATGAGAAAGAAGGGATGCAGCGCTTCCCGCGGCGCGGCATCGATACAGGCGGCATGGATGATGTGGGCCAGGAGCCCTGCCTGTATGATGATACATGCCCCGGAAACGCTGCCCAGGACGACCGTGAGGGAGATCCAGGGGCGGCAGCGGTGATGCAGGGATTGCAGCCAGGTAAGAGAGGTTGACGGCGGCAAGGATTGATCCTTTATTGATGAATTTTAACAGCGGCAGTATTGTACAGGGGAATAGGTTGCCGGTCAACGAAGCCGAGTACCTTGGGCAGGGGAAGGAGTCCATGGTCCGGACAAAGTGCCGGAGTCCGAAGCGGAAGTCCGGTGCGGCCGAGTGCCCGGGCTTTGTTGCACCATGCCGAATTTCAGGGGCAAAAAAAACTGGATCCGCGAGCATTCGTCCGCACGCCCCGAAGGGCGGCTGGTGGAGGTTATTATCAAGGATTCCACTGCAATTATAAGCTGATTACAGCAAGATATTATATCCAAAACAAGAGCCCAGTCGTCACGGGTTCAGGAAAAAATCTGGTCCACGGTGACCGTTGAACAACTGATTGATGAGCGCACAAGGTGAGGTAGATAATGAGCATGTTGATGATCTGTCCCGGATGCGGGGTTAAAAACAGAATTCCGACGGAAAAAAAGCACCTTTCCCCCAAATGTGGTCGATGTGGGACATCACTGGCCGGGGCCCCGATTTCCGGAATTGTCAACCCGCTGACCGATGCGCAGTTTCAGCAGCGGGTCGAACAGTCTGCCATGCCGGTCCTGGTGGACATGTATGCACCGACCTGCGGGCCCTGCCAGATGATCGCACCGGTGATCGCTGAACTGGCCGAGGCTTTTGCCGGCCGGCTGATGGTTTATAAACTCGATACCTCCAGTCAGGGGATGACGGCAAGCCGCCTGCGGATTCGAGGGGTGCCGACTCTTTTGTTTTATAAAAATGGTGTGATGGTGGATCAATTGGTGGGGGCCGCACCGCAGGCCCAGATCGAGGCGCGGATCAAGACGATACTTTGACAGTCCTGAATCCGTCACGGATTCAGGACAGTGTCATGACCTCAGTTGTGAAGTTGGCGGAAAAACCCTATAGTTTCAGCGGTACACAACCGAAAAGTCAACAGAACTCTTCTGTCTTATTTTTACCTTTCGGAGGTGCGATGCGCAACCGCCTGTTTCTGATTCTACCGGGGATCATGCTTTGTCTTGTGTCAGCCTGCATTCGCCTCCCGCAGCCGCAGGGATTTTTCTATTCAGAGCAGCGCAAAATGCAGGCCGCTCATCATTGGAATGTGCTGGCCAATGATGTCGCCAGTCGGATCAATTCCGAATTAATCCGACAGAATTATATCGATACAGCGGTCTATGTCCGCCACAGTTGCAGCGCCCCCGATGCCTGCGGTCCCGGCGACACCTTTCCCTTTGATGAAGGGTTCAACGATCTGCTCACCACGCAATTGGTTAATTTCGGTGTCAAGACCCTGGTCAGGGAGGATGATGGGTTGATTGTCGACTACAAGGTGCAGCTGATCCAGCACCGGGCCAATCGTCGTCAGTGGCCGCAACCCGGCGTGCTTACCGCCCTTACGGCCGGTATTCTGGTATTCCGGGATGCTCCCTGGGAAATCTCCACCCTGGCTGCCGCCGCCACGGTCGATGCCTTGAATGCTGTTTCGGTGACCCATGGGCATTTTGAAATCGTTATCACCACCTCGATTGTTGATGGTAACAGATATGTGATGCGTACTTCGGACCTTTATTATATTAATGATGTCGACTTCTGGCAGTATCAGCAGCCGAAGCCAGCGACCGAAGTGGGTCTGGTCAGCCGAAGCGTTCATTCCCCGGCTTTCGAGGATATCGAGGAGGCGCCATGAGCAGATCCGTTCCGTTCCTGTCAACCGGTCTGCCCTTGTCCCTTGTCCTGCTCCTCCTCACTGCCTGCAGTCATCTCAATGGCACCCGGTTGGAACCGGTCCTCGGCGCGGATGTCAATCTGGTGAAACTGGGTGATCGGGTTGCCAACGTGCTGATTACCCGTTCCTATCCTCCGCTTTTTCCTCAACAGGCCAATCAGCCGATCCTGGTGACGACCTTGGTCAACAATGACAATCTTGACGACACCTCGAGTTTTGGCCGCAGTTTTCAGAACAATGTCACCGCCGGTTTTGTCCGCCGCGGCTATGCGGTCAGGGAAATCAAACTGCGGCGGGATCTACTGGTTGAGACCCACCGGGGCGAATTCATGCTTACCCGCGAGCTGCGCGAACTGGCAACCAGGGAGCAGGCCCAGGCCATTGTTGTTGGCACATATACCATGACCAATCGGGTCATGTATCTCTCGGTCCGGCTGGTTGATCCAGAGGAACGCGGTATCCGGTCAGTGTATGAGGATAGACTCTATCTCGATGCCAACACCTTGGGAATGCTTGGCCTCAGGTTCGATCACCGGACGACCGACGCTGCCTCTGAACAGGTTCGTCCCCCTTCACCGTCCATTCTTAATCGGATTCTGTATTAGTCTGCTCCTGGGACCAGCAGTCAAGGGCCGCAGGGAATGCTTGCTGCACCAAAGGATGAAGGGCCAGGATTCCACAGGAGTTTGGCTTTCGTCTCGAAGCATCGCATGTCATCGAAGGATATGGCTGTCTTGATGACCATGCGTACCCTGACCCTGAATCCGTGACGGCTGGACGCTTCTTTTGGATATATATTGCTGTAATCATAATATAATTGCAGCTAAACCCTTGAAAAAATCTTTCACCAGCCGTCCTTCGGAGCATCCGTCCGTACGCCATCTTCATTGCCCGTAACCGTCCGATAAAGTGTACTTTAATCGAACGGTCACGAACAACGAAGCTGACGCAAGGACGAACGCTCACGGATTCAGGCTGATATAAAAAAGTGAGATAATGGTGTCTGGAGAATAGGCTTGAACTGGGTGAAAAGTTTTTTTCTGCCAAAAATAACCCGGGGCTTTGTCCTTCGCCTTCTGGTTGTCACCGCGACAGCATTCCTGATTTTTTCTCAAGTGCTCATACCGCTGCGCATCAATGGCCACAGCATGGAACCGACGTATCGGGATGGTGGATTTACGTTCTGCTGGCGGTTTCGTTATCTGTTGACGGAACCCGCCCACGGTGACGTGGTGGTCATTCGTTTCTCCGGGCGCCGAGTGGTTCTTCTCAAAAGGGTGGTGGCCCTGGCCGGGGAAACCGTGGAGTTTCGTTCTGGTGTTTTGTTTGTCAATGGTCAGCCCGTTGATGAACCCTACGTCCAGTCTGCCTCGGACTGGCAATTAGCGCCCCGGGTGGTCGAACCGGGAAAGGTCTATGTGGTGGGGGACAATCGCGGAGTTGCCATGGAGCGGCATCATTTCGGCCAGGTTGATCGGCAACGAATTCTCGGAGGTGTAGTGTGGTAACGACAAAAAATGCAGGTATCCTCCTGCTGGTCCTCTTGGCAGTCGTTTTTGCCTTGTTTCGACTCCTGCCCAGTGATGAAAAAGCGATACGTAAGCAGCTGACTGTTTTTGCCCAGAACGCTTCGAAAAAAGCGGACGAAAAGCCGGTTGAAGGGCTGAGAAAATCACGTCGAATTGCCGACCTCTTCAATGATCCCTGCCGGATCTCTGTCGAAGCGGTTGATTTTACCGGCACTTTCAGCCGTCAGCAGATCATGGACCGTATTCTTATGGTGCGTGCTACGTTTAACGCGGTGACCGTGAAGCTCCATGATATATCGATCCAGGTATCCGAGGAAAACTCAGCCGATGTCCGGATGACGCTTCGCCTGAGCGGCCAACGTCAGGATCATGCCGTTGCCGATGTGCAGGAAATTTCGGCAACTCTGGAAAAAATCGACGGGGACTGGCTTTTCACCAGCGTCCGTGTCGTCGAGGTGTTGAGCAGGTGAGTCAGTGAGTCGGCGGCAAACGGTTCCAGTTCGTAAGTCACCCTGGATCCGTGAACGTTCACCCGGATCATACGGTCAGCAGCAGGATCAAGGACATGGAGATGAATGACAGGAAGGTGGAGACAATGATAACCGCGGAGGCCAGTTCGGTGTCGGAATGGAGCTGTGAGGAGAGGATATAGATGGCTGTTGAGGTGGGCAGGGTGAAAAAAAGCATGCTGACCTTCCATGCCAGTCCGGTCACATTGAGTATCCAGAGGAAGAAAAGCCCGAGCAGCGGCAGCAGCGCCAGTTTGAAAAGCGCTGCAATCATGGCTAACCCCATGTTGTTCCGAAGACTGACAAAGGTGAGGCTGCCGCCGATGGAAAACAGGGCAAGGGGCAGGGTCACCTGGGACATCAACCTGAGCGTGTTGTCGAGGTACACAGGAAATCCGCCCACCAGATGAGCATAGAGCATCCCAGCGAAGCAGGCGATGATCAGCGGGTTGGCCACCAGATGCCTGCCGGTGGTGAGCAGGCGGTTGTCGTTGCCGCGGCTATCCGCGCTGAACCAGATAAGCACGGACACCACCAGGATATTGATCAGCGGAATGATCAGGCCCACCAGAATACCGTATAATTGGGTTCCGGCCACCCCATAGGCATTGATGACCACGGCCATACCAATATAGGTGTTGAAACGGTAACATCCCTGGTTGAAGGAACCAGCCTGGAAACGGGAGACTGGCCACAGGCGAATGAATAGCAGGCTGAACCCGCAGAGACTCAGCACCGCCAGAGCGACGGCCAGCAGGTAGTGCCAGCCGCCATCAAACTGAAGTGGCGCCGCGCCGATTTTCCAGAAAAGCATGACCGGAAAAAAGACAAAATAGACCAGCCGGTCCGAGGTGCGAAAAAAGTTGGTGTCGGTAAGCCGCCAGTACCTGACCGCGGCACCGAACAGAATCAGGGCCAGGACCGGGAACAAAGCGTTGAGCAGGATCATGGTTGTCTCGGCCCGGTTGGGGAGAAATAGTTCAGCGGACCGTGTAGCGGGGCCGCCGGATACGGGTCTTCTTGCACCTGGGGCAGCGGCTTGGAGGGTTCAGCCGCTTGCGATTGGTAAAAAGGAATCCGCAGTTCAGGCACAACGAGGGTTCGATCACTAATTGCTGACCACTGGCTTTCAATGTACGTTCGATGTGGCGCAGATGTGAGTAAATTTCGTTTTCGCTCTGGTGGAGTTCCTGGGAGAGATCACGGGCGCCGTACCTGCCATTGGTCAGCAGTTCAATCATCTGTTTACGGATGGTCTGGGATGATGTTGTCCTCAAGGATGTCATGTTACCCTGCCCTGTTAAGGTGATCTTGTCGTTGACGGCAATATTTCTCCAGATAGTGCTCCACCCTGGTCCGGCTGATTCGGCTCAGGTGCTGCATCAGAGCAAAAGGGATGGCGTCCAGTTTATAGCGTTCGCGGAGCAGCTCGGTCATGGTCATCCACAGACGGCCGGTCATCTCGGCATCGGCCAGGGCTCGGTGAAAAATGCCGCTGGTGGGGATGCCGCAATAGTGGACCAGGGTGGCGAGTTTGTGGTTAGGTGCCTCCGGCAGGATTCGGCGCGCCATCAGAACGGTACATGCCATGGGGTTGTCCCGGCTTCTACCGATCAGGGCCAGTTCGGCATCGAGGAATCTGCGATCAAAGGCGGCATTGTGGGCAATCAGCGGGGTGTCGCCGATCCAGTCGGCAAACCGGGTCATAACCTCCTCACAGGGTGGGGCCTGCGCTATCTGCTGGTTGCTGATCCCGGTCAGAGATTCAATAAACCAGCCGATGGGAAAACCTGGATTCATCAGTTCCTGGAAGTGGTCCATAATTCGATTTCCTTCCAGGCGTACCGCACCCACCTCGATCGGTCGGTCTCCAAGCCCGGGGGAGTGACCGCTGGTTTCAAAATCCAAGACAATGACGGTGGAGGAAGACATGAGCTCTGATCCGGATGTACCAGGGATGGATGAGCGGTTTCGATCTCAGGCTGGGAGCTGACAATCGGTTTGGCCGGATTTTCAGGTTAGAATCGCAATGCAGGGTACCGATGAATCGGTTACAATGCCAAATGACGGTACTCTATTTCACCTTCAAACTCAATGCATGGAGGAAATAATGCGTCCGGATGAAATGCAGGAAAAAGCGGTTGATCTCTTTCTGAAGCGAATGCACTGCAGTCAGGCCATAGTCTTGGTCGGTCAGGAGAAGCTGGGTGTTGCTGCTCCCTCGGTCATTAAGGCCATGGGTGCTTTTGGGGGCGGCATTGGTGGGACCGGTTATATCTGCGGCGCTCTTGTCGGAGCGGCCGGTGTCATTGGCAGCCTGTATAGCCGCAGCAGCCTGGAGGAAAAGGAAAACCCCCGAATGTGGGCAGCCACCAAGAAGGTTGTGAAAAATTTCGAGGAGCTTTCTGCCCCCTACGGTGGGGTCAATTGTGCGCAGATCGCCCAGGTCGATTGGATGGAGCGGGACCAGGTCAAGGATTTTTACACCAACCCCGACAGCCGCCGGCAACATTGTATCCGGGTCGTCGGCGAGACCGCCCGGGCGCTGGGTGAGTTGCTGGAGCAGGAAGCCGCAAAAATGGCTGAAAAAAACGAAGCAAAATAATCGGCTCTGGCGGCCAACTCATTCATGAGCCGCCATGGCAAGCTCTCCATGGGCAGTCTTTCAAGGCTGCCTTTTTTTTTGGAAAGAGGATCGGAAACAGTATGGAACTGCTTAATTTTTCCACCGCGGAAACAGCGCGGTTCAATAAGGCCCTGACCTTTGTCAACAGCAAGGAAATTGATATTGATCTGCTGGCGCCAGCAACCCTGATCGTTAAAACTGAAAATTATGAGGATGAATGTGAGCAACTGACGCCATATTATGCCTGTCTTGGTGTGGAAAACTGGAACGCCCGGATGGTGTACAATCCGGTCAGGGGCGGCAATCATAAAATCCTGGTCAACAAGGGGGCAATCAGCGGTCTTTCCTATATCCACAGCATGGTGACCGAGCTGGTGCATCTTGTCAATTTCAGTCGCTATGGGGCTGATCATGGCAATGTCTATCGATTCGATCCGGAGATGGCCATAGGGCAGTATTATTATGAATTTCTCCTGTGGACCAAATTTCAGGCCATGAAAATAGCCACCCGTGCCCATGCCCTGCTCTCCTGGCATGAGGTCAACGGCGACGACCCGCCGGCAGATGGATGCTACCGGTTTGCCGCTGTTGATCTGGCCAGTACCGGATTGATCGAAAGCCTGGAACGAATGCGGCAAGCTGCGGATATCGCTGTCTGGCGGGAAGGTTTGTGGACCGTGCTGGAGGAGATGGTCTTGTATTTCGGCCGATTGACCTTTTATCAACAGGAGCCCAGGCCCTGGGAAGTGGATGAGCGTTTTCCTCAGGCAGGTATCGAGGAGGTGGTTGGTCTGGAGAACAGTCTGATTTTCTATGCGCTGCTGCAGCAGACAGGAGAGTATGATCAGTGGTTGGAACAGAAAGGGAATTTCCGCAAGGTTATCGTGGCTATGCAGGAGCAAGGCAGGCAATTATTCAAAGCAACCGGAGACTGAAGTCCCGGCTCACGGCCTTTCCTGTATCCTGAATCCGTGACGGCTGGACGCTTGTTTTGGATATATCTTGCTGTACTCATCTTACGATTGCAGCAGAATCCTTGACAATACCCTTCACCAGCCACCCTTCGGGTTGTCCGTCCGCACGCCACCTTCATTGCCCGTACCCGTCCGATAAAGATTCCTTTCATCAAGCGGTTGCAGACAATAAAGCTGACGCACGGAAGAACACTGACGAATCCAGGCGCTTATGAAGTGCTGGCGAAAGATCGCTCTCTGATGAGTGACAACAACTCCACCGATGCGCCTGGTGAGCGGCAATGCGTCTCCTCTCTCTTGTCAACCAGAAGTTACGAAAAAATGGTGCACCGGGCCATTGCCTTTGCCAATTTCATATTCCGCCCCGGCAAGGATGGCGCCGGTGATGTACTCCTTGGCCATACGGACGGCGGCTTCCATGTCTTCGCCCCAGGCCAGAAAGGAGGCGATAGCCGAGGAGAGGGTACAGCCGGTGCCGTGGTTGTTTTTAGTGGAGATCCTATATTCGGGCAGAATGATCAGCCGGTCATCAGCAACGAGATAGAGATAATCAGTGCTGGTTTGTGACTCCATGTGCCCACCCTTGATGAGGACACTGCCGCACCCCAGCTTTCCCAGGTCGATGGCCGCACTTTCAATGGCCACAGGAATTGAGGTGTCGATTTCCCGGTTGAGCAGCAGGGCTGCTTCCGGCAGGTTTGGCGTTATCAGGTCGACCAGAGGCATGAGTTCCTCTTTCAAGGCCTCGACAGCCTCGTCCTGGAGGAGTTTGTCGCCACTCTGGGCGATCATCACCGGATCGAGTACGATGTTGCGAACCGAGAATTTCCGCAGCCCCTCGGCCACGGTGCGGATTAATTCCGGAGAATACAGCATGCCGATCTTGACCGCGTCGGTTCCGATGTCAGAGAGGACCGCTTCCATTTGCGCGGTTACGAAATCTACTGGGACCGGGTGGATGGCGCTGACGCCAAGGGTGTTCTGGGCCGTGAGAGCGGTAATGACGCTCGTGCCATAGCAACTGTTGGCGGCAATGGTTTTCAGATCTGCCTGGATACCGGCGCCGCCACCGCTGTCCGATCCGGCAATGGTCAACACCCGGCAGTATTTTTTTTGTTCGTCCATGCATGCTCCTTTGTTCGTGCGGATTGAATCTGTTGTCTAAGGGCCTTGGCTGCGCTCCGTGGGCATGGAGCGGAGACTATGGCGGAAACTACTGCCACGCCGTCGGCTCCGGCGCGGATTAAGTCGGCGGTATTTTCCGGATGAATGCCGCCAATGCCCACCAGGGGCAAAGTCACGGCGGCGCGAATGGCACGGAGACCTTCCAGACCAAGCGCCGGGGCAGTGTCGTGTTTCGTAGGGGTTACGAAAATTGGACTGACACCGATATAGTCGGCACCTTCCGCTTCGGCATGCAGGGCATCATGCACCGATTCCACCGAAATACCAATGATCATGGAGGTGCCGGCCAACCGGCGGGCATCGCGGATGTGCATGTCGTTCTGGCCAAGGTGGACACCGTCGGCATTGACGGCCAGGGCCACGTCAACCCGGTCGTTGATGATCAGGGGGATGCCGACGCCGGTCAGGATGGTTTTGAGGGCTCTGGCCTCTTCAATAAATTCCCGGATGGGCCGATTTTTCTCCCGCAGTTGCACACAGGTCGCTCCACCGGCAATGGCGGCTCGGACGATATCGGGTGTTGACCGGCCCCGGGCCAAACCTCTGTCGGTGACCAGATAAAGAGAATAATCAAACATTTCTCTTATCTCATGCCGTGCTGATGCGACAGCGCTCCAGCATCTCTTCAGGGGTGAGGTTATGGAGGGCATCAAGCAGATGGATCATGAAGGTCCCGGTGCCGGATGCGGTGGCGCCAGCCGTTTCACCGGCAACCGCGAAGAAAGCCAGCGCGGTGGTGGCGGCGGAAACGGAATCACTGTCAACAGCGTGGAATGCCGCAACCAGGGCAGTGGCGGAACAACCGGCTCCGGTGACGGAGGGCATCAGGCTGTGGCCTCCTGAAATGGTCAGGGTCCGGTCACCGTCGGTGACGAGATCAATGGGACCGGTGATAGCCAGGGTGACACCGAGTTCACAGGCCAGTTGACCGGCCACGGCAGCGGCTTCTGTCACTGAATGCGTGGTGTCCACCCCTTTGGTGGTGGAATTCTCGCCGGCAAGGGCCAGGATTTCCGAAGCATTGCCACGTATCACCCGCACCTTGGTTTCGGCCAGTATGGATCTGGCTGCACTGGTGCGAAGGGCGGTGGCCCCGGCACCCACCGGATCAAGGATGATGGGGATGTTCAACTCAGTGGCCCGACGTCCGGCCTTCAGCAT
Source organism: Desulfobulbus alkaliphilus (assembly GCF_016918545.1). Taxonomy (GTDB): domain Bacteria; phylum Desulfobacterota; class Desulfobulbia; order Desulfobulbales; family Desulfobulbaceae; genus Desulfobulbus; species Desulfobulbus alkaliphilus. Next base: position 202,407 of record NZ_JAFFQC010000002.1, on the reverse strand, counting down.
GGCCGACACCCAGGTATCGGTAAGGGTGCCGATGTTGAGCACCAGCGCCCCGGCCAATGCGACCATTTCTTCGACCTCGTTTTCGGCATGGGCCATGACCGGAGAAGCACCGCTGGCAAGAAGAACATTAGCGGTGTAGTTCATCACCACGAAGTTAGTGATGTTGTGGATCAATGGTTTCCTTGTCCTGATACTGCGCAGGTTTTCAGCTGCTTTTCGGGCCAGTGTGGACATTGGACTCCCTCTGTACAGACAAGTGCAGAATGAATAAGGAAAACTCGGTTCTGCCATGGTCTACCTGCGGCCCGGGGAACGACTCCCTCATGGGCAGTGGCAGGAGGGGACAAGTTGCCCCGGCAATAATGGGAACCGAGCACCATCCTTGCAGGAAAAAGTGTCCTGTGTATAGAAAAATACGCATCAGGTGTCAAGGTGAACCTCATGTCCGAGGTGGTCTGGTGCCCTTCTTTGGCCATTCCAGGGTCACGGTGGACGAGGTGGCGACTTTTTCCGGAAAGATGGAGGGTTGACCGTTGGGGACAATACCAAGAAAGTGCAGACCAGTCTCCCGGGCGGCCCGGTAATCAGCCAGAGCATCACCGATGAACAGGCAATGACCGGGTGTAAAGGAGAAACGACCCAGAATGTCGAGGATAATTTCCGTTTTGGGACGGGGTGAACCATGGACTCCGGCGAACAAGGATTGCAGACCTTTGCGGGCGACAATCAGTTGCATTTCATCCTCCGGGGTGCCGGAAACAACAAAAGCCGGAACAGATGAGGCGCGCAGTTGCTGCAGAGTGGACATGGCACCGGTTATCAAGGGTGCAGCGACCACTTCGTCGACAACCAGGTCAGCAAAGGCCTGACCCATGCGGTCCAGTTGCTGGTCGTTTGTTGACTCCCCGGCGATGGTTTCCAGACAGTGACGCAGTTTTTCCCGTCTGGGCAGGCCACCGTTGGCAAGATGATAACGGACCACCGCGTTCTGCACAGTCGGGCCGTAGGGGGCGAACAAGGTGGTAAAAGCCCGGACCTTCACCTCGGTCGAGGCGGCAATCACCCCGTCAAAATCAAAAAAAACCGCCTGCCACTGCATCTGGTCGGTATTCATTCGTTGATCCGTTGCGTTGATTGGAAATCGGTTTGCTGTGCCTGAAAGGACAATCGTTCATCGGCCACCCCCTCCATTGCTCCTTCAAGTCTCCTTGAGGAAACCGATCACGCGGAGTTTGCAACTGTTTGCTTGACGTATGAACGCTGAATATTCTGTAGGCCTGCAGTTAAAAGTATGTGCGGTATCTGACCTGTGTTGTTCTTGTATACGAGGGGGAGTCTTGTTCAGGGTTGTCATGCCAGCATTTTCTCGAGTTGCATACCTTTTTTATTGAACAAATATGTCGTTCATGCCTTTTTTTTTCAAGGGGGGATAGATAGGATCGTGAGACCATGCTCGTCGGAGTTCCGGTCTGATTACGACCAGGATCTGGATCCGTGAGCGTTCGCCCGTGCATCAGCTTTATTTCATTGATTTTTTCTGAAAAGGTACCAGGGGCTCATTTTTTTCTAAACTTTCTCTGCACGCAGGGCGATGAATAAATATGAGAATGTTTCCGGAAATCGTCAGGAGGATGTTTTCCGAAAATATTCCGTGGCCGCAGCGGATAAGATCTTTGATTGCATTTGATTAAGGGATTAATCAGACATCCAATGGAGGGATATATGCGATTCAGAATCAGGAAAGGGAAGGACTGTTCAGTTTATACCATTATTGTTTCCGGGCTGGTGGATGAAGACGCTGGCTGGGATATCATGCAGATCGCACAGACCATGCTGAGTATGACCAGATGTAGAAAACTCATTATTGATCTGCGCATGGCACTGCTTGATGAGGGTCTTTCAGTCTTTACCAGCGATACCCTGCTTGCTGTTTTTGAGGAGGGGTTGTTGAGCAAGGACGCAGCCTTGATAATACGTCATCGTTATGACAGTGAAATTCGACTCTGCTCCGATCAATTGCCCCTGCAGCCCACTGGCGGGTTCATCAATGTACAGATAAATGAAGCCAAGTTTTTAGCACGAGCCATGAAATGGCTGGAACAGGAGGCCAGAATGCTGGCCCATTGATTGGGTGTTATTTTCCGCGAGAAGGTCTCCATCCACAAACAGTGCTCTTTTCCTGCCTCTTTGTTGCGCATGCCTGCGGGTCCATTCGCAGGCATGCCTCTTTTCAGAAAAAAATAATTCCGTTTTTGGTTGCTAACCAGGTCATGGTTGGTGTTCAAAAACGGTCCTGGTGTGATTGGAATTCACTATCGGCGGCCGTTGCCAGCAGTTGTTCAAAGTCAATCCGATCCTGAAATCGTTTTTTGCGGGTTCTGGCGGTGTCCAGGCGATACCTGCAGGTTTCTCCCGGCGCGGCCAGGATCTCCTCCCAGCGTTGATGCCCATCGGGTGTCATCCAGATACCGGCCCCCTGGCCGGTACACACCGTTACCGCCAGATTTTCAATGGTCCGGACACCAGCCAGCAACTGGTCTTCGTTGGTCAGGGTCTGTGAATTGATTACGGCCAGATCGCATCCCTGTTTGGCCGCAGCCAGGAGTGTTTCTGGATGTCTCAGGGCCAAAGGGGGAGCGAGCAGGACCCTTGCCGGCCCGCAATCCAGCCAAGGGAGCGCGGCTGTGTCCTTGAGAGGCGCGTTATCATGTCTCCATTGCTGGGGCTGATCCGCACCGGCAAACCAGAATATGCTGGAGTCCATACCAAGTCCGCGACGCAGGGCCACCCGTCGGCCGCTGGGAGTACAGAAAGCGTGGATACGGTCCAGGTGAGCATCGGTATAGTTCCAGGCAGGCAGAACGTACAGGGAAGCTGAGGGGGGCACCTGTGCGGTGAATTCATCCAGAGAAGCAAGAGGGTGCTGGCCGGCGCGCGGTACAGGGCAGATTATGTGCAAATCACCGGGTTCCGGTAGTTGGTGGAACGCGGTCAGATCAGTTATCGCCGCCAGGTTGAGATAGCAGTCATGGATATCGCTCCGGCAACGGGTGGCCAGACGATGCAGACGAGGGGAGGAATCGAGCTGATGGTCCTGGTTGAGCGGCAGGTCCACCAAGAGTACCTGTGAATCCGGGTGACAGGCATCGAGCAGAGGGGTGCCATGGTGGTCAAAGACCGCCGATGGTGCCTGGCGGCAGTCCATGACCAGGTCCATGCCGGTACGGTTGCAGGCTGCCAGATGGAAACCGTTTTCCAGGGCCCTGGCCCGCCAGATCTCCCGGGGGTCAAGACCCGAGGGCGGCCAGTTGGCTGGAGAGAGGACCAGGTTGGCTCCGCGCAGGGCGGTAACCCGGGGCATGAGGCTATGATAGCAATCGTAGCAGATCAACACGCCAACTCGACCCCAGGGAGTACCGAAGGTGTTGTCCTGACGTGGATCTCCAGGGCAGGCCCAGCGGCATTCGGCATTGATTTTTCGATAGCGGCAGATCAAAGTCCCATCCGGGCCGAGAATAAAGGCACTGTTAAAAAAGATACCGCTCTTCGGGTCGCGTTCGGCCAGACCGATGCAGGCATAGAATCCGAAGGAGCGTGCCAGTTCGGCCAGACTGGTCAGGGTCGGGCCGGTGGTGGTTTCGGTGTATGGGGCGATATCATGGCGACTGGTGAAAGAGTAGCCCGAGATGGCAAGTTCCGGTGCCACCACTACCTGGGCCCCTGATTCTCCTGCCCGGCGGAACAGAGAGAGCAGATGTTCCCGATTATGATCCGGCTGTTTATGCCTGGCGGTACTGTGAATAAGGGCCAGTTTCAACGTCGGCATGATGATGGTCTCCTCTTGACAACGATTCGTTGACCTGATCCATGCTGATACGCTCACGGATCCTGGGATGAGTAAATCGTCTCTCTTTTTCCCGGCGGAACCTGACCAGGGGTTGTTCAGTCCATTGAGCTTCTAGTCCCGCAAGGATCAAGGTTTTGACCAGAGTGGCAAATCGCCATGTCCTGTCGGTTGCCTGATTCAGAATTCAATTCCCTTCTGTGCCTTGACACCGCTTTTGAGAGGGTGTTTGACTGCCAGCATCTCGGTGACCAGGTCAGCGGCGTCGATCAGTTCCTGTGGAGCGTACCTTCCGGTGATGACAACATGCTGGTTGGGATTGCGATTGGTCAGCACATGCAGGCAAGGGGCAATCTCCACCATTTTGTAGTGAAGCAGATAGGTGAATTCGTCCAGCACCACGGTATGGTACGCGCCTGAGTCGATAACCGTGCAGGCAAAGGCCCAGGCTTCATGGGCCAGGCGGATGTCTTCCTCCCGATCATCGGTTTTCCAGGTGAAACCCTTGCCCATCACATGCAGATCAATCAACCCATCGAAGCGTTTGACCGCGTCGAGTTCGCCGTAGCGCCAGCTGCCCTTGATGAATTGGATGAAACAGACCCTCAGGCCATGCCCGGCGGCCCGCATGGCCATGCCCAGGGCCGCAGTGGTCTTTCCTTTGCCATTGCCGGTATAGACGATCAGTAATCCTTTGGGCATAGCCTGCTTCCCCCGGTGTTCGATTGTTATTTTTGAGTCCATGACGTCTGGACGCTTGTTTTACCTATATCGTGCTGTAATCAGGTTATAATTGCAGTGGAATCAGTCGCATCTGGATTGTCGGCGATACCTGTAACTGTCTACAAATACAGGAACATGGCAAACAGTACAACTGCAAAACCCATAATTGGTTCCGAAGAACGCGGTACGCTGTGCGCTGACCAACCCAGTGTTTGACAACCAACTATATGTGCTGTATCTGCATGTATTTATTTTTTTGGGTCACCAATACCTCTCGGTTTTCCAGCAGGCGGCGCCGGGGCAGTGATTTTTTCGCAATATACGGTATCAATACCCCGCATCCGCTTGGAATGTTAGGGCTTTGAGGGGCGTAGTCATCAGCTTGACCCCAACCTGAATCCGTGACGAATGGACGCTTGTTTTGGATATATCTTGCTGTAATCATATTATAATTGCAGCAGAATCCTTAAAGAGAACCTTCACCAGCCGCCCTTCGGGGCGTCCGTGCGCACGCCATCTTCATTGCCCGTAACCTTCCGATAAAGTTTACTTTAATCGAACGGTCACAGACAATAAAGCTGACGCACGGACGAACGCTCACGGATCCAGGCCCAGGCCCTCACTGGAGGAGCAGAGCAGGAAAGGGCAAGGATGGAGAGATGGAGAACGAATACATGCAGGGGACGGCGTTAGAAGGCTGGCTCGCAATGATTTGGGTAAACCTGGGCATGGGTATAGGGGCATGTCAATAAGACCACGCGTTCGTGCGTCGAAGCGGGAGATTTTCGGCTGGGCGATGTTTGATTTTGCCAATCAAGCCTATACGCTGCTTATTATAACCGTCGTGTTCGGTGATCTTTTTACCCGGGTGGTGGTCGGCAATGATGGTGATTACCGGTTGGGCAACTTCCTCTGGAGCCTGGCCTTATCAACCAGCTACCTGCTGGTGGTTGTCTGTTCGCCTGTGGCTGGTGCCATTATGGACTACAGGGCGAGCAAAAAGCGTTTTCTTTTTGCCAGCTATATAACCACGGTAGGGGCCACGGCAGCGCTTTATTTCGTTGCGCCCGGCTATGTTGTTCTGGGGGTGATTCTGCTGATCATTTCCAATTTTGCCTATTCCATCGGCGAGGCTTTTATCGCCAGCTTCCTGCCCGATCTAGGTCCACCGGAGGATCTCGGAAAAATTTCCGGATTCGGTTGGTCTTTAGGCTATGTTGGCGGGATGGTTTCAGCGGTATTCGTTCTTCTGGTCCTGGGAGAGGTGAGTGCCGAAAATTTTGATCGTATTCGCTGGGTTGGTCCCTGGGCAGCAGCATTTTTTCTGGTAACCGCCATCCCAACTTTCATCTGGGTCAGAGAACGCGGGTATCAAAAACCCTTGCCGGCGGGAAAGGGGTATGTGGCCATCGGCATCGATCGAGTGTGCACAACCCTACGTCGCATCGATCATTTCCGCGACTTGAGCATCCTGCTGGTCTCGGTCTTTTTTTCCATGAGCGGGATCTACATCATCATTTCCTATGCGTTTATCTATGGGGCCCAGGTAATCGGCTGGGATGAGCATATCCGTACCATCATGTTCGTGGTCATGCAGATAACCGCTGCTGTCGGCGCCTTTGGGTTTGGTTTCATCCAGGACCGGTTGGGGGCCAGGTGCACCTACCAGATCACGCTGGTCATGTGGATTGTTGCCATCGTGCTGATCTATCTGACCCCAGCCCTCACCGGCTGGCTGAACACCTGGGGAGGACTGAGCCTGGAGGCGCAACATGTCTTTGTCATCGTCGGCAGTCTTGCCGGTTTTTCTCTGGGTTCCTGTCAGTCGGCAACCCGTACCCTGGTGGGCCTCTTTTCTCCGCTTGATCGAACAGCGGAGTTTTTTGGCTTCTGGGGACTTGCCATGAAACTGGCAGGGATGTGCGGACTGCTTGCCATCGGCCTGCTGCAGATCGTTTTAGGTCTGCAGCAGGCGGTGCTGTTCTGTGCCCTCCTTTTTGCCGTTGCTCTGGCCATCAGTTGGCGATTCGATGAGGAACGCGGCCGCAGGGCCGCGGAAAAAGGCTGAAACCTCCTGAAATTTCCATGAGGGACATTTTCATGAGACATGGGCTGATCAGGACCCTGATTACAATACGACCCAAACAGCCACCCCAGCCGTCCCGGATCCAGGAGAGAGCGTCGACAACCGGTACCACATCTCCCTGGCTGGTTCACCGACCAGAATTCAGGTCAATGTCCGTTGATGGCCATCATCCGTTCGTGAAGACGCCCGGCCCTGAGCATAAAGGTCTCTAATTTGGCGGTGATGACCTGGGGGAAGGGTGATCCGTCGCTTTCGATGGCCAGAAAGGGCAGGTTGTCGATTTCGGTCAGAATCGCCTCCAGATGAGGTTCGGTCCCATTGATGGCCATTTTATTCCTGGCCGTCATGGTTTCACTGAGAATGGCCTCTGAAATGCGATTGGGCATGCATCCGAACGGGCCGATGGCAATGACGCCGCAGGAATGGCGCACGATATCGGTCAAAGCGCCTCCCACGGTCAGGACCGCCTCTCCAGAAAGATCTGCGGAAATGTAAGGACGGGCGTTGGCCAGCAGCAATTCCACATCTACTCCCTCGGAGTGGACCAGACCTGTGCGGGCCAGGATGGAGCGGATGGTTTTTTCATAGCGGCCCTGAAAAAAGACACGAACCTTGAATTTGAGTTTTTCCAGGGCAGAGATGGGATCCTGATTGAGACCATGCTCCACCAGGTAGTTGCAATAATGGATCCACTCGGACACCGGCGCGCAGGCCACGGCAAATCCGTGCTGCGCCAGCCGTTCGGTCAGGTATTGCCGTGAAAGTCCGTCCCGGCGGACAAAAATTTCCCCGGAAAGGGAGATGGTGGGGATGGTGTGGGGCGGCTGCCTGAGGGGAATGGTTTGCAGGCGATCGGCTGTGCGGGCCAGTTGCGTGGTCAGGGTTTTGAAATTCGCACTGCCCATGGCCGCAAGGACGAGCTGCCATTGCTCCTCGAAGATGACCATGGCGCTGTCCGGATCCTGCGCGGCTGCAAGCAGCATGGATCGTATATCCTCCATGGTGTCGGAAACGATCATCGCCCACCAGGCATGACGTTCAAAATTATTGCCCATACCAATATAGGAATTATCCGAAGAAAGGGCCAGTATGGCGACATCCGGGATCCGCATCTTGCGGACCAGGTCTTCCATGAATACCGAGTATTGGCCGAAACGGCATGGTCCGGAACCGGTGGGCATGAAGTAGATCAGCGCTTCGCCGGGGACCTGTTCGTTCTGAATATAACCGAGCAGGGTTCCGGTGGTCAGGATCAGGGGCAGACACTCCTTGCAGGAGGTATTGGCCCGGCCGGTTTTCAGAATCTCCTCGTCGTTTTCCCGGTACGGTTTGGCGTTGAGACCATATCCGCGCAGGATGGCAGCAAAAGCCTCGGTACCGAGCCGGCCCATGGACGGGATGAGAACGGTGACTCGGGGGTCGGTCAGCGACAGCACCGCTCCGGATGAGGTCCGGACTTCGGTTCGACCGGATTTGCGCTCCAGCTTCGCCGGGGTGAAATCCTCCTTGCCGGTGCTGATACGTCGGGTGGCGGTCAGGCGGCGGTAGGCCTGAATGATGTCCAGGAATGCTTCAATCCGGGTCTCGATACCCGCATCGGCGGTGTGACTGTCAAGTTCCAGGGTCAGCGATGGTTTACGTTCCATAATTTCCCGTACGTAACCGATCAGAAAGGAATCAGGGCCGCAGGAGAAATTGGTGATAAAGGCGCTGAACAACTGGGGGTGTTGTTTGATACTGCGAGCAGCCTTGAGCAGCAGTTTGCCCATGCCCCAGTACATATGCCGTTTGGATCGCTCCTGGTCGAGATCGAGAAAATCAAGGGGCAGGACTGTTACCCCTCGGCTGGCGAATTTATTGGGGATCCCCATATGTGCTTCTTCAGCGCAACCGTTGTACGGGCGCGAGAGCAGGACCACTGCGATCCTGTCAGGATCTGCTTCGATTTCAGCGAGCACGCGCCGGCCCTCCTCCCTCATTGCGTCCATGCAGGCAACCTGCTGTTGAGCGGCAAATTCAAAAGCTTTTTGGGCGGTTCGTTTGTCAATGCCCATGGCACGGGCGGTCTCCACCAGGGGACCCCGGGCGGAGGCAAGGCCTGCACTCAGGTCCAGCAGGGGAGTCAGCAGACGGGTGCCGCGCCGGTTCAACTGGTCGAGGGCCTGGCGAAAGGCGGTTTGCAGGTAATAGGTTTCTCCCTGAACCAGCGGACAGACCTGGGACTGAGGGTTGCTGACCGAATCAAGGTTGGGGACCGCCTTGAAGTGGGGGAGAAAAATAAACTCCGGTGGATCGTCGCGTTCGAGCAGGGCGTGAAAAAAACCGTGCGCCAGTTCGACAGGATAACAGAAAGCGGCGCCGCGATGATCGATGCCTTCCGGCGCGCTCTGCTCAGGCAGGACGATGTCAAAGCCCAGTTGCGCAAAAAACTGTGAATAGAGGGGGTAGTAGGTATTGACCAGAAAGCTGCGGTTAAGGCCGACACGGCCGCAGGATGCAGAAGAGCGCTCATTGGCTTTATGGGCGAAGGTTTCGAAGACCAGCTTCTGGCGCAGGTTGACGAGATCAAACTTTTCAGCGTCGACGTGGACGTTGTGGCGCAGGTTGTAATAGCGGTTGCAGGCTCCGCCAAAGGGGTGTTTGCGCCCTTCCACTTCGATCATGGCAATGGCACAGTGCCGGTCACATTCGCTTTTGCCGCCGCGACAGGTGAAGCTGCGGCCGTAGCGTACCTCGCGGCCTGCCAGGGTTTCAAGGTCAAAGGCCGCCTCGGCCATGAGACCGCTGTCAAGACGTTTTTCAATTTCCAGGGCGACACCGAAGGCCCCCATCAGCCCAGGCTCCGGGGGAACAATAATGGGTTTACCGACCAGCGCCGCCATGGCCAGGGGAACTGCCCGATTATAACAGACCCCTCCCTGCATGAAGACCTTTTCTCCCACCGGGCGGTTTCCCTTGACTCGGTTACAGTAGTTCATGCAGACCGAGTAGACCAGCCCGGCGACAATGTCTTCATGGGCTACACTTTCGTGGATGGCGTTTTTAATATCCGAGGCGATGAAGGCTGCGCACTGGTCATTGAAGTTCGGTGGGAACTGTCCCTTGAGAGCGATCTCGGCGATGGCCTCCATGGCCACTCCAAGAGTTTCGAAAGCTGACTCTTCCAGAAAGGAGCCGGTGCCCGCTGAACAGGCCTCGTTCATGGCGTAGTCCGAGGGGACTGAATTGATAATATAGGTATATTTGGCATCCTGGCCGCCGATTTCAAAGATGGTGTCCACCTGGGGATCAAAGTGTACGGCGGCGGTGGCATGGGCGATGATTTCGTTGATGATGCCGTCGGAAAGGGCATGCAGACCAGCGATCTGGCGGCCGGAGCCGGTGACGCCAAGGCCGATGATGCGCAAGTTGCCGGGATCTATCCGCTGCTCGACCTGGTCGAGTAATGCACGGTAACATTGCCGGGAAGCGTTGACCGGATCGCCACTGGTCCGCAGGTACACGGAAGCAAGCAGCGCTTGGTCGCGGCGCCGAAGCAGAACCGCCTTGGTGGTGGTGGAACCGACATCAAGGCCGATGAGACAGACATCTCCAGGTTGCACCTCCGCACGTTCGATGGATTTGAATGTCACCATCGGTTCGAATGCATGGAGTGGGCTCAGGTGGGCAAATGCGCTTTTTCCCTCAACAAACAGTCTGGCTGGGCCGGGGTATGGTGCGGTTTCGTGGGTCAGCCCCCACAGGGCAGCACCGAGTGCCTCCATGTAGGGGGCCTGGGCGGGAACGACAAGTTCCGGCAGCTCCTGCCGGAGATAGTGCAGCATCAACTGGTTGCGGGCTGTGCCGCCGGTGATCATGATCCGGTGGTGATCAACCTTTTTGAGCAGTTCAAGGATCTTGTTGGCCATCATCCGGCACAGACCGGCCGTGACCTCGGACCTGGGAATTCCCTTGTTGGTGGCATGGGTGCAGTCTGATTTGCAGAAAACCGAGCAGCGGCCTGAAACGTGATACGGTTCGGCTGATGTCGTAAACTCAGCTGCCTCTTCCAGAGTAATGTTCATTCGCCGCAGTTGTTGCAGGAAAAATTCACCGGTGCCTGAGGCACATTTATTGCCGGTGACGACATTGGCGATACGCCCGGAGCGATCCAGTTCATAGACCATGAAGGTCTCTCCACCTGCGGAAACCACGGCGGGACAGTCGACCCCCTCAGGTTTGACAAAGGGATAGGCGATTTCCACCGCCTCGGGTTCCGGGATTGAGGAGAGGTTGACAAAGGTACGGAACTTGCGACCAGTGGCGGCAATGCGATCACAAGAGGCTATGTCAATCGATTCGAGCGCCCGGAGCAGTGTGCGCTTGGGGGCACCTTCGTGTGGGTAGAGGGCGTGGTCGATGATCCGCGACTGAAGCCCTGCTACCGTTGTCTTCGCCTCGACCAGGCAAAGGGAGATCGTTGAAGCCCCAAGACAGATGCCGAGTGATTTTATTGGATTGGTCATGTGATTGGTTGTATGGGATGCAAACCGTAATGGTTCTGTTTTATGGATGGAATGCCTGGGTCACGGATTATCGTCTGTGTGTGCGGCAATCTGTTCTCCACTGCTGGAGTGCTGGTGAAGGGTTCTATCGTCGCAACCACCAGTGACCGCGAATATCCAGGTTGGTCAATCCCAGTTGCTCTGCTTTTGCGACCACCCGGGCATATTCATCACTGGTAATTCTTCTTGCTATTTTCGGAAAGTCAAAAGCCTTAAATGCCGGAGTGAATTGGGCCATAATATTGATATATGTTTCTTTTGGCAAATGTTCTGCAATCCATTGCAGTATTTTTTCGGAACCAGCAGTGTTATTCGGCATGACCAGATGTCGGATGATTAAGCCCCTTTGCAGCACGCCGTCACCTCCCGGTTCGGCTATGCCGACCTGATGGTGCATGTCCAGGATGGCTTTTCTCGTCAGTTCCGGATAGCTTTCCGCACCTGAAGAAAACTTTGCCGCCATCTCTCCCTCCCAGAATTTGAAGTCAGGCAGATAGATGTCGACGATGCCGTCGAGCTGGGTGATGATTTCAAGACGCTCCCAGCCGCTGGTGTTGTAGACGATTGGCAGCCGCAGCCCCTGGCCGGCCGCTTTATCCAGGGCCTTGAGGATATGGGCTGAATAATGCGTTGGCGTGACAAAATTAAGATTGTGACAGCCGAGTTCCTGGAGCCGAAGCATCATCGCAGCCAGGTCATCGATCGACTGTTCCTGTCCCCTGCCTTTCAGGCTTATTTCCCAGTTCTGGCAAAAGACACACCGCAGGTTGCAGTGGGAAAAAAAAATCGTTCCGGAACCCTTTCTGCCGACCAAGGGCCGTTCTTCTCCAAAATGAGGATGAAAAGAGGAAACGACTAGTCTGGCGCCCGGGGCCTGGCAGAATCCACTTCTCCCCTGCAGGCGATTTACCTCGCATTGGCGAGGACAGAGTTGGCAGCTTTCCATGGTATTCCACAGAGACTCGGCTCGCTGCGCAAGCTCTCCTGTGCGGTGCAAGGCCAGGTAAGCCGGTTCAAAATCAGGATCAGGGGTGCCGGATGCCAGTGCCGGCGAGTTTTCAAGAAGCAAAGCAGGTGCACTGGCACAGGCACAGATCGTGGAAATACTTTTCAGAAAATGTCTTCTTGTACAAGAAGTTGGGTGTAGTCGAGGCATGATGCTCCCTCCCGATGGTCTGTGAGGATTCCGGTGTGGCCAGTACTCTCAGGTTGATGGTCTTTCCTTGGCGGAACCGTTGAGCGGGTTCGGTACGTACTCATCGTGTCCGACATTCAACATTCAACTCAATAATATAGTTCATGAACGTTGGTTTGGCAGGGTGATAATGACAAGAAAACTGGTCAGCTTCAGCATGGCCACGGTCAGGCAGGTGCCGGTCAGGCCAAGAACGGGCAGGAGCACCACCGCGCCTGCGATCCCTCCCAGCCAGCCCCCCACCAGGTCTGACGCGTAGAGATAAGCTGCAGTTCTGCTCATATTCTCGTTTTCATTGAGGTAGATCTTGTTTGCCAGGGGAAACTGCGCGCCGATCAGGAGCCCGCAGAGACAGGACACCAGTAAAAAGAACATTCTGAAAAAAATGAAAAAGCTAGGATTGTCCAAATGGGCATGCAGGGAGAAGAAGAGAGCGGGCAGGGCAAGGGAAAAAAAGAGAATGGCCAGCTCAACACGAACAAAGAGAGAGAAGCAATTGCCCCTGCGCGTCATTGCCCAGGTCGCAAGCATGGCACCGCCGGCGGCCCCGGCCATAAAAGCGGCCACAAGCAGGCCGATCCAGGCAAAGACATACCCGAAGATCGCTTGAAAGGCAAAAATGATCATCAAATCAAAGATCATGCCGGCAAAACCCGTTGTGACGATAGCAAAGGGAATGCCCACGCGTGTTGATACGGTCCACCTGATGCGCACCAGGGCATATAGACCCAGCATGAGGACACAACCCAGAGCAACAGCTTCCAGGCGGATTTTTTCAAACTGACTGAACAGCGAACCAAAGGCGGGAGCAAAGACGGCGTTCCAGTGAGAAATACTGTAAAATAATCCTAATGGCTTAAAATCATGATTTATTCTCTGGCTACCATCTTCAAGGAACAAGAGGAACCAGTCCTGCCAACCCTGGTGCAGTTTGTTTTCGATGTGCCAGGGCAGGATCACGTCGGTTGTCATTTTTCGCTCGTGCAGTCGTTCAACAACCTTTTCCGTGTTCAGAGTGATAACGGCTTGCGAGTCCGATGCCAGAAAAAAGTTGCTGCCGTCGCCGGGAATGACCCTAATGTACGGAAAGACGCTGTGCAAGGTCGAGAAAAGAGAACTGTTGAGGTTTCTGAGTTCATCACTCAAAAAAGTGAAAGATCCCGGCAGGCCGAGGACAAGGATGCCGTCAGGATTCAAGCGGCTCCGCGCCAGAGAAAAAAATTCCCGGGTAAAAAATCTGTTGGCCTGCAGGTTGGATGGTTCGAAAGTGCCCAGGAAGATAATATCATACGTTTTGCTGGTAGCCTGCAGTAACAAGCGGCCGTCAATGTGCTGTACCGTGACTCTGGGATCGTTTAATTCGGCATCCGTCAGCTCGGTGGGGAATTTCTGTAACAGTTCAAGGAGCAGGGGATCGAGTTCGGCGTATTCTATTGCCTCAACCGTGGGATGTTTCAAGGCCTCATGGATCATACCGCCTGCTCCTCCGCTCAAAAACAACAGGTGCGATGGGTTGGGATGAGCCAGCAGCGGCAGGTGGACAAATTCTTCGACAAAAGGGATGTCGGGAACTGGAGTGATCAGGGCGGGAACGCCATCCATGAAAAAGATGTATTGACCCTCATTAGCCACCACACTGATATTTCCGAATCGTGAATTCTGGTAATGGACAATCTGCTGATGTTTCCATTGTGCGCTGATGGAGGCCTGGTGCAGTCTATCGGCCAGGCCGGCAAACACCAGTGATCCGGCGACAAAGAATTGAAGGATCAGGAATGCCGCCATAATCTGGTAATATCGGCTGACCCTCCGCAACGGGAAAAACAGTGCCAGACAGGCCAGGACATTCAGCAGCGCGAGCCAGGATGCGGCCTGAAAGGAATGGAGATAGGGGATAAACAGGTAGGTGCAGACAATGGCACCGATGATTGTCCCCATGGTCTCATAGACGTAGACTTTCCCTGGGGCGGAGCTCTCCTGGCCGCACCAGGCCGCATACAGCCGACAGCTCAGGGGAAACAAGGCCCCGTGCAGAAGACTGACCGGCAGCAGAATCAGCAAGGAGGAGAAGAACATCGGCACCAGACCGATACTTTCTCCGATGGACACTCCGAGGGTGTTTTTCAGGGTTCGAGTCAGAAAAATGGCAACGAGAACAAAGGAGAAGAACAGCACTGTCATCAGGGAGAACGTTTCCAGCTGATGCGGAGATTTTTCAGCTATCCGGCCAAGAAAGAAACATCCAAGCGCTTCGAGAATCAACCAGTTGGCGAGGATGAGGCCGATGCTCAGCTCGTTGCCGGAAAAAACGATCAACATTTCCCGTAAAAGCAGGATCTGGGCAACCAGGCCGCTGAATCCCATCACGAGGATGGCGATGTAAATTCGTGTTTTCATCAATTAGGCAAACGGCACATGGGTCTCGTATCTGCTGGAAATATGCTGATCCAGTAGGGAAAACCTATGTGGTCATAAATTGCGGATGTGGACGGTGGATGGTATCATGATCAATTACTCCGAGAGTACTTTGGGCCAGTAATGAGGACAGGGAAAGCAACCAAGAGTGAAAAAATATGGCAGGCGTTGGTGAAAAAAGGTTACATTCTCAATTAAGCATGATGGCTCTCTCGCCGCAAGTGTTTTTCAGGTGTGCATGCGGCGGGAACAGTACAACCGAGGTATCCGGGATCTGAGGTGACTGGGGTGATCATGAGGGCTTTTCACCGTGCGAGGCAGCATGACGGTTTCTTTTCTGCTTGTTTCCGGTTGTATCCTGGCCTGGATGCTTTCCCCGGAAGCTCTGATAATTCTGGGTAACAGTATCGGCGTCGCTGGGGCGGGTTTTTTCCTTTCCCTGGGCGGTGGTCTGGTGGTGTCCTCTCTGGCTGCGGCACTTCTGCACAAACCGAACTTGAACTCTTACCCTGATTCACCGACCTTTGGCAAGCTCGCCGATGCGATCGGCGTCGTTCCCGCCATGGCCATGCTGCTGGCCAGTCGTCTCTGTCTGGTTCTGTTTTTACCTACAGGTATGCTGGTCACCGCTGGTTTTGCCTTTAACGAAACTGTTTGGTATCGCTTTCCTGCTTTTGCCTTCAGTGCTGTGCTGCTGGCCTGTATCCTTGTCCTTCATCTGATTAGTCGGCGCATTGCGGTCATGGTGCAGGTGTTCTTTGTCGGAGTGACAGTTGTCTGTCTCCTGGTGCTCATTGCTGCAGGCCTGCCGGCGTTGTTACCGGGTCTGTCCACTTTGTCGTTGCCGGTTCTTTCCGTCATCTTCAGTCCAACGGGTTTGTTTATCGCCTTGTTGCTGTTTCTGGGGTACGACCAGACGCGGCCTGTGGAGGAGGCGAAGCAGGGGGCAGCAGGGGTGGTAGGAGCTTTGATGATCGGCGGGGCGGTCTACGCTCTCTGGGCGGCGGTTTCGCTGGGCCATGTGCCAGGTGAAACCCTCGCCGCATCGACCCTGCCTCATGTCCTTGTTGCCCGGGAAATATTAGGTCACTCCGGCAGTATGATCATGACGATTGCCGTGATCTCCGGGACCTGCGGAGTGGTTAATGGTCTTTTTCTCTTGGCCAACACTTCCTTGCGGCACATGTCGGTTGCTTTTTCCCCTCGCCCTCTTTCGGCTAATCAGGAACGAGTATTTTCAGTTCTTTACAGCGCCAGCATCGGCCTCGCACTGGCCGCCGGTCTTGCCGGCAGCAGTCAGCTTGAGACCTTTATCCATGGGAGCCTGCTACTCTGGTTGCTGACCGTCGCCATGCTCTGCTACGCTGCCGCCAGGCGGTTGCGGAAGCTGAAACGATCACCTCTGCCTCTTGGATATTCTCTCTGCGCTTTGTACCTGGCAGCGGTTCTCTGGTTGGCTACAACCGTCGATGAGCCGGGAGTCCTGATCATGTTCTGCCTCGTCGCCCTCTCGATTGCGGCGTTGCTCTCCTCTCTCTGGCTCCTTGTCACCGGCAGGCGCCTCAACCCAAGACTTTTGTACGATCAAGGGGAAATTCAATGAAAAGTATGAAAAGGTTACTACTCTGGACCCTGGCCATTAACTTGTTCTTTGTTGCTTCGCTTTCCGCCGCCACTGTGGGGCTCATGGACAAGGATACATTGCTGGAGCAACTTGATGCCGAAAACCTGGTGATCCTTGATGCGCGCCAGGGCAGGGACTGGACCGCCAGTACTTTTAAAATCAAGGGAGCGGTCCGTTTTGAGGGAAGAGATTTTTCGGTGGTGGATGCATATCCTCCCGAGACCACCCTGGTGTTGTATTGTGCCTGACCCAATGAATTTACAAGTGTCAGGTTGGCACAGCAACTGATCAACAGAGGTTTTACCAATGTCTATGCCCTGCAGGGTGGCTGGCAGGATTGGTTCCGCAACAGGTATCCGGTTGAAGAGAAATAGGACAGAGGAGCTGACCATGGATTACACCACCAGCCATTTCACCCAGAAGGTCAACTTCTGCCGGGTTGATCTTGACTGGGGCAATCGACGGATGGAAGTCCGTTTTTTTGGTTATGACAGTAAGGAACTGACCCGCACCGCGGTGCTGGAGCTGGCCTGATGCAGGGAACAACCAACACACTGCTGCAACGAGGTGATTATGAAACGGATTTCCTCCCCCATCACTGAGCTCAAAGCCCATTACACCGTGGTGGTTGTCGGCTCCGGCTACGGTGGCTCCATTGCCGCCTCGCGCCTGGCCCGTACCGGTCAATCGGTCTGCCTGCTGGAGCGCGGACGGGAATTGCTGCCCGGAGAATGCCCCGACAGCAGTCTTGAAGCCCTGCGAGAAATCCAGGTGGATCTGCCGCCTCGATGTGCTGTCCCGTTGTTTAGGTGCCACGACCTTTGTCATGGCCATGCTGGCCGGCATGCAGGGCGTACGTTCGGCCCTGATCTCGCAGATCGCCACCCATATCCGGGCCCCTTTGAGCACCCGCTTCAAAACCGGTCTCCATCTGCCCACCGTGCTGAAAAGCCTGGGAGTGGAGTCACACACCGCGTATACAGACCGACATGCGGACTGGAGTGATACACTGTTTGACCGAATGTTGCGTCTGCAGCCCATTCCCCTTGAGGAGCGCTGCTGGAGTTCTGTCTGCCATCATATCACCTTTCTCTACGGCATGCTCTACGAGCACGAGCGCCTCAACAAAGCCACCCATGACGCCTTACACGAGAAAACGGCAATCTTTACCAGCGTCACGTTATAGCCGGCTACGGACATATTGACTGCATTTTTGGCGCTGAGGCCGCTCGAGATGTGTATCCACTGATCGTGCAGCATTTTGAACACCTGAATCCGTGACGGTTGGGCTGCTGTTTGAATTCTATTGTACCCGGATCCGTGAGCGTCGGCATGCACACAGAAGATGGCAATAGTTCTCAGCCCTCCAGGGGAGGAGGGATCAGCACGAAATTCCCCACATGCTTCTTCTCGAGGAATTCCTGCTGGGCGTCCATGATCCGTTCGAGGGGAAGTGTTTTTGCCACCAGCGGCTGCAGTTGGCCCTGTTCGATGTACGAGATAAGCTGGGGAAAAATGGGTTCGTCCCAGGCTGTGCACCCTATCAGCAACAGATCCTTCAGATAGAAGGTCCGCATATCGAGTGAGACCAGCGGTCCACCGATGGCCCCGGAAGACACATACCTGCCCCCTCGTTTCAATACCTCAAGCAGGTCCCCGAAAGCAGGTCCGGCAACATTGTCGATAACCACATCCATGGTGTTTTTGCCGAGACATGCAAGGCAATCCGCATCGCGGGCAATGACTTGGTGTGCGCCGATGGCAAGTACCTGCTCGGTTTTCTCCTTTGTAGTGATTGCCGTGACCCTGGCGCCCCGGCGTTTGGCAAGTTGAACCGCGGCTGAACCGACACCGCCGGATGCTCCGGTGACCAGCACCTGGTCTCCCTGAGCCACCTGAGCACGATGCACCATGTTCTCCGCTGTTCCATAGGCACAGGGTATGGTCGCCAATTGGGCATCACTCCAGTCGCAATGCACCGGGAATACCTCTCCGACTGGTACTTTGACAAATTGGGCAAAGGCCCCATCGAAATCAGAGCCCATCCAGATATTGTCCCAGGACATAAAACCTGATGTTCGTATACACGGGCGGACGAGCACGCGGGTGCCGATGGCGGCTGGGTTGCCATCGGGGCCAACGGCAGCAATGCGGCCACAGCAATCAGTGCCCTGAATGAAAGGAAAGGGGGTGGCCTCGTTCCAACCTCCATCTGTCCTCGTATCTGCTTGCAGGTCTTCTGCAGTTGCGGCATCTTCCGTGCCTGTCTTTACTGATGAAGAATACCAGCCAACCCGGGTATTGATTTCCGTGTTGTTGACCCCGGCGGCAAGCACCTGGACCAGCACTTCACCGGAAGCAGGTGTCGGAAGAGGAACCACTCGCGGCCTGAGTTGTTCGTATCCACCATTGCCGATAGTGACAATGGCCTTCATGGTTTGTTCTCCCTCCCTGGGGTCAAATCGGTCATTGTGTGGAGTACGGCTCCATGTACTGTCCATGTCAGAACTCCTTGATACCTTTCATGTCATCTCAAATCCCTGCTGCAGGGACAGTTGCCTGTCCCGGGCAGGTCTCCCCAAAAAATTCCGCCCCGGTGGCAGGTACGTTTCTGGTGTCTTGATCCGGAACAGCAACCAGATCCAGGCCAATGATGCGGAAGGCGCCTGCGGCACCCAAAGGTGGATGAGGCGGATGAAAACCGATATACCGACTTGTGTCAAGGGACGGTCAAGTGACTCCTGGGTCCGTGAGCGTTCGTTCGTGCGTGAGCTTAATTGTCGGTGACCGTTCGATTAAAGTGCATTGTATCGGGCGGTTGTGGCCAATGAAGAGGGCGTGCGGGCGGGCACCCCGAAGGACTGCTGGTGAAGGTTGTCTTCAAGGATTCTGCTGCAATTATAAAAGGATGACAGCAAGATGTACCCAAAAACACTCCAGCCGTCACGGCTTCAGGAGGAGTGCTGGCCGGCGGTCAGGGAGGCGGAGTATTCCCGGATGAGCAGACTCAGGGCGGTCTGCCGCTGGGACGTGTCCTGGTTGCGCACCGCCAGAGCCAGGGCTTGCCGGGAGCCAACCAGCACCACCAGCTTTTTACCCCGGGTCAGGCCGGTGTAGACGAGGTTGCGGAAGAGCATGCGGTAGTGTTGGTTCAGAACCGGGATAATCACCGCGTCGAATTCCGATCCCTGCGATTTGTGAATGGTGATGGCGTACGCGAGATCGAGTTCGGCGATCTGTTCGTGGCTGTATTCGACGCGACGTCGGTCCGGCAGGAAGGTGACCTCGCAGCTGAGATTGGCATTGTTGATCCGGGTGATCCTGCCGATATCGCCGTTGAAGACGTTCAGGTCGTAATTGTTGCGGCGGTGAATGACCCGGTCACCGGTCCGGAAAATTCGTTCGCCGATCGACAGTTCGGCTGTCCCTTCGACAGGTGGGTTGACGCTGTGCTGGAGCGTGGTATTGAGGTTCGCCGCCCCCAGTGAGCCACGTATCATCGGAGTCAGCACCTGGATCTCGATGTTGGTCCCGAAATATTTCGGTATCCATTCCCGGTAGAGTTTACGCACCACGTCGACAGCGGTGAGACCGTAATACAAGGAGGACCAGGGGTGGGTCTTTTTGGCCAGGGCAAGCAATTCCCCGGCCGCCGAATCGGCGGCAACCAATACCCCTGGGGAAACATGGCTGAACTGCTGCGGGACGGTGAAATCCCAACCTCGGGTTTCTTCTTCCGGGATCTGGGGGTCAAAGGGGGTCTGCGCGAACAGTTCTTCCCGGGCCTTGATGCCGGCATAGTGCAGTTTGATCTTGTTGATGAACTGCAGCTGCTTTTTGGTCGCTTCGGTTGAATCAATGAAAAAACAATCGGATTGTTTCCAAAGCTGAGGTGATTTAAAAGGTGAATCCAGGCAGGGCAACACGCCGGTATTGATCTGGTGCGCGGTGGTGATGATCGTCGATTCCCGCGCCTGACGAAAGATGGTGGTCAGTCGGTGGCAGGGGATGCGGCCGCAGTTGATCAGGTCGCGGAGGACATTGCCCGCTCCCACCGGCGGAAGCTGGTCGGCATCGCCGATGAACAGGATGGATGTTGCCGGCGGCACGGCCTTGAGCAGCGAGGCTGTGAGCGAGATGTCGAGCATCGAACTTTCATCGATGATGAGACAGTCAGCCTGCAGCGGGTTGTCTTCACAGCGCTTGAAACCAGTTCCTTGAAATTCAAGCAGACGATGAATTGTTTTGGCCTCCATGCCGATCACCTCGCCCATACGCTGTGCTGCCCGTCCGGTGGGAGCGGTGAGCAGGACCGAGAGGCGCAGGGTCTTCATCAGGGCGACAATGACCTTGGTGGTGGTTGTTTTACCGCACCCTGGGCCACCGGTGAGGATGGAGCAGTGCTGGTCGATCACTGAACTGACAGCCCGGACCTGCTCCTCACTCAGGGCCATGGTCCGCTGTTGGGTGTAGCGGTGGATCCAATCCGACACCTTGGCACGGTCAATACCGCGCCTTCTCACCATACCGGCCAGCCGTCGGGCCACGTATTCCTCGTCGTAGTACAATGATTTGGCGTAATAACACGGGACCTGATCGCCGCTCCTGGCGTCCGGGAGAATTCGTACCCGGACCTGCCCCTCTCGGTGCATGGTTTCCAGGTGCTGGGCCAGACTGCTGGTCAGGTCAATCTGCAGCAGTTCTTCTGCCTGGGAATTGATCTGTTCCTGACTGAGGTAACAGTGGCCGAGTTCCCGGGCCGCTGAGAGGACATGGCGGAGAGCGGCACGGATGCGCAGTGGTGCGTCTTCGGCAAAGCCGATGGACAGCGCCACCCGGTCCGCGGTGAAAAAACCGATGCCATACAGATCCTCGGCCAATCGGTAGGGATTTTCCTGGACCACGGCAATGGCGCGATCACCGTATTTTTTGTAGATACGAACCGCAAACAGGGTCGAAATACCATGGGACTGGAGGAAAATCATGACATCGCGGATGGCCCGATGTTCGAGCCAGGCCTCCTGGATCATGGTCAGTTTTTTTTCAGCGATACCGGGGACCTCGGTCAGACGATTGATGTCTTCCTCAAAGACGGTGAGGGTCTGGGCGCCAAAATGATGGACAATTCGCTGCGCGGTCTTGGGGCCGACTCCCTTGATCAGTCCGGATCCCAGATATTTTTCCAGGGCGCCGGCACTGGCTGGTTTCCGTTCGGTGGCGAATCGGGCCTTGAACTGGCGGCCGAATCGGGGGTGATGGGTCCAGTTGCCGGTAAATTCCATGGTTGCACCGGCAAAGACCCTGGTCTGATGCACGGTGACGGTTATCAGTTCACCGTATCCCCGGAATGGAGAGACCTTGAGAACCGACCAGCCACTGGTTTCATCATGATAGGTGACCCGTTCAACAATACCCCGAATTTTTTCTTGAATTTCCGACTGTTCCACTCAGAATAACTCTTTGTTGCACTTGGTCCCTTGTCTGATCGATACATTGATGCTATATTAGTAAACCCAATGCTACAATATTATCCAGTCAAAGAGGAGTTCTTTATGGAAGAATTGCAGGAAAATGTGAGAAAAGTACTGGCGCAGGTTCGGCCCACCCTGCAACGGGACGGTGGTGATGTCGAATTTGTCGGTCTTGATTCTGATATGGTGGTCAAGGTCCGGCTGACAGGAGCCTGCAAAGGGTGTCCGATGTCGCGGATCACCCTTAAGGAAGGGATCGAGAAATTCGTCAAAAGTGAACTTCCGGCTATCCGCGCCGTCGAGGCGGTTGAATAGGGGGCTGGCATGGGTTTTCTGGAAAGCCTGCTTTGGCTGACCCTCAATGTGTATCACGAAGCGCGCTCCGAGCCGGAGATCGGCCAGCTGGCCGTGGCTCATGTCACCCTCAATAGGGCCATGGAGGACCGGAAAAGCGTGGCTGATGTGGTCCTGGCACCATATCAGTTCAGTTGGACCTTTCAAAAAGATTCGTATGTTCCACTGGAAATGAATCCGCTGGGGGAGAGTCTACGGGTCGCTCTCAAGGCGATGACCACCCCTGATTTCACTGATGGCTCGACCTTTTATCATCATGTTAGAGTCGATCCCCATTGGGCAGCACACAAAATTTTCACTGGCCAATACGGTGTGCATAAATTTTACCGACGTCCTGAGTCACCGCTCTCGGTATCTGTTTTTTAGCCGCTGCCGATTCTTGTTTGCCTAGTTTTTTCTCTGCTGAACTTCAACATCCGTTTCCCCTCATTTCTTATCGTCCCGTCTTCTGCCATCCTTGTCAACTTCCCTCGTGCCACAGGCATTTCCGGTGCTGTTGGCATTGGTTTGCTGACGGAGGTCGACTCCTGAATCCGTGACGACTGGACGCTTGTTTTGGATATATCTTGCTGTAATCATCTTGTAATTGCATCGGAATCCTTGACAATTACTTTCACCAGCCGACCTTCGGGGTATCCGTCCGCACACCATTTTCATTGCCTGTACCCGTCCGATAAAGTTAACTTTAATAGAACGGTCACAGGCAATTAAAGCTGACGCACGGATGGTAACCGTTCACCTGGTGAACATTGAGCAGGTACTGAAGGTTACCGCCCCCTGTAGGAGCCCACCCCTGTGGGCGAATTCCCGTTCCTTTTCTCAGCAGCTTTATCGCCCACGGGGGTGGGCTCCTACAGGGAAGTACCGGGGGTAACGACCAAACTCTCGTGTCTGGTGAACGGTTACCACGGATGTTCGCTCACGGATCCAGGCGACTGTCATGGCATGACGGTGCTTGACAAATCGTTTTGTCTCCTTTATAGAAGAAACATCGCTGGGGGTGGCTTACTGCCTGAGATGATACCCATTGAACCTGATCCGGATAATACCGGCGAAGGGAAGCGGACAAGACGACAGGAACTGCAAAGAGTTCTTTTTTGGGTTTTATAACCGCTTGTCCTTCCCGGGAAGGACAAGCGGTTTTTTTTTGCACTCCAAGGTTCTTCATGGGAAGACTATCTGGGGAAAGCGAAAAAAATGATCGGATGGGACTGGGAAACAGCTTTTTTGTGGGTGTGTGACATGGAATTGATAATTAACGGTGAACAGCAGAATATTCCGGTGGGAACCATCACGGAACTGGTGGAGTATAAGAGGCTCGAGGCCCAATCACTGGTGGTCGAACTTAATCGCGCCATAATCAAACAGGAGCAGTGGGCATCGGTCCAGCTCAAGCCAGGCGACAGGCTGGAACTGCTCAGCTTTGTCGGTGGAGGTTGAACATGGAAAACGATATCCTCACACTGGGTGGTATCACTTTTACCAACAGGCTGTTCACCGGTACCGGCAAGTTTGCGGCCAACAGCCAGATTCCCGGAATGCTGGCCGCCAGCGGTTCTCAGATGATCACCGTGGCTCTGCGGCGCATTGACAACGATGCCCGCGCAGAGAATATCCTGAAGTATATTCCTGACAACGTCACGCTTCTGCCCAACACCTCTGGAGCGCGGACCGCGGAACAGGCTGTACGCGTCGCCCGTATCGCCCGTGAGGCCGGATGCGGCCCGTTTATCAAGATCGAAGTGATCACCGACATGAAATACCTGATGCCGGATAACTGGGAAACGCTCAAGGCCACCGAGATTCTTGCCCGGGAGGGTTTTGTTGTCCTGCCCTATGTGCTGCCGGATCTGGTGCTCGCCAGACAGCTGGAGCAGGCGGGCGCGGCAGCGGTCATGCCACTGGGTGCGCCCATTGGGACCAATCGTGGCCTGGAAACAGCGAGTCTGATCCAGCTTCTCATTGAAAACTGTACGGTCCCGGTGGTGGTTGATGCCGGCATCGGCCGGCCGTCCCAGGCGGCAGCGGCCATGGAAATGGGGGCGGATGCCGTTCTAGTCAATACCGCCATCGCCACAGCCCGGGACCCTCAGGCCATGGGTCGGGCCTTTGACCTGGCAGTCAAGGCGGGTCGGGCAGCCTATCTTGCCGATATGGCAGAAGAATCAACGTTAGCTCGGGCTTCGTCGCCACTTACGGGCTTTCTTGATGACTGAGACCTGGATCCGTGAGAGTTCGTACCGTGCGTTAACTGCAATTATAATCTGATTATAGCAAGATATATCCAAAAAAATAGTCCAGCCGTCACGGATTCAGTTGAGAGAGAAGTCGCTGCGGCAATCATAGGGTCTGGACCGGTGTGGTTACCGGTTACGCTGCCTGTGGTGGCTGCATGGGGGGCCATGCCGCTCATGGAGAACAGCTGCCCGTTGATTGTGTCGTACCCCTTCACCGGGGCTGAAGCAAGGAACCAATGGCACGCTTCGAAAAAGGGATTCCTTTACTGCTCTCAATAGCATCGCCAAGGTGTCATCATGTCCTTTTATGAGATTGTTCAGAAGTACAGCCCGTTTGATTTTGAGGGCTTTTTCGACCAGGTCACCGATGCGGCCATCAAGCGCAGCCTGGCCAGGGAAAAACCGGGCGCCATGGATTTTCTCACCCTGGTCAGCCCCAGGGCAGCCGGGCACCTTGAAGCCATGGCCCAGAAGGCGCACCGCTTGACCGTGCAGTATTTCGGTCGGACCATCCAGCTTTTTATCCCCCTGTACATCTCCAATCACTGCACAAACCAATGCATGTACTGCGGATTCAACCACAATAATCCCATCCAGCGCCGGATATTGTCCCTTGAGGAGATTGAAGAGGAAGCCAAAGCCATTGCCCGGACCGGCATGCAGCATGTCCTTTTTCTGACCGGCGAGGCTCAGCACATCACTCCCATCGAGTATCTGGTTGAGGCGGCCCGCTGTCTGAAGCGCTATTTTGCCTCGGTGGCGATCGAGGTCTATCCGCTGGAGACAGAGGAGTATCGTCTTCTCCAGCAGGCCGGGGTCGACGGCATGACCCTGTTTCAGGAAACGTACAACGAGGACGTGTACAGGCGAGTGCATCAGGCCGGAAAAAAAAAGGACTATCACTGGCGGTTGAACGGTCCGGAGCGGGCGGCGCGCGGCGGTTTGCGGGTGGTCAACATCGGACCGCTCCTGGGTCTGGCCGAACCGCGCAGGGAAATTTTTTTCACCGGCCTCCATGCCCGCTATCTGGAAAATTCCTTCCTGGACACCGAGGTGGCGATTTCCCTGCCCCGTTTCAATCATGCGGAGGGGAACTTTCAACCGGATTACCTGGTGGACGACAAGACCTTTGTCCAATTCATGACCGCCCTGCGCCTCTTTCTGCCCCGGGCAGGTCTGACTATCTCCACCCGGGAGAGTGCTACGTTCCGGGATCGTATTCTGCCTTTAGGGGCGACCCGTTATTCGGCGGGATCCAGCGTCGGCGTAGGGGGGTATGCCGAGAGCCGACCGGACTTGGCGCACCAGTTCGAGATCACCGACGAGCGAAATGTCGAAGAGGTGGCCAGGGCCATCATGACCCATGGCTATCAGCCGGTCTACAAGGACTGGGATATGATCGTATGAAGATAGCAATAGCGGGAGTCGGTGGTATTGGATCCAATGTGGCCGTCAATCTGGTGCGCAGTGGCATCAGTTTTCTCAAAATTGTCGACTATGACCGGGTGGAGTTTTCCAACCTGAACCGGCAATTCTATTTTCACGATCAGATCGGTCGATTCAAGGTGGAGGCCCTGGCGGAGAATCTCAAACGGATACGGCCAGAACTAGAGGTGGAGGCGGTTGTCGACCGGGTTGATGTGGAAAATTGTCAGTCACTTTTTTCCGGTTGCGACTTGATTGTCGAAGGCTTTGATCGACAGCAGGACAAAAAAATGCTGGTGGAGTATCTGGGATCTGAACGGATGCTGGTCTTGGCCTGCGGCATTGCCGGCAGTGATCTTGCATGTATCCGCAGCCGGCGGCTTGGCACCTGCTGTATTGTCGGCGATTTTGCCACTGATTGTCAACAGGCGCCTCTTTTTGCCCATAAGGTGACTACTGTTGCCGGTTTCATGACCGAATTCATAGTTCAACAAGGAATCAAATATGGAAAAAAAATCGACTAAACCGATTTTTCCCACCGGTATTTATGGTATCACCGCCGAGAAATTTTCCGGCGGACGCTCCAATCTTGAAGTGGTTCGGGCGATGATCGCCGGCGGGATCAGTATTCTCCAATACCGTGAGAAACGACCGCGGAAAAGTTTTGCCGCCATGCTGGAGGAGTGCCGCGCGATCCGCGATATAACTCGAGAGGCGGGTGTGCTGTTCATTATCAACGATTATCCGGATATTGCTCTGCTGGTGGATGCCGACGGCGTCCATGTCGGTCAGGATGACTTCCCGGTGAACGAAGTTCGCCGCCTCATCGGGGATGAAAAACTGATCGGTTTATCCACCCACAGTCCCGAACAGGCGGACGCCGCAGTCCAAGCTGGGGCTGATTACATCGGGGTCGGGCCCATTTTCAGTACCCAGACCAAGGACGATGTCTGTGCTCCGGTGGGGCTCGGTTACCTGGAGCATGTGGTGCGAACCAGCTCCCTTCCTTTTGTTGCCATCGGCGGCATCAAGGAGCATAATCTTGATCGGGTCCTGGAACGTGGGGCCCGCACCGTTTGTCTGGTCACCGAAATCGTCGGCGCTCCGGATATTGCGGCCACCGTGCGCCGGCTGCAGGCGGCCTGCGCCTGAATCCTCTTCTGTTTCCCCATTGTAAGGAGAAGTACTATGGTCCATGCAACGCAAATGGCCGCTGCCCGCCAAGGCGTCCTCACCTCCCAGATGCAACAGGTCCTTGCCGATGAAAGAATCCACCAGGACGATCTTCTCGAGCGGGTCGCCAACGGTCGCATCGTCATTCCCGCCAACCGCAACCATCCCAACCTGATCGCCAAGGGGATCGGTGCCGGCTTGAGCACCAAGATCAATGTCAATCTCGGGGTTTCCGAGGACTGCTGCAACGTTGAGGCCGAGTTGAACAAGGTCCGTCGGTCCATCGAACTGAAGGCCGATGCCATCATGGATCTGAGCACCTTTGGCGACACCCGCACTTTTCGGCAACGAACCGTGGCCTTGAGCCCGGTCATGATCGGTACGGTGCCGGTCTATGATGCCGTGGCCCGCTACGGAAAGGATGTGGCTGCGATCTCAGTGGATGATTTTTTCGATGTGGTGCGCATTCACGCCGAGGATGGAGTCGATTTCATGACCATCCACGCTGGTCTTACCCGGGTGGCGGTCCAATGTCTGCGCACGAACCCCCGTTTGACCCATGTGGTCAGCCGGGGCGGTTCGCTGCTTCTCGACTGGATGATCCGCAACGATGCGGAGAATCCTTTTTTCGAACATTTCGACCGATTGCTGTCCATTTGTCGGGAATATGACGTCACCCTCAGCCTGGGTGACGGCCTGCGGCCAGGCAGTCTCCGCGATGCCACCGACGCTGCCCAGATCCAGGAGCTGATTGTTTTGGGCGAGTTGACCAAGCGTTGCTGGCAGGAAGATGTTCAAGTCATGATCGAGGGCCCGGGACATGTACCCCTCAACGAGGTGGTGGCCAACATGCAGCTTGAAAAGAAACTGTGCCATGGCGCTCCGTTTTACGTGCTGGGTCCCATTGTCACCGATGTGGCTCCGGGCTACGACCACATCACTTCGGCCATCGGCGGCGCCCTTGCCGCCACCTACGGCGCCGATTTTCTCTGTTATGTCACTCCGGCTGAACATCTGCGTCTGCCGGATGCGGATGATATGAAAGAGGGGATCATTGCTTCGCGCATTGCCGCCCATGCCGCCGACGTGGCCAAGGGTATTCCCGGGGCCATGGATTGGGATAACGCCATGAGCCAGGCACGCAAGGAGCTTGATTGGGAACGGATGTTCGAACTCGCCCTGGACCCGGAAAAGGCCCGTGCCTACCGGGCTTCTTCCCAGCCTATTGACCAGGAGGTCTGCACCATGTGCGGAGACCTCTGTGCGGTCAAGCGCAGTCGCGCCATTCTTGAATCGTAAAAAAAGCCTCCCACTCGCAAGATCGGTGCTCGCATCAACGAGCACCGATCCTCCTAAGCTGTGCCTCAAACAGATTCTGCTCTTTTCGTTGTCCGACTCACCTCCAACCTGTTGTGTTACTTGTCGAACAGGTGGCGGAACTCCGCCAACCCTTCCTGCTCCAGATCATCTTTGGCAACAAAACGTAAGGCCGCTGAGTTGATGCAGTAGCGAAGACCGGTTGGTGCCGGGCCATCCTTGAAAACATGCCCCAGATGGGAATCCGCCTGCCGACTGCGGACTTCGGTACGAACCATGAACAGCCGCCTGTCGGTGTGCTCGACAATATTGTCAGCTACCAGCGGGCGGGTGAAACTGGGCCAACCCGTGCCGGAATCATATTTGTCGGTGGAACTGAACAGCGGTTCGCCGGAGACAATGTCAACATAGATGCCCTCTTCTTTGTTGTTCCAGTATTCGTTATTGAAGGGTGGCTCAGTGCCGTCCTTCTGGGTAACTTCGTATTGGAGCGGGGTCAAACGTTTTTTCAGATCTTCTTTCATGTCAGTCTTGTCAGTCTCCACGGTGGGAACATGCTGCCAGGTTGTCTTGAGGAAGTTTTCCCGGCCGGAACCGGCTCGGTAGAGTTGATAGCGAATCGGGTTTTTTTTGTAATAATCCTGATGATAGTCCTCCGCCGGGTAAAAGTGCGATGCCGGTAATATCGGGGTGACCAAAGGTTTGGTGAAAATGCCCCTGGATGCCAGATTCTCTTTGGATTGCACCGCTGCCAGGCGCTGGTTTTCGTTGGCGTAGAAAATGGCGCTGGTATACCCGGAGCCCCGATCCGCAAACTGGCCACCGGCATCGGTGGGATCGATTTGCCGCCAGAAGGTCTCCAGCAGTTCGTTGTAGGTGATCCGGTTGGTATCATACACCACCTCAATCACCTCCAGATGACCGCCGCGGGCATAATTTTCATACCTTGGATTTTCGGTGGCGCCGCCCGCGTATCCGGAACGGACAGAGAGAACACCATCGAGTTTTTCAAAGGGTGGCTCCATGCACCAGAAACAGCCACCGGCAAAGAGAGCTGTCTGCTGGTTGCTCGCGCCTTCTTTGTCGGGATCTGGTTGCATCCCGATCGTTTTGTCGTTGCCACTGATTGAGGCAAAGACAATACCTGCTGCCAGCAGAATGCAGATGAGCGAAAAGGTGTGGAATGAAAGCATGACGATATCCTCCTGATTCAAGATCTGATAAAAGGGGATGGGAAAATTTATCATTAAAAGATAAGAATATTTTTCAGGCTCGCCAGACTGAATATGCATCGGCAAACCACCCGGCTGTCGCCTTTCAACGATTTGGGGCAGACAACAAGAAGGAAAAACTTGCCAAAGATGCGGCTAGAAGATACATATTTAAAAGTCAATTCGGCGCTTGGTTTCGAGGCTCGACATCAGCGTACTTGTCGACTCGCTGAGCTGAACAGTACCTGGATCCGCGAGTTTCCTTACGTATGACAGCTTTGTCGCTTGTGGCTGTTCCAGTAAAGGACCCTTTTTTTTCGGACCGGAATGGGCAATGGAGAGGGCCTGCGGAGGGACGACCCGAAGGACGGCGGGTGAAGGGTACTATCTGAAAATCCCCGTAAGAACAACCCCGAGCGCAGTACACCTCATCCTCAGCAAGAGTCCAACCGTCACGGATTCAGGCTATGGCCAACGGTACCTGTCAAGTTCACACTGGCTCGGTCGAATTCGACCGGTCTTGTTCCGGGGCGATGCCAGTCGCGTCGCTCCACCATTACAAATGAGGGAGGTTTTTCATGAAACGACTGGGGATGCTATTTGCGGGAATGCTCGTTCTGGCCATCGGCGTTCCTGCCGCGGAAGCGGCAGTCCGCTATGCCACCATCGGTACCGGAGGGGTGACCGGGGTCTACTATCCGGTGGGAGGTGCCATCAGCAGGATGGTGAATGCCAAGCGTGACGAGTATAATATCCGTGCCACGGTGGAATCCACCGGTGGTTCGGTGTTCAATATCAACGCGTTGATGGCTGGTGATCTCGAATTCGGCATAGTGCAGTCTGACCTGCAGTATCATGCTTTCAGTGGTCAAAATGACTGGGAAGGTCGTCCGCAGGAAAAATTGCGGGCTGTCTTTGCTCTGCATCCGGAAATTGTCACCATTGTCGCTGCTGTGGACAAGGACATCAAGACTGTAGCCGATTTGAAGGGTAAGATCGTCAACATTGGTCAGCCTGGCTCCGGCCAGCGCAGCAATGCCTTTGATCTTTTCGCCGTTGCGGGTATCGACCCTGACCAGGACCTTAAAGCCGAAGGCCTCAGGCCCGCGGAATCAGCAGGCATGCTCCAGGATAACCGCATCGATGCCTTCTTCTACACTGTGGGGCATCCCAACGGTTCAGTCCAGGAAGCCACCGCCGGGACTCGCAAGGTGAATTTTGTCACCGTTCCCGAGGAGATGGTCGCCAAATTGACTGAAATGCACTCTTTTTATGCCCCTGCAGACATTCCGATTCATCATTACCCGAACGTTGTGAATGATGCCGACGTCCCCTCTTTCGGTGTCAAAGCAACCCTGTGCACCAGCGCTGATGTACCTGACGATGTCGTGTATGCCGTTACCAAGGAAGTGTTCACCCAACTGGAATCCTTCCGCAACCTCCATCCTGCCCTGGCAGTGCTGACCCCGGAGAACATGCTCGAAGGGTTGAGCGCGCCGCTCCATCCTGGTGCTGTAAAGTTTTTTAAGGAAGCCGGTCTCATGTGATCGTTGGACCTTGTGGCCCGGACGGCAACCTTGTCGTTCGGGCCTTTTTTTGCTGCCATTGTTCAGCGGGTGCAAGTGCAAGCTGGTCGTGGCCCGAAGGGCGGCTGGTGAAAGTTCTCTTAAAGGATTCTGCTGAAATTATAATATAATTACAGCAAGATATATCCAAAAAAGCGTCCAGCCGTCACGGATTCAGGAGGTGGTTATCGGTGCTTGAGAGCTGATGCGCAGGCTGCCGGGTCAAGATTTCTGTATAGCCCCCTGATTTTTCGCGAATTGAGTGCCGGTGAAGGCTCACCGATCCAGAGGTTACTTTCTGTCAACCTTTTAAGGAGGGCTCCATGAACAGTGCCGATACCCGCAAGGATGAAGGTGTACGCCGTGCCCGGCGCATGGCTCAAGAGGAGGAATTGGGGCTGCGTCGTCCCAAAAACTGGGGGCGCTGGGCGATACCTGTCATTGCGTTGTGCTGGACTCTGTTCCAGCTTTCTCTGGCATCCTGGTTGCTGCTTGACTCCACCATTGTCCGGGCCATTCACCTGGCTTTCGCTTTTGCCCTTGTTTTCCTGGGCTATCCAACCTTGCGGCGTACAATTGACATTCCCGGATTACGCTGGCTTGGTGAACGAAGCCGCGTCACCCTTCCCGATGTTTTGCTGGCCCTGCTTGCCGTCGGCTCGGCACTGTATATTTTTTTTGATTATGAGGGGTTGGCAAGCCGGGTAGGAGCACCGTTACAGCGGGATGTGCTTTGCGGGTTGCTTTTGGTGGTGCTGCTGGTGGAGGCAGCCCGCAGGGTTATCGGGCCTGCCCTGCCGGTGATTATTGTCGCTTTCACCCTTTATGCCTTTTATGGGCCTTATATGCCCGATGTCCTCGCTTTTAAAGGAGTCAGTGTCAATCGTTATTTCTCCCAGATCACCCTGACCACCGAGGGGATCTACGGTATACCGCTCCATGTTTCCGCGACCATCGTTTTTCTCTTTGTTCTGTTCGGGGCACTGCTGCACAAAGCTGGAGGCGGCCGTTTTTTCATTGATCTGGCCATGAGTCTGCTGGGTCGCTACAAAGGCGGTCCAGCCAAGGCAGCGGTCCTCAGCTCGGGTCTGTCCGGACTGGTTTCCGGTTCCTCCATTGCCAACGTCGTTACCACCGGTACCTTCACGATTCCATTGATGAAAAAGGTTGGCTATCCAGCCAAAAAAGCGGGAGCCATCGAGGTTGCGGCCAGCACCAACGGTCAGCTCATGCCGCCGATCATGGGGGCAGCAGCCTTTATTATCGCCGAGTATGTCAACATGCCGTATCTTGAGGTGTGCAAGGCAGCGGCCATTCCCGCCTTTGCCGCCTATGCCACCCTGTTTTTCATCACCCACGTCGAGGCCTCGAAGCTGGGGCTCAAGGGGCTTCCCCGGGTCGATCTGCCCGGTTTTTTCACCACTCTGCTGAGTGGTGTGCAGTTCCTTGTCCCTCTGGGCGTTCTCCTCTATGAATTGATTATCGCCCGGCACAGTCCGGATCTTGCTGCTTTTCGCGCCATCATGACCCTGGTGCCGATCATGCTGCTGCAACATGCCGCCCGTGCCTGGGTTCAAGGCGGAGATGTGCGGGCCGGGCTGGCCCGTGGCGGCCGTGAGGTGTTGGACGGTATGGTGGCGGGTGCCCGCAATATGGTATCGGTAGCCATAGCCACTGCTGCAGCGGGAATCGTGGTCGGGATCGTCACCATGGGGCTGGGCGGGAGGATCACCGATATCATCGATATCCTCTCCGGGGGTAATTTCATTCTCATGCTGATGATTACCGCGGTGGCCAGTCTTATTCTGGGCATGGGGCTGCCGACCACGGCCAACTATATTGTCATGGCTTCCTTGACCGCTCCGGTCATCGTCACCATCGCTCAGTTCCAGGACTTTGCCGTGCCGCTCATCGCTGCCCACCTGTTCTGTTTTTATTTCGGTATCCTTGCCGATGATACGCCGCCGGTGGGGCTGGCGGCCTATGCCGCCAGCGCCATAGCCCATTCCCCGCCGATAGCCACCGGGGTCCAGGGCTTCATGTATGATATCCGCACAGCGGTGCTGCCTTTTATCTTCATCTTTAACACTGATCTGCTCCTGTGGGGGATTGACAGTTTCTGGATGGCGATGCTCATTTTCTTCATGACCTGCCTGGGGTGTTTTGCCTTTGCCGCCGTCACCCAGGGCTGGTTTATTGTGCGGATACGCTGGTATGAAATACCACTTCTGTTGGCCGTGACGGCGGTGATGTTTCGCCCTGGCTTTATCTCCAATCTGGTTGGACTGCCTGGAAAATATCCAGCGTATCTGATTGGAGTGGGTTTATTGTGTCTGGTCATTCTGATGCAATGGCAGCGCCGGCCAAAAGATACGGCAACAGCGGGAGGCATCTGATATGAAAGAACGATATGCACGTGTGCTCTATGCCACTGACCAGGGACCGGGAAGTCGGGTTGTCTTCCGCCATGCCCTGCTCACCGCCCGTCTCCACGGGGCCAGGCTGTTTGTGCTCCACGTGCTTCCAGAGGTCGAGGAGGCGGTCATTCAGAGTGTTGCCGCTGTTATGGGTCAGGATACCCTGATCGACGAGGAACGTAAGCATTTCGATGAGCAGGGGGAGGAGCTTCGCAACCGGTTTATGGAAAACCGTGAGGCCGGGTTGCAGGAATATCTGGTGGAGATGAAGGAGAATATTGAGTTTGCGATCTCCCACGGTCGCCCGGTGGCTGGCATTCTTGCCTTTGCCGATGAAGTCAATGCCGATCTGATTGTGATTGGCGCCCATCGTCGGGGCGTAATCCATCCTTTTTTTCTGGGGTCCGTGGCTGGCCGGTTACTGCGGCGTACCCGGCTGCCGGTGCTGGTCGTACCGCCGGATAAATGACCAGTGCCTGTCCGGGTCCGGGGCGGTGTTCCGATTGAGGGAAGGTGGCCGTCAGTCGATCCGGAAGTTGAGGAGGATGGATTCCCTGGCAGGAAAAAAACGGCGGTACGAAGTTTTTGATTTTTCCAGCATGATTTTTGCGGCCTGGACGGGCTCGGTGTCGGCGTATTTGTCAGAGAGATAGACGATTTCGTGGATGCCCGCCTGAATGATCACTTTAGTGCATTCATTGCATGGGAAAAGCGCGACATAAAGCCGGCAATTCCGCAGGTCGTAGGTGATGGAATTGAGGACCGCGTTGAGTTCCGCATGGCAGACGTAGGGGTATTTGGTATCCAGATACCTGCCTTCCCGTGACCACGGCAGTTCATCGTCCGAGCAGCCCCAGGGGAACCCATTGTACCCGACACCGACAATCTTGTTCTGGTCATTAGCCACGCAAGCCCCTACCTGGGTGTTGGGGTCTTTGGAGCGGTGACCCGAAAGCAGGGCCACCGCCATGAAGTATTCATCCCAGGAGAGATACCCGGTTCGTTTGCCCGTGGTGGTCATTCGGCGGTCAATCCATTGGTTTGCTGCTGCTTGAACTGGCGGCGCCGTTCCCGCCAGTCAGGCGCGTTGCCGGTTGATTTATCAATGAATTTTTTAATGGCCTGGAAATAGAGCAAGCCGGCCACGGCAATGAGCGAATTATGATCAGCACCGGGCACGATCTGCAGTTCCCTTGTCTTGGCATTGCTCTCAGCCATCAGTTTTTCTGCCTGCCAGATAGGGATCAACTGGTCGTATTGGCCGTGAAGAAGAAAGGTTGGTTTGGTAAACTGGCCGATTTTGCCGCTGTTGTTAAAAGTCTGCTCCTCGCTGATGCCCAGCTTTGCAAGGTCAAGCCCCAGGACCTTGGCCAGGGGCAGAGTTTGGGCAAAACCCGATTCGATGATAAGACCGTCCACCGCATCGCTGTGATTGACCGCGACATCGATGGCAGCGGCGCTGCCCAGAGAACGGCCCATGACAAACACCGGGCCACTGTAGCTATGTTCGGTGAGCCATCGACGCAACTGAAGAAAGAGGGCGTTGCTGTCGGATAGAAAAGTGCTGACCAGGGGGGTTCCGTCGCTCCAGCCATAACCGCGGTAATCGGTGACCAGAAAGTTCAGACCCTGCTGCATGTAGATAGGGCCGATGTCATCATAATCGGAAACGATTTCACCGTTGCCATGGAAGAAAATCAATGTAGGGGCCTCGGTGGAGTGGCTGAACAGTCGACAGCCAAGGGAAATGCCATCGGCTATGGTCGGCTGAATATCAATGGCTCCGGAAGGGGTCGGATTTTTGCCGACTCTGGTCGGGTGGAACAGCACCCGGTTGATATCCGGATGATCCATACTCTTCTGTTGTGTCAAAAGGGTCTCCATCTGTTGGTTGTTGTTGTTTTCAGTGTTGCCGATATTGCCGGATACGCCGACAGCGCAGAACAGGAAACACAGGGTGGACTGCATGATGCCGTTCCGTAGTCGTTTCCGGGTGCAATGAAGGCTGGCCCAAGGTCAATGTGCACTGATCCGTTTCCTTCCGTCGTTGCTCCCCAGTGTTGGCCATATTATGGCACCTTTATTTTTTCCTGCCAGGCTTTTTCTTGGGAGACTGAGGACGTTCACACTGCTTAGCGCCGCAGTTGCTGGTACAGTAATAACCAAAGCCGGATTTCCAGGTGACATCGCTGCGGGGGCAATCTTGAACATACTGGGCGTACTGGATCAATCGGTCAACAATCGATTTCGGTATACTGTGTTCCATTTTGCAGGCGGCCTGTTCAGCCTCTGCCTGATCGACTCCGAGTACGGTGACGAAAAAGTTGTTGAGAGCCTCGTGTCTGCCGACCACCTCTTTCGCCGCTTTGAGTCCGGTATCGGTCATGGTGACTAGATCATAGGGGGCGTAATTGATCAGGTCAAGGGAAGAGAGGACGCGCAAGGCATTGGTTACCGAAGAGGCTCGGACGCCAAGTCTTCTGGCAATGTCCTTGGCGCGAGCGACCTGCTTTTCCTTGCAGATGAGGTATACCGCTACCAGATAATCTTCCTGGCTGGCGGTCAGTGGTTGCTTGAGCATCGGCGGTCCATTGCATGGATCAGAAAGGATTCGGGGGAGCGGTCTATATCGAGGAGTCCTGGATCAGTGCACGTTCGTCCGTGCGTCAGCTTTGTTGTCTGTAACCGTTCGATGAAAGTACACTGTATCGGACGGTTACGGGCAATGAAGACGGCGAGCGGACGGACGCCCCGAAGGGCGGTTGGTGAAGGTTATTATCAAGGGTTCCGCTGCAATTACAATGTGATGAAAGTACGATATATCCATAACAAGAGTCCAGATGTCACGGATTCAGGCGAATACGTAAGAATGCTCATTATATCGGACACCTGAAACCGATTGGGTTGCGGACGGTCTCCGATCTGATACGTACTCCACCTGTCCCTTTTTGTCAAAAAATAGTTTCGTGTTTTGAACAGTATTGTTGTCCGGGGACAAATTTAGAAAAGAGTAAACAGAGTCGCTGAGTGACAGCTTTAGCAGCATTTGCCTGCATTGCATTTTAAATACCAACACAGCGGGACTGCAATTGCTTATTGCTGCCGAGGTCTTTGGTTGTCCCGGACCAGACGATCTCCCCTTTTTCCATGATGGAGTGCCGGTCGGCAATCTGGATTCCCTTGCCCGGTTCTGCTTCATCGTCCTCTCGCAGGAGTTCGACCGGGATGCCGCCAAGGTGACCGTCTTTCATGTCCATGGCGAGGCGGAACCCGTCCCGGATATGTGCACCATGTTATTGGAGAAACAAGGGATAAGTGAACGGCAGGCACCTTGCTGCCTTTTTTCCGATGACCGCCTGGGTACCGCCGATTATTCTGGCAGTCTGTCCAGTCTGGATGAGGCAGTCGTTGCTGTGTGCTCAACAGAATTGAGACCCAGATTCCTTTACCCCTGCCAATCGTGGAGCTGATGAGTGCGCAATGTACCACGCTCCTGTATCGGAGGTGATCAGAGGTGTTCTTTTTGCGTTATCCTGATGACCAAGGAACCAGCACGACCGCTGTCCAACTGAAATTCCTTGCCTGCCTGTGCATGTTGATGGATCATGTGGGGCACTATCTGTTGGCTGATCAATACGCCATTATGTGGCCCTTGAGGCTGGTTGGTCGCCTGGCTTTCCCTCTTTTCGCTTTTTTCATCGTCGTTGGGTATCGGCACACCCGGGATGTTTCCCGCTATTGGATGCGGCTGTTCCTGTTGGGGGTGGTCTCCTGGTTTGTCATCGCCTGGCTGGAGGGCAGTCCCCCCAGCCAACTCAACATTCTCTTTACCCTTTGTCTGGGTCTGATGGCAATTGCAGGGTATGAGCGCAGTCCATCCTGGTGGATACCGCTGCTGTGCCTGCTGGCTGCGGAATTGGGTCGGGTGGAATACGGTTCGATGGGAGTGCTGTTGATATTTGTCATGCACCGGTTCCATGGGCAGAGGAATCCTTTTCTGCTGTCATCCGGTTTGATTCTGCTGGTCCTGCTGGGCGTCAACCTGCTCATTGATATTCTCCTGACCGATCCGCATACGGACTGGACTCTATCCTGGTTGCTCCACACGCATCCGACCGCGGTTTTCCAGCCATTCAGTGTCCTGTCCCTTTTGCTGATTTGCCGGTATAATGGGCAGATTGGGTGGCACGCCAACTGGCTGCAGTATTCATTTTACCTCTTTTATCCTTTGCATCTGGCCGCAATCAAGTTGCTGCTGTGAAAGCTGACCGAGAATATGTCCGGGGAGAGAGCATGGAAAAATTTCTGACGGGAAAAACGGCAATTGTTACCGGTGGTTCAAGAGGGATCGGCAGGGCAATTGTCGGCAACCTGGCCGAGCAGGGTGCCACGGTGGTGTTTACTTATCTGCACAACCAGCAGCAGGCAAATGAACTGGTGGAGACGATCGCGGTACAAGGCGGTTCAGCCAGAGCGATCGCCGCCGATATGGCCCAACCCGAAGATATCGACCATCTTTTTTTATCAGTGATGAACAGCTGCCGGCGTCTCGATATTCTCATCAACAATGCCGGTATCGCCATCTACAAGCGTTTTGAGGACTTTACCGAGCAGGATATCAACCAGATTTTCGATGTGAATATCAAAGGGGTTTTTCTCTGCTGTCGCCATGCGGCACGATTGATGGAGAACAATGGCAGTATCATCAATATCGGTTCAACGGTAACCAGGGTCATGCTGCCGACCTATGGTGCCTATGCCGCATCAAAGGGCGCGGTTGAACAGATGAGCAAAGTACTGGCCAGGGAGCTTGGCGGGCGCGGCATACGGGTCAATACCGTCTCTCCCGGACCGATCGATACCGAGCTGTTTCGCGCCGGTAAATCCGATGAGCAGATTGCCCGACTCGCCGCCCAGGCGGCTCTGGGCAGGATCGGCACCGTTGCTGATGTCGCCGATCTGGTCACGGTGCTGCTTGATGAGCGATCAGGCTGGGTAACGGGTCAGAATATCCTGGTCAATGGCGGGTTTGCTGCCTGAGACGCGAAGATTTAGGCGTTCGTTATTTTCCTGGCTTGGGGCGATTGTACCAATAGGCGCAGAGCCGGCGTGAACGGACGGCAAAGGGCATGCACACCATGAGAAGAATCAAACCAAGAATGGCCGGGCTGGTATACCAGTGCAATTTTCGGGCGGAGGTGGCGGCGGGGGGATCGGTGAGGATGATAAACGACTGACCCCGGGCACGCCCCCATTTCTTGAGCAGTTGGGAAAGCCGCAATTCCTCGGAGGCATAGAGCTTGGTATCAAAGCCACCCACGGCTTGAAAGGCGTCTTGGCGGCAGAAAAAGAAGCTTCCGGCGGCATTGCGGGTGAGTCGGGAAATCCAATTCCATAAGCGGAGGGTGCAGCGGCCGAGGAAGGTGGTTGTGCCCTCAAATTGAATGAGAGCTCCTCCACCGACGCAGCGGCCGGAACGAAGCAGGTCAAGGGCATCGGTCAGCAATGCGGCCTCAATGCGGGTATCGGCATCGACAAAGACCAAAAAGTCGGCGCCGCTGACGGCGGCGCCGGCATTGCGAGCGCGGGCGATCTGATTCACCGGCTCGTGAACCACGCGATCGGCGCCGCCGGTTCTGGCCACATCGGCGGTGCCATCGCTTGAGTTGTTGTCCACGACAATACACTCGCCGGCAATGTTCTGCGCAGCCATGGCCCGCTGCACCGCAGCCAAGGTCGCAGGCAGTTCCTCAGCCTCGTTGTAGGCAGGAATGATGATGCTATAGCTCGTTGTTGACAATGGCCTGGATCCGTGACGGCTGGACTTTTTTTGTGATGTATTTCGCAGGACTCAGGTTATGAAGTGCGACAATATTTTTGACACTTCGTCGTCACCCGCCGCCCTTCGGGTCGCCTGTTCGCACGCCATCTTCATTGCCCGTACCGGTCCGAAAAAGTGTCCTTTATTCGAACGGTCACGAACGAAGGTTTTCGGACCCAGGGGATAATAACCAGCAAGGAGCAGATCAACTGTCCTTGAGAACTTCCAGGGCAATGAGGACGCGAACCTCCCTGCCAATGACCCCCATCTCATAAAACCGTCCTGATCCGACATTGTACTCCAGGCGGTCCAGCATGAAATCGATCTCAAAACCCGCGACTGTCTGCCCTCGCTTCAAGGGGTTTTCCTGCATTCCGAAATACCTCAAGGGCACGGTTATCCGCTTGGTCACATCCTTGATGGCCAGGTCACCTTCCAGGGCGTATTCATCCCCCTGTACATGGTGGACGCTTTTGGTGGTGAAGGTCATGCGAGGGTAGGTTCTCGCTTCAAAAAAGTCGGCTGAGCGTAAGTGGTCGTCTCGTCTGGTGATATTGGTATTGATACTGGCAACATTGACCGTGAAATCGAAGCGGGCAGCCGCCAGGTTTTCAGGATCAAACAATATGGTCCCTGAAAAATCATCGAACAGACCGCGGACAGTGACAAAAGTATGCCGGACATCAAAATAGATACCGGTATGGTCCTGGTCGATTTCCCATTGTCCGGCTCGAGCCTGGTCCAGGGGAGCTCCCAGCAGCACAGCAAGGGCGAGGGTGAAGAGGGCGGCTTTCCATTTCATGACAGCACTCCTTTGAATGAGGTTTGAATAGAGAAGAAGGGGTCGCTCTCTGCTCTCTGTCACTGGTCTGGACAGGTGGAAGGCCCACTTGTCCCGAGAACGATTCTCATGGAGCATCCCTTTCGTTCAGTTGTTGTCGACGATCTGATTATCATTATTAATATACTACTTTCGTCAGGCGAGTCAATCAGTGATATTACAAACTGAAGCGTTCCGTGAAAATCCGTTGGTGTGAAAAGCCTAGGCCAGGAAGCACCTTGGCCACTCCCGCCATCATCCCCTCAGGACCGCATATGAAAACCGCTGCGTCCCGGCCGCTGTCCATCAGCAACCTTTCCAGGATGACGCGGTTCAGGCGGTCTCCTGTGGTCGCGGCCTCAGGTCCTCTTGTGAAAAAAAGGTGCATCCGCAATCCGGGAAGGCGGGATTCCAGTTCCCGGAATGTATCGACCAGCACCACATCATCCTTGGTTTTATTGCTCCATATCAGGGTGATCTTGCGGTGGTCGTTCGAATCGGCCATATATCGGAGCATGCTCAACATGGGAGTGATGCCGATCCCGCCGGCGATCATGACCAGTTCCGCGTGTCCGTTGCAACGAAAATGGGAAAAAATGCCGTAGGGGCCATCGATGCTGATCTGGTCACCAGGCTGAACAGTGGCTATGGAGCGGGTCCAGTCACCGCAAAGGCGAATGACGAATTCCAGCTCCTTCGGCCTTTGCGGAGACGAGGCGATTGTAAATGGATGCTCCTCGCTTCGTACACCAGCGGATCTGATCCGAATGAAGGCGAACTGCCCGGGGGCGTATGCAAAAGCTCGGCCTGTTCGCGGCCTCACGCAAAGACGCACGGTATCCCGTCCTGCCGGCTCCACCGCCGCGACCGTGTGTGGTCTGATCCTGATCCAGAACCGATGCGCGGTCATCCAGGCAAACAGCAGCACCCACAGCCCGATGGCCCAGTATGTCGCTGTTTGGGGTACTCCCCGCCCGAAGCTATCGCTGACGTTGAGCACATGAACGGCCAATCCGGCGGTGACCACGACGGCTGCCACGCGATGCGCGGTCCGCCAGAACTCGTAGGGGAGCCGTAGGCTGCTGCGGAAGGTGCTGGTGATGGCCATGCTCAGGATGCACAGTAACAGGCCCAGCCCCACCAGTTCCGGCCAGTAGCGTTTTGTCAGGGGAATGATCAGGGTGTTGTCCGGGAGGTAGACCAGTATTGGGTGGAGCAGGGCGCAAGCGGCAATGGTGATGCCCATCAGGCGGTGAAATCGAAACAGGTTGTTCAAACCGAAAATCCTGTCCAGGAATCTGATTCTCGCACTCCAGAGTAACTGAATGAGGAGGAGGACGCCCGCGACCATGCCCAGGACCTTGCCGATCTGCAGCATGACCTTGGCACTGCCGAATTTGTAGAGCATGGACGAGGATTCGAAGCGGAAGGGGATGGATACAGCCCCTGCAAGCACCACGAGGATGACCAGCACCACCAGGACTCCCAGAACGGTGCGCGTCGCCTGAGACCAGACAATCATAGCAGCTTTCCCTTCAGTGTGTTTCATGTTCGCATCAATCACAATATCGCCGGGTGAGGTCACCATAGGCATCAATCCTGCGATCACGGAAATAAGGCCAGAGGCGGCGGACCTGCTCGCTGCGCTCCCGGTCGAGATCGATGACGAGCACCTGCTCTTGGTCGTTGTCGGCAAGAGCAAGCAGTTCGCCCTGGCACCCGGCAACTAAACTGTGACCCCAGAACTGTGCACCGGCACCGACTCCCGAGGGGTCAGGTTCAAAACCGACCCGGTTGACACTGACCACCGGGATCCCGTTGGCAATGGCATGGCTGCGTTGAATGGTGATCCAGGCCTCTCGTTGGCGGATTTGTTCCTCGAGGGGATCGTTGAGGTCATAACCGATGGCGGTGGGATAGATGAGCAGGTCGGCCCCGGCCATGGCCATCAACCGGGCCGCCTCGGGGTACCATTGATCCCAGCAGACCAGGACCCCCAGTCTGCCCACCGAGGTGGCGATGGGTTGAAATCCGAGATCTCCCGGGGTGAAGTAGAATTTTTCATAATACCCGGGGTCATCGGGGATGTGCATCTTACGGTACCGGCCGGCAATGCTGCCGTCCCTCTCCAAAACCACGGCGGTGTTGTGGTACAGGCCCGGCGCCCGTTTTTCAAAGAGAGAAGTGACCAGGACGATACCCAATTCCCTGGCCAGGGCGCCAAACTCCGTGGTGGCCGGTCCTGGAATCGGTTCAGCCAGATCAAAGCAGGCGGTAGCCTCGGTCTGACAGAAATACTGACTGCAATGCAGTTCCTGGAGAACCACCAACCAGGCTCCCCGAGTGGCGGCTTCTCGGATTGCCTCCACACTCCTGGCGATATTTTTTTGCCGGTCATCGACACAGCGTTGCTGCACCAGGCCGACGGTAAGGATGTTCATGGCAAAACTCCTCTGGGAATCTGCATGGTCACGCAATGCAGCGAACCATGCTGGTGGATCAGCGGGCCACAGTCGATGGCGATGACTGTACGGTCT
Organism: Desulfobulbus alkaliphilus; assembly: GCF_016918545.1. Classification (GTDB taxonomy): domain Bacteria; phylum Desulfobacterota; class Desulfobulbia; order Desulfobulbales; family Desulfobulbaceae; genus Desulfobulbus; species Desulfobulbus alkaliphilus. Next base: position 159,628 of record NZ_JAFFQC010000002.1, on the reverse strand, counting down.
GGGAAGACCTGAGCAAGGATCTCCAGGGCCTTGGCGTCCTGATCATCCTGGTACACAGGGACCAGCACCGCACCGTTGATGATGAGAAAATTGGCGTAGGTGGCCGGCAGGCGCTGCCCATTGGCATCGTAACAGGGACTCGGCCAGGGGAGGGGCACAAGGCGATAGGGATGTCCGGATGGGGTGCGAAAGGCACGAAGTTCTGATTCCATGGCCTTCAGGGGAGCATAATGTTCGTCGGCAGGATCGTCACATCGGACATAGGCGATGGTGTCGTTGGGGCAGAAGCGGGCAAGGGTGTCGATGTGTGCATCGGTATCATCTCCGACCAGAGAACCGGACTCTAGCCAGAGAATATGAAAAGCCCCCAGCAGATCCGCAAGGGCCTTTTCAATTGCTGAGCGGTTGAGGTGGGGGTTGCGATTAGGATGGAGGAGGCACTGACTGGTGGTCAGCAGGGTGCCGGCACCGTTGCTTTCGATACTCCCCCCTTCGAGGATCAGGCCGAGAGTACGGACTTCACATCGTCCGAATGCCCCGGATCGGGCCAGGGTTGCAGTGATCTGGTTGTCGAGGTAGGCGGCAAATTTCAACCCCCAGGCGTTAAAGCCAAAGTCCATTAGTACCGGGATTTCACTTTCGAGCACTGTGATGGCGCCAAAATCCCGCGCCCAGGTATCGTTGGTCGGCACAGGGTACAGACGGACACGTTGCAGATCCACCCCGTCTTTGATGAGCCGAGTTCGGATTGCTTCAATCTCTGGAGCGACGATGAGCACCTGTTCAAATTGGCTGATTGCCCGGGTAATGGCGACAAAGACCGGTTCAACTGTTTCCAGGAGGTCGTGCCAGTCGCTGGTCGCATGCGGCCAGGCCAGGAGGACACCATCCTGTTTTTCCCATTCAGCGGGAAGACGGATGTTCATAGCTCGATTGTTCTGCAGAGGATTTGGGTTGGTCCATGATGGGAGTTTTTTGGGTCACACCATTTGAAATATGTACAGAGTGGTGAACGGATACGACATTCGTGATGCCCGGGCAAGCAAAAAAAGGACGATCACCTGGATCCGTGAGCGTTCATCCGTGCATCAGCTATATTGGCGTTGACCGTTGAATTTAAGTACATTTTATCGGACGGTTACGGGCAATGAAGACGGCGTGCTGACGAACGCCACGAAGGGCGATGGGTGGAAGTTCGCGTCAAGAATGCTTCGACGATTATAATATGATTACAGCAAAATAAAACTCAAACAACAGGTTAGCCGCCACGGATTCAGGGATCAGTATTCGCTTGTTCCAATTGGTTGCGCTCCCTTCATGCCCCTCTTCGTTTCAAATTAGACAAAAAAGTGGCCGGAATCCAAGCAAAGAAGTAGAAAAGTGCCAAGGACGTGACGGGGCAACCTGAGAATCTCCCCCCTGTGCACGGACACGTATGCGGTGATTGCGTTTCCACTCCAACCAACAAACCATGGCAAAAGGGCACTTCAATGTCTCGACAAGGTAAAAAGGATGATAGTGCTGTTGCCAATAAGGAGCGGATAGGTCTCAGAGTGCTGGTCGTGATCAGTTTTTGCCATTTTCTCAATGATATGCTCCAGTCACTGATTCCGGCCATCTACCCACAGCTGAAAGAGAATTTCGATCTCAGTTTCACCCAGATCGGGCTCATCACCCTGACGTATCAGCTGTCCGCCTCGCTGCTGCAGCCGATGGTGGGATTGTATACCGATCTCCGCCCCAAACCGTACTCCCTGACCTTTGGCATGGGCTGCAGCTTGCTGGGTTTGATCCTGCTCGCCACCGCGCCGGGGTACGGACTGCTTCTGGTCGCGGTGGGCCTGGTCGGCACCGGATCGGCAATTTTTCATCCGGAATCTTCCCGGGTGGCCCGCATGGCTGCGGCCGGTCAATACGGTCTGGCCCAGTCCATCTTTCAGGTCGGCGGCAATGCCGGCACTGCCATGGGGCCGTTGCTGGCGGCACTGATTATCATCCCCCACGGGCGCCACAGTCTTGCCTGGTTTTCGCTGTGCGCCCTGCTGGCCATGCTCATTCTATTCCGGGTTGGGGGGTGGTACCGGAAAAAGCGGCCCGCGGTGGAACATATCAGGCGTCAATGGAGCGCCACCGGGATGGACACCCATCCCGGCGCCGGGACGGTGGTCTGGCCACTTCTGATCCTGCTGGTCCTGATTTTTTCCAAATTTTTTTATCTGGCCAGTCTCAACAGCTATTACATCTTTTACCTGATGCACACATTTCAGGTGTCTGTCCAGTCCGGTCAGATCCGTCTGTTCGTTTTTCTCTTCGGTGCGGCCCTGGGCACGCTGCTTGGCGGCCCGGTGGGCGACCGCATCGGGCGCCGCCGTGTCATCTGGTGGTCCATCCTGGGGGTGGCACCGTTCACCCTGATGCTGCCGCACGTCAGTTTATTCTGGACCGGCCCCTTGACCTTTTTCATCGGCCTCATGCTGGCCTCCGCCTTTCCCGCCATCGTGGTCTATGCTCAGGAACTCATTCCGGGCCGGGTGGGTACGGTCTCGGGCCTGTTCTTTGGTCTGGCCTTTGGCATGGCCGGGATCGGCGCGGCCCTCCTGGGGCGGTTGGCTGATCTGCAGGGGATTGTATATGTCTATCATCTCTGCTCGTTTTTGCCCCTTTTGGGATTATCGGCCATTCTGTTGCCGGATGTGGGGCGGAACAGGGATACTCGGTAGCGGAGACAAGGCATCCCGCTTAAGTACGTTCAGGCAACGGGAAATTGCGTGGGGCTGGATATGGTTATTTTTTAGGGATAAATCGAGGGTCGGTCATGCTTTCCGGACTGAGGATGTCGTAGAGCTGTTCCTGGGTCAGCAGCTCTTTATCGCAGACCAGCTGAAAAACGCTGCTCCCGGTCTTAAGGGCCTCCTTGGCAATGGCGGCACATAGGTCATAGCCAAGGAAGGGGACAAGAGCGGTCACCAGGCCGATACTGTTTTCCACATAACCGCGGCAGACATCCCGGTTGGCCTCTATCCCGTTAACACAGCGGCTGGTCAAGGTGACACAGGCATTGGTGAGGATCATCATGCCGTGAAGCAGGTCATAGGCAATGATCGGCTCCGCCATGCACAGCTCCAGTTCGCTGGCTTCGGCAGCCATGGAGACCACCGCATCATAGCCCATCACCTGATAGCAGACCTGATTGACCAGTTCGGGAATAACGGGATTGACTTTTCCGGGCATGATGGATGAACCCGGCTGCATGGGTGGCAGGTTGATTTCATTGAGCCCGCAGCGTGGCCCCGAGGACAGCCAGCGCAGATCGTTGCAGATTTTCGAGATCTGCACGGCAGCCCGCTTGAGAGTGGAGGACATCTGGCAGAAGGAACCGGCGTTCTGAGTGGCTTCGATCAGGTTACGGGCCCGTCGCAGGGCAAACCCGCTGACCATGGACAACTTCTGGGTGACCAGATCGGCGTACCCGGGCGGGCTGTTGATCCCGGTACCGATGGCGGTGGCCCCCATGTTGATGTCGAGAAATTCGTAGGCAGCCCGTTCAATGGCTTTGATGGCGCTTTCGATCATCACACCGTAGGCACTGAATTCCTGACCAAGAGTCATGGGAACCGCATCCTGATTTTCGGTGCGGCCCATTTTAAGCACATCGCCGAATTCCTCCGCCTTGGCGTCGAGAGCCGCCTTGAGGGCGGTCATGGCATTGATGAGACTGCGATTGGCCAGCAGCACGGCCAGTTTGATCGACGTTGGATACGCGTCATTGGTCGATTGGGAGCAGTTGACATCGTCATTGGGGTGCAGGTATCCGTAGTCGCCTTTTTCCCGGCCCATGAGTTCAAGACCGCGGTTGGCAATGACCTCGTTGGCATTCATGTTGGTCGAAGTGCCGGCACCACCCTGAAACATGTCGACCACGAAGTGTTCGTGCAGATTCCCGGCGAGAAGGTCGTCGCAGGCAGCAGCAATAGCCCGCATTTTTGCTTCCTCGAGTACACCCAGCTCGAAATTGGCCATGGCTGCCGCCTTTTTGACCAGGGCCAGGCCTTCGATGAGATGGGAGAAGTTGCGCAGTTGGATGCCGGAAATGGAAAAATTCTCCATCGCCCGGATGGTTTGCACACCGTAATAAGCATAATCGGAAACCTCCCGGTTACCAAGGGAATCCTGTTCCGTGCGAAATCCTCCTACCTCCTGGATACAGTCTTTCCGCTCATACAGACGGTTGGAGAGTTCCCGCAGTCGTCGATAAATACTGACGGCAATGCGGGCGACAATGCGATGAAAGAGGGCCGGTTGACTGGTGCGGAACTCAGCGATTTTTTCCGTGGAAATCTGCCAGACCGTCGCGCCATGGCGGGTGAAGGCGCTGTTGCTGTGCGAGTGGTCTTCCAGAAAGGCCCCTTCGCTGATCAGGGTGCCGGCGATTATGGTGGCAATATGGCGGGAGGAGCCATGCACCCCGCGCACCAGTTCGACCTTCCCATCAAGAATGATGCCCGCCCATCTCCGGGGCATGGATTCATGAAAGAGCCACTCATTGGGCGCATACGTGCGGCGAATACCCTCGCTGAAGAAGGCGGTGAGATCGTCGGCGGGGATATCCGAGGACCGCGCGGCAATTTTTATGATTTTCTCTTCGATGTTCATCAGTTTTCTTTTTTCGGGCTGGTGAATCCTGGCAGCTCCAGAGGGCTGACCTTGGGTTTTTTCGGGGTTCCGGTGATGTCGGTGATCCTCCGTACGGTGCGGCTGGCGATGCGCTTTCCTTTGGCGCCGGCGCCTTTGATCTGATAATCGTCGAGTTCTATTTCCAGGGCATTATACTTGGCCCGGGACGAGGGGGCTAGGCTGGCCCGGATCCGCAGGCCTTCTTTACCCAGCAGCAGGAGCAGGATAGCTGCGCGTTTCCCCGCTTCGAACAGCCGATACTCACGGTTGAGAATGAATTTGGGCATGACAAAGCGTTTGACATAGGCAAGATTTTCCGGGCCACGGTAGATGAGATTGAAGACAAGGTCGTTTCTCACCACCCCCATCCAGTGCAGATCCGGACCGACAAACAGTTTGTCGGGTACATTGATCACCTTGTAGAGGCCATCTTTGAAAATGAGCAGCAGTCGATCATATTCGGAGCAGCAGCATTCCAGGTCACTGCCCGCCTCCTCGACCTTGATCTTGTGACCGATAAAGCCATTTCCCCGGGTATAAAAGACATTGAGGTTGGAGATGGCCGCAGCCCGGGCATCGACTTCGTCAAAGGCGCGTAATTCACTGCGGCGGGGAAAGAGCGGGCCATATTTGCTGATCAGGGCTTCGAGATACCTGGTGGTAAAACCCACCATATCGGTGAGCTGTTCCCGGATCCTGGCCAGGGCTTTTTCGATCTCCCTGAGTTCCTTCTCCTGACGATTGATATCGTAGCGGGAGATGCGGCGGATTTTGATTTCCAGGAGTCGCTCTACATCTTCGCTGGTGAGTTTGCGGCGTAGTTCATCGGCATAGGGGGCCAGGGCCTGACGAACGGTGCTGACCACTGCCTTGTAGTTGATTTTTTCCTCGATCTGTTTATAAAGCCGTTCTTCAATAAAGATCTGTTCCAGTTTGCGGGCATGCCATTTTTCCTCGAGGCGCTCCAGTTCGATATGCAGTTCCCGCTGCAGATTGTTGAGTAGCTGGTCGGTGTTGCGGCGGAGGATCTCCTCCACCTGCAACTGCCGGGGCATATTTTCCTGGATAGTCACCAGGCTGGGGGAGACACTCAGTTCACAGTCGGTGAAGGCGTACAGGGCGTCAATGGTTTCCTCGGCGAGCACTCCTCGGGCCAGCTTGATTTCGACTTCGACCTTTTCCGCGGTGTAGTCATTGATGGCGGCGATTTTCAGTTTGTTCGCCTTGGCCGCTTTTTCAATGGATTCAATCAGGGACTGGGTGGTGATATTGTACGGCAGTTCAGTGATGACAATGGTTTTCGCGTCCGGCTGCTCCAGCCTGACCCGGCAGCGGATACGACCATTGCCATGGTTGTAGTCGCTGATATCGATGATCCCCCCCCTGGGAAAATCCGGGTAAAGGACTATTTCCTGTCCGTGGAGATAATCAATCTGGGCCTGGAGCAGTTCGGACAGGTTATGCGGCATGATTTTGGTGGCCATGCCCACGGCAATCCCTTCCGCGCCCAGCAGCAGCAGGAGCGGGATCTTGGCCGGCAGGCGTACCGGTTCCTGCATGCGGCCGTCGTAGGAATCGATGAACTCGGTGAGATCCTTGTTGAACAGGGTTTCACGGGCCAGAGGTGACAGGCGGCATTCAATATAACGTGGTGCCGAGGCCTGGTCACCGGTGAAGATGTTGCCAAAGTTTCCCTGCCTGTCGACGAGGTAGCCCTTGTTGGCCAGGTTGACCAGGGCGTCAAAGATCGACTGGTCTCCGTGGGGGTGCAGTTTCATGGTCTCGCCGACTACGTTGGCCACCTTGTGAAAGCGGCCGTCGTCCATGTTGTGCAGGGTCTGTAACAATCGCCGCTGTACTGGTTTGAGACCGTCGTCAACGTCGGGAATGGCTCGTTCGCGAATAACGTAGGAGGTATAATCCAGAAAATTGGCGTCAAACAATTGATGGAGTTTGCCGCGTTGCTGCTCGGGGATGTTGTTCATACCGGCCTGACAATAAGGTGGTCCATGATGTACTGTTTCCGTTCAGGCGTGTTTTTTCCCATGTAGAAACGGAGTACCGGGCTCACCTCGCTTAAGGAATCTATACGGACCGGCCTGATGCGCATATCCGGGCCGATGAATTGCTTGAATTCCGGAGGGGAGATCTCACCCAATCCCTTGAAACGGGTCATCTCGATGGCCCGGTCTCCCTTGCTCTTGGCTTTCAGTGCGGTCATGGCTTCATTGGTATCCTGATCTGAATAACAGTACAGGGTCTTCTCCTTGTTGCGCACCCGAAAGATGGGGGTTTCCAGGATATGAACCCGCTCCTGCCGCACCAGGGGCTCGAAATAATGGAGAAAAAAAGTGAGGAGAAGGTTGCGGATATGGAGGCCATCAACATCGGCATCCGTGGCCAGGATGACTTTATCATAGCGGAGGTCGGCAATGGAGTGCTCGATATTGAGGGCCTGCATCAGGGAATACATTTCCTCGTTTTTATAGAGGACGTCAAGGCGCTGCCCCAACACATTCATTGGTTTTCCCTTGAGGGAGAAAACCGCCTGCGTCATAGGATCACGGGCACTGACAATGGATCCGGCCGCGGACTGGCCTTCGGTGATGAACAGCATGTTCTCCTGTCCGGGTTTCGAGGCGTTCCCTCGTGAGGGGTGATATTTGCAGTCCTTGAGCTGTGGAATCTTGAAAGCGATTTTCTTGGCCTTAGCCTTGGCGTCGCGGCGGACGGACTGGAGTTCACGACGCACCCGTTCATTACGCTGCACCTTGTCCACCAGGACTTCAGCGGTTTCTGGATATTTATAGAGGTGGGTGGCCACCGCGTCCTTGACCGCGTTGACGATACCTGCGCGGATATCGGTGTTGCCGAGTTTGTTTTTGGTCTGTGACTCGAAAATCGGTTCCTGGACTTTGACGGAAAGGATACCGACGATACCGTCACGGACATCGATGCCGGTGAACTTCTTGCCAGTGAACTCGTTGACACCCTTGAGAATGCCCTCGCGGAAGGCGGAGAGATGGGTGCCGCCTTCACTGGTATAGGTGCCGTTGACAAAGGAGAAATAAGACTCGCCATAGTCATCGGTGTGGGTGCAGGCAAATTCAAGGGATTTATCGACGAAATGGAGGGGAGGGTAGATACGTTCGCTGCTCACCTCCCGGTCCAGGAGATCGAGCAGACCATTCCTGGAGAGAAAGAGGGTTTCATCCAGATAGAGGCTCAAGCCGGCGTTGAGATAGGCATAACGCCAGAGCCGCTGCTCCACATATTGCCGGTCGAAGGTGAATTCCGGGAAAACAGTGCGGTCGGGGAGAAAGGTGACCAGGGTGCCGTTTTTCTCGCTGGTCTCACTTTCCTCCTCGTGCTGGAGAACACCCTGGGTAAAGTACGCAGTTTTGGTCTGCCCGTCGCGGAAGGCGGAGACTGTAAAACTGGAGGACAGGGCGTTGACCGCCTTGGTTCCCACGCCGTTGAGACCCACGGAAAACTGAAAAACCTCGGTGTTGTATTTAGCCCCGGTGTTGATCACGGAAACGCATTCCACCACCTTGCCCAGCGGGATACCGCGACCGTAATCGCGGACCCTGCACAAACCGTCGGCGTTGATGGAGATATCGATGCGCTTGCCGTAGCCCATGATGTATTCGTCCACGGCATTATCCAGGATTTCCTTGAGGAGGATATAGATGCCATCGTCGGGGTGCGAACCATCACCCAGGCGGCCAATGTACATGCCCGGCCGTTTGCGGATGTGCTCCAGAGAACTGAGGGTCTTGATCTTGGATTCGTCGTACTGATGTGCGGTCATGCCTGTGCAGGAAGGGAAGGTGTATGGGGAAATGATCATCCAAAGGTCGTATCTGTTCAGGAAAACCGTTCACCAGGAGAGTACCTGTATGGTGGACGATTTCAGTGTCCAGGTCGTGCAGTCTATTTCTTGTCCCCGGTGAACGGGGACAAGAGATGTATGCAGCGGTTCAGTTCGCAGAGATTGTTGTCCGTCTCCCGGGAGATGTCGGGGGGATAGCGCGCATTCTCTGCAAGCGGCAGATTGGCGGCAGAACTGTACCTTTCTCCTCTTTCGAAGTCAAAGGAAAGCACGGATCGTCACGACAATGGATTATTCCATCATGTGAATCCGCTCGCAGTCAGGGCAGATCCAGGTTGGGCCGTTGCTGATACCCCATTTGTTCTCGGCAAAGCACTCGGGGCAGATCTGGAAACCGCAGCCGCAATTCCAGCAGAAAGTTTTGCCCTCTTTGCAGCAGTGGCACTGAAATTCTTTTTTCCGGCGACGGGATCGCTTGGGTTCTTCACTTTGTGATGACATCAGTCCTGATCCTCCGAGCCTGGAACCAGCTCGTTTTCCATCCACTCCAGATAGTTTTCCGCGCCGGCCAGCACCGGCGTGGCGAGGATTTCCGGAACCTCATAGGGGTGGTGGGCTTGAATGGTTCGGCACAACAGAGGAAAGAGATCGCCTCGTGTTTTGATGGTGCAGACCAGTTCCATCCCCTGTTCGACCTTGCCCTGCCAGCGATACATGGAGGTGCAGGGAGCAATCTGGATACAGGCGGCAAGTTTTTTTTCCAGCAGAACAGTGGCTAACTGCTCCGCACTTGTCTGGTCGGCCACGGTGGTGGCCACCTGGATATAGGGTGTCATATGCTTTTTCTCCATTGTTTGCGGTTCAAGGGCAGACAGGCGGTGCCAGGACGGTGAAGTACCTGGACTATTATCCTTGCTGGTGCCTGCGATTCAATGACCGGGTTTGAGGTGTGGACAAACAGGGTGCCAAACACCTGAATCGGTGACGGCTGGACTCTTGTTTGGATATATCGTGCTGTAATCAGAGTATAATTGCAGTGGAACCCTTGATAATACCCTGCACCAGCCGCCCTTCGGGGCGTCCGTTCACACACCATCTTCATTGCCCGTACCCGTCCGATAAAGTCTCCATTAATTGAACGGCCACAGACAATAAAGCTGACGCACGGACGAACGCTCACGGATCAAGGGAACAGGTGTTCTTGATGAAAAGTGTAGCATCGGCAGCGCTGGTTCAGCTCGGGGTGGAATATTTTTTTCAATTGGAATATCTTACCAGCGCTTGAGAAAAAAAACAAATGTCAGCAATCCTCTCAACATTCTCAGAAAGGTGATTCTATGCTCTTTGCCGTGGATGTCGGAAACTCCCATACCGTAAGCGGTATCTTTACAAAAGGTCGGTTGGTAGGCAATTGGCGGCTCCAGTCACGCCAGGACCGTACCGCCGACGAGTTGGCTATCCGCTACCACGGTCTCTTCCAGATGGCCGGTATCGATCCAAAGAAGATCACCGGTTTCATCGTCGCCTCGGTGGTCCCGACCCTGGAAACCAGCTGGCTGCATTTTGCCCGCAATTATCTCACCCGGCTGCGGCAGCCACCGCTGGCCGTCACCCATACCCTCAAGCTTGGCATGAGTGTGGCCACGGAAACACCGGCCGAGGTGGGAGCCGATCGGATCGTCAATGCGGTTGCGGCCTGGGAACGCTTTCATTCGCCGTTGATTGTCATCGATTTCGGCACCGCCATTACCTTTGACTGTGTCAACGAACAACCGGCCTATGTCGGCGGCACCATTCATCCCGGCATCGGCATTTCCCTGGATGCCCTGGCTACCCGCACCGCCAAACTGCCCCGGCTCGATATCGATGTCATCCCGGAGCAGCCCATCGGCACCACCACGGTCAAGGCGATTCATTCCGGCGCCCTGTACGGTTTCGGCGGTCTGGTGGATCGGATGGTGGAGGTTTTGAGCCGGCAGTTGACCCCGGATCAGGAACGGGCGCAGGCCATCGCCACCGGTGGCATGGCGGAACTGATCAAGCCCTATACCAAGTCCATTGATATCATTGATCCCCACCTGACCCTCACTGGTCTTTCATTAATTTACCGCTTGAACTGCGACGGAAAAAATGAGTGATCAGCCGTACCTGCCCCCCGCGCTCAAACCGGGCGACACCATCGGTGTCTTCTGTCCGGCCGGACCGGCTCGGGACAGGCAGCGCTTGCAGGAGGGGATTGAGCTGATCCGTGCCATGGGGTTTACACTCAAGCTCAGCGGTCCGACCGAATGCAGCACAGGATACCTCGCCGGCACTGATGAGGAGCGGGCGGCGCATCTGGTTGCGTTGTGGCGGGACCCGGAGGTCAAAGCCATTCTGGCTGTCCGGGGCGGATTTGGTTGTCTGCGGCTCCTTGATCGCCTGGACTGGTCGATGTTCCGACGTTCGCCCAAGTTTCTCGCCGGGTTCAGCGATGTGACTGTTCTCCTCAACACGCTGCTGCATCGAGGGGAACTGGTGTCGATCCACAGTCCGGTGGTCACCTCGCTTGGGCGCAGCGACAAGGCAAGCGCAACTTCGCTTTTTTCCCTGCTCACCGGCACCAGGATGGCAGAGGAAATCCAACCTCGTGGCCTGGAGATTCTGCGCGGCGGCATCGGCACAGGGCGGTTGGTCGGCGGGAACCTGACCTCGCTGGTGCACCTTCTGGCCACCCCCTGGGATCACACCTGGGAGCAATGCATCCTGCTGCTGGAAGACACCAACGAGCCTCTGTACCGCCTGGATCGGATGCTGACCCAGTTGGCTCTTGCTGGCCGCCTGGAGCGTCTGGCGGGCCTGCTCCTTGGCACTTTTGATTCGGGCCGGGATGACAGCACAGGCAATCTTCGTCTCCAGGAGGGAGTGTGGGACCGGGTCATGGAGCTGGCAAAGCCTGGTTATCCGATATGGGCGGGGTTTCCCGTGGGGCATCGGCAACGAAACATCGCGTTGCCCATCGGCATGAAAGCGGTCATGGACTCGGCAGCCGGCACCCTAACCTTTCTCCCCGAATCTGTCCGAACCTTTTCCTAGAGTGTCCGGTTTACCATGCTGAAACGTTTTTTGTTGACTGGTGCGGCTTTGTTGCTGGTGCTGCTGGTGTACCTGTTCAGTCTGCTGCCTTTTTTTCTGTTGCGTGACAGGCTGGAGGAGGCAGTCCTGCTCCAGTGGCTGTGCTACTGGTTAGCCTTGGCTGCCTTTTTGCTGCCGGTTTTTCTGGGGTGGGTGATTCGAAAATGCTGGTATTTTCAGGGCACAGGCCCGGCGGTGCATGCCGATGAACTGCAGCGACGACTGCTGCAGGTTAACGATAGCCGCAGTCCGGTGCGGGCAACCGGCGAGCGGAATACACTGGTGCTGACCTGGCGATATGAGGACCCCCAGTGGTGTGAATTGCTCAGCCGGTTTAACATTACCCGTTTGTACGAGCTTCATTGCCGCTTTGATCCTGCCACCCGGACCGTCCTGCTGATCGACCGGATACGTGTTGCTGATTTTCTGATCTGCCCGGACCAGCTGAAAATCGGTCTGCGCCGTATTCCGCTGCCTTTCTGCCGGGTGCGGGCTGGACGGCTTGGTACGGTCGAACAGTACGCCCAGAAAGCGGCACATGAGTACGATTTTCAACCCGTGGAGATCAAATCGCCGGTTATGGGCACAATCCTTACCAGTGGCTGGAACGTTCGTTTCAGTTTGATCTGAGCATCATCCCGTCGGGGGGCTTCACACCATTCACTGCCGCAGGGGTTAGAGGGCGAAGCGAAGCGCGGCACCAAGAAAAATGGTGTCTGTGTCAATTTTTTTGTCCTGATCCTTCAGTTCGGTGGTGTCATTGAAACGATAGTTTGCTGAGATATCGACAAAAAGCCCGGGGAGAAGGTTGAGATTGATGCCGGCGCGCAGGGCAAAGAAAGGTTTGTCGGCAAAGCTGCCATCCGTATGAACAAGGCCGATACCGGCTGCCGCATAGAGGCCGTCACCCAACAGAACATAGGCCTGTGGGGCAATGGCAGTCTCGCCGAATCGATCCGGGAGCAGTTCCAGATCAAATTCCAGACCAACCACCCAAGGACGATATTGATAACTGACGAGATAGGAAACGCCGTTCCTATCAAAGCCTTCATCCAGACTGTCGATCGTTGTCCAGTAATTGATGCCTCCGCCCAGTCGATGTACGCTGGCCCACGACGTGGTGGCAAAGCACAGACAAACCAGCATTGGCAATAGATATCGCAGTCCTTTCATTCCTTTTCTCCTGTGGGGATAGTGTGTTTAGGGGATGCTGTTCGCTGGGACCGACAATCGATCCTATGGACCCTTTGGGTGGGTACGAGAGATTTCCTGCCGCCTTCGACGAGGGACCTGTCCACGGAGGACGGGTTGTCACAGGTTAGCTGTTTGATCCTTTTTCAGTACCGTCAGCCATCCATCGTCTCAACTGTGACCACGAAATCCTCCATCTGGATGGTGGCATTTTTTCCTTCTCCCAGCAGGTGAAAAGAGAAGGATTGTCTGGCCTCGGTATTTTCAAAGGAGAACTCGATCGTACTCTCTTCGCCGGCTCGAAGAACCGGGAAACTGGGTATGGGTATATCATTCTGATTACGTTCCCATTGCTTGAGCAGCAACTGCATGCGGATACCGCTTTCATGGGCCTCGACGGCCCGCACCCGGATGGAGACATGCACTCTTGAATGAGCTGGAAAATCAAGATATTGAGCGCCGATCAGATTGTCGCCCCACTCGCTGATGATCTTTTCTGGAAGTCGACGCAATTCCCCCTCGGCAAAATGCAGGACCTGCGATCCCCCGTGACGGGGATGCAATGAACGGTCCAAGGTCACGGCATAGGTAAAAATGTTGCTTCCGCTACCATCTTTGTCCGGAGCGAAATCAGCTGGAGGAAAGCCCAGCAGGCTGGGAGCGGTGCCCACCAGGCAACGGCCGTCGGTGGTGCACTCATAGCGAAGGTTATCAGCAGTGTGCCGGCGCAATTTGGAAGCGGTAAAGGCGATCATTTCCCCGGGAGTGGGATATTCCCGAAAAAAACTGCGACCGATAATGTCCGGGGGCATGTTCAGGCCGAAATAATCGAGCAGGGAAGCAGTGATATCAACCAGGCCGTATCCCCCTTGCTTGATCCGCGGCAGGTCATCGTCCGGAGCGAGGATGATTGCCAGGCCCCAACTGCTGACCCAATCGGCCAGGGCAGAACCGTGAGATTCGTCGGAGGTGATGAGTACCAGGGTGTTATCCAGCACCCCGTCCCGGCGAAGGCCGGCGATGAAGTCGGCGACAGCCTCATCCAGCAGAGCAATGGCTGCTTGTTGTCGGGACGGGTATTGGGCGGCGAACGAATCGGAGACGCCGTAGGGCTGATGGGTCCCCACCGTGAGCAGAGTCAGCATCCAGGGCTGATTTCTGCTTTGGAGTTCGGCAATATAGGTGGCTGCACCGCGGAAGAAAACAGGATCGATCGGTCCCCATGAAAAAGGAAAGGGATTGGGCTCGGTAAACCATTCACTGCCAAGAGTCGTCTGAAACCCCATCAGCGGCATGGCCCGGTCCTTGCTCATGAAACCGAGACCCGCTGCCTGGAGATAGTGGGTGGACCAGCCGTTTTGCGCCAGTTGGGCCGGTAGGCACTGGTCAGCGCGTTCCGGGTTCTGCTGCAGTTCGTAGGCCTTGGGTGTGGTCCAGGAGAGTTTGCTGTAATCACCGCAGAGAATGGCATAGAGACCACGGATAGTCTGGTGGCTGTGGACGGTGAAGTCAGGAATGAGCATGGCCTCCTCCGTGGCAGCGGCCAGCCGATCCATGGTGATGTCATGCGAATCCACGCCCATCTTGGTCCTGATTGCAGGGTAATACAGACCGGGTATCCCTTCCACGATGACAATCAGGAGGTTTTCCGCTTTTCCCCGGGGCAGCAAGGTCGAACTGTTGAGGTCGAGACTGCTGAGGCCCGGCGGCAGATGGACCCCTGTTGCGGGCAGATTTCTCGGTAGGGGAGAGGAAACAGCGTCGACTATGAACCAGTGGAGGGGGTTGTAACGGGCAACAATACTGTGCTCATACAAGCGAGTACTGAAAAAGCCCTGGGTTACCATGATCAGCAGCAGTGCTGCCAGGCCCGGACCCAACCAACGTCGGGCCGGTCGGGACACCGGCAGAAAACAGACCAGCACGGCTGTCAGTAACAGCGCACTGACCGCGCCGGGGGCCGCCAGGTTAAACCCAGCGGTGCTCTTGTGGACAAAGGCTGGATCGGCCAGGTATTGCAGGTCCTGCCAGGTGGGCAGTCGCTGCATGGTGGCCACCAGTTCAAGGGCTGAGGTCTGGAACAGGGCCCAAAAGAGCACCAGCAGCAGGCGCAGCCAATGAGGGCTGTAGAGGGTAACCAGAAAGACAAGCAGGCCCAGACCGCTGTCGGAGAGCAGGCCAACCGGCTGAGAGAGCCCCTGGGAGGCCAGGCGCAGGCAGGCAGGCATGAAACTGGCCAATGCCAGAAGAATCAGGGCGATAGAATTTTTCAAGTGGAAATGCTCCGGTGCGGTATTGCGGGTAAAACAGATCAGCTCGAGGCGGGGGACAGGTAGACCTCTTGGCCAGTGCCCATCGAAAGCCGGCTCTGTTTTGCGATACTCTGCCGCACTGGCAAATGTGCTCTCCGGTATATCAAGCACGCCAGCGACTTGTTTGCCGGCGCGCCTGGATTCAGGACAGAATATTTCGTCTCTGGGTATTCTTTTACCAGAAAAAGGAAAAACCCTCAATAAAGACCACGGCTATAGGCTACAGACTGCCATCCACCATTTCCCGGGGCAGAATGTTTTTGACGTCGTAGATAACGGATCGAGGGCGACACAACCGACGCACATCCATGTCTGCGGGATCGGCGAATTCCCGGTGGGCGACCGCGAGAATCACCGCGTCGTACTGTTCCCGCGGCAGGACCTCGATTATCTGCACTCCGTAGAGTCGGCGGGCTTCTTCCCGGTCAACCCAGGGGTCATAGACCTCAACCCGGGCACCAAAAGTTTTCAGTTCTTCAATGATATCAATGACTCGGGTGTTGCGCAGGTCTGGACAATTTTCCTTGAAGGCCAGGCCGAGGATAAGGATATGGGCTTCAGCGACGTGGATGCGTTTTTTCAGCATCAGTTTGACCGTTTCCGAGGCAATATAGCGGCCCATATCGTCATTGAGGCGACGCCCGGCCAGGATCATTTCCGGATGGTAACCGACCTCCTGCGCTTTGTGGGTGAGGTAGTAGGGATCAACACCGATACAGTGACCCCCGACCAGGCCGGGCCGAAACGGCAGGAAATTCCATTTGGTACCGGCTGCCTGCAGGACTTCGAGGGTATTGATTCCCAGGCGGTTGAAAATCAGGGCTAATTCATTGATCAGAGCGATATTGACATCGCGCTGGGTGTTTTCGATAACCTTGGCTGCTTCCGCCACGCGTATTGAACTAGCCTTGAAGGTGCCGGCAGTGATGATCAGGCCATAGAGCGAGTCGACAAAGTCGGCAATGGCCGGTGTTGAACCCGAGGTAACCTTGATTATGGTGGGCAGGCGGTGTTCGTGGTCGCCGGGGTTGATCCGCTCCGGGCTGTAGCCGGCGAAAAAATCGCGATTGAAAACAAGGCCGGAAGCCTGCTCGAGAATGGGGATGCAGATTTCTTCAGTGGCGCCGGGGAAGACCGTGGACTCGTAAATGATCACATCACCCCTTTTCAAGACCGTGGCCACCGATCCCGAAGCCTTGATCAGGGGGGTCAAATCCGGACGTTTATTGCTGTCGATGGGTGTGGGGACAGCGACAATGAAGACGTTGCACTCCCGCAGGTCTTCCATTGTATCGGTAAAACGAAGGGTTTCGGCCTGACGTAACTCTTCACTGCCGACTTCCCGGGTGCTGTCGATATGCCGGCGGAGTTCATCGACACGGTCCGCTTTGAGGTCAAAGCCGACCGTGGGGAGTTTTTTGCTGAATTCCACGGCCAGGGGCAGGCCGACATAACCGAGTCCGATAATACCGATACAGGCGGTCTCCAGGGAGGGCATGGTCACATCCTTACGGAAAAGGGTTGCAGGTGTATGGTCTGATGTTGTCAAAAGTATAGAACGAAGCGACACGGCTGAGAAGTTTTTCTTGCAAAACAGTGACAGAAAAACCCTAACCCGCAACCGATCGTGCCCAGATCAGACCCCTCTGCTTCGTTCAGGCCACAGCAGGGTGTGGAGCTGGAGCTGCAGGCGGACATTGAGGCGGTGATCCAGCAGCAGTTGTGCCAAGGTGGCCGGCTCAAGGCCGGGCTGCACCGGCGAGAACAGAACGGGGGCGACAAGGTCGAGCCGTTCCCGGAGGACCATGGCGCGTGCCCATTGAAAATCATCACGGGAACTGAGGACGAATTTGATTTCGTCGCTGCATCCCCGTGCGCAACGTTCCCTGAGCAGAATCAAGTTTTCCGGGAGAATGGCCGACGCCATACCCGAACCGGGACATTTGATATCCATGATGATGGTGACAGCGTCGGGGACCCCGTGGAGGGGCAGGCTGCCGTTGGTCTCCAGCAGGACCCGACGACCGCTGTCAAGCAGGGCCTGCATAAGCGGGTAGACTTCACTTTGGGCAAGCGGCTCGCCACCGGTTATTTCCACCAGAACATCGGGTGTTTTTGCCACGGTGGAACAGATGTCAGCGATGGGCATGAGTGTTCCCGGTTCCTGCCAGGTATAGGAAGCATCGCAATAGGTGCAGCGGAGATTGCAGCCGGACAAGCGTATGAACAGGCATGGCAGGCCCGCCCGGGTTGATTCACCCTGGATGGAATAAAAGAGTTCGGAGATGAACAAGTGTTCATGCATAGGTTCAGGTTGCTCCATGGGCGGCGGGTGAAGGGTATTGTCAAGGATTCAACTGCAATCATAATCTGATCGCAGCAAGATATATCCAAAACCAGATCCAGCCGTCACGGATTCAGGAGCCCATCATGATTGCATCCGGTGATCGGCTATGTTTCATGCTGTTCCTCGGGTGGAAATGATCGTTTGTCCGGGGATGCAACCAGAAAAAGAAAAGGCCTTGACGCGATATTCGTGGTTTTGTTAATTTTTGTTTTTGTTATAGTGCCTTGGCTTGACCCGGGGAACGGCTGGTCCTTTTCCTTGAAAGGCCGGCATTGAGCGCACGCCACTGAACAAGAAACTCTCTTTGTTTCAAGGTGAAAACCCGGTCGTTGCTTCTCTGTGGACATGCAGGATTCGATCCGAAAAAGGAGAACACTCTCTGCCGTATTCGAGGCGCGGGCATACAATACAGCTGCAAAGGAACAAGGTACCGGAAATATGGGAACATGCCAACCTGATCGTCTTCCTCTGGTGGTCCATACCGATTGGAGTCGGGCCTGGGGCGGTCAGGAAATTCGCATCTTGACCGAACTGCGGGAGATGCGTAAACTCGGGTTCAGAGTTGCTTTGATCGTACCTGTTGATTCCGAACTGGCACGGCGGGGGGCAAACGAAGGCTTCCCTGTTCATACCGTTTCCTCATTTGCAAAATTCAACCTGCGGTCATGGAAGGAACTCCTTGAGCTGATCCGGGCAATTCAGCCGACCGTCATCAATACGCACTCCTCGGAAGACTCCTGGATGGCAGGAGCCCTTGCCCGTTTGTGCAGGGTACCCCTGATCATCCGCACTCGGCATGTCCTGGCGCCGATCTCTTCATCCCTCAGTTACAAATTCTTCCCCCATCTCATTTTTACCTGCAGTGACGCTATTGCTCACCAGCTCGCTGCCCAAGGTGTGCCAGCCAAAAAAAATGTGGTTTTGTCAACCGGCGTCGATGAAGAGCGTTTCCGCTTTTCCCTGGAAAACAGAAGGGCGGTACGCAGCCGGTACGGAATAGGTGAACACGAAATTCTCGTTGGCAATGTTGGTTTTCTTCGCCATTACAAGGGGCATGATTTCATTGTCAGAACGGCGGCAGCCATGGCCGCGCAATACCGTTTCATGATCGTTGGCGGTGGGGGGGAATTGCCGTCCCTGCAGGCCTTGACCAGGGAGTTCAGTGTGGAAGACCGGGTGATTTTCGCTGGTCATCAGGAGCATCCGGAGGAGTTTTTCAGTGCCTTTGATCTTTTTTTCTTCTCATCGTATGAGGCGGAAGGGGTTTCCCAGGCCTTGATCCAGGGCCTGCTCAACGGGTTGCCGGTCTTGGCCTGCAGAATTCCCTCGACCATGGAACCACTTCGTCATATTCAGGATCATTGCCTCGTCAATTATAATGATGTTGCTGTTGCCTGTCAGGGGCTGGAGGAATTGCAAGCCGTGCCGCGACGTGATCCCGAGCGTATGCAGCGTCAGCACCGGATTGTTGCCGATCTTTATGGCCTGCGCCGCATGGTCGCTATACTTGTGGCCACCTATGCGCGGTACGGGATCAAGGTGCCGTGAGTGATCACAGGTCCCTGTCTTACTCCATCCTTCACGGATTCAAGATCCAGACAGGCCGGGATCGAACCCCGGCCGGCTGAATCGATCGGTGTATGGTCTTTTCCCTCAATCGCCGTAGTAGATCACGCCGCTGGAGTCGGTCTCCTGTATCTCCACTGCATGCAGAGAATAGCGATCAGTCTGTAGAGAATCTTTCAGACGGTTGAACAGGAACATGGCTATATGTTCAGACGACGGGTTGATCGCCTCGAAGGCCTGATGCTGATTGAGGTCACGGTGGTCCAGCTCATCGACCACGGCGTTGACGGTTTTCTTCAGTTGTTTGAAATCGATCCCCATGCCGAGATGATCGAGTTGAGCCGCCCGGACCGTCACTTTGACCTTCCAGTTGTGGCCGTGGGGATTTTCGCAATTTCCGGGATAGGCACGGAGGTGGTGCCCACCGGAAAAGTGGGTTCTTATATAAATATCCATCTGAACTCCTCTGGGTCGCGTAATGTGTTTTGCGTAATGTGTTGGTGTGACCGGAGCGGAGAGCAATTGCCAAGAAAAGCGGCTTGCGTCCTCTCCCGGTACCATGGTAAACATATTGTGTGAACTGTCGATACATTTTGCAAGTGCCCCTCCAGAAACGGCTGTCTTGTCCAGACTCTTTGTAGGCTGTTTTTTTGCATGCCGGAAAGATGAAAAACGGGCCAGCGGTACAATTTGCCGGCGTGCCATGAGAACGAACAACAATTACTTTTCTGGACGGACACCTGCACATAGAGACCAATAGGCCACAGTGGTCAAGCATTGCCATACCCGCTGCTTGCTGTTTCCGCCTATTCCCGTTGTTTGAAAACGGAGCCATCCGTGTCGCAAACGCAGTCTTTCTCACATCTCCAGACCGAAGATACCCTTTTTCAGGGTCAATTGTCCTGCCGGCAAGGTCTTGACGGGTACCGTTTTTCCGTGGATGCGGTTCTTGCCGCTCATTTCACGGTCCCCAGGCCCGGGGAGCGGGTGCTTGATCTGGGCTGCGGCTGTGGGGTTATCGCTCTGATCATGGCCTACCGTCATCCGACCATCAGCTGCTGCGGGCTCGAGGTGCAGGACGAGTTGGCCGCCTTGAGCGAGGAAAACATCACCAGCAACGGGTTTGCCGATCGTTTTCGCCTTGTCCGTGGGGATGTTCGCAACATCGCCGCTGTACTGTCTCCTGAAACCTTTGACCTTGTTGTCTGTAATCCGCCCTATCGAAAAAAGGAAAGCGGCCGCATCAACCCAGGGTATCAGGCATCCCTGGCCCGCCATGAGCTGGCTGGCGGCATCGAAGCTTTTGTCAGCGGGGCGGCTTTTGCTGTCCGAAACCGGGGACGGGTGGTGTTTGTCTATCCAGCCGCACGAAGTGCTACGCTGCTTTGCCTGCTCCATCGCTTCCGGCTGGTTCCCAAACGGTTGCAGCCGATCTATTCCTATCCAGGAGGAGAAAGCGCTCGACTGGTTTTGGTGGAGGCTGTCAAAAACGGCGGCGAGCAGATGGAACTGCTGGCACCCTTCTACATTTTTTCCGGCAGAGAGGGCGATTATACCCCCGCCATGCGCGCCTTGTATCACTGACAGGTATGTTAGCCAAGGTACTCAGCTGCGCAGTGACCGGAGTGGACGGCTTCCTGATCCGGGTGGAAGTGGATCTGACGCGCGGGCTGCCCTCCTTCTCCACTGTAGGACTTCCCGAAGGTGCGGTTCGGGAGGCCAAAGACCGGGTACGGGCGGCAATCAGAAATTCGGGGTATGAATTCCCCCCGAGCCGCATCACCGTCAATCTCGCTCCTGCCTCGGTGAAGAAAGCAGGCACCGGCTACGATCTGCCCATTGCCCTCGGTATCCTGACCGCAGCCGGTATCCTGCGCGGTGATCTGCTGGCTGAAACCGTGTTCACCGGTGAACTCTCGCTGGATGGCTCGGTGCGTCCGGTCCCCGGGGTTTTGCCCATGGCTCTTGCCGCCCGTGATGAAGGGGTTCGTCGTTTTCTCGTTCCCGCGGAGAACGCCGCCGAAGCAGCCATCGTCAGTGGACTGGAGGTGTACGGCATCGAGCGCCTTGATCAGGCTGTCACCTTTCTTGCCGGTGTCAACGATCTGGACCAGATAATAATCGATCCGGAGGAACTTTTTGCCCAACAAGGTGCTTATCCTGTTGATTTTGCTGAGGTCCGCGGTCAGCAATACGCCAAACGTGCCTTGGAAATCGCTGCTGCCGGGGGGCACAATCTTCTGCTCACCGGTGTGCCCGGAAGCGGCAAGACCATGATGGCCCGTCGGCTGCCGAGCATTCTTCCCGACCTGACCCTTGAGGAGGCTATTGAGACCACCAAGGTTTTTTCCACTGCCGGCCTTGTTCCCTCCCATATGCCGCTTCTGGTGACTCGCCCGTTTCGTGCCCCGCACCACACCGTTTCCGACGCCGGTTTGATCGGTGGCGGTCAGATCCCCCGACCGGGTGAGGTGTCCCTGGCCCATAACGGCGTTCTTTTCCTCGATGAATTGCCGGAGTTCAAAAAACATGTTCTCGAGGTGTTGCGGCAGCCTCTCGAAGACGGCACGGTCTCCATCGCCCGGGCCGCCGTCAGTCTGCATTTTCCTGCCCGCATCATGCTTGTGGCAGCTATGAATCCATGCCCCTGCGGTTTCCAGGGAGACCAGGTCCGGGAGTGCACCTGTACACCGTTCCAGGTGCAGCGTTATCGCAGCCGGCTGTCCGGGCCGCTGCTGGACCGGATCGATATGCATATCGAGGTGCCCGCGGTTCAGGTGCAAGAGCTGGTCAATCAGCCCGACGGTGAATCTTCCGCCGTTATCCGCATGCGGGTCAATCAGGCCAGAGTACTGCAACGACAACGTTTTTCCGCTGTGGCCAGGGTCTACTGCAACGCGCAGATGAACACATCCCAGGTCAAGAAGTATTGCCATCTTGATAGTGCATCCGCCCAGCTGCTCAACCAGGCTATCACCAGTCTCGGCCTCTCGGCCCGGGCGTATCATCGTATTCTCAAAATTGCCCGGACCATAGCTGATCTTGGCGGTGACACCTCCCCCACGGTTGCCCATGTGGCCGAGGCGGTGCAGTATCGCCGGGTGCAATATGACTTGTAAGGCTGCGATGACGCTGTTTCTGCAAACGAATTCTCCAGGGTGGCATTGCAACGACTGAGGAACAGTTATTATCGGTCGTGAGGGCCAGATCCGCCATTGGCTCTCGGCAATTTTGCCCCTAATCACAGCAATACGCACTCGTATCTTCTCATCTTCATTCGTATCTGGCCGGGTTGGTTCCCACGGTTGTGGCCTGTTTGAATTTTATTAGAATGCGGCTGTATCCGGTCAGGGTTTGTCTTTGTTGACTTTGGTGGTATATGTGTTATTTTACGTTCGTAAATATCTGCTCAATTATGTAAACTTTTTTAAAAAAGAATTATACGTAAGAACTTAACAATGTTGAATTTTTGTATTATTGATTTTATTTTTACCTGCTCATATATCTGAACATATATCGCGATATTATGCCTCAAAAGATACTGGAAATACTGTCTCTTGGCCCAGCCACAACCAGAACTTTGGCTGCTGGCACAGGGATGACAAGGCAAACAGTTAACAGGAAGCTTAGAGAGTTAGGAGATTCTGTTGTCAAGTTCGATAAAATTAGACCTCCACTCTATTACGCGGTCACCGAAGCATTTGAATCAGGTAGCAAGATTCCTCTTGCTGCTGTAGATCCACATGGCAACACTCACCTCTGGGGAGTTTTACGGCCACTTTCCCATGGAGGATTTTACCTGCAACCAACTGTAATTGCTCCGAAAGTTTTGAGAGGACATAAAGAGACTGGTTTTTTTGAAGGCCTCCCGTTTTTTCTTGATGACTTGAGACCGCAAGGTTTCATTGGGCGGCAGATAGCCAGAGGTTTGAATGCGCAATCAGACATATTCCCGCCTGATCCAAGAAACTGGAATCAGGAACATATTGGTAGATACCTCGTCGCAAACGGGGACGACTTGCCAGGAAATCTGAAAATAGGAAGAATGGCGCTTGATCGCGTAAGGAGACCGCCACAGAAAGCAAGACGTGAAGATTATCCGGAACTTGCCGACAAAGCCTTAGAGGGAGATGTGCATGGATCTTCTGCCGGTGGCGAACAGGCAAAGTTTGCCACCTATTCGAGAGAGAGAGGTGCACATGTTATTGTAAAATTTTCTCCAAAAGGCAATGGGGAGTTAGCTACTCGATGGAGAGATATCCTTGCTACCGAATTCATAGCATCTGAAGTGTTGCATGCATATGATATCCCTGCCGCCGAATTAGAAATTTTTGAAGTTCAGGGCAGGCTTTTTCTTGAATCCCTCAGGTTTGATAGAATTGGTGAACACGGTCGTTTGTCCATGATTGCAATGCAAGCCATCGACAGCGAATTTTCAGGCATAGGGAGTGGCTGGTTAAAAGTTGCAAAATCTCTTGAGCATCAAAAATTAATTAGCCGGCAACATTTTTTTGATATTGCAGTGTATTGGGGATTTGGAAAATTGATTAATAATACCGATATGCATCTTGGTAACGTCGGATTCTCGATTGATAGTTCAGGCTTCAGTCTTGCCCCGATTTACGATATGTGTTCAATGGGTTTTTCGCCTAAGAGTACAGGTGAAATTCCTCCATTTGCCTTTTCCCCGCCAGATATCGATGGTACACTGAGCTATATCAAGGATTCATGTCCTATGATCAAAGGTATGGCGCGATCGTTCTGGAAAAAAACGGGAGAAAGTGAGCTAGTATCTGATGCATTCAAGCGTTTCCTTGAGCAAGCGAATCCGCTGCATAAAATTTAAGCTCGATGGGTAAGTATTGCCATCTTGACACTGCATCGGCCCAGCTGCTCAACCAGGCCATCACCAGTCTCGGCCTCTCGGCCCGGGCGTATCATCGTATTTTAAAAATAGCCCGGACCATAGCCGACCTTGCCGGTGACACCTCCCCCACGGTTTCCCATGTGGCCGAGGCGGTGCTGCAGTATCATCGGGTGTAATATGACCTGTGAGGGTGCGATGACGCTGTTTCTAAACACTCTTTTTTTTGGGAGAGCAACATACTTGCTGAGCAGTCGTTCTATGAAAAATCCGGCCTGCATGGAATGTGATGCTGTTTGCAGAGACTCGTGCTGTGGGATCGACAGTCGGTTGTGGCCATCAGGTCCGTGTTTGTAAGGACGCACCACCTGCGACATGATGAACCAGCAGAAAAATAGCCCCGAGAAGGTTGCGGAGAAATACCGTTTATCCGCCGTGCTCCCATCAGTCGGCATTCGGCTGACGATTATCGCTGGCCTGACTCTTCTGGCCCTGGTTGGTGTTATCATAGGCGGCAACCAGTTGACTCTGTTGCTCCACCAGAAGCATCAACGACCAATCACCGGTAATCTTGCCACGGAAATCAACACCTTCATCGTCCGGCATCACATTGAATCCGTTGGTGAACTCGCCAGAGCCACAGAGGTTATCTCGGTGTGCGCCGGTCATGCGGAGGTTGACAACCATGACCTGCTCAGAGTCCTCAACACCGCCCGAGGAGTTATGGGACTTGCTCTGGTGTACGTCATGGATCAGGACGGCACCGTCATCGGTAGTTCGAATGCACCGGAAGAGCCGGGGTTGACCGGCAATAACTATTCTTTTCGGCCCTATTTTATCCATGCTCTTGCCGGAAGGCCCTATTTCTTTGCCGGGGTTGGGGTCACCACCGGGCGGAAGGGGTTTTATTTCAGTGCGCCGGTGTATGCCGCTCCCATGGAAAATCCGGTGGGTGTCGTGGTCATCAAGACCCGGAGTGAGACCATCGATGCTTTTTTTTCAGAGCTGACCGCTCAGCTTGACGCTTTGTTGCTTTCTCCTGATGGTATTGTTTTTGCCTCGACCCGGGATGAGTGGAATTTTCGATCTGCCTGGCCGCTTTCACCGGAGCGGTTGGGGGAAATCAGAGTAAGCAGGCAGTTCAGTGATCATACTCTGCCTCCTCTCCCTTTTTCGCTCCAAGAGCCGACTGTCCGAACGGATTCCATCCGGGCCACCGTTGATCTGCAACCAGTGGACCTGCCCGGTTGGCAAATCGCTACCCTTGAAAAGGT
Organism: Desulfobulbus alkaliphilus; assembly: GCF_016918545.1. GTDB lineage: Bacteria > Desulfobacterota > Desulfobulbia > Desulfobulbales > Desulfobulbaceae > Desulfobulbus > Desulfobulbus alkaliphilus. Next base: position 134,451 of record NZ_JAFFQC010000002.1, on the reverse strand, counting down.
TCCGTATCCCTGGGTCGTGGTATTGGCTCTATCATCAGGGGTCCTCTCGCTGGGGTTTCTCAGCGGTGTCGTTGTGCTGCACTGGTTTCGGGAAAAACAACTCACCGGACAGATGCTGGCCAACCAGGAAGCCAGTGACCGGGCTGAGGCTGCCCACCAAACTTCGGTGATGGAGCTGGCAACTATTTTCAAAACCAGTCTGGTTGGAATCGTGCTGATCCGTGACGGCAGGGTCATCAACGCCAATGATCGAATGGCCGAAATGTTTGGTTATCTCCAGGAAGAGGTGCTGGGGCTGGATGTTCGGCGTTTTTTCACCAGTCAGAGGGCTTTCCGGCGGTTCGTCCAAAGTCATCTGCCGCTGTTGATCGAAAAAGATGTCAAACAGGTCGAGTACCGTTTGCAAAAAAAGGACGGAACTGTCATACCCTGTACCCTGAGTGGCAAGGCGATCAGTACCAGCAATCTGGCTCTGGGGACAGTCTGGGTTGTCGAGGATATTTCAGAGAGAAAAGCATCGGAGCAGGAACTTGTCCAGGCCAGGGCCGAGGCGGAGGCAGCCAGTGTTGCCAAGGGTGAATTCCTTGCCAATATGAGTCATGAGATCCGCACGCCCATGAACGGCATTATCGGCCTGTCGAATATTCTTCTCCGCGAAGAGATGCCCCCGGCTCAGCGTGAACACCTTGAGTTGATCCAGCGGTCCGCCATTCGCCTGATGACCATTATTAACGACATCCTTGATTTTTCCAAGCTTGAGGCTGGACGTTTCGAATTGGCTCGGCAGCCTTTTTCGCTACGATCCGCCTTAAAGGAAGTCATCCGGCCAATGGAGCCCACGGCAGAGCGCAAACATCTGCAAATCAAGGTGACAGTCGATCCTGCCGTCCCGGATATGCTGATTGGGGATCAAACCAAGCTTATGCAGGTGCTCACCAATCTGATTGACAATAGTCTCAAGTTCACCCGCAAAGGATATGTGGCGATCCGGGTCGATTGCCGACAGACCAATGGGCCCGAGGGAGGGACGCTCCTCTTTGAAATTGCCGACACGGGCATAGGGATTGTGCAGGCCTATCATGCCAAGGTCTTCGAGTCCTTTTCCCAGGCCGACTCCTCCCATTCCCGCAAAGTCGGCGGTACGGGCCTCGGGCTGTCGATTTCCAAAGGACTGGTCGAGCTCATGGGAGGGGAGATCTGGTTTGACAGTGAGCCCGATATGGGGACGCGTTTCTATTTCACCTTGCCGTATGTGACCCCTAAGTCGACTGCTGCTCACCCCGGAAACCATCCAACAATCCACACCAACGTCAAACCGGTGCCGGTAACAGGCAAAAAGCCCAGGATATTGGTGGCAGAGGACGAGTACATCAATAAAATCCTCATTCGTACCCTGCTGACCCAGGCGGGCTACCATGTCACCGTGGTAAAAAATGGGCGGGAAGCAGTGGAAGCCTGGCGCGGGGGAGTCTTTGACTGTATTCTCATGGATGTGCAGATGCCGGAGATGGATGGGTATGAGGCAGTGGCACGTATCCGCGAAGCAGAGCAGGAGGGGGAGCATATTCCGGTGATCGCCATGACCGCGCACGCAATGAGCGACGACCGGCGTAAATGTCTGGCCGCTGGCATGGATGAGTATGTCGCCAAACCCATCGACGGCAGCGCCGTGCTGCACTTGTTGCGGCAGTTTATACCTGATCCTGGTAAGGATGAGGTTGATGAGTCCGTGAGAATCGCCACATGAACCGCTTGGTATATTTGTTGTTCCTGGTCATATTCGGCTTGTTTGCCTACCTGCTGGCGATCAATATCCATTCCGGTCCGGAACCGGTGGATCTGCTTCCAGCCGATACTGTTGCCGTGGTTGAAACCACCGCTCTGTCTCGCATCCTGGCACCTTGGCGCCAGGATATCTTGAAAATGGATGTGACCGATCTCCACGACCAACTCAGTGACCTGAAAGCGTTTGCAGGAGCTGCCACCCTGATGGATGCACTGCAACCAGTCGCCGCCCTGGCCAGGCAGATGACTGCTGCCCCTTTTGTTGAACAACTTTTCGCGGGTAAAGCCGTGGTGGCCTTGCTTCCCGATCATACAAAGCGGCCCTTCGCTGCAGAGACAGTCTTTGCCAATCTGGTTCTGCTTGTCGATCTGCACAATGATTTTGCTGCGAGGCCGCTCCTGCAGGACTTTCTCGGATCCGGGCCACCTGAAGTTTCCGTGTATCAGGGAAAGTCTCTCTTCCATGTGCCTCTTGCTTGCGGAGGGACCCTGACGATCTGGCAACATCGCCAAATATTGGTCATAGCCCTTGACCCCGCACCGGTCAGGCGCTGTATCGATGGAGCACTGGACGGGATGCTCCGGCCTCATACCAGCGGGCTGCGACTCAACCGGGAGTATCAGGAACTCAAGCGCAAGGCAGGAACGCAGGCCGATTTTTTTCTCTACGTCAATCTGGCTGCTGTACGCGGGCATGTCGAGAGCGCCTGGCTGGGTGAACGATTTCCAGAGGGTATGCACCCCAACCATGTTGCTGCCTTTCACCGGGTCGAAACCGATATGCATCGGCTGACCTTGGTGACCTCTTTCCGCGCCGAACAGGTCACAGCCCTGATGAACGCTTATCAACTGTCTGCTCCGGTGCCTCATCCCTTCGCGGACCGATTGTCAGCGGAAAATCTGCTGCTTTTCTGGACCAATTGGTTCTCGCCGCGGTTGCTGTTGGAGCTCATTCCCGAGTCACAACGATTTGAGTCCGAAGCGACCGGGTTGTTTCTTGATCGGCGCTTCGCTGAAAGCAGCGGTAAGGACGGCATGGCTTTTGATGACATATTCGGCAACCAATTTGGAGGATTTATTGACCAGGAATCTTTTGCCGGTTCGAGTCAATCGGTGGCCGGTCTCTTCCTTGAAGTTCGGGATCGAGGGTCGGCCGAGGCTGTTATGCAGCATATCCTTGCAGATTTGCCGGTGGAGACGGTGTCCACGGATGATACGGAAATCGTCTCCCTGATCATGGCAAATGGGCTCTTTCAACCTTCCTATCTGCTCATGGACAGGGTCTTGCTGGTTGCCGATTACCCTGATTTGCTGCAGCGGTGGCGGGTAGTGATGGATCGGGAATGGTTGCAGACCGGGATTATAGAACCCCTTGGAAATTTTTTTCTGACTTTTCAGAGCGGCAAATTGATACCCGAGGTGCATTCAATCCTCTCGGCGTTCGTCAAAAAGGCTGAAGACCGACCATCGATACTGTCGGCACGAGACAGGCTGCTGCTGAGGTATCTGGTCATGCCCTTGCTCTCTGTTTTACAGCCCACCGAAGTCTGTACTCTGCGAGCCTCAGTTGACGGCGGTGAAATACTGGTGGAAATGAACTGGATTCCGAGTCACGTTAACAGCCAGTGAAGGTAAGATGAAACACTGGTAAACGGGTACAGATATGGGTATGAGTAGCGGTGACCGACAACCGGTGGACAAAAGTCAGGGCGGAATCCAGGGTTGTTTGTCGTCCAATCGGTCATATTTTTCCTCGCTATTTTTCCGGGGATGACAAGGTGTCTTGCTCCCGGTATGGGTCGATTTTCATGGAAAAATTGGTAGCAGAACTGAAAAAAATCATTCCGTTCAAGGAAACCACAGTGGTGGGAGATATTGTTATCATTGCTGCAAAACAGCCGCAGATGCTCGTTTATGCCATGGTTGGTGATATAACCCGCGATGAAAGCAGAAAGGAAGAGTGGTGGCAGGTCACCATGCATTTACTTGCCATCCCCTTGCAGACCGTGGTCTGGACCCTGCGGACCCCACAGTTTACTGGAGATGAAATCTTCACCATGGGTGGTGAGGGACGTTTTATCCAGGCAGTGCGCTTTGATCCACCGTCAACCCCTCCATCAGGATTGGATTCGCAGCAACAGCATCCGGGCAATAAACGAAACAGAGGTCTACGGGTTGTCAAGTGAGCTGGTGTCCGTACTTCTGGATCCGTGAACGTTCGTCCGCACGCCCCGAAGGGCGGATGATGAAAGGTATTCTCAAGGATTCTGCTGCAAGTACGATCTGATTACAGCAAGATATACCCAAAACAAGAGCCCAGCCGTCACGGATTCAGGATACTGAAACAAGGCTTTTCCTGCATCGAGTCGTGCCGGCAAATTCAGCGCAGGTGAATATGTGTTCTTCGAAGGAATGCATATGGCAGCGGCACAAAGAGCCTTTCCGGATGAGCAAAAGCTGAAAAAACTCCGCCGAAAAAAACACTGCCCAGCATTGTTTTGAGAAAACCATGGCTTCGCAACCGCGGCGTTGCCTAGCTGTCGAATTTGACCACGAGGATTCTCAGTCGTGAACGAACGCCAGATTATTGAATACATCGTCGACCTTGCCGGCCCGGAAAGTTCAGCGGATCTTGTTGCTGGTATCGGCGATGATTGCGCGGTGGTCGCCCGGGATGATCGCAGATCCTGGTTGTTGACCATGGACACGTTGATTGAATCGATTCATTTTGATACGTCTTTTCATCCCCCGGAGAAAGTGGGGCGAAAGGCTGTTTCCGTCAATGTCAGTGATATTGCCGCCATGGGAGGGGCACCACTTTTTGTCCTCCTCTCAGCAGCCATGCCTCGGGGGTTTGACCAGGAATGGTTCAAGGCCTTTGGCAACGGCCTCGCCGCTGCTTGTCGCGAATATGGATGCCTGATTATCGGCGGTGATACGGTGCGCAATCCGGATGGATTTGCTTTCACCCTGACGGTTATCGGTCAAATTGAGACCAGCAGGGTTGTGTATCGCCACGGTGCCCGCCCCGGAGACACCATCTGGGTGAGCGGTGAACTTGGCCTGGCGGCCGCCGGCCTGCATATGCTGAGCAGTGGTATCGGTGCGGATGAGCAGGACTTTGCCGCCATCCGCGAAAAACATCTCAATCCCACCGCCAGGGTCGCTCTGGGACAGGCGCTGGCTGCTGCGGGGCTGGTTCATGCCATGATGGATCTCTCCGATGGACTGGCCACCGATCTGGCTCATATCTGCAGGCAATCCGGAGTGGCAGGACGGATTATCGGGCACGATCTGCCCGGTGCGGCAACCCTGGCTCGGCCGGCTCGACTCGTGGGCGCGGATACGCTGAACTGGATTATCAGCGGCGGTGAGGATTACGAATTGCTGTTCACCGCTGATCCCGCCAACAGCGCTGCGATACGCCGCATTGCCGAAAAGTGTGAGCTGAAGGTTTCGCCGGTTGGTGATATTATCGAAGGAACGGGGGTGACCCTGGTTCGCCGGCTTGCCGACGGCACCTGCAGCGAGGAGGTTGTAGCATACCGGGGGTATGATCATTTTCGCTCCAGTGACGGAGGACAGGGGGGCGAGTGAACCTTCCCGCGATTTTTTCCGTTTCGTCGGTGGCCAAAGATGAAGCATTCTCTGTTCTTCTCGGCAGGTGTCCTTCCGGGATTCTTCAACCTCAATCATTTGCATGCTCTCAGCACTGTGGGGACTAAAAGGATACGACCATGAAGCGGAAAGATCGTCCACAAGTACTGATTGTCGATGATGAGCACGATATGCTCAATCTGTTGACCAAAGTGCTGGTGAAAAAATGCGGTTACACCGTGGAGACGGCTTTTTCCGCCGAACAGGCCTTGTTGCAACTCAAGGATCATGACTTTGATGTCATCCTTACCGATATTAAGATGCCAGGAATGGATGGATTTGAGTTTCTCGGCCAAATCAATAGGCTGGATACTGCCATCACCACCATTCTCATGACCGGGTACGGGACGATTGCAATGGCGGTACAGGCTCTCAAGGAAGGTGCCTACGATTTCATTGAAAAACCCTTCGACAATGAGCGCATCATTCGCACCATTGACAGGGCTGTTGAACGAACCCGACTGCTACGGGAAAACAAACGGCTCCAGCATCGCCTCGATGACGGGGGGAATCGACATGGTTTTGTCGGCCGTTCACAACGTATGCTGCGGACGTTGGAATTGATTGAGCGCGTCGCGTCCAGTAATGTGACCGTTTTAATTCGCGGTGAGTCGGGCACCGGCAAGGAATTGGCGGCTAGAGCCCTGCATGCCCTATCCGGTCGAGCACATCGGGCCATGGTGACGGTTAATTGCCCGGCTCTGCCGGAGCATATTCTCGAGAGTGAGTTGTTTGGCTATCGCCGGGGAGCCTTCACCGGTGCCGACCAGGACAAGACCGGCCTTTTTGTCGAGGCTCAGGGTTCGACCATTCTCCTGGATGAAATCGCTGATATCCCGGTTGCGGTGCAGACCAAGCTTCTTCGGGTTTTGCAGCAGAAAGAGGTCCAGCCACTGGGGCAGAACAAGACCTTCAGTGTTGATGTTCGGGTCGTGGCTTCGACCAACCAGGATCTGGAAGGAAAAATCAAACGCGGTGAGTTCCGGGAGGATCTGTTCTATCGGCTCAACGTTATGACGGTGACCATGCCCTCCCTGTTGGATATGGTGTCCGACATTCCCCTTTTGGCACAGCATTTTCTCGAACGCTACAGCAAAGAACACGGGCGGGAGGAATTGGAATTCAGCGCCGATGCCCTGCGTAACCTGATGCAGCGACCCTGGGCCGGCAATGTCCGGGAATTGGAAAATGTCGTCAATCGAGCCGTGCTGCTCAGTCAGGGCAGCCGCATTGAAATAGAAGACCTCGTTGATCATTATTCATTTCCGGCCGAACCGGTGCAAACCGGCAGTCGTGATACCTGGCGGCATCTTTCCTATAAAGAAGCCAAGCACAACATTCTGGAGCAATTCAATGCGGAATATCTCACTGAGGCCCTTCAGGCTGCTGGCGGTAACATAACTGTCGCTGCCCGGGCTTGCGGAATGGAGAGGCAGGCCCTGCAGCGCCTGCTCCGTCGCTATCGAATCGAACCAGGGAGTTTTCGCTGACATGGAGAAAAATCCTGCCGGGTATGTTCTGGCCCACAATAAAAACTATTGCAAGTACTGTCCCGGCTATTGCTGTTATCGTCTCCCCGGCTCCACTCTGCTTATCCGGGCGGAGGATATCAACAGGATTGCCCGGTATTTTGGTATCAGCGACGGCGAAGTGCGGCGGCGGTTCATGGAAGGGAAAAACACCTTCAAAACCAGGGAAGACGGTTCCTGTATCCTGCTGAGCAACGAGCGGATGTGTCGGCGCTGCACCATTCATGAAGCCCGTCCGCAACAGTGCCGGGATTTTCCTTATGACAAACCCTGTCCGTACCTGGAAAATTCGGAGTTGCTGGATATTATTCAGCCGCGGGTGGAACAGGTGCTTTTACCAGTCAATCGTTGCCATGGTCACTCAGACCTGGATCCGTGACGGCTGGACCCTTATTTCGGATATATCCTTCTGTAATCATTTTATAATTGTTGAGGAATCCTTGACAATAACTTTCACCAGCCGCCCTTCGGGGCATCCCCCCGCGCGCCATATTCATTGCCCGTACCTGTCCGATAAAGTGTCCTTTAGTCCAACGGTTATTGACAATAAAGTGGACGTACGGACGAATGTTCATGTATCCTGGCCGCAACTCTCCTTCCTTCCTTCCTTTTTCCTTTCTTTCGCCCCGGTTGAGCCGGGCGCATCTTATTTGTTTCTCAGTGCATCTTATTTGTTGCGCACTGAAAGGATAACCTGCTCCACCGCAGCGACCTGCTCGGTGACACGGACTGTCTATTCATTTTAAAAAAGTATATTTATTTAAGGGGATGGGCTGATGAACAGCCGGCGCGGGTATCACTGTGCGGGCTTGACATCGGATTGGCATTGATACTGCAAAGAATGAAAAAACTGGCAGCAACAGAGTTGGGTCAAGCCTTTATAATGTTGTTTTTTTTCTTTTGTTTGCGTGTGCAGCCGATCGGAACCCACCGGATGCAACAAGAAAATGGTCGCCATATCCGTCATCAAGCTTCGTTGATCAGCGAAAAGAGAAGGGCGATATCATGACCACCAGGACGATCTCCTCCGGAATCGTATCCAAGCCGATGAGCGGCTCTTGTCCTGGCAAAAACGATAGGTGTATTTTTTCAGGAGGATTGCATGGCTGAAATTCTTGCCCTTGATGATGTTCTCGACGCCACTGTGCTCGTTGGCAAAATATTACGAAAAAAGGGGCACACCGTTCATACTTTTACGGAAGAGGATGAAGCGATTGCCTTTGCCCGAAAGAACCCTGTTGATCTTGCCATCCTCGATATAAAGCTAAAAAAAATGAGCGGTATCGAAGTTTTGGCTGTTCTGAAAAAAGAAAACCCCTCGGTTCGAGCCATCATGCTCACTGGCTATCCAACGGTGGAGACCGCCCGGGAAGCCATCAGTCTGGGTGCGGATGAATACTGTGTCAAGCCCATTGACCGTGCCGAACTGGAAGAAAAAGTGGAAAAGGTGCTGACCGCGGGATCCGGTCAATGACTTGCGGGTTCGGAATGTGTTGCTCAGAACAAAATCCATCGTTGCCCCATGAGCGCTACTGAGTCACAGACGAGAGGCTGTCGTGGAGAATCAGCAAACACTTGAGTACCAGTTTCTCCAGGTCGTTGGCAAGGTCGCCGGGCTGACCTCGATGGTGTTTGATCCCCAGGAGATTATGGATACCATTGTCCGCAGCCTGCCGCAATTGCTCGGCATCGATGCCTGCACTATCCGGTTGCTTGACACCTCGACCCGTTCTTTTGTACTCGGTGCAGCCCATGGTGTTTCTATTGAATATCTTTCCCGGGAGATTATCGATACGGAAGCCACCATGGCCCGGGTTCGTTCGGGATGCCCGGTCTCTGATTCCCATGTCGACGAGAACCCCTTCTATCCTTTCCGGGAAGCAGCCGTTCGTGAAGGGATCAAGGGAGTCCTCACACTGCCTATAGTTTTCCAGGGTGAACTCATCGGTATCATGCGTCTTCTCACCCGGAAGCCAAGAAATTTCTCCTCGAGCGAGATCTCTTCTTCCATGGTCCTCGCCGAACAGGTTGGTGTTGTCATTTCCCATGGGCGGATGTTTCGCGAGATGGCCAACCAGTTGAATTTTCTTCGTGAAATTCAGGAGATTTCCCGGCTGGTCAATTCAACCCTGGATCTGGATGCCGTGCTTCGTTCCATTGTTGAACGGGTTGCGGTGGCCATGAATACCAAAGCCTGCACCCTGCGACTGCTGGATCCTGACAAAAAGCGACTGGAGCTGGTAGCAGCCTCGGGTGTTTCTGACAGATATCTGCAGCGAGGAATGGTTGAAAAGGAACAGAATATCCGCATGGTTCTCAGTGGAGAACCCGTGGCAATTTATGATGTCAGCAGTGATCGAAGGGTTGAATACCGGCAGCAGATGCTTGATGAAGGAATTGTATCGCTGCTGGCTGTTCCGGTGCAGGTCAATGAAGAAGTGATTGGAGTCATGCGCATTCTGGCCGATGCTCCCAGGGTGTTTACCGATACCGAGGTCCGTTTTGCCGTCACCCTGGCCGAAGTGGGTGGTTCAGCCATTCGCAATGCCAGAAGCTATCAACAGATCAATGGGCTTGTCGAACGGATCGAGGCGCATGAACAGTTTCTTGCCGACATTATCAATAGCCTGCAGCATCAACTGCTTGTTCTTGATCGTCAACGCCGAGTGGTTCTTGCCAATCAGGTTTTTCTTGACGCCACGGGTAAAAAGGAGGCTGAGATTCTGGGCATGGAGTACGGCGAACTGTGTACCTGCACCGCTGATGCTGCCTGCTGCCCGGTCGATCAGATCCTTCAGGGGAAAACGATGCAGCCCTTTATCCAGAAGTCTCCCGGCAGCGAAGGGACGCGTTGGCTCGAACGGACGGCATCGCCGATTTTTGATGCGGATGGACACATAGACTATGTCGTCGAGATCATTCGTGACATTACCAGTGAACGGATGCTGGCGGAAGAAAAGATGGAGCGTGGCAAACTACAGGGGGTCGTCGAATTGGCCGGGACCGTGGCTCATGAGATCAACACCCCATTGTTTGCGGCATTAGGGACGGCGGAATTGCTCGCCGAGGACCGAACGCAACCCGAAGAGGCCGGTGAATTGGAAATAATCATCCGCAATCTACGGCAAATCGGTGAACTGACCCGAAAGATGACTTCGATGACCGGATTCACCGGGAAAGAGTATGTCGGGACCAGCAGGATATTGACCTTCACCGATACCAAGGACCTGAATCCGTGACGGCTGGACGCTTGTTTTGGGCATATATTACTGTAATCATTTTATAATTGCCGCGGAATCCTTGGCAATAACTTTCACCCGCCGCCCTTCGGGGCATCCGTCCGCACGCCATCTTCATTGCCCGTAACCGTCCGATAAAGTGTCCATTAATCGAAAGGTCACGAACAACCAAGCTGACGCACGGACGAACGCTCACGGATTCAGGCAGGGAATAAAGCCGGTGCGGATGAAAAGGAGGTATGTACGGTAACCGTTCACCGGGTGCAAGGAGAAGATTGTACATCCAGGAAACCGCAATCGTGAACCAGCGCGTCGTATGCGGGCAGGCAGGGTGTCGGGCTTCGGTGAGCACAGTGATTCGTTGCTGAAGAGGCACCAGGAAAGAAGTTTTTCATCTCAACATCAGGAGGAAAAGTATGCACAAGAGATTTATGCTCATTGTTTTGTCCGCTCTACTGCTGTGCGGTTTTGCCACAGGGGGAGCAGCGCTTGCCGACCCGTTGGCGGAAGGTATCAGCCAGGGGGTATCTGCAAATGCCATTAATCCCGAGGACGCCCCGGGATATCTGGGCATTCCGGGTGGTCCCCAGATCAATCTGATCATGGCCTTTGTGTGGGCTATCTGGGTCGGATGGATTTTTTCCACGGTGGGCGCCTTTGGCGGTATCATGGCCGGTATAGGGCATATTTCCGTGTATGGGTTGGGAAATTATGCGGCAGACTTCAGGCAGACCTCCCCAACCCTGAATAAGGCGGTCACCGACTCCATCCGCGTGTCCAATCAGTTTATGGTCGGTTTCAGTGCTCTGGTTTCAACATTCAACTACCTTAAACTCGGGCGCCTTGTCTGGCCGGTGGGCCTTTTTCTGGCCATTGGCTCGATCCTGGGCAGCTATCTGGTACCAACCCTGACCGCCGGCAAGATTTCCTTCCGCGAATATGTCGGTTTTTTTGGTATTTTCGTTCTTTTTCTCGGCTGCTACATGCTGTATGAAACTACACCAGCCGGATCGAAAAGAAAGAAAAAAGCCAAGGAGGCTGCCAACGCTTTTGAAGCAACGGTCAAAAAGAAAAAAGCCGGTGAAGCTGTCGACACCAGCGAACTGGGCGTGAAAGTCAGGAAATTCAGTCTGTCCAGGATAGTGTTTACCTTTTACGGGGTCGAATTTTCACTCAATCCGCTCTATGCAGTACTTGGCGGTTTCATAATCGCCTCCATTGCGGCCTTCCTCGGAGTAGGTGGAGGGTTCATACTTGTTCCCTTTCTGACCAGTGTGACCGGACTGCCTATGTATCTGGCGGCGGGAACATCGGCCATGGCAGTGCTCATTGGCATGATTACCAGTATCCTGAGCTACCTTGCCGCCGGGGCCCTGGTGCATTGGCCGCTCATCGGCACCCAGCTGGCGGGTATTTTTGTCGGATCCATGATTGGGCCGAGGACATCGCAATATATTCCGGACAAGATCTTGACCAGAATTTTTATTGTTCTGGCCTTTTACGTCGGCTTTAACTTCATGGCCAGAGGATTTTTGGGTAAAGACCTCATCAGTCTGATTACCGGTGGTTGATTATTGACAATATTGATCCCCTTTAACGATGTGATTGGAAGATCTTCACCGGAAAACAAACCTGTTTTAGATCGCGGAAAGGAAGCCTCTTCTGACAGGGGCTTCCTTTTTGGGAGTGATCACTGCTGCGTTGCCCAGCAAAGAACCAAGAATCCAGGCTGCCAGGTCGGTCCAGTAGACTTGGCTCTTCTCATTGCTTTTTCTTTATCCTGACCGGAGCAGTATAATCATGGAATTATGGCCTGTGCTCTTTGCCGCTCTTGATGCGGTGCTCATCGCACCGTACAGGGTCTTTGCGGTCCCTATTGTTGGATTTTTCTTTGGCACCTTTGTTCTCTGCGCGTGGTGTGTGCTTTTTGGAGAAATGACCTTTCGACTGGTGTCAGCGGTCAACGGGCGCCATGTGAACGCCCTGCGGGCCCAGGCGGTGAGGATGCATAATCTTTCCGTCAAGGCGATTGTCATCAAGGATAAAGAAAGTTATCGCTCGTGCAATAAAGAGGCGAACGAGGCCTTTGGAAAATATTTTTTTAATATGGTGACCCATGGCGCCGCTTATCTGTGGCCGGTCCCCTTTGCCCTGGCCTGGATGGCAACACGTTTTTCCCGGGTTGAGTTCGAACTGCTGTTTTCTTTACCCTTTTTCGGCGATACGGTCGGGTTTGCCGCGGTCCCGATTCCGATGTACATCCTGGCCCGGATACTGTGGAACAAAGTCAAGCCATATCTCTATTTTTTTAATCGCGATCCTCGAGTCGGTCTTGACCAGGGAGAAGTGGAAATGATCAAATGGGAAGAACTGCACGAACACAAGGGACTTCCTGAAAAATTCTGGACCGAGCAGCGGTTGCCGGATTTGGGTGACGGGCTGACAGCGAAAAAATAACGGAAGTTGATGACAGGCCAGGGCGGCCCGAAGGGCGGCTGGTAAAGGTTACCTGTAAGGATTTTGCTGCAATTACAATATGATTACAGCAAGATATATCTAAAATAACAGTCCAGCCGTCACGGATTTGATTCATTTCAGGAGGAGTGCATTTGACAGCGCAACACAGTGCCAGGAGAATTGAGCCTGGTCTGGATAGGCATTAGGGTGCAACAAGCTATGATCGTGTTGCGCTGACCGTAGCATTGCAAAAGACTGTGGCATGAACTGGCGACAAATTTTCAACTATCTGACGGGAAAGCTGTTTTCTCCGAGCGTACTTCTGCGCAAAAAATACTCGGCGTTCAGGGAACTGATCGTCCATGACAACAGCTGCCTTGAGTTGATCGCCGACCTGGAGGAACATTTTTACGGGACAAACCCTGTGGACCACGCCAGGGTGGTCTGGCTTTCTTCCCGATTGGTCGCTGAAGTTGCCGGCATGGCTGAGGCCTTAAAAAAGATGGATCCGGTCCGCTTCCGGAACATTCAGCAGCATCTTGTAACGATCGAACGCCAGATACAGGAAACACTCACTTCATTCCCCACCACCGGTGATACCCCCCCCTTTATTGTCCCTCTGGACGAGTGTGCCGACAAGCCGCAATTGGTCGGTGGCAAGGCTGCCAACCTTGCCACAGCAGCTCTCTCCCCTGATATCCCAGTGCTGCCCGCTTTTGTCGTCACGACAACAGCATGTAACCGAGTTATGCAGCATAAGAGGTTGGATCTGCAGTTACGTCGTATTTTGCAGCAGATTGTACTGGCCGAAACCGAGGACGTCTCGCGGCTTTGTTATCAGGCGCAGGGCGCTGTCCTGGCTGCGGAGGTGCCTGATGAGATTGCCATCGAACTGACCAGGGTGGCGGATCATTTCTGCAGTGATGGCGGCACGGTGGCCTTACGGTCTTCCGCGGTCAGCGAAGACGGTAAGGTCTCCTTTGCCGGTCAGTTTTCCAGTGAACTCGGGGTAGGGCGGGACCAGGTGATCATGGCCTATAAACGAGTCCTGGCCAGCAGATACGCCCCCAAGGCTGTTACCTATCGCATTCTACATGGATTAGCCGATGAAGAAGTTCCCATGGCTGTTTTGATCATGCCCATGGTGGATGCCCTGGCTGCCGGGGTTATGTATACACGGGACCCGGATCAATGTACAGAGCAAGGCGACAGGGAACGGGAGAGTCTGGCGCTGTACGCCGTGGCAGCCCCGGGACGGTACCTGGTGGACGGCAGTCTCAGGCCGCAGGTGCTTTCTTTCAGTCGTGCTCCCGAACCTGTCCTGCTCAGCGAACCGAAAGTTGAGGGAAAACCGGTTTTGGAACCAGGCCTTGGGCTTCGCCTCGCCGGGATGGGCATGGAACTGGAGCGTATTTTTACCCATCCTCAGGATATTGAATGGGTTGTGGATCATGCCGGTACACCGTATATCCTGCAGAGCAGGCCCATTGCCTGTCCATCGCAGTCGGTGTCTCCCTTGCCCCGGACTCCGGAATTTCCTCTTGATGCGGCAGATCTTCTCGCTGAAGGATTGATTCCGGCTTCTTCCGGGGTGGGCTGTGGGCCGGTATTTCTAGTTGAAACTGTCAGCGATCCGGCAGAAATACCTTTCGGGTCTGTTATTCTCGTGCACAATCTCAGCCCGGCGCTGGTACGGATTGTTGGTCAGGTGGCTGCCGTGGTCAGTCTTGCCGGCAGCCGAGGCAGCCATTTTGCTTCCGTGGCCAGGGAGTTCGGGTTGCCGGTCCTGGTTGGAGACCTTGCTTTTTCCTCGTTTTCGCCCGGACAGCTGATCACAGTGGATGCGGATCAAGGGCGGATTGTGTCCGGATGTCCTCAGGAGTTGTCCTTAGGCCAGAACAACGTCAATCGCCGTCCGTTATCGGCACGCCAGGAGGCAGTCATCCCCCTGCTCACCCGTTTGCATCTCACCGATCCGCAATCACCGGATTTTCAATGGCAGTTGGCCCGTTCGCTCCATGATCTGGTGCGGTACATGCATGAAACGAGTGTGAACAGCATGTTTTCCCTGGTGGATGCACGCGGTGCAGCCATGTCCGGCGCCAAGAAACTCGTTACCGATTTGCCCTTGATCCTGTATATTCTTGATCTTGGTGATGGTTTGCATGCCCATGCCGCCGGTAAAACCGAGTTTGTTCCGGAAGATTTCAAAAGTTCTCTGCTCAAAGCTTTCTGGGAGGGGCTGGCCGATCCCGAGGTGCCATGGTCGGACAGTCTGACCCATGTGGACTGGGAGACCTTTGATCGGGTCAGTGCGGGGATTTTCAGTACAGATGCCAGGTTTCTGGCCAGTTACGTGGTGGTTTCCGACATCTATCTCCACATAATGGTCCGTTTCGGGTATCATTTTTCCGTGGTGGATGCCTTCTGCGGTCCCAAGGTCGACAATAATTATATCAGTTTTCGTTTCAAAGGTGGTGGGGCCGCCTTTGATCAGCGAATCCATCGACTGGATTTCATTGATCGGGTTCTCAGCCATTTCGGTTTTCGCATGACCCGTCGTGGTGACCTCCTGGATGCCCGATTTTCTCGAAGCATGGATGTCGACATCTTGCAGCGCCTGACCGAATTAGGGTATATTCTTGCCATGACCCGACTTATGGATATGGGGTTGCGCGAACCGGATCAAGTGGACGCACTGGTGGACGACTTCATGGCGAAACGAGCCCCTGAGGAACCGTAAATATGTTCGGCAAATCATCTGCTCTCACCTGGGTCACTGATCGGTTGGCCGTTGGCCGGGCTCCCATGAGCCATGATGATCTCGATGCCCTGAGGGCCCAGGGTATTTCCGCTATCCTCAACCTGTGCGCGGAATTCTGTGATCTCCACGATATTGAGCGGGAGGCCGGATTCGAAGTCTATTATATGCCGGTTCCCGATGAGGAGGCGCCGAGCCTGGTCGAGTTGGAACGGGCTTTATCCTGGCTGGATGAAGCCATTTATCTGGGCAAGAAGGTCCTTATTCATTGCCGGCACGGCATCGGTCGCACCGGCACACTGCTCAATGCGTACCTTTTGCGGCGGGGACTGGGACACCGACTGGCCTGGAAAACGCTCAAAGGTTTGCGTTCCAGGCCCGCTAACTTCGAGCAGTGGTGGACTATCCGTAAATACGGGAGAAAAGAGCGCCGGTTGAGCATTCGTCAGCCTTCACTGGAAATGAAAAACCTGGTGGATCTGGCTCCTTTTTTTTCTGATTACGGACAGTTGGTCGATTGGGTGGAAGATCTGGCAGGAATCGAGATCGGTGAGATTGGCCGTTGCGGTCGGGATCATCACCGCTGCGGCTCAACTCCGGTGCGATTGACTCTTATAGAAGCAGTGTCCGTGACTCACGCCTTGAATACTGCCTTGAGCAGTGAAGAGCGGATGGCGGCCATCAATAGGGCAGTGGTGGTGGCAAGACAGGAACGGGAGGCTGCCGGTCGGCTGGAAGAAACAGGAGATTTCTGTCTTCGCGACGCTGGAGCTATGTGCCCTTTGTGGTATGCAGATCGCTGTCAGATTTACCAATGGCGTCCTTTGCAGTGCAGGACTTTCGAATTACCGGAGGAGATCAAAGCCGAACTCTGGTCGGACGTGCTTTTTCCAGGTCTTTTTCATTTGTCTAATCAGCTCTTTCTTGCCTTTGCCTCCGCGTTTCCAGTAGATGAGCACCTTGAATTTTCCTTGTCCGATGTGGTGTCTGGAAAATATGTCGAACGCTTCTTTCACCTCCTGCTCAAGGCGGAAGGCGCTTCAGGTTCGATCAGCAACTGAGTGCCGCTCAAAAAAAATGGTCTCCTTTGATCTATTCATCTTGAAGGGGCAGGCTCCTTTGGATGTCCTGAATCCGTGACGGCTGGACGTTTTTTTGGATATATCTTGCTGTAATCATATTGTAATTGCAGTAGAATGCTTAAAGGGAATTTTCACCAGCCGCCCTTCGGGGCGTCTGTCCGCACGCCATCTTCATTGCCCGTACCCGTCCGATAAAGTGTACTTTAATCGAACGGTCACAGACAATACAGCTGACGCACGGACGAACGCTCACGGATCCAGGGATGTTTTAAAAAAACAGGAATCTCTTGCCATTGTCAGCGCGGAATGCAATAGTATTGTGATGTATTTTAAAGCTGCTACCTTTTGGAGAATCATGTCTGCCACTGTCACTACACCCTACATCCCGGAAAAACGACGTCACGCCCGGGTGGATTGCAACCGCAGTGTCAGGATTGTTGGCGGGCAAAAGGTTCTGGGGCCCTATCCAATTAAGAATTTGAGTCTTGGAGGAATATTCGTTCAGGCTGATATCGACATCCCAGTTGGAGAACAATGTCGCCTGCAAATGCGGCACACCGGTAGTCAAGCCAGCTTTATCCTGACTTTTTCCGGAAAAATTCTCAGACGTGAACCTGATGGAATCGGCCTGGCTTTTGTAGAAATGGAACGGGACAGTTTCATGTTTCTGCAGACCTTGGTCTTGTATTCCTCTGAAGATCCCACCAGGATTGCGGAGAATTTCTGTGAGGATTTCGCTTCAGGCTCTCTGCCTTCGTGCTGACAGGTCTAAGGGCACGATTACTCATCTGGCTCTCTTCATGATTCTGTCCAGCCGCCAAAACCCCTGATTATCCCATTCCTCTTGTGGACTTTAACGATTTTACTTTCCTATTTTTTCTTCCATGAACCAACTTGCATCTGAATCTGACAGACAAAATCCGGTCCTCCGAGGAGTTGGTGGCCTTGGTGGACGGGCCCTGTACGTTCTGACTGACCTCGGCAGAATGGGCATTTTTCTGTTCTACGCCCTCATCGGCCTGTTTAAGAGACCTTTTCGATTCAGGGAGGTGGTTAAGCAGGTGTATTTTATCGGGGCCGGTTCCCTGCCGGTCATTTTTTTCACGGCCCTGTCCTCTGGCATGGTTCTGGGGCTGCAGGGGTACTATTCACTCAACAAATTCGGCGCTGAAGGCATGCTCGGGTCAGCGGTGGCACTCACCCTGATTATGGAACTCGGACCAGTGCTCACTGCCCTGATGGTGGCTGGCCGTGCCGGATCGGCGATGTGTGCCGAAATCGGCATCATGCGGATCTCCGAACAGGTCGATGCATTGGAATGCATGGCCATTGATCCCTTTCGTTATCTTATCTCCCCAAAATTTCTGGCAATGCTCATTTCTCTGCCGTTGTTGACCGCTGTTTTTGATGTGGTTGGTATCTGGGGAGGATATCTGGCCGGTGTCAAGCTGATGGGGGTCAATTCCGGCGCCTTCTTTTTCGGTATGGAGCAGAGCGTCACCAATCATGAGATCCGACTAGGGGTTATCAAGTCTTTTGTCTTTGCCTTGCTGATAGTCTGGATATGCACCGGACGGGGGTATTTCGTCCAGAAGATCCGCGGAGCCGGATTCGGAGCCGAAAGTGTCAGCAAGGTGACAACGCAGGCTGTGGTCATGTCTTCAATTTCCGTGCTGATTTTTGATTACCTGCTCACTGCGGTGCTCCTATGAAGAACGTACGTGAGGCGACAGCCGTAACGACCCCGGCGATTGAGTTTGTCGAGGTCTGTAAAGCTTTTGGTGAACGGTCCAAGCGTAATGTCGTGCTCGACAAGGTCAGTTTTTCCATTCCCAGGGGCCAAACAACAGTTATAGCCGGAGGAAGCGGGCAGGGGAAAAGTGTTGTTCTCAAGCTGATCCTTGGCCTGCTACGACCGGATTCCGGCAAGGTGCTGGTGGGCAATCAGGACATTGCCACCCTTGGATACAAGTCCCTGCAGGAGGTCCGGATGTTGTTTGGGGTACTCTTTCAGGGCTCCGCCCTGTTTGATTCGCTGACGGTTCATGAGAACGTCGCCCTTCCCCTGCGAGAACGAACCGAGTTGTCCGCCGGGGAAATCGACCGCCGGGTCTCTGCAACCCTTGAGCAGTTGGGGTTGACCGGGCATGAAGATAAATTTCCGGCTCAACTCAGTGGCGGGATGAAGAAGCGTGTTGGCCTGGCGCGAGCACTGCAACTCGATCCCGAGATCGTCCTTTTTGATGAACCCACCACCGGGCTCGATCCGGTCATGACCCGGGAGATTTATGAACTGTTCACCACAACGCAGCAGCGACTTGGGTATACCGCTGTCATAGTCAGTCACGATATACCCCAGGTCTTTTCCCTCGCCAATCAGATTGTCCTGTTGAATAAGGGAGAATTTGATGTTTTTACCGATGCCGATCAGATCGGTCGATCCCAGAAGCGGTTTATTCGAGAATTTGCCCTGATGGTCATGGGGCAACAGTTGAGCAACGAGAAGCAGGAGAAGCAGTGATGGCGAATACGCGTATAGAGATACTTGTCGGTTGTTTTCTGGTGGCAGGTTTTCTAGCCTTTGGCTGGTTGGCCTTGAAATTGGGTGATGTGCCCTGGCTGACCGGAGCAAGGCACTATGCCCTGGAGGCGGAATTCAGCAATATTTCCGGACTCAAATCCGGTGCTGATGTCCAGATTGCCGGGGTGACAGTGGGCCGGGTCGGTCATCTCAGGCTGAATGAGGATCATATGGCCCTGGTGACGCTGCAGATCGACCGGAATATCCAGATACCGTTGGATTCCATGGCATCCATCAAGTCCCAGGGCATAATAGGCGACAAATTCATTCAGATCACCCTGGGGGGTGATGAAGAGTTTCATCAACCCGGCGGCTTGATCTGGGATACTGAACCAGCCATTGATATCGAGTCGCTTATCTCACAATTTGCCTTTGGACAAGTCGGCAATTAAGCAGGATTTGCAATAATGAAGCTGAAATGGACACAGTTTTTTTCACTGCGGTTGGTTCTGCCGCTGATGCTGGCGGCACTACTCGTCGGGGCCGGGACCTGTCAGGCTTTTGATTTTCTCGATGATGCGAGCTACGAGGAATTTGCCCTGCCCAATGATCCATTGGAACCATTGAATCGGGTTATTTTTACCTTTAACGATATCGTCTATATCTGGGTACTGAACCCAGTAGCCACCGGCTACAGCAAGGTGGTCCCTGCGGATATCAGGGGTTGTGTGGCGAATTTTTTCCATAATCTCGGAGAACCCGTCCGTTCGGCCAATTGTCTGTTGCAGGGAAGATTCCGTGATTCCGGTCGAGCACTCGGCCGGTTTTTTATCAATACCGTTTTCGGTGTTTTCGGTCTGGCGGATCCCGCATCCAATGAGTTTCGATTGGCCCCGGTCCGGGCATCCTTTGGAGAAACACTGTCGGTTTGGGGGGTGGGAGATGGGTTTTATCTGGTCGTGCCCTTCATGGGGCCGTCGACTCTTCGTGATTTCAGCGGCAGCATGGTTGACATCGTGGCCGTTACCACCTACTATCCTTGGAACGATGATTTGAAAACTGCAACCTCGGTGTACACTGTAAACACGGTTAACCGCACCTCACTGCACCTTGGAGAGTACGAACGTCTCAAAGCCATGAGTTTTGATCCCTATGTAGCTTTTCGTAACGGGTACTTCCAGATGCGGGAAAGGAGGGTGGATTTTTTCGAGTTGGACGAGTGACCTGACAGCAAAAATGATGAAGTCATAAAAAGTCCTGTTTTCAAGATCAATGCTCAAAAGATTGTGGTGTAGTTGATATGCATCCATCCACATAGTCTGTGCACCTGTACATTTTTCGACTTTTTACTGACCATACAAATTACCTGGAATACGATTGATAGGACCTCTTTGCATGGCACAAAATTTTCCCTGTTCTTTTCGCGCCCTGTTGTTCAGTTTTGCTTTCATCAGCATGCTGTGTCAACCGCTCTCTGCTTTGGCCGTCCAGGATCCGATCGAACAGCTCCGTCCATTTCTGCAAAAAGTCACTGAAACGCTCAACGATCCTGAGTTGTATACTCTGTCGAGAAAGGAGCAGAGTGAGATTCTGGTGGAACTGGTTCGTGAACGATTCGATTTTTACGAGATGAGCAGAAGAGTTCTTGGACCTCATTGGCGCAATATCGACGCCGAGGAGCGGGAACAATTTGTCACACTTTTTACCCAGTTGCTTCAATACGCCTATATAGATAGAATCGATGACTATTCGGGCCAGGAAGTTGAGTTCGTAGGGCAACGCATCCGGGGAGACCGGGCCGAAGTGCAGACAATATTGGTTGATCGAGATCGGTCCTATAATGTCTCCTACATCATGCATTTGCAAGAGGACCGCTGGATGGCCTACGACATAGTTGCTGAAGGGGTGAGCTTGGTCCGTAATTACATGGAGCAGTTCCGGGAGATCATCAGGCGGCATGGGTACATTGGTCTTATCAGGAAGCTTGAAGAAAGGATTGATGAGCTGGATGGCGGCAAGAGGGAAGCAACCTGAATGGTTCTGCCGGCAGATGCGGCAGTGTCTTTCTCTGGATTCGTGAGCGTCCGCCCTTGCCTCAGCTTCATTGTCTGGGACCGTATGATAAAACTAGACTTTATCGAACGGTTACAGTCAATGAATATGGCGCGCGTCCGCACGCCCCGCAGGGCCGAGGGTGAAAGGTTTTTCAAGGATTCCGTTGCAATGATAACCTGATTACAGAAAAATAAAACTCAACCAAGAGTACAGCCGTCACGGATAATACCTCCCTGTTTCTTTATGCCAAGGCCGCCCGCCTGCAGGGGCTGTGGTGGACCGCCTCCACTATCCAAGCCTGGGGGCGATGGTCGAGTCCCACTTATACATATGGCTGATCAATCAAGTCCAGGTTCCGGCCTTGATTGATCTGTGCACCGGTCAGGATCAAAGTCGGTCATGCTGTTTGCGCTGCGCTGGCAGTGACCGGATGCATACCCCTTGTTGCTCAGCCTTTCGGAAGTCCTAACCTTTCTCAGTCCCTTCCCTGATATTTTTTCAGCCCTTTGCTCATATTGATCTCATTTTGCCGTGTTGGTGCGTTTCTCTCCTTCTCTTCCATTTTTAGATGGCGATAATTTTATTATTTTTGTATATTTTCTAGTTTTTGCAAAATCAATTCTGTCGGTTGGCTGATCGGGCATGCGTATTCGGTTTGATGAAATACCCTCCCAGGGGATTAGCTATGCGATTCGGGAGATACCAGGACTGACCGCTCACCAGGATTTCACTGTTGCCGGTCCAATCCAGGCGAATTGTGTGGTGTTGCGCGGGGATGATGATAAAGTCGCTCTCCAGGGCAAGCTGAGCGGCCCCTTGACCTTGGTATGCGACCGTTGCCTCACCTCTTTTCATTTCGAGATGCAGGTCGAATGGCAGCAATTTTTTGTCATGGCACCCGAACAGTTCCATGATGAGCAAGACCAGGAGTACTGTCTGAAGGACCTGGACACCATCGTGCTGGAAGAACCGGTTATTGATCTTGACGATATCCTCCGGCAGCAGGTATATCTGGCACTTCCCGTTAAAGCCCTTTGTGCCGATTCTTGTCTGGGGATTTGTCCCCGCTGTGGCGTCAATATGAATCAGGAGCAATGCAGCTGTACAATCAGGCAGGAGCATTCGCCTTTCGCAGTGCTCGCTCAATTGAAAAATAGAAAAGAATAAAAACTATATACAGTGGCCCATACCGTCTGTTAGTGATACGGAACGGTATGCGTCATCGATAAGATGGAGGATGGCAATGGCTTTACCGAAAAGAAGACACTCACGTTCGCGGACCAGACAGCGCCGGGCTCATGACGCATTACGTGCACCTGATATCGGCAATTGTCCCGAATGTGGTGAGCCGAAAATGTCGCATCGACTTTGTGGAGGATGCGGTATGTACAGGGGCCGAAGTGTGGTTCAACTCGAGGAAGATATTAATTAGGCACCACAGTGAGGATAGCCCTTGATGCAATGGGAGGCGACCGGGGGCCTGAGATGGCAATCCTGGGCGCCTTAGCCGCTGTCCAGGAGCAAAACGAACTCAGTGTTATTCTGGTTGGTCCCCGCTCGGTTTTAGAACCGCGGCTCACTGAAAAAGCCGGCGGAAAAGGTGAGCTGCTCGAGAGAATCTCCGTCCACCATGCGTCCGATGTGATCACCATGGACGAGTCTCCTGTGGATGCGGTCCGCAAAAAGAAAGAGGCGACCGTGGTGGTCGGCTTTGACCTGGTGCGAGACGGTCAGGCCATGGCGTTGGTGTCAGCCGGAAATTCCGGGGCCACCATGGCTGCAGCCGTCAAAAAACTTGGACGTTTGCCCGGAATTATCCGGCCGGGCATTGCCAGTTTTTTCCCGACCCTGAAAAAACCTGTCATGCTGATGGATATCGGTGCCAATGTCGATTGTCGTCCTCAGCATCTGTACCAGTTTGCCGTCATGGCATCATCCTGCTCCCGACTGCTGCATGATTTCGAACGTCCGCGCATCGGTTTACTGAGTATAGGCGAGGAAACAGGGAAAGGAAATGCTCTGGTCAAGGAAGCGCATGAGCTCCTGAAAAGAAGTCCGCTTAATTTTATCGGCAACGTCGAAGGGCGGGATGTCTACAAAGGAGATGTGGACGTCATTGTCTGTGACGGTTTTGTCGGCAATATATCTTTGAAAATCAGCGAAGGGCTGGCAGAGGCCGCTATGCAGATGCTCAAGCAGGAGATCATGAACACCTGGCGTGCCAAGTTGGGATATCTGTTCATTCGCAAGGCCTTTGCCGCTTTTAAAAGGAAAGTTGATTATGCCGAGTACGGCGGAGCACCATTGCTTGGGATTAACGGCACCGGCATTATCTGTCACGGCGCCTCGAATGCCATCGCTATCCGCAATGCTATTGAAGTTGCCGCAACAATGGTCCGCAATGGGGTAAACGACGCTATTGTCGGTTCCCTGAACGAATATGCGGCGTAATACAGGGTATACATGAAAAAAGCCGTTATTCTTGGCACCGGTTCCAGCCTGCCCGAACGTATCCTCACCAACGCCGAACTCGAGCAGGTGGTGGACACCAGCGATGAGTGGGTAACCTCACGGACCGGGATCCGCATGCGCAGGATCGCTGGGACAAATGAACAGAATTACCAACTGGCGACCTCCGCCGGGCGGCGTGCCCTCGCTGATGCAGGAATTCAGCCCGAGGAACTTGACCTCATTGTAGTCGCCACCATCTCGCCGCACATGATCATGCCGTCCACGGCCTGTTTTGTCCAGGCTGAACTTGGCGCGGTCAATGCCTTTGCCTACGACATTAATGCTGCCTGTGCCGGATTCACCTACGGTCTCGATCTCGCTCGTAATTATATCCACAGCCGTCCGGACATGAAGATTCTTCTCATTGGCGCTGAAACCCTTTCCGCTCGGGTGAACTGGGCAGATCGAAACACCTGCGTGCTGTTCGGTGACGGAGCCGGAGCCGCCGTACTCAGCGGTTGCGGTGACGGGCGGGGCATTTTCGGCACCAATCTCCATGCCGATGGTAGATTGTGGAAACTGTTGTTCATGGACAGCCCGGAAAGTCGTAATCCGGATTTGCAGCGTGAGGATTGGCAGGGAGCGTTTATCCAGATGAACGGCAGTGATATCTTCAAATATGCCGTTCGCTTGATGGCTGAGTCCGTGAACAGTCTGCTGACCTCGCACGCCATCGGTGTGGACGATATCAGTTTGATGATTCCCCATCAGGCCAACATTCGCATT
This sequence comes from Desulfobulbus alkaliphilus, assembly GCF_016918545.1. GTDB lineage: Bacteria > Desulfobacterota > Desulfobulbia > Desulfobulbales > Desulfobulbaceae > Desulfobulbus > Desulfobulbus alkaliphilus. The sequence goes on along the minus strand of NZ_JAFFQC010000002.1, from coordinate 110,128 downwards.
CTAAAAAACCTCAGGGACCGTCTCGGCGTCCCTGAAGAAAAAGTTTTCATAAATGTTGATAAATATGGTAATACCTCCGCTGCCAGTATTCCCATCGCCCTTGATGAAGCCAACAGGCAAGGAAGGTTGGTGCGCGGAAAAATTGTTCTGTTGTGTACCTTTGGCGGTGGCCTCACCTGGGGGTCGCTGCTCATGCGGTGGTAAGAGTTAAGGAGAGACGTAGTGGACTATTTTTTTACTGAACACCAACAGATGATCATTGATACCGCCCGCGAAATCACCAATGAAAAAATTATTCCAGTGCGGGCGGAATTAGATGAAAAAAACGAATTTCCCAAAGAAATTCTTCAAGATATTGCCAAGGCTGATCTGTTCAGCATCTTTGTCCCCGAGGAATATGGAGGGTTTGGCGGCGGCTGTTATGAAATTGTTCTGGCCATGGAAGAGCTTGCCCGTGGCTGCGTGGGGGTGGCCACCAGCTTTGCTGCCAGTGCCCTTGGTATTTTTCCGGTGCTCATAGCGGGCAGCGATGAGCAGAAACAAAAGTATCTTCCGGATATTGCCGCAGGCACCCGATGGGCGGCTTTCGGACTGACCGAGGCCAACGCCGGCAGCGATGCATCCGGTATTCAAACCACGGCGGTTCTGGACGGGGACGAATGGGTCCTCAACGGGACAAAACAGTGGATCACCAATGGCGGGGAAGCGCAGATCTACACGATCATTGCCCTGACCGATCCGAGTAAAGGGGCGCGGGGTGCCTCAATTTTTGTAGTTGAAGACGGGGATCCCGGTTTTTCGTATGGAAAAAAAGAAGACAAGATGGGGATACGCTCCTCTGCAACCCGTGAATTGATTCTTAAAGATTGCCGCATTCCCAAGGACCGACTTGTAGGCAAAAGGGGCACCGGATTTATCACGGTCATGAAAACCTTGGATGTTTCCCGACCGGGGATTGCCTCGCTGGGTATCGGCCTGGCTCAGGCCGCCCTTGACGAGGCGGTCGTCTATGCCAAGCAACGGGTCCAGTTTGGTAAACCTATTATTGCCTTCCAGGCTGTGCAGCATATGCTGGCTGATATGGCCATTCAGGTTGAAGCCGGTCGCGCGCTTGTGTATGCAGCGGCTCGGCATATTGACGCTCACCCCAAGAATATGTCCAAAGCCTCGTCGATGTGCAAAGTCTTTGCCACCGATATGGCCATGAAAGTGACCACCGATGCTGTCCAGGTCCTGGGAGGTTATGGCTACATGAAAGAATATCCGGTGGAAAAAATGATGCGGGATGCCAAGATTCTGCAGATCTATGAAGGGACCAATCAGATCCAGCGCAATGTTATCGGCCAGGAGCTGAACAAAGAATATTCCTGAGCAACGTCGGATAATGAAGCTACTTGTCTGTATCAAACAGGTTCCAGACGCCAAAGACGTACGTCTTGACCCTGTCACCAACACCCTGGCACGTGAAGGTGTCGATTCGATCATGAATCCCTATGACCGCCATGCTCTGGAAGAGGCTGTGGCCATTCGAGAACAGCTGGGTGGCATGGTGAGCGTGATCACCATGGGTCCTCCCCAGGCCGAAGCCGTTTTGCGGGAAGCCATTGCCTGCGGTGCCGATGAAGGCGTTCTCGTCTCCGACCGGGCTTTTGCCGGTGCCGACACCTGGGCTACTGCCTACACTTTGGCCTTTGCTGCGCAGGCCTTGGGAGCATTCGATCTCATTCTCTGCGGCAAACAGGCCATTGACGGTGATACAGCCCAGGTTGGCCCCGGGCTGGCCTGCCGGTTACAGATTCCCTATGTAACCTGTGTGCAGAAAACCCGACATGTCTCCAGGGATGCCATCGAGGTAGAACGGATGATGGATGACGGCTATGATGTGGTCCGTCTGCCACTGCCGGCATTGCTCACTGTTGTCAAGGATATCAATGAACCGCGAGTCGCCTCGCTCAAAGGCAAGATGAAAGCGAAAAAAGCGACCATCAGACAATTGTCCGCTGCTGACATCGGTGCGGATCCACTGTGTATCGGGCTGACCGGATCACCCACACAGGTTGTCCGGGTCTTTTCGCCGGAAGCCCGTGGGGATCGCATGATGTTTTCGGGAAACGTCCAGCAACAGGTCGAACAACTGGTGGCATGCCTGAAAAACCACCTCTAGACAACAAGCGCTTTACATCTCCTTAATAGTATCTATTCCCATGCTTATAATCGATAAGGAAAAATGCTCCGGCTGCGGTCTCTGTGAGGCGAGCTGTGCTTTTGCCGCTATTGTGGTTACCGATGACCTTGCCGTTGTCAATGAGGCCTGCACCCTTTGCGGAGCCTGTGTCGAAAACTGCCCTGATGACGCGTTGCGTATTGAAGTCGCAGAGAGAAGAATCCAGGAGGGTCTTGATGAATATGCCGGAATTCTTGTCTTTGCCGAGTACCGACGCGGGATCGTTGCTCCGGTCAGTTATGAATTGCTTGGGGTCGGCAGGAGGCTTGCCGACCAACGGGGAGTACAGCTCTCGGTCGTGATCGCCGGAGGAGATGTCAGCCGGCATGCCGATTCTCTCATCGCTTCCGGAGCGGATATCGTTTATCTCGCTGAAAGTCCTGTGCTGGAACAGTTTCACGAGGATGTCCATGCCGCTGTACTGGCACAGGTGATCCGCGCACAGAAACCCGAGGTGGTCCTTGCCGGCGCAACAGCCATGGGGCGTTCCGTTGTTCCCTATGTGGCTACAGTCATCGATGCCGGTCTGACCGCAGATTGCACCCGGCTGGAAATCAGAGAGTCGGACGGTATGCTGTTGCAGACCCGTCCCGCCTTCGGCGGCAACATCATGGCAACCATTGAGTGCCCCCATACCAGACCGCAGATGGCGACCGTCCGGCCAAAAGTGATGGCGCCGGCGCAACCGGACCCCTCACGCAGCGGATCCATCATTCGGCTTGAACTGGCCGAAGAGATTCTGCAATCCAGGGTCGAGGTGCTGGAATCGGTCCACAATACCGAAGATCAGGTGAACATACAGGAGATGGAGACGCTGGTTGCCGGCGGCCGGGGGCTTGATTCGGAAAAAGGTTTTGCCCTGATCCGCGAATTGGCCGATGAACTCGGCGGTGCGGTCGCTGCTTCCCGGGCTGCGGTTGACTCCGGCTGGATACCGTATCCCCACCAGGTCGGGCAGACTGGTAAAACTGTTGCTCCCAAGCTCTACATTGCCTGTGGCATTTCCGGTGCTGTGCAGCATGCAGTAGGCATGCAGTCCGCGGAGACCATTGTGGCCATCAATCGCGATCAGAATGCACCGATTTTCAATATAGCCACGTATGGTGTGGTGGGTGACCTGTACGAGGTTATCCCTGAGTTGATCAAACGGTTACGGGAGGTCAAAAAATGATTTTGGACAAGACCATAGCCCTGGTGACCGGCGGCAGCCGGGGGATAGGCCGGGCCATCTGCGTTCGGCTGGCCTCCATGGGAGCCGAGGTCGGCATAAATTATGTCGCCAACCCTGCCGCAGCCGAGGAAACGCTTCGACAAATACAGGAGCAGGGTGGCAAGGGTTTTACGGTCCGTTTCGATGTGGCCGATGCTCAGGCTGTTCAGGAGCAGATCAAGGAAATTATTGCCTCCCATGGCCGTATTGATATTCTTGTCAATAATGCAGGAATCACCCGTGATGGCCTGATGGCGCGCATGAAGGAAGAGGACTGGGACAGCGTGCTCGATACAAACCTCAAGGGCGCTTTTCTCTGCAGCAAGGCCGTGATGAAAACCATGATGAAAAACAGGCGGGGAAGGATCATCAATGTCTCTTCCGTCGTCGGTTTTGTCGGCAACGGCGGCCAGGTCAATTATGGTGCCGCCAAGGCCGGCCTGAGCGGCCTGACCAAATCCATGGCCAGGGAACTGGCCGGTCGAAATATCACTGTGAACTGTGTCGCACCCGGGTATATCATCACCGATATGACCGATGGACTTCCCGAAGACGCCCAGGAGGCGCTCAAGGCACAGATTCCTCTGGGAACACTGGGAACACCTGAAGATGTTGCTGCATCGGTGGGGTTCCTGGCATCACCTGACGGTAATTACATTACCGGTCAGACCCTGCATGTCAATGGCGGGATGTATATGGGACATTGAAATCTAAAGAGCGATATCCAGGATCATGGACATCGTCTGATACCACATAAAAAAAATCAACAAGCTTATTTTGAGGAGAATACCAATGGCAGTCGAAGCAAAAATGATCGATATTATAGTTGAACAGCTCAGTGTTGATCGGGACAAGGTTGTTCCCGGAGCATCGTTTGTCGATGACCTGGGGGCCGATTCCCTTGATCTGGTCGAGCTGATCATGGCCATGGAAGAGGAATTCGATGTCGAGATTCCGGACGAAGAGGCGGAAAAGATTCTCACCGTACAGAATGCCATCGACTACGTTGCAAAAATTCAAGGATAGGACGAGGCAGGGCAAGTGAAGCGACGGGTCGTTGTTACAGGAGTAGGACTGGTCACCCCGTTGGGAACCGGGACCGAACAAACGTGGGACGCTCTGATCAATGGACGAAGCGGGGTTGGACCTATTACCCGCTTTGATGCCTCTGACCAGGCCTCGCGGATTGCCGCCGAGGTCAAGGACTTTGAGGTCGAGGCCTGGTTCGAGAAAAAACAGGCAAAAAACCTCGATGCCTTTGTTCAGTACGCTGTTGCCGCCGCTGACATCGCCTGGAAAAACAGCGGCCTGTCGATCACCGATGCCAATGTCCACCGGGTCGGTGTCATTACCGGCTGTGGTATGGGCGGGCTGCCCACCATTGAAGAATATCATACTGTTCTCGTCAATCGAGGACCACGGAAGATCACCCCGTTTTTTATTCCCAGGGTCATTCCCAACATGGCTTCGGGGCACATCTCCATGTGGATCGGCTGCAAGGGGCCTAATTTAACCCAGACAACGGCCTGCGCCGCCGGTACCCATGCCGTGGGCGAGGCCTTTCGTCATATCGCCTACGGGGATTGTGACGCGGTCATAACCGGAGGGGCCGAATCGGTTATCTGTCCCCTGGCCGTTGGCGGATTCAGTGCGATGAAGGCCCTGTCAACACGGAATGACGAACCATTGGCAGCTTCGCGACCCTTTGACCTGGACCGGGACGGATTTGTTATTTCCGAGGGGGCTGGAATGCTGGTTCTCGAGGAAATGGAGGCGGCCAGAAAAAGAGGGGCTACCATCTACGCCGAAATAATCGGTTATGGTCAGACCAGTGACGCCTACCATATTGCCGCACCTCCCGAGGATGGAGAAGGTGCCGCCCGTTGCATGGCCGCAGCCCTGAGAGATGCGGAACTCAACCCGGAGGACGTCGATTATATCAATGCGCATGGTACGTCAACGCCTCTCAATGATAAATGTGAGACCCAGGCGATAAAAACGGTTTTCGGTGCCCATGCCGGTCAACTGGCCATCAGTTCCACCAAATCCATGACCGGGCATATGTTGGGTGCAGCAGGTGGGATCGAGGCCGCTTTTACAGCTTTGACCATTCATCATGGTGCCATTCCACCCACAATCAACCTGCAGACTCCGGACCCGTCATGTGATCTTGACTACGTACCCAATGTAGCCCGTTCGCAGAAGGTCAACGTGGCCATGTCGAATTCGTTTGGTTTTGGGGGGACCAACGGGGTGATCATTCTCCGCCGGTTTACCTGAAAACCCTGCGCTGGTAAAAAGTAATGCATATTGCCATAGGCTGTGACCACGGTGGAATTGCCCTGAAAAGAGAAATCATCGCCTTTTTGAGCAACCATGGACACCTGGTCAACGATGTCGGATGTCACTCGGAAGATTCGGTGGATTATCCGGATTTTGCCAATCAGGTCTGTGCCGAGATTCTTGCCGGTCGCTCAGATGCCGGTATCTTGATCTGTGGCACCGGTATTGGTATGTCCATGGCAGCCAATCGTCATCGCCATATTCGGGCTGCCCTTTGCCACGAGGCCTTCACCGCCCGGATGAGTCGGGAGCACAATAATGCCAATGTTCTCTGTCTGGGAGGGAGGGTCCTTGGGGTCTCCCTTGCCTTGGACATAGTCGGGATCTGGGTCGAAACCGCTTTTACTGGTGGCCGTCATCAGCGCAGGATCGCCTTGATGGGGTAACCCGTACGCACTCGGTTCCGACCTCTTTACCACCGGCACGCTGATCATGGCTGCCGGTTTTTTTTATTTCCTGGACCCGAGAGCGTTTCATGCCCAACCAGCACATCTACCGTGCAGAAACGTGTAGAGAAGTATCGTCTCCAGCTGCATTTCACAGGTGTAAGGAGTCTTCATGAAGTGTCCCTATTGCGGTCATCTTGACAGCAAGGTCATTGATTCCAGAATCAACAAGGACAAAACCATCACCAGACGTCGTCGTGAATGTACTTCATGTCAGCAACGATTCACCACGTATGAGCGGATTGAATTAATGTTGCCGATGCTGATCAAAAAAGATGGCAGAAGAGAACCCTGGGATCGGGGCAAGATCGTCGCGGGTCTGGAAAAAGCCTGTGAAAAACTGGCGGTGAGCATGGCCGACATCGATACTTTTGTCGATGCCATTGAACAGAAGCTCCAGGATTATGGCGGCAAAGAGATCTCCACCCGGCAGATCGGCGAGTGGGTCATGGAGTCTCTGCCCAATCTGAACGAGGTCGCGTATGTCCGTTTCGCTTCAGTGTATCGGCAATTCAGAGATGTCAATGAGTTCATGGAAGAGTTGAAACTTTTCCTCGGCGAACAGGGAAAACACTGATAACGGCAGGTGACTTGGATGGAAAATCAGGATAGCCGGTACATGCATCTGGCCCTGCTTGAGGCGGAAAAAGGCTTGGGTCGAACGTCTCCCAACCCGTCTGTGGGAGCGGTTATCGTTCAACAGGGTGAAGTGGTTGGCCGGGGCTATCACCAAAAGGCTGGTTCGCCCCATGCAGAGATTCATGCCATTGCCGATGCCGGCCAACGGGCTCGTGGTGGTGTTTTGTATGTCACCCTGGAACCCTGTCGTCATCGCGGTCGGACCCCTCCCTGCACCGAGGCAATTCTCGCTTCAGGCCTTGCCACGGTCGTTATCGGCATGGAGGATCCCAATCCGAGAGTGAGAGGAGGCGGGGCGAAATTTCTCCATCAGCAGGGGATCGAAGTCCGATCCGGTGTGCTGGAAGAGCAGTGCCGGGCCTTGAATCATCCTTTTATCAAGCATAGCGGCACCGGGCTGCCATGGATCGTCATGAAGGCGGGGTTGAGCCTTGATGGTAGAATAACCCGCAGGCGGGGGCAGGGCGAACCGCTGACCGGGCCACAGGCAAAGGAATATGTGCACCGTTTGCGCAATCAAACCGATGCCATACTCATCGGCGTGGATACAGCCCTCATCGATGACCCCAGCCTCACCACCAGGTTAATCGGTTCTGTGGATACCAGGGACCCTCTGCGGGTTATTCTCGATGGCAGCTTACGGTTGCCGCCGAATGCGCACATGCTGAGGCAGGACTCGGCGGCGCAAACCTGGGTGTTCTGCAGCGAAACCGCATGCCGCGAGAAGGAAGCCCAGCTCAACGATAGTGGGGCCCGGGTTGTGCGCATACCCGTGGATATGACACAACGGCTCGATCTTATGGCCGTGTTTCGTTTCCTGGGTGAAAATGATTGCACCTCTGTTCTGGTCGAGGGTGGGGCCAGAGTTCACGGAGCTGTCTGGGGGCAAGGATTGGTCGATGAATTACTGCTGTTGTACGCCCCCTTTATCATCGGCGATCTGGGCACACCTCTGGTCGAAGGTTTTCATCTCGAACGTCGACCGGCAACCACCATCTTCAGTCATCCCACTGTTCAAACCCTGGGAGATGATATCCTTGTCCGTGGCCTGATTCGACCGGAGTTTCGTATCGTCTGCTAACCAGGGGTTCTTGCAAACCACCTGGGACATCAAAGCCCTGCTCATCAGTGGCTTCCAAAATCGGCTCTGTTCCCTGCATCCTTGCTGCGCTGTACATGTACTCATCGAAACAGAACCTCTCTATCGCGGTTCCCTTCGCCCACACACCTCCCTGAATCCGTGACGGCTGGTCAGGCACTACCTACCTTTTATGTATACCCCGGCCATGATCTCCTTGAGCTGTTCCCATTTTTCCAGCAACGCTTCCTTGTCGGCAAAGTCGAGGTGGACAACCAGCCGCTCGTCTTCAAAAGAGAGGCTGTGGTCAATGGTCATGCCGTTCGGCGGCCGCAGCTGGTGGACCAATTGCTCAAAGTCTTCCTTTGCCCTGGTGCTGGCCGGAGCGCTTCTGGCAGACAGAAACGCCAACAAATTCTGTATCTGCTGCGGCATGTTCTCGGACACCACCTGACAGCTCTCGCGCCATTCGTCGATGAAGTGCCTTGCCGAACAATGGTCACGCAAGGATAATTCCGTGAGCAGCTCAATCAGTTTCTGCTGCTTTGAACCGCCGAGCCGGTAGGTGGTGATCAGGTGGACCATGCAGCGCTGATCCTCCCGGGAATGCCTGGCCAGTTGCTTTCCTGTCTTAAGGGAAAGAAGACCCCGGTACAGGCCACGGACTGCTTCAAAATCAAGATTGAGAAGGCCTGTGATGTCGCTGACCTTAGGACTGTTCAGGCGATATCCCAGCAGGGCGAGTATGGATGACAGCTCGTTCCTGGTCAGGTATTGATGCGCCTGGCGGAGGATATAGGCCTGGAGAATGAGGTTGGCCCGACAGGCTGGCAGGTCATGAAGGATTTGAACAGCGCACAAGGTGAACGGTGGTGTGGAGTCGGGCAGAATCTGGGCGAAGCATGTTTCCAGGCCAAGGTTCTTGAGGACAATAAAAGAAGCATAGCCCCCCAGCAAATGATAGGAACCGTTGGCCTGCTCATGGACGGGCAGAGGATGGAGCTGTCCGAGGACACGGATAGAATCAAGCACTGGTTCTTCAATGTGGCCATCGTGGAGGTCACGAAGAAAACTGTCCGGAAAATCGACCGAATGTAAATTGATGGTGCGGAAGCAGTACTGCGGCGGTTCCACGGGAAAAAGAAACATGAGGGGGCTGTGGCCGAAAAAGAGGTTATCAAGGCAGGCTCAGGTGTCCCCGGTGACCGGGTACACACGAAGGGTTGAAGTGCTCTGTACCCTTGATCCGTGCAGGCTGGACTCTTGTTGTTGATATATCTTGCTGCAATTATAATATAATTACAGCAGCTCCCTTGAGGCTAACCTTCATCAGCCACCTTTCGGGGCGTTCGTCCGCACGTCAACTTTGTTGCCCGGGCGGACGAACGCTCACGGATCCTGGGACATATCCTGGGCACAGCAGCCTGATAGTCCGCGCGATGGACCGCTGGTGACAGGTAAGCTTGATTCAGTCCGAGTTGATACGGGAACGGAGAATCCCCGATGGCTTGAAAGTGACCACCCGTCTGGCGTCAAGGGTCAGTTCGCTGCCGGTTTGCGGGTTTCTGCCCCGACGGGATTTTTTATCCTTGACATTGAATTTCCCAAATCCGCTGAGCAGCAGGTCTTCTCCCATGATCAGAGACTCTTTGGATAACGATAAAAAGGTTTCCACTGACTCGGTGGATTGTGATTTAGTCAGATTGGGATGGGTCTTGTAGACCTGCTGCACGAGATCTGCCTTGGTCAGCGTCATGATGCTTTCTCCTTGGTGCCACGTTAAGGGACTGTGGTTCGTCTTTTCAAGGCGTATAATAGGAACAAATACGGTTGCTTGTCAAGACGCTGTTTTAGGAAGAAAGAAAAAGGCATCCGTGCCGGCAAAGCGAGCGGCTGGACCCAGTTCAGCTTCGATGCGTAATAATTGATTGTATTTGGCAACCCGATCGCTTCGTGACGGTGCACCGGTTTTAATTTGTCCGGTATTCAGGGCCACCGCCAGGTCGGCGATGGTCGCGTCCTCGGTTTCACCGGAGCGATGCGAGATGACCGCGGTGTATGAAGCCCTATGAGCCATTTCCACAGCATCGATGGTTTCCGTGACCGTACCGATCTGGTTGAGCTTGATGAGGATCGAGTTGGCAATGGCGTCCTTAATGCCTTTGCGCAGTATGCTGGTATTGGTGACGAAAATATCGTCGCCCACCAGCTGGATTTTTTCGCCCAGCGCTTTGGTCAGTTCCTGCCATCCCGACCAGTCGGATTCATCCAGCCCGTCTTCGATGGTGATCAGCGGGTATTTGTTGACCCAGTCAGTATAAAAAGTGATCATTTCCGCGGCTGATTTTTTCGGGCTTTTCTCCGCTCCCAGGATATAGACGTTGTCCTGGGAAGAATAAAATTCACTGGCCGCCGCATCAATACCGATGAAGATATCTTGTCCAGGCGAATAGCCGGCCTGGACAATGCCTTCCAGGATTGCCTCCATTGCCTCTTCATTGGAACGTAGGTTAGGGGCAAATCCGCCCTCATCGCCGCCGGCGGTCTGCAGGCCTCGTTTTTTCAGCACTGATTTCAAGGCATGGAAGGTCTCGGTGCCCATGCGCAGAGCCTCTGCAAACGATGGTGCGCCGGCGGGAAGGATCATGAACTCCTGTATATCGACGTTGTTGTCGGCATGGGCACCGCCGTTCAAGATGTTCATCATGGGTACGGGGAGGGTTTTGGCGTTCACCCCGCCCAGGTACTGGTACAGCGGCAGATCCAGTTCCATGGCCGTGGCTTTGGCAACGGCCATGGAGACACCGAGAATAGCGTTGGCCCCAAGCTGTTCTTTGTTGACGGTGCCGTCAAGTTCCAGCATGGCGTTGTCGATCACCACCTGTTCCGAGGATTCGAAGCCGAGCAGAGCCGGGGCGATGGTCTCGTTGACATTGTCCACCGCCCGGCGGACACCCTTGCCGCCATACCGGCCGGCATCTCCATCCCGCATTTCCAAAGCCTCTCTGGTTCCGGTCGATGCGCCGGAGGGGACTGCAGCCTGTGCCTTGACCCCTGTTTCGAGACAGACCTCGACTTCCACGGTGGGATTGCCTCTTGAATCAAGTATTTCTCGGGCCAGTATACCGGTAATTTCGCTCATAACGCTGTACGCTCCTGTGCTTTTTGGGGGATCAGATGTTTCCAGCCATCTGGAAGATCGGCAGATACATTGCTACTACAAGTCCACCAATCATGCCACCAAGAAAAACCATCATGAAGGGTTCGATCATGGCCGTCAGGTTGGCAACAGCCTGATCGACCTCTTCATCATAGAAATCGGCGATTTTTTCCAGCATGGTATCCAGTGCGCCCACCGATTCACCAACATTGATCATCTGCACCACCATGTTGGGAAAAACACCGGTTTCCTCCAGTGGTTCGGCGATAGGGCGACCTTCGGCGATGCTTTCGGAAACACGGAAAACAGCACGCTCGATGATCTTGTTCCCCGAGGTCCTGGCCACGACATTGAGGGCATCGAGAATCGGTACACCACTCTGGAGCATGGTGCTCAAGGTCCGGGTAAATTTGGATACAGCTACTTTTCTGGTCAGTTGGCCGATCACCGGGGCCTTGAGGGTCATGGCGTCGATACGCAGCCGGCCTTTTTCCGTGTTGTACAATTTTTTAAATCCATAAAAGAGGAGGATGGCGAAGATCACCATGTAAATAATATTATTCTGCACGAATTCGCTCATGTTGACCACCAGCAGGGTGACAGCTGGCAGGGCCGCATCCATGCTGGCGAACATCTCGACAAAGACCGGGATAACAAAGACCAGGATAACAATGAGAATTAAAATAGAAATCGCCAGGCAGATAACGGGGTAGGTCATGGCCCCTTTGATTTTTTTCTGCAATGCCATGGCTTTTTCCTTGAAAACGGCCAATCGGGAAAGGATGGTGTCCAGGATACCGCCTAACTCGCCGGCCTCGATCATGTTGGCGTACAGGCTGTCAAAAACGGCGGGATGTTTCCGCATCGAATCGGCCAGGGTCGTGCCGGTTTCCACGTCATTCTGGATAGTAGTGAGCACCTTGCGAAAGGTTGGATTGGCCTGCTGTTTTCCCAGAATCTGCAGGCACTGCACCAAGGGAAGTCCGGCATCGATCATGGTGGACAACTGCCTGGTAAAGATGACCAGATCCTTGCCTGAGACCTTGGGTTTGAAGAGGTTTATGTTTTCAAAGAGGTCTTTGGGTTTTTCTTTGATGGTCGGGTTTTCAATCCGTAAACGTCTGAGTTGTGCCCTGGCTCCGGCCTCATCGACAGCCTCGATTTCACCTTTGCGTTTTTCACCATAACTGTTTTTCCCTTTCCAGACATAGATCGGCATGCAGAACTCTCCAGGCAATCTCTTGAGTTTTTAAAGAATGAAACTGTGATAAGAACTTGACAGATGAGACAATTGCCTTTATAAAAATAATTTTTTCCGGGAACAGGGGTCTTGCGACCCAATCTGTTTTTATTGTATGGAAGAATTTTTTCTGATTCAAGAAAAAGTTTATATTTTTTCAGGAGTTGCCAATATGCAAACAAATGATGTGGCAAAGTTCGGCGATGGCTCTTTTCTGCCGGTAATCGACCAGTGTGAAGGATGTGAGCGCATCGTCGAAACGGAGGGCGCCAAATACTGCAACACCTATCTCAATCCCGCGGCAAAATGGCGAATCGGGTTGTGCAATTTCGCCACCCACGCCAAACCGGAAGTGAATTTGGTCAAGATCCGGGTCAATCCGCTTAAAGCGGCGAAACGTGCCTCACGCCGTAAATAAATTCTTGTACAGCATCTGAACTTTGCTGCGGTCGTGCAAGGCGGCCGCAACTCTATCCTCACAGCCGTTTCAACATCGCTTTCCTCTACCGCCAGACTGTTTATCTCCCGAAGATATGGGATCTATCCGACCTTGTACCCCTCCGGTCGCCTGAGACTGGAGGGGACACAGTATCCTGGATCCGAGAGCGATCGTCCGCGCGTCAGCTTTGTTGTCTGTGACCGTTCGATTAATGGACACTTTATCGGACGGTTACGGGTAATGGAGCTGACGTGCGGACGGAAGCCCGGAAGGGCGGCTAGTGAAGGTTATTATATGATCATAACAAGCGTTTAGCCGTCATGGATTCAGGAGTATCCATGGGTGGTTATTTCCTGCCGACACCGGTGTAGCGGAATCCTGCTGCCCGCATTGTTTCCGGGTCGTAGACATTACGCAGATCGATGAACACCGGGTCGTTGAGCTTCTGTTTCAATTGCTCGAGATCAAGAGCCCGGTACTGGTTCCATTCCGTCATCAAAACAAGACAGTCGGCACCTTCCGCGGCCTGGTAGGCATTTTCAGTATATTCGATACCTTTGGGCAGGTACTCTCGGGCCTCGTGCATACCTTTGGGGTCATGGGCCCTGATTCTGGCCCCTTTTTCCATGAGTGCCGGCAGAATGGTGGCTGATGGTGCATCCCGCATGTCGTCTGTTTCCGGTTTGAAGGTCAGGCCGAGAACGGCTATGGTCTTGCCTGTTTCCGAACCTCCGAGCATTTCGCGGATTTTTTTCACCATCCGTGCTTTCTGGGCTGCATTGACCTCCACAGCAGCTTCAACCACCCGAACATTTTCTCCATGTTCCTGCACGATGCGCATCAGTGCCAGGGTATCCTTGGGGAAACAGGACCCGCCGTACCCCGGGCCCGGGTGAAGGAATTTACTGCCAATTCGTCCATCCATGCCGATAGCCTTGGCCAGGTCAATGACATTGGCATTGACTGATTCGCAGACGCAGGCGATTTCGTTGATGAAACTGATCTTCACCGCCAGAAAGGCATTGGCTGCGTACTTGGTCAGTTCAGCAGTTTCGATGGTGGTGCTGACTATTGGTGTATCACGGAGATAGAGGGGGTTGTATATTTCCCTGAGGACCTGTTCTGCTTTGGTGGAGGCAACACCGATAACTACTCTGTCCGGTCGCATGAAATCATTGATGGCCGCTCCTTCCCGAAGGAATTCCGGATTGGAGGCAACATCAAAATCTGCCTGTGGGTTCACCTCGCGGATAATCCTGTCCACCTGTCTGGCTGTTCCCACCGGCACCGTGCTTTTGTCGATGACCACGGTATATCCCCGAAGGTGACCAGCGATCTCTCTGGCGGCCGCAAAGATATAGGAGAGGTCGGCATACCCATCACCCCTGCGTGAGCTTGGGGTCCCGACGGCAATGAAGACCGCTTCCGCTTCGGGGACAGCCTGAGCCATGTCGTTGGTGAATTGTAACCTGCCTTCAGTGGTATTTTTCTGTACCAGCACATCCAGCCCAGGTTCATAGATGGGAATTACTCCCTTTTGCAGAGCGGCAATTTTTTCTGTATTGGTATCAACGCAGGTGACAAAGTGGCCGAATTCAGCAAAGCAGGTTCCGGTCACCAGGCCGACATAGCCGGTGCCGATCATGGTTATGTTCATTGCATCTCCTTAAGTTGTCTGGTGCCGAACAATGCAGTTCCGACCCGGATGATGGTCGCCCCTTCCTCAATTGCCACCGGAAAGTCACCGGACATGCCCATGGAAAGTTCGACGTTGGTGTTATCTGAAAAGAGCTGCCGGTCGGCGAACCGTCGGGCGAGATCTCGTACTGCTCGATAATATGGCCTACTGTGTTCAGGGTCGGGAGAAAAGGGGGGAATGGTCATCAGGCCCCGTACAGGCAGATCCGTTTTCTCCCTGATTTGTCGCAGGAGGTTTTCAGCATCGTCGCACGAGATGCCGGATTTCTGTTTTTCCCCGCCAACATTGATCTGAATAAGAATCGAGAGGTTCTTATTGAGCAAATGTACCTGCTTGTCAAGCGCGATGGCAATTTTCAGCCGATCAACGGTTTCAACCATATCAAAGAACCTGGCCACCTGGGCAACCTTGTTGCTTTGCAGGTGGCCGATGAAATGCCAACCGGTCACTCCCAGGCAGTGTGGTATCTTCGCAACGGCTTCCTGGAGATAGTTTTCTCCAAACAAGGTCTGGCCGCAGGCAATGGCCCGGCGGATTCCTTCAATGGACACCTGTTTGCTCACCGCCACCAGTTTGATATCCGCTGGGTTTCGTCCCGCCTGCAGGGCCGCCTGGGTTATGGCGGCACGGAGCATGGTCAGGTTGTCGTTGATCATACAGGGTACTCCCGGGGCAATTGAAAGAGGCGCAGGGCATTGGCCGTGGTTGCGCGGGCGACCTCCGTCAGGGAAAGCTGTTTGAGCTCGGCCACCATTTGTGCCGTATACAGCATCAGTTTTGGTTCGTTGCGTCTGCCCCGGTTGGGGACTGGTGCCAGAAAAGGCCCGTCGGTTTCCAGGAGAAGATAGCGGAGATCAATGGTGCGGACAACTTCGTGGAGCATGCGGGCACCGTTGAAGGTGACGACACCGGGAATAGAAAGATAAAGGCCCAGATCAATCGCAGCCATGGCCAGTTGAAGGTCACCGGAAAAACAGTGCATCACCCCGCCTCTGGGTAAAGGGCCGCAGGCACGAAGCAGGGCAAGGCAGTCGGCGTGGGCTTCCCGGTCATGGATGATCACCGGTAAATCAAGTTCCCGGGCCAGATGGATCTGCCGTTCGAAGGCGTTGATCTGCACATCACGTGGGGCATAATTCTTGACATAATCAAGACCGATTTCACCGTATCCGACCACGGAGCTGCTTTCAGCCAGCTGGGCCAGCTGCTGCAGCGCCGCATCGGTTGCCTGGCGAGCGTTATGCGGGTGAAAGCCGATTGTGGCATAGATGCCGGGGTAACGTTCGGCAAGCCTCACGGCTTTTCTTGAACTGGCCGCGTCGATGCCGACGGTGATAATGCGACGGACACCCTGATCAGTCGCCCTCTGGATGACCATATCGAGGTCATTTTGATACGCATCCATGTCAAGGTGACAGTGTGTATCGATGAGTTCGATTGTGTCAGGCAGGACAGGAAGAATCGGGAAAGTTTTTTTCATGGAAGGTGCGCAATGGAAGATCTGTTACCTGGTGACTGGCCAAAAATTATTGCTACTGTACTCTGAATCGAGGCGCGCTGGCAAAAGGAACCGCAGGCATATAGTTCAAATGGTGGGTTAATTTTCACAGGACAACCAAGAGTCAGAGAAAGAGTGGTGTTTCTCGATGGGCATCGCTTGGGACCGAAATTGCAAGGGGTTGTATTGGAGCTGCAGCTCGCTGTCCGCAGCACGTGGAGAAGCAGTACCCGGTCAGTGCCACCGCATATAGGAGAAATCCTCAATCATTGCAAAGAATGTTTGTTGACATCGAAACCTTATTTTTTTACAACTGGTTATCTGAGCCATCGACAATTGACCAGGCCGCCTCTGGCGTTGACTTTGCTTACCGGGGACCATTAGCAGGGCCAGACCTCCTCTTTACACGGAGAATCCGCAATACCGGCTGACGGTCATTCGGTTCAGTTCAGGAGTCGGTTGGTAGAGCGGCGCTTGCGGGTAGTCCCGAGATAAACGTCCATAGTGATGGAAAAGTACCGTACTGTCAAGAGTCCACTTGCAGAGAGGGGCTGCTTGTTTTTATGAAATAAGGAGGATACGTCGAATGAAAGAGCATAACGGAATCAAGCTGTTGGTCTTCCTTGGCCTGGTGCTGTCACTGACATTGGCCGGTTGTGCCGCGACAAAACCAAAAGAGAGCATTGAGGTCTCCGGTGGCCTGCCTCAGGTGACCGGTTTTGCCGATGACATCACGGATATCAGTATGCCTGCCGAGCTGAAATGGGATCGAAGAGGATCTCTCGGCATAAAAACAGAATCCTTTCGCGGCGGGATCTGGAGATACAGAGGCCGGGTTGAAATCCTTTCCCTGAAAGATTTCATGATCAGCTCCATGCAGGGCAACAATTGGAGGTTAGCGGGTGAAACCACGTCCAAGGATATCATGCTGGCATTTGTCAAACCCAACAAGACCTGTATGATTTTCATTACCGATGGGTTTCTCGGCAGAACCGAATTGACCCTGTACATTACCATGGATCAAACGGCGGCCATGGGTATGAATCCCTTTGGTGAAATTGTTCACCCGTAATCCTGCGCAATATGGCCGGCCTGCAGGGCAAAAAAATTCTCTTCGGGGTGTCCGGATCCATTGCCGCCTATAAAGCGGCGGAATGGGTCCGGGAACTGGTCCGTGAAGAAGCGGTGGTCACAGTGATAATGACCGCGGCTGCGGAACGTTTTGTCAGCAGCCTGACTTTTGCCGCGCTTTCCGGTAATCCGGTGCATCTTGATATGTTCGACACTGATTCGGAACGAATCATGGCTCATATCAATCTGTCCCGGGAAGCGGATGCCATGCTCATCGCGCCGGCTACTGCACAGACCCTTGCCCGCCTGGCTTCCGGCATAGCGGAAGATCTCCTGGCAACGGTGGCCCTTGCCGCCCGCATCCCGATTGTTGTCTGTCCTGCAATGAACTCGGCCATGCTTGCCCATCCGGCCGTCCAGGAGAACATCAGCCGTGTATGTCGTTTTGGCTACCATGTGGTGCACTCGACCAGCGGCTCTCTGGCCTGCGGTGAAATTGGCGACGGCAGGCTGACGGATTGGGAGTCAACCCGTGAGACCCTGCTGGCACTTTTTCAGCCCGATGATCTTTGCGGCCGGCAGGTTGTGATCACCGCCGGCCCGACCCGGGAGCCACTTGATCCGGTCCGGTTTCTCAGTAACCGGTCCAGCGGCAAAATGGGGTTTGCCCTGGCACGGACTGCGCGCCGTCGAGGCGCGCAGGTGACCCTGATCACCGGTCCGGTCAGTCTTGCCAATCCGCCCGGTGTGGATGTGATCAGAGTGTCGACTGCCGAGGAAATGGCCCAGGCGGTGTTCGGCTGTGCCCCGCGGGCGGATGTCATTGTTAAATCGGCGGCGGTGGCGGATTTCAAGCCCATTGCCTTTTCCGAACATAAACTGAAAAAAAAGACTCAGGGCCTGCAGCTTGATCTGGAGAAAAATATCGATATTCTTGCCGAACTCGGAAGAAAACGGCCTCCCCGCCAATTGTTGGTGGGTTTTGCAGCGGAAAGCCGCGAGCATGCCAGCGAAGGACGGCGCAAGCTGGTGGAAAAAAACCTCGATTTGATCGTCGTTAACGATATCCTTGGACCGCAGACAGGCTTTGAGGTCGAGACCAATCAGGTGATCCTCATTGATCGAAAGGGACATGTTGAGTTGCCGCTGCTCAGCAAGGAAGCCACTGCCCATCGGATCTGGGATGCCGTTGTCACTCTCTTGCCCGCGGTGTCCGTCAGTCCTCAGGAGTACTCCAGCGGGAATCGGGATCCTGGATGCGCATAAGCCGATCGGAACAAAAAAGGCGCATGAAGCAGGTCCAGGAGCTTGTCAGTGAACTGGCAAGCCTGCCCCCCCAGGTCATCAATCAAGCGCCCTGCCCGAGCGAAATTCAACAACACCTGATTGAAATCGGTGCATTACGGGGCAGTGAACGTCAGCGATCAGTACGCTATGTCACCAAGCTGGTCCTTCGCGAACAGGCCCTGCAAGATCTCTATACCTTCATCAGCGCCTATCGCGGTACAGCCCTGGAAGAAAAAAGGCAGTTCCATGCCTTGGAGTTCTATCGCGATACCTTGATCGATGAAGCCATCGAGCAGATGCGGATCTGTCAAGCCGAGCACTCCGAGTGGCAGGAGGATTGGACCAGCGCCACCCTGAAGGAGATCCAAACGCATCTGCCCGCAATTGACATCCGGGCCCTGTCGCGACTTGCCTACCTCTTTGCCCGGACCAGAAACCCCCGCCACAGTCGGGAGATTTTTCGCTCACTGCGTGCAGCGCAGGATCATCAACAACGGGCTGAAAAAAGAGGGGAAAAAGAACCTGCCGGGGGGAATCAACACAATCATGCACTCGGTCCGGGTGCCTGATAATCGAACTCGATCAAGGATCCATTTATCGGGGCAGGTTTTTTTTGCGGAGAAACAGGCCGCCGGGCGCTGGTCAACCAATACCAGGCAGACCGGTCGTCCAAGCATACAGGGTGGTGGAGCAGACCTTTTTACTCCTCCCTCAATTCGTGACGGCTGGACGCATGTTTTGGATATATCTTACTGTACTTATCTTATAATTGCTCAGGAATTCTTGACAATATTTTCACCAGCCGCCCTTCGGGGTATCCGTTCGCACGCCATCTGCATTGCCCGTACCCGTCCGATAAAGTCTACTGTACTCGCACGGTCACAGACAATACAGCTGACGCACGGACGAACGCTTACGAATCCAGGTCCTCGCTTTTTTTCATTTTCCTGGCATACGAAGCAGCCTCCATGCCAGCGATGCATCCTTCGCCCACTGCCTTGGCCATTTGGTATGGGGGGCCGACAATATCACCGGCAGCATAGATGCCGGCCACATTTGTCTCTTGTTTCCGATTGACAGCGATGTACTGCAAGGATTCGCTATCGAGTTGCACCCCGATCTGAGTCGCAAGTTCGAGCGCGCCTTTTGAGCCCAGTTCGATGAATAATCCTTCGCTCTCAAGACGCGTTCCATTCTCCAGTAGAATCGAGGTGACCATGTTTTTTCCGCAGACCTCTCTGACCGAGCTTTCGATGCACTCCACCTTGCTTGCTTTGAGCCGCTCCATCAGTTCCCTGGCAACATTAAGCTTTGCCGACACCAGGTAGACTTTGGCTGCATAATCCAATAAAGTCAGGGCACCATCCACTGCGGCGCTTCTGTCTCCGGTCACCGTAACGACTGCACCCCGATAAAAATTGGCGTCGCAGTCAACACAGTAACTGACCCCACGACCGATGAAGTCTTTTTCGCCGGGAATACCCAGCTTCTTTTTCGAAACACCCATGCTGAAGACAAGGGAGCGTGTCGTTATGCTGCGACCACTTTCCAGTTCGAGCTGAAACAATTCGTTTTCCGAGACGATCTTGAGGACATCTTCCGGCGAGACCTCCGCGCCGAAACTTTTTGCCTGTTCAACACCGGTGCGCAGCAGATCCATTCCCTCCGAAATACCAGGAATAAAGGCATAATTCTCCACATGTGCCCAATAGAGGGACGAGTTTTCGATGCGGCCCAGCATGAGGACATCGGTCTTTCTGCGGACTGCATGGATGGCTGCCTGAATGCCGGCCGGACCGGAGCCGATTATTACCACATCATACATTTGTTTTGACATGCCTGCCTCCAGATAGAGAAAAAAAGGAGATGGATAGGTTAACCAGGTGATTTGATGGATTTTCGCCGAATGTAATGATTAGTACACCATCTCCAGATCTCAGTCGACAGAATAATTGTTTTCGGATATGCTTAACAGTTGTTATAAATCGCCTGAGCCAAGTCATGGCCAGCTTGCACGCCTCAAGGAAATCCGGAATGCAGGAGGCATTTTTCCTCCACCCGCCCGGTCAGCCGCTTTGATCATGTCGAGCAATGTATAATCTTTTAAACAGGAAGGAATTTCGTGTCGGTATCTATTTTTGAAATGATGGCGCATGCCGGTCTGGTCGTCAAGCTGGTCATGCTCACTCTGCTCCTTTTTTCCATCGCGTCCTGGTCCATTGTTTTCATGAAACATCTGCTGTTTAAAAAGACCCGCAACGCCTCCTCCGATTTCCTGGAAGCGTTCTGGAGCAGCAAGACCCTCAATGAAGCCTACGATGCGGCCAGGCAATATTCTTTGAGTCCCGAGGCCGCGGTTTTTGTCTCCGGCTACAGTGAATTGAAAAAGATCAGCGCCGCCCGTGGAGTCGGGCAGCAGGCAACCACCCTCAAGGGGCAGCTGGCCACCACGGATAATCTCAAACGGGCGGTGCGTAAAGCCCAGATTCTGGAAACGGATCGGCTGGCGCGTTCCCTCTCGTTTCTGGCAACCACCGGCAGCACTACACCTTTTATCGGCCTGTTCGGTACGGTATGGGGGATCATGACCGCATTTCAGGGGATCGGCGTCAGCGGATCCGCATCCCTGGCTGTTGTGGCTCCCGGTATTTCCGAGGCACTGGTGGTCACTGCCGCCGGACTCGCCGCTGCCATTCCCGCGGTCATCTTTTACAATCACTACTCCGGCAAAGTTGTCGAATTCGAATCCAGCATGGACAGTTTCAGTTCGGATTTCATCAATCTGATCGAAAGAGATATTCTCACCAGGACATAATTACATGGGACCCATGGGAACAAAAAACGGTAAGCGGGGGTTCCTTGCTGAAATCAACGTGACACCGTTTGTCGATGTCATGCTGGTTCTGCTGATCATCTTCATGGTCACGGCGCCGATGATGACACAAGGTTTGGAGATCGAACTGCCCGAGGCCACCACCAAGGCGTTACCGCAGCAGGAGGAACCGCTGGTGGTCACCATTAACAAGGATGGCGAAATTTATTTGAAAAATGAAAAGGTTTCCCATTTGTCTCTGCGCATGCAATTGAGCGAAATGGCCGAGGAACGGAAAAGGGAAGGTATTTTCCTGCGGGCGGATAAAAGTATACCCTACGGAGAGGTGACATCCACCATGGCTGTCATCCAGGCAGCAGGTTTCGACAAACTGGGGATGATTACTATTCCACCGGAAACCGAAAAATAAAGTGTTGAGCAGCCGGTTGTGTCTTTTTCTGAAACCGATTTTCACCTCCATCGGCAGGCCGATGAAAAGCGCTGGGGTATGGCCTTACTGTTGGCCATGGGGGCGCATATCGGCCTTTTTGTCCTCGCCATCTATCTGCCTTC
This sequence comes from Desulfobulbus alkaliphilus, assembly GCF_016918545.1. GTDB lineage: Bacteria > Desulfobacterota > Desulfobulbia > Desulfobulbales > Desulfobulbaceae > Desulfobulbus > Desulfobulbus alkaliphilus. Next base: position 88,409 of record NZ_JAFFQC010000002.1, on the reverse strand, counting down.
CCTGTTCGATACCCGAACAATTGCCACCGAGATTGTTGCTGTCAGTCTGGTCTCGATGCCGGAAGAGTTTGTTTCTTCGGAGGCTGCCGCCCCAGCCGAGTCTGCTGCTCCACCGGCCGCTGAACCCGTAGATACACCGCCGCCCGAACCGCCTTCTGAATCGGTGGCACCGCCTGAGCCGCCACCACCTCCCGAATCAACTCCGGTATCCGTGCCTGCCGAGACAGCAGTTGTTCCCGTTCCTCCGGAACCGGCTGCCACGGCTGAGCCGGTCTCCCTTGTCGCGCCGAATCGTAAAGTCAGGGTCGCGCAGGATACTCGGCTGGAGGAAGAGAGAATAAGAGAACAGGCGGCCAGGCAGCGGCAGCAGGAAGAACGTGAACTGGCACAAAGGATTGAGGAGCGACAGCGACAGGCGGAGCAGCGTCGTCAGGTGGAGCAGCGTCGTCAGGCTGAACAACGGGAGGTAGAGCGCCAGAGAGCAATCGCTGCCCAGGCCGAGGAAGAACGTCGTCGAGCCGAGGAAGAACTCAGACGCTTACGTGCCGAAGCCGAGGCCGCCACGGCCGCGGCAGTGGCCGCCCGCAACGCGGCCGATCGGGAAGCACAGGCGGTGCGTGATGCCGTCAATCGGCCCGGGAGCGGCCGGCAACAGGCTCAGACCATGGTCGAGCAGCAATATCTGTCCTCCGTGGCCCAGCGGGTCAGAAGTTATTGGGTCTTGCCGGAAATGCGCAGCTGGGATACCGCCCTGCTCGCCCAGGTGGTCATCACCATAAATAAGGAAGGCGAGGTTCTGCGCATCCAGTTTGATCAGCGCTCCAGGGATCCCCTCTTTGATCAGTTGGTAGAAAGAACGATTCGCAACGCCTCCCCTATGCCTCGGTTCCCTTCAATGCTCCACAAGGACAGCATTGAAGTGGGTTTCAATTTCAAGCCGGGCGAACTTGGCAATATATAAGGAATCGTGTATATAAAAAAACGTGTTTCCTTGAGCCAAACACAACCGGCATCCAATGATATTGTTGGATACCACTCCCCAAAACCATCGGTTGACTATGCATACCAAGTTTTTTATTCCTGTTTGGACAGCTATTACCTGCCTGCTGTTGTTGTTGCCAGTCAAGGAGCTGCAGGCGGAACGTCTCTATTTTGATATAACTGCCACCGATATCCGCAAGATCGTCCTGGCCGTACCTGATTTCACCACAGCCCCGGGACAGCAAAACGGGGCAGCCGCGGCGAGCTTGTTAGCCCAGGGTTTTGCACTGCACAGTTTCCTTGATGTCATTGATACCGAACGCTACGGTGGCCGCCGGGATGCCAGTTGGAGAATGCTCGGGGTTGATTATGTGATAATGGGAAAGATCGAACCCGATCCAGCCGGCGTGATGATCGAAGGCCAGATTCTTGATGTTGCCACCGGCCAGATGCTGGCTGGTCGCCGGTATCGTGGAACTGAGGCCCAGTTCGACGATATGGTGCTGCGGCTCTGTGACGATCTGATCGAAGACTTCACCGGTGAAATGGGGGTGTCCCGGACCTCCATTGCCTATGTGTCGGATGGAACCGGGCATAAGGAGGTCTATGTTGCCGATATCCTCGGACGGAATCCACGGCAGGTGACCCGCCACCGGGCCCTCTGCGTTTCTCCCCGCTTCACTCCCGATGGCCGGTATCTGGCCTATTCAACCTATCATCGCGGCAACCAGGATCTGTATATCACCGACCTGCGGCAAAGCGCCACCACCACCTCTCTTTCCAGGCGACCTGGAATGAACCTGGCGCCGGCTTTTATGCCGGATGGGCAGACCATGGTGGTCACGCTGAGCCAGGACGGTAACCCTGACCTGTATCTGCTCGATCGCCAGGGGAAGATCCTTGAGCGCTTGACATCTCGCTCCGGAATCAATGTTTCGCCATCCCTGACTTCGGATGGAAGGATGCTGGCTTTTGCATCCGACAGGACCAGAAGCGGGCGGCCCAGGGTCTATATTATGGATATGCAGACCCGGCAGACCCGTTTACTGCAAAACGGTCTTGTCGAGAGCAGTGAACCGGCATGGTCTCCGCAAGGTGATGAAATTGCCTTCACTGGTCTGGTGGATGGCAGATATCATCTCTTTATCTCCGATCGCAATGGCGCTAATGTCCGGCAGGTAACATCCGGGCGAGGTGACTTTGAGTCACCAACCTGGTCCCCTGATGGAAGACAGCTCGCCGTGACCCGAAAAATCGGCGGCAGGTCTGAAATCTGCGTGGTCGGGAAAAATGGCCGGGATATTCGGGTCCTGTTCAGGGTGCAAGGCAATCAATCCTATCCCCAATGGTCCCCCCGGCTGCCGTGATACTCTGAGTACCGTCTTTGGGAGGAATGGTTCACCCAAAGACAGGTGGGTGATCGGAGTATCCTGGGAGGACCATATCAGCAGGCCGGGATACGGCAGGCTAAGAGAGCCGCGGTTTTATCCGGGCATTGTTTGATTAAAATGGAGTGTACCTACATGAGAAAAGTGATGAGTATTGCCGTGGCCGGTTGTTCACTGTTGCTGCTAAGCCAGTGCGCAACCCAGGAGGAGGTACGCACGCTGCAAGTGCAGCTTCGGGCCGTCAATCAAAAAGTGGAGAATATCAGACTCAATACCGTTGATGAGATGCAAAGACGGCAGGCAAGTTCGGTGAGCAAGATTGATCATGTCGAGGACGAGACCTTGCGGATCAGGACCGCCATCGAAGAGAACGCGGCTCAGACCGCACAATTTCGTGATCAGGCCAATGAAAATATTGCCGGTCTGCGATCGACTGTCGACGGGCTTCGGGCTGACCAGGAAATGAAATACGCGGAACTGAATCAGAAAGTTCTTGATTTGGAGGCAAGAATTGCCGAGATAGGGGAGAGTTTTGCCAGAGTCCAGCAGACCCGGATCAATGAGGCGGAGCAACGAGCACGAGAAGCGGCGCAACGGGCGGAAACAGCTCGACAGCGGGCGGCCGCCTCAGCTCCGACCACCGCATCCCCCAGTGCCGGGCCGGTGGAAGTTACTCCCGATACCCGTAAAACCAGAGTCGCTCCGCCCTCGGTAACCGCAGCCCCCGCAGCGGCGCCTCCGCAACGAACCACACAGCCGTCGCCTGTCGCGGTGCAACCCAGTACGCCGCCTGCACCGGCCCCTGCCCCTGAACCTGCGCCGGCTGCGCCCACCCCCGCTCCTGCCACGGATCCTTTTGCCCGTGCTCTCAGCCAGTTCAATGAAGAGAAGTACCAGGAGGCCTATAGTTCGTTTGAACAGATCCTGACGACCAATCCCAGCAGCGCCGAAGCGGCGAAAACCCTGTTTTACATGGGCGAGAGTCTGTTCAATCAGGGCGAGTATGACCTTGCTATTCTGGACTACCAGAAGGTCATTTCCAATCACAGCACCAATGCACTCACGCCTACGGCTTTGTTAAAACAGGGCATGTCCTTTGAGAGATTAACCGACCACGAAACCGCGAAAATCATTTACAGGAAATTGATCAATGACCACGGCAACAGCCCCGAGGCTGCCCAGGCTCAGGAGCGCCTGAGCAAACTCTAGGTATGAGCGGGCCTGGTGCCGGTAAAAAAGCACGGCTTGATGCGTTGCTTGTTGCCAGAGGTCTAGCCAGAGATGTTCCCCAGGCGGAACGACTGATCGGCGCCGGTCGTGTACTCGTTGACAGTCACATGTGCGATAAGGCCGGTACCTTGGTTCACACAGGCAGCCTGGTCTCGGTCAAGCCGGGAAAACGTTTTGTCAGCCGGGGCGGCGATAAGCTCGAAGCCGCTCTGCAGAGATTAGCTCTAGACCCAAAGGGCTGTGTCTGCGTTGATATCGGTAGCTCAACCGGAGGGTTCACCGATTGCCTGCTACGCTACGGTGCCACCCGGGTCTACAGTGTTGATGTGGGGTATGGTTTGCTTGACTGGAAACTGCGTCGCGATGAGCGGGTGGTGGTTCTTGAACGTACCAATGCCCGGCATCTGAGCAGAGAGCATATTCCCGAGGCCATCGATCTGGCGGTTATCGATGCCTCCTTCATTTCGCTGCAACCGCTGTTGTCACCGCTGCTGCGATTGTTTCGCGCCTCGGTGCGTATTCTGGCGCTGGTCAAGCCGCAGTTTCAGTTGCCACGGGACAAGATCATGCCGGGAGGTGTTGTCAGTGACGATGCCCACCACCGGCTGGCACTGGCCATGGTACGCGATTTCGCCTTGGATCTCGGTTTGCAATCTGCGGGGACCGTTGCTTCTCCGGTTCGAGGAATGAAAGGGAATCAGGAGTTTTTTATGTTGTTGTCCGGTTTTTTTCCTGTGGAGAGGATCAGGACGGAAATAGAGAAACAAGGAGGTCATGATGTTTCAGAGGTTTTTTAAAATCATTCCGGTAACTGTTTTTTCCATAGTCCTTGGTTTGAGCAGTGTGGGTATGGCCGAATACTTGAGTGTCGCCCGAGATAACATCAATCTGCGCTCGGGTCCAAGCACGAATACGAGCGTTTTATTTCAGCTGCCCGCCGGGTTTCCCCTGCGGGTGCTCGAGCGGCAGGGGGAGTGGTTCAAGGTGACCGACTATGAAAATGACCAGGGATGGATTCATCAGTCTGTGGTCAATAGGACACCCCATGTCATTGTCACTGTCAATGTCTGCAACATCCGCAGCGGTCCCGGGACGAACCATGATATCGTTGGCACCGGTTCCCGTGATGTCATTTTTGCCAGGCACGAGCAACAGGGTGATTGGATCAGGGTTTCCCATCCGGCGGTCTCCGGTTGGGTGCACAAGGATCTTGTCTGGCCGAATTGATCCCTTCGGGAATTTTTGGAACCGTTTTACCAGCACTCGATTCAAGGTGAAACCCCATCAACCACCAATCGACCGCTGGTGAACGGTTCCCTGCTTTCCGCGCTCGAGCAGCGCCGTTATCAACCGACCAAAATCAACCGGCAGCCGAACTGTCTGGCCCGCCTTATTCCTGAACAGCAGATAACCCTGCCGGAGTCCGAACAGCAAAAGATCCCTCGTGAAGGCGACATCGGTCCGGCAGTACTCGGTGAGTTTATCCAGTCGTCCTTCCCGAAACCAGCGCAGTGCCAGCAGGCCATCGCCTTCTTTTCGTTTTTGCAGCGTATGTTCCGCCAACCTGTCCAGGCTGAGACGGTAGCCGAGTTGATTGGTAATCGCCTCGAGGATATCAAAGGCGGGCAGGGCGGCGAGATCCCGGTCGGTATATGTGGAAAGGACCTTGTTGTCAAAACGTTTATTGTTGAATCCCACCACCAGATCCAGGGCAAAGAGCCGTTCGATAAAACCGTGGATGTTTTTTTCCGTATAGGCCGTGAAGTGCTGCCTGTCGTTTTCATACAGTACGGCAACACTGATGCGCATTAAATGTGCCCGGTGCCATCCGCCGACTTCTTGAGCTGATTTCTGCGTTTCCACATCAAAAACGCCAAATCGTTGCGGCAGGAGAAAGTGTGCGGGCGCTTGCTTTTCCGGGGTCCGTGCAAGAATGTTCACCTTGGGCCGAATTTCCGGCCAGTCCAGACGCTGTTCTGGAGACGAGATAAGCTGTTCAAGGATGTATCGGGCCGCCTCTTTGTCAATGGGCCGGTTGCCGGAGCCGCATTTAGGCGAATGAATACAGGAGGGGCACCCGAGCTGACAGGGGCAGGCGGCGATCGCTTCGCCAGTTTGGGTGAGCAACTGGTCGATGGTGGCGAACGCCTGTTCGGTCAACCCCATGCCCCCGGCATAGCCGTCGTAGACAAAGATTGCCGCCCCGCCGGTCTGGTGGTGCCAGGGATGAGCAATACCTCCCAGATCGTTGCGGTCACAGAGGACAAGCAGAGGCATCAAACCGATGAGGGCATGTTCAATGGCGTGAATGCCACCCATGAAATGCAGCTGTTTCGATGCCACCTGGTCACGGATCCAGTCGGGAATCTCGATCCAGAATCCGTTGGTTGTAAAGATCCGTGGCGGCATGTCCAGGGGGGTCCGGCTGATCACCCGTTGACCGCGGGTGGCGACTGTCTGGTAGCCGGTGATCTGCTCCGTGACCCGGAGATCACCGTAGTGAACCTGACTGGCCCCATGCCGGGTGGTATGGAGTACTTGCAGGATTTCAGTCGTCTTTTCGCTCAACACCCTGGTGAAATAGGGAGGATTGACCGCTGAGACCAGAACCTCGCGGCTGTCGAAATCCAGCTTGTCGACATGATAGGTTCGGGCCATGTGCAGATAGATGGCACCGGGGTGGCATTCCCTGATCGCCCGAGAGCCGTCGATATTGCCAAGCAGAATTCTCTGTGGCTGCGCTAGAATGGAATAGGTGTCCCCGCCACCGCGCAGGCTGATTTGGCGCTGTGGATACCTGCGGGCCGCAAACCAGGTGTCGCCGCCGGCGGACTGCAACAATTGGCCTTTGGAGGCCAGTTCCGAAAGCAGGCTTGTCTGCTCCACGGATTGTACCAGCGGGTCATTGATGGTCAGAGGGTGTTCCGCCGCGGCACAAACCAAATGTGGTCCAGCGATGTGCGGATTGGCCGGGTTCATGGTCACCGGTTCCGCGGTGCGATTGAAAAAATCCTCTGGATGCCGCATAAAATACTGATCCAGGGCGTCTTCGTGGCCGATGAGTACCACCAGGGATTCCCGCTGCTGTCGGCCTACCCGGCCTGCCCGTTGCCAGGTGGCCATGATCGATCCCGGGTAGCCGACCAGCAGGCAGATATCCAGATTGCCGATATCGATGCCCAGTTCCAGGGCAGAGGTTGAGATTACCCCCAGCAGTTCACCGCTGGCCAACCGTTTTTCAATCCCACGTCGCTCCTCAGGGAGGAATCCGGACCTGTACGAGGCAATGCGCCCTTTGAGTTTCTTCAGGCGTTGATCAGTCCAGATAGTGATCAGTTCGGTCATTTTGCGTGACTGACAATACACAATAGTTCGCAGGCCGCGGTGGACCGCGGCTTCAAGCAATTGAGTGGCGCTGGCGGCTGCGGAGTCGATGGGGTTGAGGAGGAGAACATTGCGCGCTGCGGTCCCGGCTCCGGAGCTATGGATTGTTGTCACCGGGACATTGAGCAGTCGTCGGGCATGATCACCGGGGTTGCCGATGGTGGCAGAGGCGAGAATAAAGGTCGGCCGGGCCCCGTACAGTGAGCAGATCCTCTGCAACCGTCGCATCACCCAGGCCACATGGGAGCCGAAAACACCCCGATAGGTATGGACCTCGTCGATGATGACATAGCGCAGGCCGCGGAAAACATGTTGCCAGCGATCATGGTTGGGCAGCAGTGACAGGTGGAGCATGTCGGGATTGGTGATGAGCACCGGCGGCGGCTGGGTGCGAATCTTTGTCCGCCGGTACGCAGAGGTGTCACCGTCATACAGGGCAGCGGGTTCTCTGTTCCGCCGGAAAGTGTCTGGCAAGAGTGCCCACAGTTTTTCGATGGTTTTCAGCTGATCCTGGGCCAGCGCTTTCAGCGGAAAAAGAAACAGGGCGTGGGCGGTCTCATCCTCGCCAATGGCCTCAAAGACCGGTAGGATATAGATGAGGCTCTTGCCCGAGGCTGTCGGGGTAGCAACAACGACATGCTTTCCGGCGCGAATATGGCTCAGGGCCTCGTGCTGATGGCGGTACAGGTCGGCAAAGCCGGCAGAATGGAGGAGTTGTCGCAGTGCCGGTGCGAGTAAATCCGGGGGACGGGTGGTGGCGGTGGTGGCCGCATAGGTTCGTTGCGCCGCTACCTGGGGGCCGAATTTTCCTGAAGTATTGAGAGCAGCGATATATTCCGCCACTGTGCCGTATTCGAAGGCCATAGCGTTTCAGCCGAATAATAGATTTGTCATTTTGGGTGAACATCTTTATTATTGCCCGACAAACAGGAAGATCAACACGGCTCCAATCGTGCTGTGCACGAGGGGAGGGCATGCTCTCGCGGGCACTGTTCCTGTTGACCAATATACCACATACCTGGAACCGTGAGGGTTCGCCCGCCCGCCATCTTCATTGTCTGTGACCGTCCGATACTGTCTCCTTTAATCGAACGGTCACAGACAATAAAACTGACGTGCGAACGGACGCCCCGAAGGGCGGCTGGTGAGGGTATTATCAAGGATTCTGGTGCAATTGCAATCTGATTGCAGCAAGATATAAAAAGCAAGATCCAGCCGTCACGGATTCAGGACATATTCCGCGGGACGGGGATAGACCTGTGGTTGTGGATAAAGCGAGAGTCCCAAGAGGTCACAGGAACAGTTCAGTACAAATGAGAACAACAGCAAAGGCTGGCAATGAAAACAATAGCAACCCTTGGACCGGAGCAGTCTCAATCATGGCAGGCTGCCATCCACTACGACAACACGGCTGCCATTCAAACCTACCCCCATGTCGGCGCTTTGCTTACGGCCTTTGACGCCCATGAGGCTGACTATGCCGTCCTGCCAGTGTACAACACCCGTGAGGGGGAAAAGAAACAATATTTCCGTTTCTTCGATCAAATCAAAACCGGTTTCTGGGTAGACAATGTCATTCTTCGCTCCAATCTGTCCCTCGGGGTGTTTGCCGAGGGTGACAGGATCGGGGATCTCGGTCTGCTGATTGGGCGAAGGGAAGTGTTTCATCAATCTGAAGAGTTCATCGAAGACCGCCTTCCTGGGATCTCCGAGATGAGCGTTCGGGATATCGCTGCGGCCATTGCCGAGATTCGGGCTTTGAACAGGGCACGGGGAACCGCGGTGATCGATGCCGCCGAAACCCTGACCAGTCATGGTCTGCACATTATCGAGCGTGAGGTGGCACCTCATAACCGAACCCGCTACGCCGTTCTTGGCCATCGCTTGGCCACGGTCACCGGATACGATGCCACTGCTTTGATAACCGAACCCCTGGATGACCGGGTTGGCATTCTGGTGGACATTCTCAGTGAGTTTTCCCGCCGGGGGATCAATATCGTCGATATGCGCACGGAAAACGATATCAAGACCCAGAAGCTGCGGATATACCTCGAGGCTGAAGGGCATATCCGCAACGACAACATGGCCAGCGCCATCGAGCATATCGAAGCCAGAGTAATCCAGCAACGCGGGGCCATCCGTCTGCTGGGCAGCTTCCCCCGGGTTGATATGCGGACCAAGTACATTAAATCCTTCGGCTTCATTGGCACCGGTTCCATGAGCACCTGGTTTGCTCGGCGACTGGAAAGCGAGGGTTATGAGGTTCTGCTGAGTGGCCGCACCACCACATTGCGACCGGAGGAAATGATCGCCCGGGTGGATGTGGTGGTGATCTGCGTGCCGATCTCGGTAACCTCAGCGACCATCCGTCAATACGGTCCCCTGGTCGCTGGTGGTAAAGCCCTGGTTCTCCTGGCTGGTGAATCGGAAGAGACCATCAAAACCGCTCTGGCGGTCACGGACAATGATGTCGAGGTCATGCTGGTACATAACCTCTGGGGGCCCCAGGCGGCCACCATGAAGGACAAAAATGCCATCGTGGTCCGCACCTCCAGAAGCGGCATGTTCTGCAGCGAATTTGAAGCATTTCTCTATAAGCATGGTGCTGATATCTTTCACGATACTCCGTCGCAGCACGATCTGCTCATGGGTATTGGCCAGAAACTGCCCACCATGATTTCGGTGGCTCTGGCCATGACCCTGAACGACAATGGTATTACCAGCGATGACATCGCCAGTCACTGCACGCTGACCTCTCTTTATCCCATCCTTGCCATGGCACGGGTTCATTCCCAGAACCCCCGGACCTATGCCGAGATCATGTCCACCGCCGGTGACAGCCGCAAGATCGTCACCGATTTCGCCAGGAACCTGGACAGGGTGATCCGCATGGCCGACGAAGCCTCGATTTCCGGTCTTTGCCTTCTCATGGATCAGAACGCTGAACATCTCAGTGAACATTTTCTGCGAGCCCGTATGGATCAGGCCAAGGCCGTCGATGAAGTGCTGGGGCGGATGATTTGACGCGTGAAGATTCGAGTGCGGTTGACCAGGGTCCGGTGAATGGTTATTTTTAGACCATGAACAACAAACGACGAAACCGTTATGTCCTGTTGCTGCTTTTCGCTGCCTGGTGTGTTTTCATGTTTGTCCGCCCGACGCCACCCACCGGTGTAGGCTGAGCTATTCCATTTCAGCTGCCGGTCGGCGGCCTTTCCTGTCCTTTGCCACAACCGGCAGACACAACTTTACCATAATCAAAGGAGTTCGGATCATGCTGTCAACCGTTCTGCAATATATCGAAGAAAAACACGCCTGCCCGCATTGCGAACAGACACTTACCCTCTGTCATGCTCCACCAGTTCATGTCGGTGACGGACTGGGCTGGGGCTCGGAATACCTGTTTATCTGCCTGAACGACGAATGCTCGCTCTTCGTCAACGGATGGGATCATATTTCCAATCAGTACGGCCATGTCGGTTCGTATCGCCACATGCAGATGCCTAATTCCAAAGAAAATTATAATATGATGGTGGTGGGCAAGGAGGCCTTTACCGGCAGTGTGGTCGATCTTGAAGCCCTTAAACGTCGCAATGTTGATTATCAGCGGCGACAGGAGGCCATCGAGGCCCTGGATCACTGTGTCGAGCGTGGTCAACTGGAACCGGTGTTGGCGGTGTTGCTTGATGAAGGCGTCCGGATCGAAGACCGAAAAAAGGCGGCTCACCTGTTGGTTCCGTTGAACGATATTGCCTGTATCGAACCAATTCGTAACTATAACTTCCGCGATGGGCATCTTGAGCAGGAAGTCAATCTGGCCATCAAAGCTGTGCTGGCTGCTCATTTTCTCAAGGAGTGCCCGTATTGCGCTGAACTGATCAAGGCTCGTGCCAATGTCTGTAAGCACTGTCAGCGGCAGCTCAACGCATGATCCCGTCACCGATTGCAAACGAAGCTTGTACCTGTGTTGGTGGACCGCGCTTGTGTATCTTTGCCATCGGACGCGGCCACCCTGCTATCCCACTGATGTCTGAATCGCTCTAAAGGTTCAGCAACGGCAAGGGAAAGGCTGTATGCCCTGGTAAAGGGGAGCGACTAACCTACTTTCCCCTTGCCAAACAAGCAGCTTAAGGGTATACAAGCCCTCGTAAAAAACATGGTGAACGTAGCTCAGCTGGTGGTAGCACCGGGTTGTGGCCTCGGAGGTCGTGGGTTCAAGTCCCATCGTTCACCCCAGGTTTATAAGGGGACAGCGTTCCTTTCTTCCTTCCTGCATCAATAAAGTGCATTGTCGCAGGAGGGGAGAAAGGGACGTTGTCCTTTTTTTTTCTGTTATTTCCTGATAAAAGTCCCTTCCTCAAGCTCCCGAAAAGCCTGGTCCAATTCGTCTTGCGTGTTCATGACAATCGGCCCTCCCCAGGCAATTGGTTCATCGAGGCGAGGCGCGGACAGCAGGATAAACCGCAGAGGTGCATCAGCGGTTGTTACCTGGAACCGGCCACCCTGGTTATAAAGGAGAGCAGTTTTCGGGCCGTGGATAGCTTGCATATCAGGATCGAAGTATCCGGACCCACTGAAAATATAGGTGTATAAGGTATGGTCCGGTACCGTTTCCAGAGCCCATGTTCCCTGAGGAGGAACTATGACATCCATGAAGTTTGGCTGCACATAGCGGCCCGTAAAAGCGCCGGTTGTTCCCCGGTATTCGCCTGCCACCAGCCTGATTTCACATCCCTGATCCTGGATACAGGGGATGTTTTTGGCCAGAATATCTCCATATGCCGGTGCCACCATTTTGTCTTTTGCCGCAAGGTTGAGCCAGATCTGTACACCCAGCATGCGCCCTGGTGGCTGCGGCATTTCCTGATGAATGATTCCGCTTCCCGCGGTCATCCATTGGCAGTCCCCGTCAAAAATATTGCCTTTGTTGCCCAGGCTGTCCCCATGTTCCACATTTCCTTCAAGGAGATAGGTGATGGTCTCGATGCCTCGATGAGGGTGCCAGGGAAATCCTTTGATATAGTCCTCGGGTCGATCATTGTCAAAGGCGTCCATCATCAGAAACGGATCAAAGTCCAGGGTGTGTCGCCTACTGAAAACACGGACCAGCTTAACTCCCGCGCCATCACGGGTCTCTTTGCCGACCACGACCTGTTTGACTGAGCGATATGTTTTCATTTCATTGTCACGCGGATTGTTCAGCTGCCTCGATTGCCCGTTTGAAGCGCTCGGTCGAGAGGCGAAGTTGACAGCCTGGACAACAGGCACCGGGTTTTTTAAACCAACTGACTGGGTTGGTGATTTTGATGCCGCACTTGGGACAGGTTACGGTAATCATCTTGTCTTGCATTATGGTCCTCCTGAAAGGAAAAAAGAATGGGACAGCTTGAAAGCCCCTCTGTTCATATCGTTTGAGTGGATGGCAGGTCGCTGAAAATCAAAAAAGTGCCGAATGTCAAGGAAACGCAGCAGAATTTTCTGCGATATCGTTTACCTGAATCCGTGAACGTTCGTCCGTGCGTCAGCTTCGCTGTTCGTGGCCGTTCGATGAAAGGAGAATTTATCGGACGGGTACGACAATGAAGATGTTGTGCGGACGAACGTCGCGAAGGGCGGCTGGTGAAAGGTTTTGTCAAGGGGGCCGCTGCAAATATACGATGAGTACAGCAAGATATATTCAAAACAAGCGTCCAGCCGTCACGGATTCAGGGTTTGCTTCTCCCGCCCTTGTGAAGGGGCAGCGTATGCTTCTTCCTGCGGAGGATTGACCATTTGGTATGGATAGATATCCTCTATTCGTTCATGAATTTGCATGTAGCGTTTGACGGTGCCGAGTAACCGTTCCGTATTCAGATCATCAACGCTGGATACCCCGGGCGAGCTGCGATATGTCCGGAGAAATTCGAGCAAGCTGGCCAGGACACCGACCGCAACCATATACAATGTGGCGTTGGTGCCGATGACATCCTTATGGAAGACCTGGCACCAGCAGCCGACTCGATAGTCTCTGTACTTCAGCCACACCCCGATTGTGTCAGAGCCCTGCAGGGGGGTGTCTATGTTGTTAAGCAGGGTAAGCTCCAATTCTTGCACAGTACCCCTGGCTGCGTAGATGGAGCGCAATCTCTCCAATGACAGCGGATGGACGGCATATACGAATTGGCCGGGAATGCCAAAGTATTGAGACAGGGAAATAATCTCATCGTGGGGGACAATCATTCCCAATGGGTATTCGTCGAGAGAGAGGATAGGACGCAGGAACTGCTCCATGGAGATAGGGTGCACTATGGCAGGAACATCAAGTTCCTGGTATTTTCCACCTTCACCACAGTACCCCGAGTAATCGATAACGGATTCAGCTAAAAATTGTCGTTTCGACCAGGTGATGAAAGGTGTGCCGGGATCAACCGCGGGAAAGGCGGAGTCATATTCGAATTCAACATAACTCTCGGGAACTCCATAGCGTTTGATGACATCGAGAACCATATGGTTGATAATGCCGGGATTCATACCTGTACTGAGCATATGTGCCCCGTTTGTATATGCTCTGCCAAACTTTTTCAGAGTTGGCAGATACCCGGTCATCGTGGTTGCTTCGGCATTCAGGGAGCAGTTGATGTAGTGTACCCCATGGAGATCGGCCGTGTGGAGGATGGGTTGCGTAATCTGGTCGGTGAGGTCCAGGACAATTACATGGGCATCACGTTCCACTGCCTGCGCGAGGAGCCCCGACAGGGAAGTATTGACATCGGCTTCAATGAACCGATAGTTCAGCCTGGCGTGCGGAACGTGCGGACAGCGAGTTACGGAGTCTGTTTTATCCACCAGATACAGGGTGGAAAGTGCAGCGCGGGAACTGGGCAGGAGTTGCAGAAATGCTTGGGCAACACCGCCTGATGCGCCAAGGACAATGAGGCTGGGACGGGGTGTAGTCATACCGTACTTCCTGTGTACCCAATCACGGGGGTATGTAATTATCTGGTTTAGCTGCTTTTTTTAATGTTTGCATGCTGACGGGGTGCCAGATTTTTTTTTCTTTCGGAGCCTACAACGAGCCTGGTGGCTTTATCCTCAAGGGTAACGTGGCCTGCTACTGGAACAGATAAGCCTGCCTGTATTGAACTAGCTGTAATTATTATCATATAGAGTAATTTGTGTCAAAGATAATAAGAGATGTTTATACCCATTTTTTCCAGTGTATTGTCACTTCACCGCAGAAGCTGCTGCAATCGCCGTTTCAGACGAAGGCGTTGCAGGTACGTCAAGGGGGGGCGAGTCACTGGGATTTTGTCCAGTCGAACTGCCTCGGGTTGGCAGAGCAGGTCGGCCAGATGAACCGTTGGCATGGTTTTGCCAAGAAACCCGCAGCAACCGGCGCAATAGGTCACCAGCCGGCGGCCTCCGCTCTCCTTCCTCCGCAATTTGACCCAACGTTCGGCAAAGGCCGGGCGTACAGTGCTGACCATGCCTCCCTCGCCGCAGCAAAGCGTTCTTGGGCCCTGGTGTTTCATTTCTACTTGTTCCAGGCCAAAGGCGGAGAGCAGCTTCCGGACCGCCTGCTGGATTCCCTCAGAGTTGCGCATGGCGCAGGGATCGTGCACACTGATTGCTCCCCAGGCTGAGGGGAAGGGTACGGTGCCCGGTTCCACCGCGAAATACTCGTAGATTGTCTGTACGGACAATCCTTCTCCGTACTGATGAAAAATTGTATAGCAGTTCGGGCAGGCGACAAGCACACGTCGGACACCCTGACCCTGCAGCGTGTGCCGCAGCTCACCGAAGACCGCTTCAAAATGATCCTGTCTGCCGAGGTCATGGGAGGGTTTGCTGCAGCAATTGAGAACTACGCCAAGAGCGGGAATAATTGAGCGGAGCTTCTCGTAGAGGTGGAGAGTGGTCGCCATGCGACTGCCCGGCAGATTGCAGCCCGGAAAAAAGACCGTATCACAATCGGCAGGGAGTCCTTGATAGGCAAAAAGTCTTGATCGACCGCGGTGTTCATAGCCGAGAATGGTACGGTAGACCGAAGGATCAAAATGTCCGGCGGCAACAAAGATGCGTCGCAGGGTAAGAAAAAGTCGGCTGGGTTCGAGTTTTTCCGGACAGACCGCGGTACACAACCCACAGAGGCTGCATTCGTAAGCCATCGCCAGGAAGGAGACCTGGGTGAAATCATGGTTTCTGGTGATAGCCGAGGGAGTGCCGTAGTGTTTGAGAAAGGCGCAGGATTTGACACAGGCACCGCATTCGCTGCACTGAGTGCTGATCGCTGTCAATTGGCTGGAAAGATCCAGCGGAAAGGACTTCAGTCCGGTCATCGACTGTTCCGTTTCTATTTTTTTATCCTAGAGCGCATGGACCACCTTCAGGGGCGGTTTCGGCCATGTTAAAGATGACGCACGGACGAACACTCACGGATCCAGGTGAGTGCGACAAGGATGGGTTTATTGCCCTTCTTTTTTCGGGCGCCCCGGTCCTCGCAATACAAGAGGATAGTCGAATTTGCTGGAGAGTTCTTCGGCAAGCCATGCATGACCAATAAGCTGGCCCCGCTGAGTTGCTGTCCGGATGAGTTGCAGTTCTGTTTCAGGTGTGGCTTCCTGAAGCCATACGGTATATTTTTGTGCCCGCTGGGCAGCAGATTTCCCCAGGCTCAGGTAAAAGGAATCGAGGTCCAGCCATGGCTGTTTGCTGCAGCGGACCTTGGCCCGGCAACTGGACCAGAGATAGTCTGCTGGATCGTCAACAATTCCGGTCCGTACCGGATTCAGTTCCACATAGCGGCAGCAGGTCTGCAGATAGGGATCGGTCTGCACCGGACTGGACTTGTATCGTCCTTCCCACAAGGAGCCGCTCCGTTTCTGTATTGCATTGATATACCTGGTTTGCCTGCCCGCCAGCCGCTTCATGAGCAAGCCAAGGTGCTCGGGTGTATCACCAGGATCAATCACCAGATGGACATGGTTGGCCATCAGGCAATACGCGTACACCTTGCATCCCAGTTGGGTTTTCCAGGTCGCGAGAGTGTCCAGATAATAGAGGTAGTCGTCGTTGCCGGAAAAAACATTTTGCCGGTTGTGGCCCCGCTGGATGATATGGTGCGGATAGTTGGCAAGGATGAAACGGGCTTGTCGTGGCATGACTCCTCATTATCACAGAGGAGAAATTGCTTCAAGAATAATATAAATCTGTCCCCTTTGGAGTGATGGCTTTGTTGCAGAAAAACTGGGTGACATGATCTCCCTTTTCGGCAAGCGCAAGGCAGGTTTGTTGAAGCACTGTTGTCGACGCAGTGAGCTCATTTGCCTTGAAAAATAAGGGTATCTATCCTCTCTTAAACATGGCGACCGCCTGCCACTGACAGGTCCGGCTTGAAAAAACGCAGCCGCAAGGCATTGCTGACCACGGAAACCGAACTCATGGCCATGGCTCCGCCGGCGATCATCGGGCTGAGGGTCGGTCCGCCAAAGGCATAAAGCAGGCCGGCGGCGACCGGAATACCCATCACGTTGTAGGCAAATGCCCAGAACAGGTTTTGCTTGATGTTGCGGACCACGGCCCGACTCAGGTTCAGCGCCGTAACCAGGCCGGCAAGGTTTCCGCTCATGAGAACCATGTCTCCGGATTCAATGGCCACATCGATGCCCGTGCCCATGGCCACACCCAGGTCTGCCTGGGCCAGAGCAGGGGCGTCATTGATGCCGTCGCCGACCATGGCCACTTTGAGGCCCTGTTGCTGCAGACGCTTGACCTCTTCGGCTTTGTTTTCGGGCAGCACTTCGGCCCGCAGGTTTTCGATACCGGCCTGGGCCGCCACAGCTTGGGCTGTTTGCGCATTATCGCCGGTCAGCATGACCACCTGCAGGCCCCGGCCCTTTAAGGCGCCAACCACGTCCTCAGCCTCGGGCTTGATGCGGTCGGCAATGCCCAGTACAGCCGCGGGCCGGCCGTCCACAGCCATAAATAGGGCGGTTTTGCCGGCACTGGAGAGTTCCGCGGCTTTGGACTGCACCTGCTCCGAAGCTGATTCCGTTGCTGTGTGGTGGAGAAGAAAACGCTGGTTGCCCAGAAGCAGGTCGCGTCCATCCACCCTGGCCTTGATCCCTTGGCCAGGAAAATACTCGAAATCATCAACCGACAGTTCTTCCAGACCCTGTTCCCGGGCCGAGGCGACCACTGCCTTGGCCAGGGGATGCTCCGAGCGGGATTCGGCGGCGGCGGCCAGGCGCAACAGTTCGTTTGCGCTTAAGGAGTGGTCGGCGAGCGGGATGATATCGGTGATTGCCGGGCGCCCCTGGGTCAGGGTGCCGGTTTTGTCCAGGACCACAGCCTGTATTCCGCAAGCGGTTTCGAGTACCTCGCCACCTTTGATGAGTACACCGAGCTGCGCGCCGCGTCCTGTCCCGACCATGATCGCCGTTGGCGTAGCCAGGCCCATGGCGCAGGGACAGGCAATGACCAGAACAGCGATGAAGATGCGCAGGGCGAAGGTGAAGGGTTCCTGGCCGATGAAGTACCAGAATAAGCCGGAAAAAATGGCCACAACAATGACCGCGGGAACGAAATACAGGCTGAGGCGATCCACCAGGCTGGCGATGGGGGCCTTGGAACCCTGGGCCTCCTGAACAAGCCGGATGATTCTGGCCAGGACCGTATCCCGACCGATACGTTCGGCCACCATGTGGATCGATCCATGCGCATTGAGGGTGCCGCTGATCAGGGCATCACCCTGTTTTTTATCCACCGGCAGGCTTTCGCCGGTGAGCATGGATTCATCCACGCTGGTCTGGCCTTGCTCAAGCCGTCCGTCAACGGGAATACGTTCACCGGGTCTGACCAGGAGTACATCACCCGGACGGATCTGTTCCAGGGCAATGCTTTCCTGGTGGCCGTCACGGATACGGGTGGCAGTCCTCGGAGCGAGTTCCATCAGTTGGCGGATGGCATCCGAGGTGCGTGCCTTGGACCGGGTCTCTAGAAATCTGCCGAGTATGACCATGGTGATGATCACGGCGGCGGATTCAAAGTACAGGTCCATGGCCTTAGCCATGGGGTCGCGTCCCAGCGCTATTTCCACCAGATTCCAGGTGCTGTAGACAAAAGCCGCGCCCGTGCCGACGGCTATCAGTGAATCCATGTTAGGGACGCGATTCCAGAGATTGGGAAAACCCCGCGCGTAGAATTCCCGACCGGCCCAGAGGACCGGCAGGGTGAGCAGGAATTGAAGCAGGGCAAAATTGAACGGCGCATGATGCGGGCTGAGCAGGGCAGGCATGGGCAGGCCGACCATCTCGCCCATGGAAACGATGAACAGAGGGACGGCAAAAGCCGCGGCCAGCAGCAGTTTGGTTCGCATGGCCACCAGTCGGGCCAGCATCTCCCGACGCTGGACCTCCGTAGCCGATTCCTGGCTTTGCTGGAATTCGAAGGTGTCGTACCCTGCGTCGCGGATAGCCTGGACAATGGCATCCTGCTGGACGTGTTCCGGGGAAAACCGGACCCGGGCGGTTTCAGATGCGAGATTCACCGAGGCCTGGAGGACACCATCCAGGGCTGTCAGCGCATTTTCAACCCGCCTGACGCAGGCGGCGCAGGTCATGCCCTTGACCGCCAGTTCTATCTCGTCCGGTCTGGTTGTTTGGCGCACCGAGTAACCAGCCTGTTGTATGGCCTGAAACAGCTGTTCCGGTTCGATGACCTTCGGATCCCATTCCACTGACACAGTTTCCGTGGCCAGGTTGACGGCAACCTTGCGGACGCCCTCGAGGGCATTCAGGGCGTTTTCCACCCGTCTGACACAGGTGGCGCAGGTCATGCCCTGGATCGCATATTCAGCCTTGTGAAAGGTATGCTCTCCGGATACTGGCGAAGCGTTGTTCATGATCATCTTCCTTGTGGTATTAAAAAACGGGCAATTGAAAAATAAGGATGCTTTTATCCTCTTGTTTTTCAATCATTTTTCATGGAATGGGCAGTTTGCACTCGTACAAGGCCGCCATTGAACCGCTGCCCATGGCCATTTCATGTAAAGGAGAAACGAAATCCCCTATTTTCAAGAATCCACACTTTTCGTAGAAGCCGGAAGCCTGAGTAAGGTTGGTTTCAACGATCACCCGTTCGACTCCGTGTTCCATGCAGTCATCAATAAACAGGGACAACAGGTGCCTTCCCTGTTCTTGCCTCTGTAGACCCTGCTCAATCACCAGGAGATTAATTTCGCTGGCACCACGGCGCTCCACCTTGCTCCGGTTCTGTTCATGGCGTTTGAGTATACCAATGAAGGCGGATTTCCTGCGCAGGCTCATCGACCGCACCCAAAACAATCGCTTCAAAAAGATCAGTTCGAAGAGCACCAGTTGCATCGCCCCTGCAGCAAGGGGCCTGCGCTCATTGCGACCGAACAGAAATCCTGCAACCCCCTTGTTGCTCTCGATCACCCTGGCGAAGTTGCTGCCCATGATCGAGCCATGGGTATAGGCGTATTGAGCGACATCGCAGAAAGACTGGGGGCTGAAGTGCTGGGAAAACTGCCAGGTTTGCCCCACCAGGGCTGCACAGGCCTGGTAATCCTTCTTTTGGTAGTCTCTGATCACCGTGGCCATGCAGGAGGGCGGTTCAATGAGCATTCTGTTTCAATTGTCTGGATCAGTGAGTGTTCTTCCGTGCGTCAGCTTCGTTGTTCGTGGCCGTTCGATTAAAGTACACTGTATCGGACGGGTACGGGCAATGAAGATGGCGTGCGGACGGATACCCCGAAAGGCGGCAGGTGAAAGCTATTTTCAAGGGTTTAGCTGCAATTATAATATTATTACAGTGAGATATTTCAAAAACAAGCGTCCAGCCGTCACGGATTCATAAAAGCCACGGTATCGGCTGGGTACGAGCAATGAAGTTGACGTGCGGACGGGCGCACTTAAGGGAGGCGAGTGCAGGCGTCTTGTGAAAAGTATTCCCCAAGTATTCTCCGGGAACAGTACGATAATACCCAAACAACAGCCCAGCCGTCACCGATTCAGGAATTAGTTTTTCTCCTACCGCCAATGAAATCAAGCAGAGGCCTCATTCCATTTTTTGAAAATATCTGCTATGCATACCATTAAGCATTGTTCTCCGCAATGCACCCTTGGGTTGCCAGACTGAAGATTTTTTAAGACGACTCGCTCCGATATGAGGATAGTATGTGCGGTAGACTGGACAGCTACCTGGAGGCGCTTTCAACCCTGCGGACCAATACAAACCGAAATAGATGGCCAGATACGACGCGTCATCGGGCCCCTCATCAACCCTTACTTCTCCTCTCGGTTTTCGATTTGATCGCAACCGGATTCATACCCCGTAACTTCATCGCACCGTCCTTCGAGCTGGAAGAAACCTTTGCAGGATATTGGCAGGCAGTGATGCCCATGGGGACACCGGCGTCGATGGCAGGTCCCTTTTACCGTTTACAGACCTCCACGTTCTGGCATTTGGTGACCCAGCCCGGGAATGCATCTGGAAACAAAAAGATAGCTAGCTCTGTTCAACAGTTGCGCGAGCTGTATCTGGGGGCAAGATTTGCTGAGGATTTATATCCGTTGCTCGTTATGGAGGGCTCTCGGCAAAAATTGCGTCAGGTGCTCATTCAGGCCTATTTTTCTCCAGAAATTCAATCGAGATGGTCTGATCAGCGGCAGGAGTGAGCCTGTAGCGGCCACCATTTGTGAGAAAAATTCCCTTTGCGGAGACAGCCTTCTTCATAGTCTGGAAATGCTGTGACGCTTGAGCTTCTGGTGTGTCTACATTAGCCACAAACATGAGTTGGTCACCAGTTTCACCGAATTGGAGCAGATATTGGTTGTGATGGACAAAGACGAGATCCTCATAGGCGTAGGTGATCTCTTCTCCCAGGCCTTCGAGGATCATTTTCAGTTCGCCGAGTGGCCGGTATGCTAGCGTCATGGTGTGGTCCTGTGCTGTTGGTCGTCTTGATGCAGGAATAGTCAGGCAAGGGAACTGCCGTGGACCACCTTGGTCCAACTGGATCTCGCCTTCCGGTTCAGGTTATTTGATGGTCTATTTTTCCTTGCTTTCTTTGGGGCTGAATGTCCTGATCGACTGAATAGCGTTCCAGTCATAATAGCTGTTGAGTATTTGGCTGTTTTCCTCTTCGGTTATCCTGATGAAACTTTCACCGAGGAAGATCACGGCGCGTTCAAACCGTTTACCTTCATTGATCTGTAACGCCACCCCGTTGCGCAGTTTTCGCGACAGGGTGCCATGGAGCGGCATGGAGGCATATTCCAGTATCTTTTCCCACGTGTTCTTCATCATGTGTTGTCCTCGTGTACCCTGCCGCAAGGCCATGGCCACGTCAGTTCCCTTGTGAATGATACTGAGCAATACCCGCGCCTGAAAGATGTTTTGATGGAAAAGGATACTATTTCAAAAGGTTACACCTAGGCATAGCGACAAGTGTGATTATTTGCGCACCACGGGAGACAATAGCGTAGGCAGGGGGTGTACAATAGCGTTGAAAGTCGGACAATTTTTGTAGCTTCTTTGCACCAAGTACGCAAATCTTGCCGCAATCCGTGTATTGCGCTATGTTATCGTACAAAATCCAGGGCGATTGTGAGCAATAAAAGCATGTGCCGCAGCGCCATCTACACCATCGTGCGGATTGCAAGGAGGAGGATATGGAACTCTCAGGAAAGAAAGCCATTGTGCTGATTGAGGACATGTACAACGATTACGAGTACATCTACCCCTATTACCGCCTGCTGGAGGCCGGTGCCGAGGTCCAGGTGGTTGGGGCTAAGGCAGGTCAGGTGTACCAGGGCAAGGCCGGCACCACGGCCAAAAGCACGGCGGCGGCGGCAGAGGTGAGGCCGGAAGAGTTCGCCGGGCTGGTTATTCCGGGCGGCTACGCACCGGATGTCATGCGCCGGCACGCGGAAATGGTCAATCTGGTCAGGGAAATGGATACCCAGAACAAGGTGGTGGCCGCCATCTGTCACGCCGGGTGGATGCTGGCATCCGCCAGGATTCTCAAAGGTCGCACCGTGACCTCGTTTTTCGCCATCAAGGACGATCTGGTGCACGCCGGGGCCAACTGGGTCGACCAGGAAGTGGTCGAGGACGGCAAGCTGATCACCAGCCGTACCCCGGATGATCTGCCCGCGTTCATGCGAGCGGTGGTTCGGGCCATGCAGGCCGGCTGACCCATGCCCTTGTCAAGAGGACAAAGAGGATAAAAGTCTGGTTGAAATCAGGTTAAAAGTAATCCAATAATTGGGACTGTCGTTGTTTTCACGTGCGAATACGAGGGCAGTCCTTTTTGCGATCATCCCCCCGCCTGGATGTACTGCCTGGCATACTCCCAGGCATCACTGCGGGACTTACCTCGAATTCGCTTGTAGAGGTGGCGGCATTGATCATACGCCAGGGTATCAACCAGGGCATTGACCAGGGCATCATTTTCACATTGCGGATAGGAACTGTTCGAACCGTTCGGCGTCAGTTCCTCCTTGACCACCAATTGAACCGCGATCAGACTGCGTGCGGCGAGAAGATCGGCCAGGTGGTCGGGAACATCATCATGGAGCACGTACCGTAAGGTCAGGACATCTCCCGGTCCGATATTGCGCCGTCGAGCCCCCATCTGTTCAATGGCCGGCTGCAGGACAAAAACCGGTTGCAAACTGCTCGTCCCACAGCTCTTCCGTAAAAAACGATACAGGCCGTAATGAATATAACCGGCCTCCACAAAAAAAGACCCCCCGTTTGCCGTCACCTCGACAATGGCCTTGGCCCGTAAAAAATCGCGCATTCTGATACGGTTTGCATCCAGCCGGGAGAAGGTCCTGACCGACTCGGTGAGGTCCCGGAAATCCCCGGTTACACTTTGTGAATAGAAGGCAAGAAGCGCACCGGTGGCCTCTTTTTCCGCCAGATAGATCTCCCGAAGCCCCTCTGTATTGAGAATGTCGGCCGGGGTCCCGCCATCGGCAAAAGATTCGTGAATCCGGGCCAGGCCGTCGAGAAAGGGTTCGACCTGGAGAATCCGTTTTCCCCGGGCAAAAAGCGTTTGCAGCTCTTTACACATCTCCTGAACAAAGAGCGGAAAGCCCGCATCCAGCTGCAGCAGGTAGGTTTCAATGGCCAGGTCGCCCCGGAGCATGGCGTTGAATTCAGGTGTGGGCGGTTCTTCCAGGATGATAGTCTCGCAAGCCTCCATCCGGGCAAGCAGCAGGGGGATCGCCTCAAGGTAATGGGGACTGAAACCGATGAAGATCCGGGCGCCATCGCGCCCGGATGGTCCCTGTTTGCACTGCCGGTCAGGCATCGGGCCAGGTTTCCGTCATATCCGCAAAGGCCACCACCGCGTTTCTACCCTGTTTTTTACTTGCAAACAAAGCATGATCGGCATTGCCGAGCAGGTCGACCATGTTCTGGGCGTCATCAGGGTAGGCGGCCACCCCGCAACTGATTGTCAGACCAACGGCGTGCCCCTGGGAGGTGAGAAAAGGATGACTCTCGATCGCCCTCCGGATTCGATCGGCCAGCATGACCCCGGCAGAACCATCGTGATCCGTCAGGATCAGGACAAATTCGTCTCCGCCGTAGCTGACGCCATATCCGCCCCCCGGCAGAAGCGGTCGGATGACTGCGGCGACCTCGGCAATCGTGCGGCTGCCGTTGAGGTGGCCATAGGTATCGACCACGGATTTAAAGGTATCGATATCAATGAAGACCGCGGCAACGGATTGCAGGGGATGGGCTTCAAGCGAAGCCTGTAGCGTCTGGTAGAGGTAGCGGGTATTATAGAAGCCGGTCAGGTCATCCAGATAGGACAACTCCCGATACCTGATCTCGCTGGCCTTCAGGGCCTGCTGGGTTTTGTACAAGGCGATATGGGTCCTGGCCCTGGCCAGGAGTTCTTCCTTGGAGGAGGGCTTGATGATGTAATCCTGGGCCCCGGCCAGAAAACCGGCGACAATGTCGTGTTTGTCGGTGCTGGCGGTGACGAAAAGAATAGGGATGGCAGCGGTGCGGGGATTCTCCTTGATGATCCGGCAGGTTTCCAGACCGGAGAGCCCAGGCATCTCGATGTCGAGCAGAATGAGCACCGGGCAGGTCGTCTCCAGAAGGACCAGCGCCATATCACCGCTGGCGGCGGAAACGACCGGATATCCGGCCCGGGTGAGCATTGCCTCGAGCGTCCGGACAACGACCGGATTGTCATCGACAATGAGGACGGGGTGTACGGATGTTTCTTCCAGGCTGTGCTGAGCAAGACAAGTGTCCATGGCTTTCCTCTGCATAGTCCAATATCTTTATAAAAATCTATATTTCCAGCTTTCTCAATCTTGTCAAACCGCTGTATTCACCCGATCCCATCCGTCCAGTCCGTGGATAACAGGTCTGTTGTGCCGGGTCGGCGGACAACGAAAAATTCGTAGGCATAACAACGGCTGTGGTGACGGTGCAGGGCTGGTTCCTCCCCGATCTGATCGAGAATGGCCAGGGCTTGGGGATCGTGGCTGTAGACATGGCGAAGTTCCTTGATCCGCTCCTCCATCGGGGTGTAGAAGTCTTCCCACCAGGCTTCGTCGGGCAGGGTGAAGTGGCCAATCAGTTCGAAACCCGCGGCCTGGATGGTGGTGATGAGCTGGTCCGTGTCTCCCATGGCCGGATAGTCAAGCTCAAAACCGGCTCGAACCTCGGCGGGTGGGTTGTCCTCGCGCCAGACCGCGTCGGTGAAGGCGAGGTAGCCGTTGGGGCGGAGCAGGTCATGGCAGAGTTTCAGGGCAGCGGCAATCCCGATGTTGTACAGGGCGCCTTCCGACCAGATGAGGTCGAAACTCCGTGGGGGCAGTTGCAGGTCCGACATGTCGCCGACCCGGGCCTGGATCCGCTGGTCAAGGCCCCGGGCGGTGATCTTCTTCTTGAGGAGCTCGATGCCCGGGGTATGGGTGTCGATGGCCATGATCGATCCGTCAAGAAGTTCGGCCAGGTGCAGGGTCTGGCCGCCTGCGCCGCAACCCAGATCGAGCACCGCGGGCGAGGGGGGCAGATCCCGGCAGAGGCTGAGGGCCCGTGCCGCGCAGGCCCGGTTGCCCGGTCCCTGGCGGGGCAGGGCGCCGTAGACCTCGAAAAATATCTCCCAGAAACGGGGGCTCGGCTCAAGCATGGGTTCTCCTGTGGTGGGTGTTCCAACCATGTAGCGGTTCAGGTAAGGGGTGCCGCTGCCGGTCCGAGAGCGGTACGCAATTCCGACCGCAGTCGGGCGAGGCTCTGCTCCGGGTCGTCGCTTTGCACGGCGACCCAACGTTGTAATTTGGCGATGGCAGCCCCGGAGGCAATCGCCTCTTTGGCCATGTTCACTCCCTTGGTGATACTTTCGGCTTTTTCGCCGATATATAGAGCTGCCTCGGCATTGAGGCAGGTGAAGTCGATGCAGCCCTGATATCCTCTGCCTGTCAGTACTCCGAGGAAGCGGCGTCGTTCGGTGGTCAGATTACTGGTAGCGGCAATGTGCTCAAAGGGAAGGGGCCGCAGGCCGACATCCTCGGGCCGCAGGGTGTAGGCAGTTTTCGTCGACTGGCCGGAAAACTCGTGCACGGTGGAGGGGTCGCAGATCGACAGTTCGTCCATGCCGCCCGCGGGACCGCCGCCCCAGATGCCGATCCGTTCGTCTGGCTTGAGAACAGCGAGTTCGAGCGCATTCAGACTGCAGGAGAGCGGTTCGGCCATAACGGCATGGTCAAAGGAGCAGCCTTCGGGAATCGGAATGGTGCTGGCCAAGGGGGCGAGTATGTACTCGGCAAACCCGCCGTCTCGATGAAAGCCCATGATTTTCATGTGGCGACAGAGGTTCCCGGACCCCCTGCAGACACGGTCGGCAATCTCCGCAACTTGTCCCGGGGTAGACATAGACCCGTTTGCCGATATTGTCCTCGGCGATCTCCGAACCGACGGCGTGGATGGTGCCGACGATCTCTTCCCCGGGTACCCGGGGCAGGACAAGATCCCGGTGCCCGACTTCAATGATTTTGAGATCGGTCCGACATAGGCCGGTGACCGCTGTTTTTATCAGCACTTCTCCTGTTCCGGGTTGCGGGTCCGGAATCTCTGCAAGACGAAACGCCCCGATCTGTTCGACGAGTATGGCTTTCATCATTTCCTCAGCGTACGATATTTCCAGGCCGACCCTTTGTTACCGGAGTTCACGACTTTTCCGTCTACCTTTTTTTCCTGGAATCCGCCAGTCAAAAAGGGTCGAATGTAGCTCCACAGTCTGATTGTCCGTAGATGGAGGGCTGGTGAACGGTTGCTCTGGATGGGCACCGGCTATTTCCTGGGTGCCGATAGGGTGCGGCAAAGAAATGTTTGGGGGGTCTTAGGGCGTCAAGACGGTTGTTTTTCCTGTTTTTTTCAATCATACCATAGCTGATCTTTTTAGAAATTAATGGCATATATATTGCAAAAATGGTAATGTGTTTTTCAGGTAAGAGAATGATGATTCGACCGCTTGCTCTTTCCTGGTGCCATGAAAGAAGATTTCTGGACAGTTTTTTATCCTTTTTTTCTCATACTGATTCTCATACTGATGCCCTGAATCCGTGAGCGTGCGTCAGCAGCGTTGTACGTGGCTTTTGTTCGATCAAAGTATGCTGTCATCCGATAGTTACGGTTAAGGAAGATGGCGCGCGGGTACGCCTCAAAGGGGAGCGATGACAGCGTTTTGTAAAAAATGCCGCTGCACTTATAACCTGATAACAGCCAAATATATCCAAAACAAGAGTCCCGCCGTCATGGATTCAGGTGGTGTGTAAATGAAGCTTCAAACCAGCTGCAAACTGATATTTGATGTCTCGGTTGCAACACCATTTGTCTTGATGCTGCGACCACGCAGTGGTTCCCAGCAGTGGGTTGAAAAAGATGAGTTGCGCATCATCCCGGAAATACCTGTTTATGAGTTCACTGACAGTTACGGAAATTTCTGTCAGCGACTCGTTGCTCAACCCGGTCGTATTTCAATTCATGCCAGGTCCACAGTGAATACGGCCGACAGTATAACCCGCGAGCAAGGAGCACCCTTTATTGAAGTGCAGGATCTGCCGCATGAGGTTCTTCAATATCTTTTGCCAAGCCGCTATTGTGAAATAGAATATTTTGGTCAGCAGGCAAAGGACATAACCGTAAATCTGAAACCCGGTTATGATCAAGTTGCGGCAATTGAGGACTGGATACGTCATAATATTTATTATAGCTTCAGCAACAGCAATTCAACCGTTTCTGCACGCGAAGTCCAATTCAGGCGAAGTGGGGTTTGCCGCGATCTTGCTCATCTCGGCATAGCCTTATGTCGAAGCCTCGCCATTCCGGCGAGAATGGTGGTGGGCTATCTCCATGAGCTTGAACCGATGGATATGCATGCCTGGTTCGAGGTTTTTCTGGCCGACCGTTGGTTCACCTTTGATGCTACTCAGCCCCAGTTGAAAAACGGTTATGTTGTTCTCGGGATAGGTCGGGATGCTGCTGATGTGGCAGTCTACAACCAGTTTGGCCCACCCATTTTTCCAGTGACGCAGGATGTTCAAATTGAACGTATAGATGAAACGTGAGGTGCTACCTGAATGAAACGCAACCCTGCGCGAACTATATAAGCCCACTATTCTTGCCCGAAACAGCGTAAACGTTCACCGAGCGCAAATGAACATCTGCCTGCCCCGGCACCTGAAAAGTATCCGATCATGGAGTTTGTAACAGTGTGGTTTATCACGCTCCTGCATGGCAGTGGGTACGGAAGTGCTGTCCGCGGATCCTCACCCCAGAGGCAGCGCATCCTGAACGCTGACGAATCCAGGCTTCCATTAAATGAACACGGAGGAATATTCAATGCAGACATTCCAAATATACGACCCGGAAGATTATTACGATGAACTCATTGATGCAGACGGCAAGCCCCGTCCCGAGGCCAAGCTTCTCATTGACAAGATCGACTCGCTTCCCCATGGAGATCTGGCACTTCGCCAAAAGGAAGCCGAAGCACTGCTTCTTAAGATGGGCATAACCTTTAATGTCTATGGCCGGGATGAGGGCACAGAAAAAATATTTCCCTTTGACCTCATCCCCAGGATTGTCTCCAGTAGTGACTGGCAGCAGATAGAATCAGGTCTTAAGCAGCGTATCCATGTACTCAATCTGTTCATTCAGGATGTTTATAATGATAAAAAGATTTTCAAAGACAAGGTGGTCCCCGAAGATCTTGTCCTCTCCAGCAAGACATACCGCAAGGAATGTGAGGGCTTTACCCCGCCGCGGGGAATTTGGTGCCATGTAACCGGCACTGATCTGGTGCGTGACCGAGATGGTCGCTTTTATGTGTTGGAGGATAATCTGCGCTGCCCGTCCGGCGTTTCCTATGTCCTGGAAAACCGCCAGGTACTCAAACGAACATTTCCCCAGGTATTCCAAGCCTCCAGAGTTCGGCCCGTAGATGAATATCCGGGAAAATTGTTTGAACTGCTGGAGTTTTTAGCCCCCGACCATGTCCAGTCGCCCACCATCGGTGTGTTGACACCGGGAATGTATAACAGCGCCTATTTCGAACACTCGTTTCTTTCTCAGCAGATGGGCGTGGAACTGGTCCAGGGCCATGATCTCATTGTCTCGGACGGGTTTGTTCATATGTTGACCACAAAAGGTCTGCAACGTGTGGATGTGCTCTATCGGCGAATAGATGATGACTTTATTGATCCGAGCGTATTTCGCCCTGATTCCGTGCTCGGGGTCAAAGGCCTCTTCGAAGTGTATAAAGCAGGCCATATTGCCATGGCAAATGCCCCAGGAACGGGGATAGCCGACGACAAGGTTATCTATGCCTACGTTCCTGAAATTATCAGGTACTACACCGGCGAAGACCCCATCCTGCCCAATGTGCCTACCTACATTTGCCGAAACGACAGCGACCGCAGTTATGTGCTTGATCATCTTGATAAACTCGTGGTCAAGGCCGCCAATGAATCCGGCGGGTACGGCATGCTGATAGGCCCTCATGCCACGAATGAAGAGCGGGCCGCTTTTGCTGAAAAAATCAAAGCAGAACCCAGGAACTACATGGCTCAGCCTACCATCTCTCTCTCCAGGGTGCCGACCATTGTCGGCGACAGGATTGAAGGCCGCCATGTGGATCTCCGGCCCTATATTCTGTATGGAAAAGATATCTACGTTCAACCGGGCGGCCTCACCCGTGTAGCGCTGACCAAAGGATCACTGGTGGTTAACTCGTCTCAGGGCGGCGGCAGTAAGGATACCTGGGTCGTGTAGAGCAATTAATTTGTGGAGGACTTGCAATGCTAAGCCGTGTGGCCAACTCAATATACTGGATGTGCCGATACATAGAACGAGCCGAAAACATAGCACGTTTTATTAACGTCAATCTCAACCTGCTTCTCGATACCACAGAAGAAGGGAAACATTGGAAACCGCTGGTAATGACAACAGGTGACCATGAAATCTTTGCACAGAACGATCGCGAGTATAGTCAGGAAGCGGTCATCCATTTTCTTACCTTTGATCGAAATTATCCCAATTCTATTGCCAGGTGCTTGTCCGCGGCACGGGAGAACGGACGATCTATCCGGGAAATCATCTCTTCGGAAATGTGGGAACATCTCAATCATTTTTACCTGGACCTCACCAGTAAGCAGAGCCTGACCATGGCACTCAAAGACCCCCATCGTTTTTTTAAAATAATTCAATTGCGCAGCCATCTGTTTACCGGTCTGATGGAAAGCACCATGAGTCATGGTGAAGCCTGGAATTTTGCCCGTATCGGGATGATGATGGAGCGGGCTGATAAAACCTCCCGAATTCTTGATGTTAAATATTTCATGCTGCTTCCCGAGACAACCCTGGTGAACGCACCCATTGACCAGATCCAGTGGATGGCGGTGCTCAAGTCGGCAAGCGCCTTTGAAATGTTTCGTAAAAAACATCATAACATCACTCCGCACAGAGTGGCGGAATTTCTCATTTTCGACAGTCAGTTTCCTCGTTCAATCAGGCACTGCATCAATAAGGCCAAAGAATATCTGCACCGCATCACCGGCACTCCTTCGGGTGCGGCAATCAATCTGGCTGAAAAAAGGTTGGGGCGCATTCAGGCAGATCTTGAATATACTGATATTGATGAAGTCATTGAAATGGGCATGCATGAATATCTCGACTCGATGCAAAGCAGGATCAACGATGTCGGTGCGGCAATCGGCATAACTTTTTTCAACATCAAGCCCATTTATCCTGACGTAAACAATGAGCAGTAAAATAAAGGCAAATCCTTCGCCGGGCAGGGTAAAATTCCCGCATTTCCCGAAATTTTGGACTAATTTGGCAAAGTTGAAAAGCAACAACAGATAATATTACCGGTAGGTGCATTCTTGGGAATACATATCTCGCTTCACCATACAACCTCGTATATATACGATCGACGAATTAACCTTGCTCCCCATATAGTCAGGCTGCGTCCGGCACCCCATTGTCGGACCCCGATTTTAAGCTATTCCATGAAGGTATCCCCTGAAAATCATTTTCTCAATTGGCAGCAGGATCCCTTCAGCAATTATCTCGGCCGTCTGGTCTTTCCGGAAAAGACAAAGGAATTCCATGTAGAGATAGACCTGGTTGCCGACATGGTCATCATTAATCCCTTTGATTTTTTCCTGGAACCCGATGCGGAGACATTCCCGTTTACCTATCATCCTGACCTGAAAGCAGATCTCACACCGTATCTGGCCAGGGACAAGCCCGGAATAATGCTCGCTGAATTCGTGGCAAAAATCGATACCAACCCACAACAGACAATCGATTTTCTCGTTGCCCTGAATACCATGGTGGCCAATTCAGTTAAATATCTCATCCGCATGGCGCCAAACGTGCAAAGTTGTGAGCAGACGCTTTCCTTTGGCAGCGGTTCATGCAGGGATTCCGCGTGGCTACTGGTCAATATTCTCAGACATCTGGGACTGGCCGCCCGTTTTGTTTCCGGTTACCTGGTCCAGCTGAAACAGGATATTAAATCCCTGGACGGCCCTTCCGGTGCTGAAAATGATTTTACCGACCTGCATGCCTGGACCGAGGTGTATGTACCTGGGGCTGGATGGATCGGTATGGACCCGACCTCTGGTCTCTTTGCCGGTGAAGGGCATATCCCGCTTGCATGTTCTCCGGAGCCACAGAGCGCTGCACCGATCACCGGTGCTTTGGACAAATGTGAGGTTGTTTTCAGTCACACCATGTCGGTGCAGCGCATTCTTGAGGCGCCACGGTCAACCAGGCCCTATCCCGAAGAGGTCTGGTCTGCCATTACTGATCTGGGCGAGCTCGTTGACCGGGAACTGGAAAGTCAGGATGTTCGGCTGAGCATGGGCGGCGAACCCACCTTCGTGTCCATAGACAACATGGACGGTGCACAGTGGAATACGGAAGCACTTGGCGAAGAGAAACAACAACTTGCCGAGGCATTGATAAAAAAATTAAAAGAGGAATGGGCTCCGGGCGGACTGCTGCACTACGGCCAAGGCAAATGGTATCCTGGCGAATCCCTGCCCCGCTGGGCGCTTGGCTGCTACTGGCGCAGAGACGGTAAACCTATCTGGCAGGACAGCTCCCTGCTGGCGGATATTTCCAAGGATTACGGCTTCGGGATTACCGAGGCCCATGTTTTCATTGAGGCTCTGGCTGGTAATTTAGGGGTAAGTAATCGTTTTATCAGGGAAAGTTATGAGGATATATTTCATTTTCTCCATCAGGAACAACAGCTGCCGGTCAACCTTGATCCCAGTGATCCAAAACTCAATGATCCCGAGAAAAGGGCGCGGATGGTACACGCTTTTAACAAGGGACTCGGTTCTGTGGTTGGCTATGTCCTGCCTCTTCAGCATGGTTCCTGGAAGAGCGGTCCATGGCCCTTCAGGGGAGAGCATATGTTTCTGCTGCCGGGCGATTCACCCGCTGGTCTGAGATTGCCGCTGGATTCCCTGCCTTGGGTTTCACCGCAAGACCTGCCAGTACAGTTCAGCCTTGATCCGATGGCAGATCCAGGGCCTTTGCCGGATCTGCATAAAGGACAGCAGGCCTTGCCGGGAGAACCCGAAGAACACTTCAGTGAGACAATAACCTGCCAGCCTTCGCCATATACAGAACCCGAGATGGTTCAAGGCGAGTCCGCCGCTTGGGTTGTCCGAACAGCACTGTGTGTGCAGCCGCGCGATGGGCGAATCTATGTATTCATGCCTCCCATAACCACCTCGGACGGATATCTTGAGCTGACAGCAGCCATTGAAAAAACGGCTAAGGCAACTGATATTCCCGTAGTCATTGAGGGATATACGCCGCCCTTGGATTCAAGACTGGAATACCTCAAAGTTACCCCCGATCCCGGTGTCATTGAAGTCAATATTCAGCCGATGCACAACTGGCAGGAGATGGTCAAGTACACCACCAGATTATATGAGATTGCCAGGGAGTGCCGCCTTGGTTCAGAAAAATTCATGGTGGATGGACGCCATACCGGGACCGGGGGGGGCAATCATATCGTCGTTGGCGGTGCTACTCCAGCTGACAGTCCTTTTTTGCGCAGGCCGGATTTACTGCGCAGCTTCATCACTTTCTGGAACAATCATCCATCCCTCTCTTTCTTGTTTTCAGGCCTGTTTATCGGGCCAACCAGTCAGCAGCCCCGTATCGATGAAGCCCGGCACGACAGTCTCTATGAACTGGAAATCGCCTTCGCTCAGCAGGATCGTCACTCGAAATCCGGCCATCCCTGCCCACCATGGCTGGTCGACAGGTTGTACCGCCATCTGCTCGTTGATGTCAGTGGCAACACCCATCGGGCTGAATTCTGTATAGACAAGCTCTATTCACCCGATAGCTCTTCAGGACGACTGGGCCTGCTGGAATTTCGTGCCTTTGAAATGCCGCCGCATGCGCGTATGAGTCTGGCTCAGCAGCTTCTTCTGCGTATTTTCATCGCCTGGTTCTGGAAGGAGCCCTATCGCCAGGAATTGGTGCGCTGGGGGACCCGCCTGCACGATCGCTATATGCTCCCCCGCCTGGTTCGCGATGACTTCGAAGATGTTTTAGATATTCTGGTGCAGGCCGGCTATCCGGTATCCATGGAGTATTTTTATCCCCACTTCGAGTTCCGCTTTCCTGTTTACGGCAGAGTACATTTCCAGGGCATGGAACTCGAGCTGAGGCAGGCGCTGGAACCCTGGCATGTCCTTGGTGAAGAGCCTGGTGGCGGGGGCACGGCCAGATATGTTGATTCTTCTGTTGAGCGATTGCAGGTCAAGGTCTCCGGTATGACGGGAGAACGTTATATCGTCCTTTGCAACGGCAGACGGGTCCCACTCCAGCCGACCAGAACCGCAGGAGTCTTTGTCGCCGGAATCCGCTACCGGGCCTGGCAGCCGCCCGCCTGTCTCCATCCAACCATCGGTGTTCATGCACCCCTGACTATCGATCTTTTCGACACCTGGTCAATGCGCGCTACCGGCGGCTGCGTCTATCATGTTGGCCATCCCGGCGGGCGAAACTACGATGTGTTCCCAGTAAACGCATACGAAGCTGAAGGGCGGCGCAATGCCCGATTCCAGCCAGGTGGGCACACTCCGGGCAGCCGTCTGATAATGCCTCCAGAGGAAAAGAATCGCCATTTTCCGTACACGCTTGATTTGCGCAGGTGAGATAGTTTGATGTAACCGATCACGGGGTATGTAACTGTGCAGTTTATCCTACTCCTGTATGGAAAGCGGTCTCATTTGCCCCGGATTTTTGCAGACGTGGCTGCCGGCTGTAATCCTTCTGTGCGGGTAGTCGCGCCCGTGCAAAGATGGAATGCTCTGATCGCTTGCAGTTTGATAGATCTCTGTTCACATCATGTATATTTTGTAAACGTTCGCCGGGTGCAAGCAAAGGCTGCCTGACCTGGAAACTGGTTATTATATTCTTTTTTTATGAGGCTCCACCTGCATGGCTGATCGAGAGATTTCCAGTACGACCACGGTGCATCGCAAAGAAAATTCATTGTTCAGCGCAGTTACCTGGACCGATACGTATTATAACGAGGCTTTTTCTTCGCCCGGGCAAGCTCGTGAACACTGGCAGCAGATTGTAACCACCCTTGAAACAAGAGGGGCGACAGCGTTGAAAAAGGATGATGAACGTGCCAGGCAAATGCGCCACGAAGATGGTGCAACCATAAATCCTTTCGATGACCCTGCCAGACGAAGCACCGCCTGGGATCTGGATCCGATCCCCATCATCATTGATGCTCCTGAGTGGAGCGCTTTGGAAAAAGGGCTCATTCAACGAGCGCAGCTCTTGGAAAAAATACTTGCTGATGTATACGGAGGACAGCTGCTTCTGAGAGATGGTCATCTCCCCGTTGATCTCGTTTTTGCCAATCCCAACTATCTCTATTCCTGCCACAAAATACGTCCGCCCGGCAATCGTTTCCTGCCCATGTATTCCGCGGATCTCTACCGGGGCGTTGACGGACGTTTCAGGGTTCTTCGTGATTACGCGGCGTATCCAGCCGGATTGGGCTATGCACTTGAAAACAGAATCGTCATGTCCCGGATATTTTCCGAACTGTATCATCATACCCAAACTCTCAGGTTGGCGACATTTTTTAAAGCATTCCACAAAGCGCTCATCCAGCGTGCCTCGCTTGGCCACGAAAATCCAGGTATTGTCCTGCTCTCTCCAGGGCCGGAGAGTTATATATATTTTGAGCATGCCCTTCTCTCCCGCTATCTTGGCTATCCGCTGGTTGAGTCACAGGACCTGACAGTTCGAAACGGTAAAGTTTTTCTTAAAAAACTTGCCGGCCTTGAACCGGTTGAAGCTATATTTCGTCACTTATCTGATCTCAACTGCGATCCTTTTGCCCTGCGCCGGGAGACAGCAAGCGGTGTTGCCGGTCTTATTCAGGTTTGCCGAGAAAACAATATCGAAATAATCAACCCCATTGGCAGTGCTTTTGTGGACACTCCCGCGCTGTCTACAACGTTACCTGTACTCTGCAAGACCCTGCTTGGTCAGGATCTGTTGATTGATAATCATCCAGCCTGGTGGTGCGGTACTGATGAGGGGTATCATTTCGTTGTCAACAATCTCGATCAGTTGACGCTCTCGTATGCCATGGAACACAAAGGTATTGATGATCCGCCGGAGATTTTTTTAAATCGTATCATGTCAGCCCCCCGAAACTACATCGGGTCTGCGCCATTGACACCAGCTGTTGCACCTGGTTGGAACCAGCATGGCATCAGCAACAGCCATATTCTGCTTCGGGTATTTGTTTGTGCCACAGAGGAGGGATATACGGTTATGCCCGGCGGCTTGGCTATCACTGCCAGGGAGGCAGAAACACTGTTTTACAATTCTCCGACAATGCAGCGCAGCAAAGACGTCTGGGTATTGTCCGATAGACCGGTTGAACCCTTCAGTCTCATGAAAGATTTTCACTCGATTGATGAATTCAAGCGCAGTAACGATCTGCCCAGCAGAGTAGCCGACAATCTGCTCTGGCTGGGAAGATATCTTGAGCGTACGGAAGGGCTGGTGCGGCTCCTCCGGCATATTTTTGGTAAATTATCAGGGGAAGACCGCCCGCGGGACATCCCGGAACTCAGCTTTCTTCTCAAGCTGCTCAGCGTCAAAAATATTATCCCCACCCCCCCCGAAGACGTTACGGATACTCCTCTTTTCTCCACCTTATCAACCCAGCTCAATAATGCCATACTTCGACGCGATGGCGTGGAAAGTGTGAACTCTCTTCTGGGAAACGTTCGAAGGACCGCGCGCAAGGTGCGTGATCGCCTTTCTCTTGATTCTTCGAGGATTATTAATCATCTTGAAGACCTTGCCGGTTCCAGTTTTATTGATCCTCTTGAATTTCTCGATGAAACACTTTTCGCTCTCAACGCCTTTTCCGGTCTGACGCTCGAAAGCATGACCCGCAGTCTCGGTTGGCGTTTTATGGATATAGGTCGCCGGGTTGAACGGGCCATCAATCAGACGCATTTAATCCGTACTTCTCTTCCCCTGGTCTGCTGCGAGTCCCGCAACACCTTGGAAACCTTGCTGGAAATCTCGGACAGCATCATGACATACAGAGCACGATACCGCTCAGCCATTCAGCTCGCCCCGGTTCTGGATCTACTCCTGGTCGATGAAAGCAACCCAAGATCGCTGGCCTTTCAGCTCAGCACGATTAACGGCCATTTAGAACATCTGCCACGTCAGCATGAACGGCCTTTTGCTTATCAGGAAGAGCGTATTGCTCTGAAAATGCTGACTGAGATCCGTCTGCTTGAACTCCAGCCCATTAATTGTCAGGAAGAAAACAACAGCAACGAGGCATTGGCTGATTTTTTAGGTTCCACAGCGAAAAACCTCAAAGAGTTCTCTCAGCAGATTACCGGTCATTATCTGACCAGAGTGCAGACAACACCTCATTTCGCCATGATTCGTGGTAAAGAGAAACAATGAAATACGCGATCACGCATACAACCGGATACACCTATTCGGAACCTGCTTCACTTTCCCAAAACGAACTTTTTCTGAGTCCCCGCACCACTGCTTACCAATCCGTTTTGCAAAGCAGTCTGGAAATTCTTCCACAACCGCAGTACCGGCACCGGCGCACGGATTTTTTCGGAAACACCGTAGATGTCTTCATGATTCAGGAACCTCATAATGAACTTAAGGTGAAAGCTACCAGCATTGTGCAAACCTCCATTCAAGTACAACCAGATCCGTCTACGACCCCACCATGGGAATCAGTGGCTCAACGTTTGCTGTCATATAAACACCGGGATGACTTTGACGCCCTCCAGTTTCTTTTTGCCAGCCCGCTGATCACGGTCAGTTCGCAAACCGCAGCCTTTGCCAAAACATCTTTTACACCAGGAGCCCCGGTGCTGTTCGCCGCCCTGGACCTGATGCAGAGAATTTATAATGAATTTTCCTATGATAAAACCGTCAGTACCATTGATACAACGGTGAGCCAGATTCTAGAAAAGCGCAGAGGGGTGTGTCAGGACTTTGCCCACCTGACTATCAGTTGCCTGCGCGCTCTCGGCCTGGCCGCACGGTATGTCAGCGGGTATCTGGAAACAATACCGGCTCCGGGAAAACCCAAACTGATCGGTTCAGACGCATCTCATGCCTGGGTCTCTCTTTTCATTCCGGACTTCGGTTGGGTTGATTTCGATCCGACGAACAATCTCGTTGTTGGAGAACGACACATAACTCTGGCCTGGGGGCGTGATTATGGTGATGTTGCACCCGTCAAAGGTGTTGTTATGGGCGGCGGAACTCATCGACTCTCTGTCAACGTTGATGTGGCAGTTGAAAATATTTGGACACCAGCACGTTGCATGCAAAACGATTCTCAACCCATCAAATGTCGTGATTAACTACCATCAAGATTCAGATCAATGGGTCATCTACGACGACAATTGGAACGGCTGGTTTATAATAACCGGCATTGGTGTGATCGGTGACCGTAACTGATCTTTGGCCTACTTTATGAAAAGCACCGGTATCATCGAAGACAACGTAAACTCGCTGCTGGATGTGTATTTCAGATTGTGTTCTGTAGAGGTTAACTGTACGAACATTGCTCGAATGGCGGCTGTTTTGTCCTTTGACGGTCGAGCACCCTGGAGCAATGAGCGAATGTTCGTTAGCAAAACCGCACGAATAGTGAAGGCGGTCATGACCACCTGCGGTATGTACGACGGATCAGGAGAGTTTGCCGTGGACGTCGGTCTGCCCGGGAAAAGCGGGGTTGGCGGCGGTATTATGGCTATTTCACCACAGCGTCTGGGAATCGCTGTTTTTGGGCCGGGTTTGGACGTCAAAGGAAACAGCCTGGCAGGCTGGAAGCTCCTTGAATGCCTGTCGGATGAACTGGATTTAAGCATTTTTTCGTCACGGCGGGGCTGTGCGGATGATGTGGCCTTTGGGTAATCCTGCCATGGAAAGTGCGCTTTTCGCACCACCGATCTGTCGCCGCCCTTTTCTCCCTGCAGTAATATAAGCTCCGGTCGAGTAGCAATGGACGGCTTCGATCAAATCACCAGCATTATCGCCCTGACCATGGGAGTGGCCTGGGCCAGTGGTATCAACCTGTATGCCGCCATCCTGATGCTGGGGGTGATGGGATTGAACGGGACAGTCGACTTGCCCGCGGATCTGCAGGTATTGGCCCACCCCTGGGTGATCGGGGCGGCGGGCCTGATGTATGTGGTTGAGTTTGTTACCGACAAAATTCCGGGACTGGACACGCTCTGGGATTCGCTGCACACCTTTATCCGTATCCCAGCTGGAGCCGTGCTCGCTGTCGGGGCCGTGGGGCAGGTCGATCCGGCCATGATCACGGCCGCTGCAATCCTTGGCGGGACGGTGTCCGCCGGGACCCATGCGGTCAAGGCCGGCTCCAGGATTATGGTGAACACCTCTCCGGAACCGGTCAGCAATTGGACCTTGTCAATCAGTGAAGATCTGGCGGTGATTGCCGGCATCTGGGCCGCGGTCCAGTATCCCTGGGTGTTTTTAGCGTGTTTTCTTCTTTTCATCCTGGCGGCCATATGGCTGATCCCCCGAATCTGGCGGGGCATTGCTTCTCTTTTTCGTCGGTTGACAGGGGTGTTGAGAAAAGACCGTTCCAGATGAGAAATCTCCAACCAGCAAAGAGATTTTTCGATCTGCATCGTGGCGCACCGGCAAATGCTATCACAGGCATAGAGCCGATTGTCCTGTCCCTTGGGAAATGATATTGACGATGTGGACAAAATGCCTGCACGGTTTCCTGAAAACTTCAACCAACAATGAATATGGAGTCCCTTGATGGAACAGATCACCGCCCCACAACCATACAAGCCTACCCACAAAGTTCGCTTTGTCACCGCGGCCTCGCTCTTCGACGGTCACGACGCCACCATCAATATCATGCGCCGTATCCTGCAGAGTACCGGGGTGGAGGTGATCCATCTCGGCCATAACCGCTCGGTACAGGAGATCGTCAATGCCGCCCTGCAGGAAGATGTCCAGGGCATTGCCATCACCTCCTATCAGGGTGGACATGTCGAATTTTTTACCTACATGATCGATCTGTTCAAGGAAGGCGATGGGGCAAACATCAAGGTGTTCGGAGGTGGCGGCGGAGTCATTGTCGCTGAAGAGTTGCAGGAGCTGCACGCCTATGGTGTCTCCAGGATCTATACCCCTGAAGAGGGGCAGAATATGGGCTTGCAGGGCATGATTGACGAGGTGGTCAGTATAGCGGATGTCGATCTGTCCCCCCTTGCACCCCAGGATCTGGATGCCGTTCTCAGCGGACTGAAAAGCGGCAATCGGAGAGTCCTGGCCCGGGTGATAACCGCTCTGGAAAACAGCGCCTATCCGGAATCCCTGGGCCAAGGGATCAAGGAGGCCATCGCAGACATCAAGACGCCGGTCCTGGGGATCACCGGAACCGGCGGAGCTGGGAAGTCGTCGCTCACCGACGAACTGGTTCGCCGCTTCCGCCTTGACCAGGATGACCGCCTGAAAATAGCCATTATCAGCATCGATCCATCCCGGAAACGAACCGGCGGAGCCCTGTTGGGTGACCGTATCCGTATGAATGCCATCGAGCATCCCAATATTTACATGCGCTCGCTGGCCACCCGGGAGACCGGTTCGGAGCTTTCCACGGCCCTGCCCGAGGTGATTGCCGCCTGTAAACTGTCGGGTTTTGACCTGATCATTGTCGAAACCTCGGGTATTGGCCAGGGTAATGCGGCCATTGTGCCCTATGTGGACACTTCGCTCTACGTCATGACGCCGGAATTCGGGGCTGCTTCCCAATTGGAAAAGATCGATATGCTCGATTTTGCCCATTTCGTGGCCATCAATAAATTTGACCGGAGCGGTGCCGAGGATGCCCTGCGCGATGTGCGCAAGCAATACCAGCGCAACCATGGAGCCTTTGCCACCCCCGCTGACCGGATGCCGGTTTTTCCCACCATCGCCGCCCGCTTCAACGATGAGGGAGTGACCGCGTTGTTTCAGGCTCTGCTGCCCACCCTGCGTGAGCAGGGACTCGTCCTCAAGCCGGGCCGCCTGCCGACGGTGACCACGCCGCAATCAGCCGGTCATCGTGCCATAGTTCCGGCGGAACGCTCCCGCTATTTGGCTGAAATAGCAGCTTCGGTCCGTGACTATCATGCCCATACCGAGGACCAGGTGGACAAGATCCGTGAATGTCAGGCCCTGACCATCTCCAGGAAGTTGTTTTCCATCTGCGGCAAGCCGCTGGGCAGCTTCGATGAACTGCTTGGACGAAAGGAAGGGGAGCTGGATCCCCAGGTACGGAGAATGCTGGATCAATGGCCGGAGTTGGCTGCCCAGTACCGGGGGGAAGAACATGTGGTCAGGATCCGCGACAAAGAGATCCGCACCAGATTGACCCGAACCTCGTTGTCAGGATCGATCATCCGCAAAGTCTATCTGCC
The DNA here is from genome assembly GCF_016918545.1 of Desulfobulbus alkaliphilus. Classification (GTDB taxonomy): domain Bacteria; phylum Desulfobacterota; class Desulfobulbia; order Desulfobulbales; family Desulfobulbaceae; genus Desulfobulbus; species Desulfobulbus alkaliphilus. Next base: position 47,863 of record NZ_JAFFQC010000002.1, on the reverse strand, counting down.
GCGCTATCAGGACCAGGGCGAACTCCTCCGTTTTCTGCGCAAGGAAAACCTGCCGGGACTGTTTCCCTTTACTGCCGGTGTTTTTCCCTTCAAGCGGGAGAATGAAGATCCAACCCGGATGTTTGCCGGAGAAGGGGATGCCTTCCGCACCAACAGGCGCTTCAAGACGGTCAGCGAGGGTATGCCGGCGCATCGTCTCTCCACGGCCTTTGACTCGGCCACCCTGTATGGCTGTGACCCGGACGAGCGGCCGGATATTTACGGCAAGATTGGCAATTCAGGCGTTTCCATTGCCACTCTGGATGACATGAAAGTGCTTTACAGCGGTTTTGACCTGTGTGCGCCGACCACCTCGGTCTCCATGACCATCAATGGACCGGCACCGATCATCCTTGCCTGTTTTTTCAACACCGCCCTTGATCAGCAGATCGACCGCTTTGCAGTCGACTACGGTCGCCAGCCGACCGCGGAAGAGGCAGCCGACATTCGCAGGCGGGTTTTTTCCTCGGTTCGCGGCACGGTCCAGGCGGACATCCTCAAGGAGGATCAGGGCCAGAACACCTGTATCTTCTCCACTGAGTTTGCCCTGAAAATGATGGGCGATATTCAGGAATACTTTGTCGAGCATCAGGTCCGTAATTTCTATTCAGTCTCCATCTCCGGCTATCATATTGCCGAGGCCGGGGCCAACCCGATTTCACAATTAGCCTTCACCTTGGCCAACGGGTTTACCTATGTCGAGGCCTACCTGGCGCGGGGGATGCACATCGATGATTTTGCTCCCAACTTAAGTTTCTTCTTCTCCAACGGCATGGAGCCGGAATACTCGGTGATCGGCCGGGTGGCCCGCCGTATCTGGGCCGTGGCCATGAAGAACAAGTATGGCGGCAATGAACGTTCACAGAAACTGAAGTACCACATTCAGACGTCGGGCCGTACCCTGCACGCCCAGGAGATGGCCTTCAACGACATCCGCACCACCCTGCAGGCCCTGATCGCCATCTATGACAACTGTAACAGCCTCCATACCAATGCCTATGACGAGGCGATCACCACCCCCACGGAAGAATCGGTGCGCCGGGCCATGGCCATTCAGCTGGTCATCAACCGTGAATGGGGCTTGGCCATGAACGAAAACCCCAATCAGGGTGCTTTTATCATCGACGAGTTGACCGACCTGGTTGAAGAGGCGGTGCTCAAGGAGTTCGAGGCCATTGCCGCCCGCGGCGGGGTGCTTGGCGCCATGGAAACCGGCTATCAGCGCAGCAAGATCCAGGAAGAGTCGCTCTACTACGAGCATAAAAAACATGACGGTTCCTATCCGATTATCGGGGTCAACACCTTCCGCAATCCCAAGGGTGAAGTCCCGATCGAGATCGAGCTGGCCCGTTCAACCGAGGAGGAAAAACAATCCCAGATCAAACGGCTGCGCGAATTCCAGGCGCGCAATCAGGATGCCGCCGGCCCCATGCTTGACCGACTCAAGGACACGGTGATCAACAACGGCAATGTCTTTGCCGACCTGATTGATGCGGTGCGGGTCTGTTCCCTTGGTCAGATCACCTCGACCCTCTATGAGGTGGGCGGCCAATACCGACGCTCCATGTAGTTGCTGCCGCCCCACGTGTGGGGCGGTTTTAAAAAGGGGGGATGATGCATTGGTCGTTGATGTTCAACGATCAATGCATCATCCCCCTTTTTTTATGTGCATGTTTTACGGAATCGGTCTGAATCGGCAAGTATCCTTTGACTTAGCACGGATACCATTTATATCTTGTAAGGCTTGCAAAGAGGAGAGTCGCACCTTCTCTCTCCTGTTACCCTCTTGGCGGACATGGCTGCTGGTCAAAACGTCCGTGGAGTTTTAAGCATGAACGAGATTGAGGACCGCTGGTTGTCGACATCGGAAAACTACAAACACCCCGAGATCAGCAATGACACCGTATACCAATGGATCAGATCAATACACATGAAATGCCCGCGCACCGCATGAGCCGTCTCTGGAAGTTCAACATAAGCCAGGTAGATGCCTGGGTCGAATCCGGCGGCGCGGCGGAGCCCGGCAACACCAGCCCCGGCGGCACACAATAAGGAATGGAGCATTCATGAATCTGACCGAACTTCTCACCACGCTCGAAGCGCCCATCGTGGTGCGCCCCACCCGGCGCATGACCCAGGGCGAGTTGGAGAGCTATCTCGACAAGGCCGCCGACATCCTGCGCGGCAATGCCGACCATTCCGAGTTTCGCGGCTATGTGTTCGCCCTGCTGTTCTACAAGCGCATCAACGACTGCTACGAGGAAGAGGTCCGCACCCAGGCCGATACCCTGATCAAGGCGGGCGTGGAGCAGGAGCAGGCGCTGCAACTGGCCCGCGATCCGCAGAACCACCATTTCATCGTCCCCGAGGCGGCGGACTGGGCCAAAGTCGCCCGCACCGCCAAGGGCCAGCTCGGCCAGGCGTTGAACGACGCCATGCTCGCCATCGAGCGGGCCAATGCCCACCGGCAGAACAATTTCGACGGCATCCTCACCGGCAAGATCGATTTCAACAAGCAGAACGAGTTGCCCCGCGACAAGCTGGTCAACCTGATCAACCACTTCGGCAGCAAACAGTTTGACCGCGCTCACGTCTCCGATGACCTGTTCGGCAACGCCTACGAGTACCTGATCCGCAACTTTGCCAGCAAGGCGGGCAAATCGAGTGGCGAGTTCTACACCCCGGCCGAGGTGGGTTTTCTCATGTCCGAGATGTTGGAGCCGAAACCCGGAATGAGCATCTGCGACTGGGCCAGCGGCTCCGGCGGACTGCTGCTGCAGTGTCTCCGCTATGTGAAGAAGCGCGGCGGCGACGTGCGACAGCTCTTTCTGCATGGCCAGGAATCCAACGTCGTCACCTACAACATCTCGCGTATCAACATGATCCTGCATGGCGTGCCGGTGTGGGAGCACAAACAGGGCGACTCCCTGCGCGACCCGCGTCATCTCACCAGTGCCAACCGCCTGAAAACCTTCGACCGCATCATCATGAATCCTCCTTTTTCACTGGAGGATTGGGGGCACGACACCGTGGCCAGCGGCGACAAGTTCGGCCGCCTTTCGTTTGGCATGCCGCCTGCCTCCAATGGCGACTGGGCCTGGCTGCAGCAGATCGCCAAGTCGTTAAAAGACTTCGTCCCCGAAAACGGCGAGTCCGGCAAGGGGATGGTGGTCATGTCCCAGGGGGTGCTCTTTCGCGGTCAGCCGGAACAGACCGAGGAAGAGGACGGCCAGAACCAGAAGGCCGACGCTGAATATGTGATCCGGCGCGGCTTCGTGGAAGCGGACTTGATCGAGTGCATCGTGGTGCTTCCCTCCAAGCTTTTCTACGGCAACGGCGTGCCCGCCTGCCTGCTGCTCTTGAACAAGAACAAGCCGGAGGCGCGCAAGGGCAAGACTCTGATGATCTGGGCCTCGCGTCACTTCCAGAAAGCCAACCCCCAGAACCTGCTGCGCCCCTCGGACCTGATGCGCATCCTGGTGCCCTGGCGCGCCTTTGGCGATCTGGACCGGGCCAAGACCTTGGTGGACAGCCATGCCGCGCTACTGATCCGCGAGGTGGAGCAGAACCGCGACCAGCGCTTGGCTGATATCGAGGATGTCTTCGGCCCTGTACTTGCGCCGCTGGCGCGACTGGTGGCTGAACAGGCCGAACTCGACGCGCTGGATCTCAAGGTGGCCGCCGTCAATGACGCCATCGCCCCCGAACACAAGTGGTTCGGCCCGCTCGCCACGCTCAAGGCCGAGGTGGAACAGGTGCAGGTCCAAATCGACGCCGCCGGGCGAGGCGACAAGGCGGCGCTCAAGGCCAAACTCGCCAAGCCCAAGAAGCAATTCGACGATGCCCGCAAACTGCTGATCGCCGCCATCAAGGCCCATTTGAAACAACTCAACAAGGCGATCAAGGAGCTGAACAAGCTCCAGGAGGAGCGCGAAAGCCGCGAGCAGGAGATCCGGATCGCCGCCGAGCGCGAGATCGCCCACCTGAACGAGGCGGCCGACGACCTGCGCCGCATCTGCAACGACCCCGATGAGGCCCGCCGCTACTTCGCCCTGGTGAACAAGGGCGAGATCGAGGAGAACGAATTCAACCTCAACCTGCCGCGTTATGTGGATACCTTTGAGCCGGAGGTGGTGGTGCCGCTTTCGGATGCGGTGCGAAATCTCAAAGCCGCTGAAATTTCTGCAGCTACAGCCAGGGCTGAGCTTGAGCGGATATTTGCGCATGTGGGAGTCGTTCAAGGATGAAGCCGCTTTACGACAACCCATTGCCTACAGGTTGGAACGAAAAGCCGCTGGCCCAAGTGGTCCAGCTTCGGCGCGGTTATACCTGGACGAAAGAGGACGAAACCGACCGCCCAGAAGAGGGGGCTGTGCCAGTCATTCGTATTCCGAATATCCAGGACCGGCTGGAATTGGGCAATCTGGTTTATCTACGCAATATTTCACTAGAGGCGCTTGAAAAAGCCGCCGTTACCAAAGGATGGCTGTTGTTTATAGGTTCCAATGGATCTCAGGACCGGATTGGCGATTCGGTATTGATGGAAGAAGATCGCGCAATGGTCTTTGCATCGTTCCTGATGGGGATGACGGTCAAAGACCAGGAAGAATTGATACCTGAATTCCTGGCGAGTTGGATGCGCATACACCTTGTGCATGAATGGTTCAGTAAAACTTCACAACAAACAACTGGGCTTGGTAACTATAGTTGGGGTGCGGTCAAGAAATTGCCGTTGCGCTCTCCAGCCGACCCCGACGAACAACGCCGCATTGCCGCCGCGCTGAAGCTGGCCGACGAAGCCATCGCCAAGGCCAAGGCCGAGTTGGAGGCGACACTGGAGTTGAAGCGCTCGCTGCTTCGATCCTTGTTCGCTGAGGGTCTTTCTCATCCGCAAGGTCTGCACTGTTCCAAATGGATTACCTGCCCTTCCCACTGGACGATCAAGCCTTTGAGGCATTTTGCAAAAGTTACTTCGGGTTTCACTATGGGGCGCGACTTGTCCCGTCACGAGACCGAGACCGTACCGTATGTGACGGTTGTAAATGTTCAAGATGGTCGATTTGAGTTGAGCAACATCAGCTCTATCGAGATCAAAAAAGAGGAATTGAATACTGACCTTCTCCAGTACGGCGACATTTTGATGACAGAAGGCGGGGACCGCGACAAGCTTGGTCGTGGTGGTATGTGGCGAAAGGAAATCGTGCCGTGTAGCTATCAAAACCATATTTTCAGGGTTCGTTTGGATGCCGACGAATTCAAACCAGAGTTATTTCATTTCCTGATTCAAACCTACCAGGCCAAGAACTATTTCTATGCCCACGCCAAGCAAACGAGCAATCTTTGCACCATCAATTCGCGGGAATTGAAAAACTGGCCGGTGGCAATACCGCCAATGCCAGAACAGGAAAAAATGGTTAAGGCGTTGCAAGCTGCTGAGAAGCAGGAAATAGCTGTGTCGGGGAAGGTCGAAGCTCTCCAGCAGGTCAAAAAATCCCTACTACAAAACCTGCTCACCGGCAAAATTCGCATACCCGAGGGGGCCATCCATGGTTGAGACAAGGGATATATCGCCCGGCTACCTCACGACGCCGCCCACGGTGGCGCGCCTGTTCAACGAGGAGACCACGGTCGAGCGGGAAATCATCGAGCATCTACAAACGCCGGCGCTGGGTTGGACCTACCACTCCCGCGAGCAAGTGGCCGGGCTACGCCCCGACGAGCGCGAGGTGCTGCTCTTGCCGCTGTTGCGAGAGAAGTTGAAAGCGCTCAACCCGGTCATCCTCACCGACGAGGCGCGGGTAGACGCCATCATTATCAAGCTGCGCGCCTGCCGCGACAACCGGCAGTGGCTGGCCTGGCTGCAGAACGGCGTCAATTATCAGTTCGACCCGTCCGAGAAGGCCAAGGATGTGCGACTGATTCACTTCGACGACCTCGACGCCAATGAATGGTGGGTGACCAACCAGTTTCCGGTGGAGGGCAACTCGTCCCGGCGGCCGGACATGGTGCTGTTGATCAACGGCATTCCGGTGGTGGTGATCGAGGCCAAGACTGCCAGCCGCAACAAGCCCGATTGGCGCGAGGGGGCCAAGCAGCTCGGTATGTATTCGGCAGAGATCGACCAGCTCTTCTACACCAATGCCTACGGCGTGGGGGTAAACGAGACCCGTATGATGTACGGCGTGCCGGGGCGGCGCTTGCAGTTCTGGTTGCAATGGCGCGACCCCTGGCCGCACGGCATCGACGAGTTCGACGAGATGAAGGTCTCGCTCTACGGCCTCTTCGATCGGGCCAACATGCTCGACTTCATCCGCCATTTCATTGTTTTTATGACCAAGGACGGCAAAACCGACAAGGTGGTGGTGCGCTATCAGCAGTATCTGGCGGTAAAGGACATCCTCGGCCGGGCCACCGATATGACCCTGCCACCGGAGAAACGGCGCGGGCTGATCTGGCACACGCAAGGCTCGGGCAAGACGCTGACCATGATCTATGCCGCCCGCAGCCTGTGGGAGGACCCAAAGCTTAACCAGCCCACGGTGATCCTGCTGGTGGACCGGGAGCAGCTCGGCAACCAGATGGACCGCGAATTGATGGCCACCGGCACTGAGAACGTGCATGTGGCGGCCAGCAAGCGCGACCTGGAAGCGAAGCTCGCGGGCGACTATCGCGGGGTGATTCTCACCACCGTGCACCTGTTCGAGGGAATGCCCAAGTACATCACCAAACAGCGCCAGAACGTCATCGTCATGGCCGACGAAGCCCACCGCACCCAGGAGCGCGAACTTGGCACCTATATGCGGGCGGCGGTGGACGGGGCCTCGTTGTTCGGCTTTACCGGCACCCCCATCGAGAAGGACGACCACAACACCCCGGTGGCCTGGGGCCAGGTGAAGGACGACGGCACCATCGAGCGCTACATGGGCCGCCCCTACACCGTCACCGATGCCCTGCGCGACGGCGTGGTCAAGCCGATCCACTGGCAGCCGCGCAAGACCGATTGGCAACTCTACGGGGCCAAGCTCGATCTCGCCTTCAAGCGGGAATTCGGCCACCTGCCTGAGGCCGAACAAAACAGGCTGGTGAGTCAGTCCTCCACCCTGGATGTGCTGTTGAAACTGCCCAAGCGTATCGAGCAGATCGTCGACGACGCGGTGATCCATTTCAACGAGCATGTGCGGCCCAATGGCTTCAAAGCAATGCTGGTCTGCAAGGATAAGGAAACGGTGCGGCTCTACACCGAGGCCCTGCGGGCGCGGTTGGGGGGTGAGGCGGTGATGGCGGTGATCTCCGAAGCGCCCAAGGACGATCCGGACGCGGTAAAGGCACTCTATCTCGGCGAGGTCAAGCGCAAGAAGCTGCTCAACGAATTCCTGATTCCAGTCCAGTCCGAAATGCCGGAACACCAGGACAAGGAGCTGCGCAAGGTGGAGCTGCTGGTGGTCTGCGACATGCTGCTGACCGGTTTCGACGCCCCCATCCTGCAGGCACTTTATCTCGATAAAAACCTGCGCGACCATGGTTTGCTGCAGACCATCGCCCGGGTGAACCGCCCCTATAACGAGCTGAAGGGGCAAGGTCTTGTCCTCGACTACTACGGCATCTTCGACCACCTGAACGAGGCGCTCAACTACCGGCCCGAGGAGCTGGGCGACATTGCCTTTCCCTTCGAGCGCATCCGTGAGCATTTCCGCCGTCAGTTCGACAGCCTGTGGGCGCTCTTCCCCGAGGAGACGGTGCCCCGTGACGGGTCGCACTCGGCTTTCATCGCCGCCATGAAGATCCTGCGTGACGGGGAAGGGGCGGAAAAGACCTTCGATACCGGCTACCGCAACCTGCGGGTACTCTACGAGGCGCTGCAACCGGACGAGCAGCTGCGTGACTATGTGCGTCCCTATGCCTGGCTGACCAAGCTCTATATGCTCTACCGCAAGAAGTTCTATCCCGATGCGGCCCTGGAGGCGACAGAGGAGGACGCGGCCCGTACCAGGGAGCTTATCCGCCAGCATATCGACGTGGAGGAGCTGGAAAAGGCGTTCCCCACCTATGTGCTGGACGAACATTTCCTGACCAAGCTCAGGGACAAGAAGCCCGACGCCAAGGCGCTGGACATCGAGGCGATGCTCACCGCCGAGTTGCGCGTCAGGCTGGATCAGGATGAAACCTTCCGGCCGTTGTCGGAAAAGCTGCAACGCATCATCGACGAAAAGCGGGCCGGAACCCTGGCAGGAATCGCCCTGATCGAGGAGTTGGAATCCCTCACCGAGGCGGTGCGTTCCGCCGTGGAAGAATCCAAACGCCCCATCGGCCAGCAACTGGCGCTCAAGATCAAGGCCCGTAACGTCGCCCTGACCGAGACCCAGGCCGCCGAGGTAGCTGCCGCTATCCTCGACGAGGCAGACAAACACTGCTTCTCCGGCTGGTGGAATGTAAGCTCCATCGATCCGGAACTTTCCAAGGCCTTGCTCCTGCTGGTCGCCGGGCGTTTCTCAGCGATGGGGCTGCTGGCGGGCGACGTCATGGAGTTCATCGGTCAATTGGTGCAGGTGCTCAAGCGCAAGCAGTACAAGCCGGGAAGTAAGGACGCATAAATGAGCCGACACGCCCACATCGAACTGCCAGACGGGCGGCAACTCGACTACGAGATCCGCCTTTCCTCCAAGGCCCGCAGCCTGCGTTTGAAGATGACGGCACGGGAGGGTTTGACGGTGATCGCGCCCAAGGGGCTCGATGAGCGGCAGGTGGTCGAGCTGGTGAGCGGCAAGCGGGATTGGATCGCGGCGAAACTCGATCAGTTTGAGGAGGTGCGGCACCTGCTCGTTGAAAAGATGTCGGCCCGGCCTGAGGCCTTTGACCTGCCCGCGCTGGCGGAGAGCTGGCGGGTGGAATATCGAACCACCAAGGGTAAGACCGTCGGGGCGCGCACCGATCAACAGGGTCGCATCCAGGTCTATGGCGCGGTAACGGACGATGAACGCTGCAAGGCTGCCCTGCGCCGCTGGCTGGCCAGACACGCCAAGGAAACATTGCCGCCGTGGCTGGAGTCGCTGGCCGTCGAGAGTGGTTTGCGTTTCAGTCGCGTCATCATCAAGAACCAACGCACCCGCTGGGGCAGCTGCTCGGCCGATGGCGTGATCAGCCTGAACGCCAAGCTGCTGTTTCTGCCGCCGAAGCTGGTCCGCTATGTCTTGATGCACGAGCTGTGTCACACCCTGGAGCGCAACCACACCAGCCGCTTCTGGACCCACCTGCGCCAGTTTGAGCCGCAATCCGACCTGCTGCACGGCCAGATGCGGGATGCCTGGAAACAGGTGCCGGTATGGGCGCACATGGTGCAGGCTGCCAGGGAGAGTGTTTGATGATGAACGTTTTTTTCAAAGGCATTATCAGGAACCGCATGGGTACCGGGATTCGTGGACGGCATGGCAATACAAACAGGAGAGGAAAATTATGCTGAAACAGTTACGAATAAAAAACTTCAAGGGCTGGAAGGATACCGGTACCATTCGCATGACTCCCATTTCCCTGTTTTTTGGCGCCAACAGTTCCGGTAAGTCCAGTATTGGCCAGTTTCTCATGATGCTGAAGCAAACCGTGGAGTCGCCAGACAGGAAGGCGGTTTTCTATCCCGGCGGCAAGAACTCCGCTGTCCAGCTTGGCTCTTATCAAGAGATGGTTTTCCACCGCGACCCGGCAAACAAAATCGCCTTCGATTATCGTTGGTCGTTGCCGGATATACTGAAGTTCAAAGACCCGGTGACCGGCCAGACCTTTTCCGGCGATAATCTCTCTTTTCAAGCCGAAGTCGGCTTAGGGGATAAGGACCAGCACACCCTGGTGCTTGATCAACTGAAATATGAGCTGCTTGAAGATGAGAAATCCCGGCTATCCATCGGCATGGAGCGGAAATCAGATTCCAAGTCCGAGTACAAAGTCGATGCGACCAACTACACGTTGAAACGCAAGCAGGGACGGGTCTGGTATCCTGGAGCCCCGGTCCGGTTTTACGGTTTTCCTGATGAGGTGGTTGCCTATCACCAGAACGCGGATTTCGTCCAGGCGCTGAACCTGCGCCATGAAAAGCTCTACCGATCTCTCTGTTATCTTGGACCGTTGCGCACCAAGGCGGAACGTCTATATTCGTGGACCGGCATGGAGCCTGAAAGTGTCGGCTATGCGGGGGAAAATACAGTTGCCGCGATTCTTGCGGCGCGAAGCCGGAAAATCAGCCTGGGATACAAACGCCCAGCTAAACCTTTCGAGGAGATTCTTGCTCTCAAGCTTAAGGATATGGGGCTGATTGAAGAATTCAAGGTCAACCCCATATCCGAGCAGCGGCAGGAGTACGAGGTCAAGGTCCGCACCAAGGGTTCAAGGGATTGGGTTGATCTTCCCGACGTCGGTTTTGGCATTTCACAGGTGTTGCCTGTCTTGGTGCAATGCTTCTATGCTCCGGCAAGGTCGATCATTCTCATGGAGCAGCCGGAGATTCACCTGCACCCGAATGCGCAATCGGCTCTTGCCGACGTGATGATTGATGTCATCAACTCCCGAGAAAACGGGACAGACAGGGATATTCAGCTGGTTATCGAGACCCATTCGGAGCATTTCCTTCGCCGCCTGCAGCGCCGTATCGCCGAAGATGCAGTCCCTCAGGGAAAAGTATCGGCCTATTTCGCCAATATTACCAAGACGCCCGCTACCCTGGAGCCATTGGAAATTGATATCTACGGTAACATCAAGAATTGGCCGGAAAACTTCTTCGGCGACGAGATGGGTGACATCACCGAGCAGGCCAAAGCCGCGATGAGAAAGCGGATGAAAAAAACTGACAAGTTGGAGGCCTCCGAATGAGCCTGCCGAAAAAATGCCTGGTGGACACCAATGTGCCCAAGACGGCCAATCTTGCCACCCAGCCTGATCCGGAGTCTGACGTATCCGATGCCTGTGTGCTGGCCTGCATCGAAGCGGTTGAGCATGTCATTAAAAAGCGTGGCCTGATCATCGATGCTGGAGGCGAAATTTTCGATGAGTACCGTCAGCAACTCTCCATGAAAGGACAGCCCGGCATCGGTGATCGTTTTATGAAATGGGTTCACGATAATCGCTGGAGTCTGCATAACACTCAGCGAGTGACCATCACCAGAAATGGCGACTCTTACGATGAATTTCCCACACATGACGGGTTGAATGATTTCGACCGATCAGATCGGAAGTTTGTCGCCGTGGCCAATGCCCATAAGGACAAACCGCCGATATTACAAGCCACCGACAGTAAGTGGTGGGGTTGGAAGGACGCCCTGGACGAAGTTGGGATTACCGTTCAGTTTCTTTGCCCGCAATACGTCGAAACTAAATATGCCGAGAAGATGGGGACGTGAAAAGAGACTTCTTCAAATTTCCTGCAACGCCTCACTTGGCGACCATGCCGGGTGTTGACATCAGGGGCGACAAAGTTCTGACAGAATCCGAACGTGAAGAATTCCTGCAGCATACACTGACTGTAGAAGAGAAGGTGGACGGGGCAAACCTGGGCATCTCGTTTGATACCGAGGGGAATATTTTCGCCCAGAACAGAGGTGCTTATTTGCAGTTACCCGGCTCGGGGCAATGGAAAAAACTCGGTGAATGGTTGGCGCTTCGCACCGATGTGCTTTTCGAACATCTCTATGACCGATATATCCTTTTTGGTGAGTGGTGCTATGCCCAGCATTCTATTTTCTATAATCGTCTGCCCGACTGGTTTCTTGCTTTTGATGTGTATGACCGAGAGTCACGTCGTTTTCTGTCATTGGCGCGCCGGGATAACTTTTTAAATATAATGCATATCTCCAAAGTACCAAGCCTTGCTCACGGGCAGTTTACCTTTCCCGAAATTGAAAACCTCGTATCACAGTCGAGATTAACTGATCAATCTGCCGAAGGCGTATACCTGAGAATTGACCAAGGTGACTGGCTTGAACAACGGGCCAAACTTGTTCGCCCCGCATTTATCCAGGCGGTCGAGCAGCACTGGTCGCGTTCCGCCATCAGGCCAAACCATCTGACTATCGCTATTGAGGATGAAGGAAGGTGAGCGATAGATCAAGTTGAGAGGTGTTGTAACTCTTTGACATTGTTGGAGGTCTATCCTGTGCTGTGGATCAAAAGATATCCACGGGAGGACCGTTTAGCTTTATTGTCTGTGATCGTTTGATTAATGGACACTCTATCTGGCGGTTTCGGGCAATGAAGATGGCGTGCGGACAGACCCCCGGAAGGGCGGCTGGTGGAGGGTATTATCAAGAATTCATCTGCATTTATAATATGATTACAGTAAAATATATCCAAAAAATGAATCCAGCCGTCACGGATTCAGGATTGTATCTGGTACGACTTTAATCAGGACAGGTCTATCGAATTTCTCCTGTTTCGCTTCTGCCGGACGTGGCCGTTGATCAAAAAGATCTTTTATCGCGGGCATGGCCCGCTCCTACCCCGCTGACCCGCTCCAGTTCCGTTTCGTCCCGAATGCATGAAATCTCAGGCGGCCTCTCCCGTGTCTGACAAGCGTCCGCACTTTCAGTACCTTCAGCTTTTCAAAATCCAACCGGGACGACTGAGGATGCAATCATGGAAATCAATCACCTGCCCACGATAACAGAGGAGACAATAACGCCGGTCAAGATCGTTTTTTTTTGGTCTTGGCGCGGTCGGTTCGGCCATGCTGATTTGTTTATCCGAACTGGCCGAGAGAGTGGGTCTGCCGATTCGTTTCGTTGCCCATGTCCGTAACCCGGATGCAGCCCCGAATGTGTTGTTCCTGGCCGAAAAACTGTACGAGCACATCGAAGTTGTCCGGCTTGCGGATTTCAATAGAATCCGGTTTTTGCAATGATACCAACGCATGAGAAGGAACTGGCCGGAGCGAAAACTGCTGCCCCCTCATCCCTGCCCAGACCCTTGCCAATCACCTGTTCCATCACCCGGTAAAATGCGATGGCTGATGGATGCACGAGTTCTCCAGCAAAGGTTGTACAGAAAGACACATCTTACCCAATTCTCATCATTCGCTAACCTCCTGCTCACAGTTCCCGGATAGATTGACGGACCAATCAAACCGTACGAGATACGGTATTTGTCTCATCAATCATTCATGAGAAGGAGAATCCAGTCATGTCCATTGCTCTGTGCAGAAAAATCCTGCTCCATCTGGTCGTTTTGGCGGTGCTTTTGCCGTGCGTTGCCGCCCGGGCGAACGAAATTACCGTTTATACCTCCTACGAGGAAGACGAGGCCGCTGCGTTTCTTGCCGCTATGCAGCGTGATCTGCCTGATCTAAAAGTGCACTTGCTGCGTCTTTCCACCGGGGATCTGCATGCCCGCATGCTGGCTGAGGCAGCCAATCCGCGTCACGATGTCATCTGGGGGTGGGCGGTGACCAATATGGTTGACCCGCGTATCCTTGATATGCTCGAACCGTATCAGCCCAAAGGTATTGACAAGGTCCCGGCCCGTTTCCGTGCCGACGATGATCGCTGGTTTGCCACTACCGGATACATGGCAGCATTTTGTGTGAACAATGAGGTGTTGTCCCGCAAGAATCTGCCCATGCCGTCTTCCTGGGAGGATCTGCTCAATCCTGCTTTCAAAGGGGAAGTGGTTATGCCCAATCCGGCCAGTTCAGGAACAGGATATCTGCAGATCGCCTCGATTCTGCAGATGAAAGGAGAAGAACAGGGCTGGGAATACCTGCAGCAACTGGACAACAACATCGCCCAATACATCAAAAGTGGTTCGCGGCCGTGTAACTCGGCCAGTGCGGGAGAATTTGCCGTCGGCGCTTCCTTTGCTCTCCGGGCCATCAAAAATATTCAGGAGGGATATCCGATTACCATGGTTATCCCGGCTGAGGGTGCCGGTAATGAGTTGGAGGCAACGGGGCTGATGAAAAGCTCCCGCAACAAGGAGGCTGCCAAGCGCTTCATTGATTGGACGCTTTCCGATGCTGCTGTCAAGGAATACTACATCTGGAAAGAGATTGTCACGGTCAGCGGTGGCACCATGCCTGAATCGTTCCGTCAGGCCGGTCTTCCCGAAGATATTGGTTCGGTAATGGTGGATATGGATTTTTCCTGGTCCGCGGCCAATCGGGATCGCATTCTGCAGCAGTGGCAACAGAAACTGGAGAGATGATGTACACAGGGGGGCGATCGTGCCCCCTGCATACCGTCACTCCGGCGCCCCTTGTTATTTTTACCTGAATCCGTGACGGCTTAAGTCTTGTTTGGAGTATATTTAACTGTAAATAGGTTATAAATGCGGCGATTTTCTTTGCAATATGTCGTCACCCGCCGCCCTTCGGGGCGGCGGGATTAACGGTATTCGAGCAGGAGATTAGGCATTGCAGGTGATGGGTATGGCCCTTGAACTACGGCAGATAACAAAACGATTTGGTCGAATTAAAGCCCTGGACGATGTGTCCATAACCATTGAGAATGGAGCTCTGGTCTGTTTTCTCGGTCCATCCGGATGCGGCAAGACCACTTTGCTGCGGGTGATTGCCGGATTGGAGCGGCCCGATAGCGGAGATATGCGTCTTGCCGGTCGGAATCTCTTTTCCGTTCCCGCGCGCAAACGCAATTTCGGAGTGGTTTTCCAGTCCTATTCTCTGTTTCCCAACATGACCATTGCCGCCAATGTCGCCTATGGTCTGGAGTGCCGGCAATGGCGCAAAAAGGACATTGTGCAGCGGGTGGAGGAAATGCTCGAAATGGTCCATCTCAAGGATCAGGCGGAGAAATTTCCCCACCAGCTCTCCGGTGGGCAGCAGCAGCGGATCGCCCTGGCGCGGGCACTGGCTCCCAAACCGGAGATGCTGCTGCTTGACGAGCCTCTTTCCGCTCTGGATGCCAAGGTTCGCGAGGAATTACGGGGAGAAATCCGCCTGTTGCAGCAGCACCTGGGCATTACCACCATCATGGTCACCCATGATCAGGAAGAGGCTCTGACCATGGCCGATATCATTGTGGTCATGCAAAACGGCCGGGTCATGCAGAGCGGTCCGCCAATGATCCTGTACCAGCAGCCGGAAAATCGTTTTGTGGCTGAGTTTCTCGGCAGAATGAACGTGGTGCCCGCCGGACTGGGTGTTCCCGTTCCCATTGGCACACATCCCACCGGTGGGCAACCGAGGATTCTGGGCATACGTCCGGAGGACATCAGGCTGGTCAGTGACCAGAAAAAAAACGGCCATCTGGCTGGGGTTATCGACCAGGTGACCCGGCTGGGAAACCTCACCCGGGTCACTGTACGGGTACAGGCAAACAACACCGGTTGCCATCCCGATGAGGGATGGTGCAATGGGGAAACGCTGCGTATTGTTGCCGAAATGCAGGGTGTCCATGAGGATCTGCGGGTGGGAATGCCCGGGTTCATCGATATTCCATTCCAGTCTGTACGTGTTCTCGAATGGCAATGAGGAGTTTTGGTTGGCCGCGGTCACTGCATGGCGAGACCCTGTTCAAGGTTTTGCTGGCAACGGTCATAGCCGTTCCTCTGGTCGTCTTTGTCCTGTATCCCCTTATCCATATTCTCGGGCGCAGTTTTCAGACCCCCGAAGGATTGGGCCTGGCCAATTATGCCGCGGTCCTCGGAACGGAACGATTTCTTCGCCTGGTATACAATAGTTTCGCGGTCACTCTGACCACCACGGTTGTCACTGTGGTGTTGGCCTATGTTTTTGCCTACGCGGTGCAGCGGACCTGTCTGCCGTTGAAAAATCTCCTGCGCCTCATCGCCTTGGTGCCTCTTTTTGCTCCTTCCCTGGTTCAGGCGCAGGGATTGGTTCTGCTGTTGGGGCGTAATGGCCTGGTCAACAGGACCTTGGGCACGGATTTTTCCATATACGGTTTCTGGGGGATTGTCATTGCCAGTATTCTCTATGTCTTTCCCTACGCTTTTCTCATTTTTTCGGCTGCACTGGCAACAGCGGACAATCGCCTGTACGAGTCATCCCGTATTCTGGGGGCCAACCGCCTCCGGACTTTTCTGACCGTGACCCTGCCTTCGTCCCGTTTTGCCCTTATTGCGGCATCCTTTGTGGTTTTCACCCTGGTGATTACTGATTTCGGCAATCCCATGGTGGTAGGCGGTGATTACAGTGTGTTGGCCACAGAGGTCTATAATCAGGTGATAGGACAGGCCAACTTTGAACTCGGCACGGTCATCGGCATGGTGCTGCTGCTGCCAGTGGCTCTGGCCGTGGCCGGAGAAAAATGGGTGCATCAAAGGGAATATGCACAGATCTCAGCCGGGTCGCTTCCTTTGCAACTCCGGCCAGATCGATTGCGCGACACCGTGTTTACAGTCTATGCTCTGCTGATCTGTGCAGTGATTCTCATGGTGGTGGGGGTGGTTATTTTTGCCAGCTTCACGCACCTGTGGCCGTATCACATGGGTTTTTCCCTGCGTCATTATGCCTTTGACGTGCAAAACGGGATTCAGCCACTCTGGAACAGCGTTTATATTGGCCTGATGGCAGCTGGAATCGGGGTCGCGGCAACCGGACTGGCCGCCTATGTCATTGAAAAATTCGCCACCCTTGTCCGAGCCCCTTTATCTTTTCTCTGCATCGTGCCGGCAGCGGTCCCCGGCATGGTTCTCGGCCTGGGATATGTGCTGGCGTTCAACAAACCGGATACCCCTTTGTCTTTTTTGTACGGGTCCCTGCTGCTGATTGCCCTGTGCAATGTGTATTACTATCATGCCCAGGGGTTTCTGATTGCCTCCACCAGCATGAAACAGATCAGCAGCTCCTTTGATGAGGCCTCGGCAACCCTGGGGGCTTCATTGCTGCGGACCATGGGCAAAATAACCCTGCCTCTGATGTGGCCGACCCTGGTGGGTATCGCGGTGTTCTTCTTTATGCGCAGCATGGTGACGCTCTCCGCGGTGATTTTTCTCATCACCCCATCCACCCAGGTCGCGGCCGTGTCGGTGCTGATGCTCGAAGATCGCGGCGCGGTGAATCAGGCGGCCGCCTTTTCGGTGTGCATTATGGCCGTGGTGATTATCGCTTTGCTGATGGCCAGGATCATTCTTAATGTTTTAGGATTTCGGCATGTTACCTTGATTCGCTGAATTCCAGCACGGTTTTCTCTCTTCTTCTCTGTAAAAAAGGGGACAGATTCATTTTTTGCCGCTGAGCCTAAGCGACGAAAATGAATCTGTCCCCTTTTTTATATCCTGAATCCGTGAGCGTTCGTCCGTTCGTCAGCTTCGTTGTTCGTGACTTACGGGCAATGAAGATGGCGTGCGAACGGATGCCCCGAAGGGCGGCTGGTGAAAGGTATTACCAAGGATTCCGCTGCAATTATAAAATGATTACAGCAAAATATGTCCAAAACAAGCGTTCAGTCGTCACGGATTCAGGTGTATGAAAGTGTTGGTCCCGGTGGCGGTACCATGCCGGAGTTCCGACCTTTCATTGTCCGTTGTGGCTGACCAATCTGATCCAGCCATGTTGGTTGGATCTGTTTAGCCTTCAAGGGAGTTTTGTACAAAACAGACGGTTTTGTCGCTTCCAAGGTTGTCATCGAAACTTCAATCCGTGGAAAATCAGGGAGTTTTCACTTTCCGTCTACACGGAAATGACTACAAAAGTCGCCAGCGATTCATAGTGTAAGAGGCTCAAGGGTATTGACAGCAGGGCTTGAATATTCCTATCGTACCGGACAGTGCATTGGATAGTCCGGATGACGGGGGCAACCTTTGGTTTACTGCTCCTCAAAAACAGGCATGAGGTGGATGCTTGCACTTAGAAAAAATTCCAAGGATCAATCGTAACTCGCGGCATGGTCACAAACTGCTCGCGGTCCTGATACGAACCGCACTGCTTGTGGTTATCTGGTGGGTGCTGACCGAGAATCAGGGAGGGTGGGTTTTTGGTATACTATCTGCCTTAATGATAGCCTGCTGCAGTCTGCTGCTGACCCCGCCCGCGACTCATAGGTTGCGTGTCCATCGCCTTCCAGGTTTTTTCCTTTTTTTTCTTGTCCAGTCGCTGCGGGCCGGGTGGGACGTCGCGGTGCGGACGGTCAGGCCGAGCCTGCCTTTGCAGCCCGCGATTCTGAGTGTACCGTTGATGCTGCCAGCCGGTGCGCCCACCTGGTGGTTGATGCTGGTGGTCAGCCTGTTGCCTGGCACCTTGAGTGCCCACCTCGACGGCCGGACCCTTGAACTGCACTGTCTGGACGAGGGCCTGGATGTTGTTGCTGATGTTCGCGAGGCTGAACGTCATCTTGCCCTGCTCTTTGGGCAGATTCCATCTTCAGTGGCGGCATCATGAACAGTGCCCTGACTGGAATCGCCATAGTGTTGATGCTGTCGCTGGGAATCGGTCTGGTGCGCATCTGGCGGGGTCCTGGCTTTGCCGATCGTATGCTGGCCGCCCAGCTGCTTGGCACGACCGGTATTGCGATCCTCCTGGTACTGGCCGCCAAGTCCGGGCTGCCGGCATTGCGTGATGTTGCCCTGGTACTGGCCTTGCTGGCGGTACTGGCGGTGCTGGCATTTGTAGCCCGGGTGTGGGAGCCGGATGCGGATGGTGGTGATGTTGATTTGATTCGTCCAGATGGCTCAGAGCTGCGCAGTCAACAAAAAGATGATCAATATCCGGGCCGGTGAACGGATCATGAATCTCCTGGCTGCAATCCAATTGATTTTGATCATCGTGGGCGCAGGATTTTTCCTGGTCGGTTCGGTTGGTCTGCTGCGGTTTCCCGATGTCTACACCCGCATCCATGCCCTTACCAAGGCGGATAACCTTGGCCTTGGCCTTATTGTGCTGGGCCTTCTGCCGGGTGCGGAATCCTTGGCTGCAGCCTGTAAAATGCTGCTTATCTGGATGCTGGCGCTGATTGCCAGTGCTAGTTCCGGATATCTGGTCGCCCGCGCGGCGAGAAGACGCGGTAGTGTACCGTGGTCAACGCAGGGGGAGACCCGGGAGAAATAATAATGATGGGCTGGTTTGATCTTGTGCTTGGCCTGATGCTGTGCGCAACAGCAATATGCGTCCTCGCTTCCCGCGACCTGTTTCGTGCCATTGTCATGTTTATTGTTTTCGGTTTACTCATGGCGCTGGTCTGGGTGCGACTGGAGGCTCCGGATATCGCCCTTGCCGAAGCCGCTATCGGAGCCGGTCTCACTGGTGTGCTGCTTCTGGATACCCTGGGCTATCTGCGGCGCCGTTTTACCGCCGCCGTCAAGGAGGAGAAACCGTGATCCGCCTGCTTGCTGCCTTGTTTGCCTGCCTGACGGTCAGTGTTGTCCTGGTGGTCGCGATTATCAACCGATCCTTGCCTGAAGGCAATCTCCCTGCTCAGGTGGCAGAGCGATTACCCGAGACGGGGGTCAGCCATGCCGTCACCGCTGTGCTGCTGGATTTTCGCAGCTATGATACCCTGCTTGAAGTGGCGGTGCTCCTGGTGGCGGTTGTGGTGGCGATGGCTCTGCGTGAGGCGCAGCCCGATGGTCCGGATCGCATGGGCCTTGCCAATCCACTTTTGCGTGCGGTGGTAAGTTGGCTGCTGCCTCTGATGCTGCTGGTCGCCGCATACCTGTTGTGGGCAGGCAGTAGTATGCCCGGAGGTGCTTTTCAGGCCGGAGCGGTCCTGGCCGCGGCAGGCGTTTTGCTTCGCCTGGCCGGGGTTGGATTCAACTGGATGGAGCATCCGATGCGCTTACGGGTTGTCCTGGCTGCCGGACTGGCGGTTTTCGTCGCGGTCGGTACAGGATGCTTGATTGCCGGACGTGCCTTTCTCGATTATCCGCCGAAATTTGCCGGCAGTCTGATTCTGTTTATCGAATGCGCCGTGACCCTGTCCATTGCCCTGGCCTTGGTATCGCTTTTGCAGCTCGCTCCACCGCAGGAGGATGGTCCACTTTTGCCTGAGCGACGCCGGAGGTTCCGAAAGTGAGTGTCGCTGCCTTTTATGCCTGGATAGGTGTCGGGTTGTGCGTGCTCGGTTTGTTCGGGTTCATCATGCACCGCCATCTGGTGCGTCGTCTGCTTGCCTTCAACATCATGGGCAGTGGCAGTTTTCTCCTGCTTGTGGGCCTGGCCCAGGATGATCGCGGTGTTGACCCGGTGCCACAGGCCATGGTGCTGACCGGCATTGTCGTTGCAGTCGCTTCCACGGCCCTGGCTCTGGTGGTTTTCCGGCGCTGGTTCAGGGTAAGCGGAGAAAGTATCCTGCCGGAGGACGTGTGAACCCGCTTCCCTGGCTGGTCGTGCTACCGCTCATGACTGCCCTTGTCATCTTCCTGCTGCCCACCCGTTGGCGGGCTCCTGGCAGTCTGCTTGCCGCCGTTTTTCTCAGTCTGATCAGCATATATACACTCGTTGAAGTTATCAGGCTGGGAATACTTGTCCATGCGTTGGCCGGGTATGCCGCTCCCCTGGGCATTCGGCTGCGGGCGGATGGGTTTACCGCCGTCATGGCAGTGCTCACCGCACTGGTGACCATGTTTTGTGCGGTGCAGGCCGCGGCCTATTTGCGCGGCAAGCCGGAGGAAGAAGGCTTCTGGCCGCTGTTGTGGTTCATGTGGGCGGCCCTGAACAGCATCTGGCTGTCGACCGATCTTTTTAACCTGTATGTGGGGGTCGAGCTGCTCGGCCTGACCGCTGTCGGCCTGGTCGCATTGAGCGGCAATGCGCAATCCCTTGCCGCGGCAATGCGGTATCTGCTTGCTGCTCTGCTGGGTTCGCTTTCCTACCTGATCGGCGTAGCCCTGATCTATGGCGAACTGGGAAGTCTTGCCCTATCTGATCTTGCATTGCATGGAATCGGCCTGCCAACCGTACTGATCGCGTTGGTCATGATGACCTTTGGCCTGGTATTGAAGACAGCACTCTTTCCACTCCATGGCTGGTTGCCTCCGGCGCATGGCGGTGCTCTGACTCCGGTGAGCGCCTTGTTGTCGGCCTTGGTGATCAAAGCCTCGCTGTACATCCTGATGCGACTCTGGATGACCCTTGATGTGGCTGTCCTGCCGGTTTATCTGGCTTGGATACTGGGCCTGATGGGATCCGGGGCTGTTCTCTGGGGTGGCTGGATGGCCTTACGCCAGAACCGGCTCAAGCACCTGGTGGCCTATTCAACCGTGGCCCAGGTAGGCTATCTGTTTCTGTTTTTTCCGCTTGTCACCGGCACCGCGGCGACCGCGGCAGTACTGGCCTGGGATGCCACGATGCTGATGCTCATCTCGCATGCGCTTGCCAAGGCGGGTATGTTTCTGGCCGCGGGGAACCTGGTCTTTGCCATCGGCAGTCCCCGAATTGCCGACCTGGCCGGTGTCTGCCGTTTTCGACCTTTTTCCCTGCTGAGTTTCGGCGTTGCCGGGGTCAGCCTGGCGGGACTGCCTCCCAGTGGCGGGTTTAACGCCAAGTGGCTGCTCTTGCAGAGTACGCTGGCGAGCGGGCAGTGGGTCTGGTTGCCGGTGCTCTTCATCGGTGGTCTGCTCAGTGCTGCCTATGTGATCAAGGTGCTAGGTCATTCGTTTATCGAAGGACCCCTTCGCGATCATTTTCGGACACCGCCATTGACCCAGGAGTTCTCGGCCTTTATTCTCGCCAGTGCGAGCCTGGTCCTCGGTTTCGTTTCCCAGGTACCGCTGACCTGGCTGCGCATCGGCGGACCTTTCGCGGGAGGGGGCTGATGGACGGCCAGACCTTGCTCCCGGTAGCTGTTGTCAGCACCTCCTTTCTGGCGGCCATTGGTATTTTCCTGCTCAGAGAGCATCGTCATCGCCTGCGTGGCATCTTCAATCTCACCGCTGCCCTGGTTAAACTGGCCCTGGTGGTGTGGATGCAGTTCGGCGTTTTGGCGGGCATCCCGTACGAATTCCGTTTTCCCCTGGTGCAGGGCGTGCACTTCATTCTGCGGGCCGATGCCTTGGGCATTATGTTCAGCGGCCTGTCATCGGTGCTGTGGTTATTCACGACGATCTATGCCATCGGCTATCTCGAAGATTCACCCAACCGCAGCCGTTTTTTTGGTTTTTTCAGTTTGTGCGTGACCAGTACGGTGGGCATTGCCCTGGCGGGCAATCTGTTCACTTTTTTTCTTTTTTATGAACTGCTGACCCTGTCGACCTATCCCCTGGTGGTCCATCGCGGCACGGAAAAAGCCTTACGTGCCGGCAGGGTGTATCTTATCTACACCTTGTGTGGCGGAGCGGTTCTGCTGCTTGGGGTAGCGGGGTTGCATGGACTTGTCGGGGATATCGAGTTCGCAAAGGCCACGGTATTGCCCTCGCTTGCCCCGGAATACTCACCCCTGTTGATCGTGCTTTTTATGCTGCTCATTGCCGGACTGGGGGTCAAGGCAGCTCTGTTGCCGGTCCATGGCTGGCTGCCGATCGCCATGGTCGCGCCGGCCCCGGTGAGCGCCTTGTTGCATGCTGTAGCGGTTGTCAAGGCCGGCGCCTTTGGCATCGTTCGCGTGGTCCATGATGTTTATGGAGTGGAGTTCGCCTGGCGACTGGGAGTGCTCGAGCCCCTGGGGTGGCTTGCCGGCGCGACCATCCTCTATGGATCTGTTCGCGCCCTGTCCCAGAACGATCTCAAGCGGCGGCTCGCCTTTTCCACCGTCAGTCAGGTCTCATATGTGGTGCTTGGTCTGTGCCTGTTCAGTCCGGTGGCCCTTGCCGGTGGCCTGGTACACCTCGTTCATCAGGGATTGATGAAAATTACCCTGTTTTTCTGTGCTGGTAACTACGCTGAAACCTTGGGAGTGCACCATGTCGATGAACTGGACGGCACCGGTCGGCGGATGCCGGCGACCAGTATCGCTTTCTCCATTGGCGCTTTCGGCATGATAGGGGTACCGCCGCTGGCCGGATTTGTCACCAAGTGGTACCTTGGCATAGGTGCCCTGGAAGCTGGAGCGGGCTGGGTGATAGTGGTCCTGGTTGCCAGCAGTATACTCAATGCCGCGTATTTTCTCCCCATCCTTCATCGTATCTGGTTTCGGCCCCAGGTGAGCCCCTGGCCGGAGGAGCAATTTCTCTCTCACCGCGATACCCACCCATGGCTGCTGTTGCCGCCATTGATTACCGCTGGTTTCTGTATCGCTGCCGCTGTATTCGCCGGGCTCACTTTTTCCCCTTTGCATTGGGCTGAAGTTGTCGTCACCAGGGGAGGGCTGCCATGAACGCGACCATGACCGCCTTTGGCCTGGTGCTGGCACCGATTCTGCCGCTGCTCCTGCTGTTGTTCTGGTGCGTGCCGGCTTTGCGGCCACGTGTCGAAGTCCTGACGCCGTGGGCCGCGGTACCGGCTGTGCTGCTGGTCTTGTTCGGGGAGACCGGCATGCGGGTCGAACTGAGTTGGCTGCTCTTTGGCAGCGCCCTGGCCATGGATACCCTGACACGGGTTTTTCTCGCCTTCACCGCCTTGTTATGGCTGGGTGCCGGTCTATACAGTCAGGGCATGTTGGTCAACGATGAGCGGGCAGGGTCCTTTCGTTTGGCATGGCTGGCGACCATGGCCGGAAATTTCACCTTGCTCCTTGCCGTTGATGTCGTCACCTTTTATGTCGGCTTTGCCCTGATGACCTTTGCCGCCTATGGGCTGATCATTCATTCCCGCGACCCTGAGGCCTTATTTGCCGGCCGGGTCTATCTCATCATGGCCATCCTTGGTGAAGGCCTGATCATCGCCGGCCTGTTGCTTGCCGCCAGCCGGACGGCCGCGCCATTGGCTGCAATGCTGGCTGACATTCCCGCTGCCGTGATGGATGCTCCGTATCGCGATTTGATCATCGCCTGTTTTTTTCTCGGATTCGGGGTAAAAGCAGGGGTGCCGTTGGTACATATGTGGCTGCCGCTTGCTCACCCTGCAGCCCCGACTCCCGCCAGCGCCGTGCTTTCCGGGGCGATGATCAAGGCCGGTTTGTTCGGTTGGATGGCCACCTTGCCCTTTGGCCTGGTCGCCTTGCCGCAATGGGGCCTGGGTGTCATTACAACCGGTTTTGTGGCGGCTTTTGGAGGAGCGCTGATCGGGGTGCACCAGCGCAAGGCCAAGACCGTGCTCGCCTATTCAAGCATCAGCCAGATGGGGCTCATCACCGCCGGCATCGGAGCCGGCCTGTATCAACCGGCCTTGTGGCCGGCCCTGGCGCCGGCGCTCGCTCTCTATGCTTTTCACCATGGATTGGCAAAGGGAGCCCTCTTTCTCGGGGTCGGCGTGGCCAATCAGGCTGCAGCGCATTGGCGATTCGGATTATGGCTGGCCCTTGCCCTGCCAGGATTGTCGCTTGCCGGGCCCATGGTGAGCGGAGCGGTGGCCAAGGTCAGTCTCAAAATCGTTCTCGAGGCTGGCATCGCAACACCGACCTGGTGGCGTTATCTGCCACTGTTGTTGAGTCTTGCCGCCATCGGCACCACCACCCTGATCGCCCGGTATCTGTGGCTCCTGTCGCAAAGCGAGCCGCGCGCAAAAATTTCCGGCATTCAATGGCTGGGCTGGGGACTACTCCTCGCCGTCAGCGTGGTCGGCCTTATTCTGCTGCCCTGGGTGCCGACGATATCAGGAATACCCCCGGACCCGATTTATCTGCCTGACCTTATCTGGCCGGTGCTGGTCGGTCTGGTGCTGGCTGTTTGCGCCAGCAGATTTCTCCGTTCCTGGCCCGTGCCGGAAGGTGATTTGATTATTGTATTTCCGATGGCGGCCAGGGGGGTATGGAATTTTCTCCAGTACGTCTTGCTGAAGGTTACTCATTTTTTTATCTGGAGACGTCAGATCCGGCACCAGCGAAAATCGGTTGAGGCCGATACCCGCCTGGAGCGCAGCGATGTTGAATACCTGTTGCGGCGTAACGCCGCTCTTGTCTTTGCCTTGCTGCTTGCCGTCGGTCTCATTGCATCTATCCTGAATCCGTGACGGCTGGACTCTTGTTTTGGATATATCTTGCTGTAATCGTGTTATAATTGCAGTGGAATCCTTGATGGCATCTTTTACCAGCCGCCCTTCGGGGCATCCGTCCGCACGCCATCTTCATTGCCCGTAACCGTCCGATAAAGTGTTTTTTAATCGAACGGCCACGAACAACGAAGCTGACGCACGGACGAACGCTCACGGATTCAGGATGTATATCTGGCTTCTGACCCGTTGGGAGTGATTAGGCCTTCAAGAGGCTGTTTCGTCCTGATTGAGTGCTTTCCGGTTGCCGAAAAAGTGCATGTTTTAGCTGAGCAATTATATTTTAAAAAATTGTTTTATCATTACTATTCATCAATATTTTTTCATTTGGAGAAGCGTATGAAAAAACTGACGATACACCTGCTTTGGATTATCCTTCTCGTCTGTACGGTTCCTGCCCATGGCAGCGAATCGGTCCAGGGTCTCTTTCAGGCAACCCGCAACTGCGAAGCTTACCTTTCATTCCGCAAAGGGACCAATCCCGGGCTGGTTCAGACCGTGGCCGGTTCGGAATATGCCATCAAAGAGGTGCATGCCAGGGCGTACCACTGGGTGCGGATTGAAATTCCGGGTATTACCAATCCGCTGCGATGGGTTGCTGCTGAATGCGGGGTGGTGAGAGATCTCATTTTTACCAGTGACCTGCCCCCACCCGCGGACCCGGCGGCAACATGCACCACGCCCGGTCTGCATGACAGCTATGTCCTGGCGGTTTCCTGGCAGCCGGGGTTTTGCGCTCATTTCCCATACCAGGGCAGCAAGCCCGAGTGTGACTGGCTGGCAAGCGGGAATCTGGCCATTGCCCATGTCACCCTGCATGGTCTCTGGCCCAACCGGATCGAATGCGGTCACGGCTACGGCTATTGCGGGACAGACGACATGCAGCTCGATGAGGACACCCTGGCCTTTATCAAACCCTGGATGCCTAATTTCTATTTCGAGGAGACTTTCGGCAGGTATCAGTGGCACAAACACGGTACCTGCCAGAAGGATATGGATGCGAATGCCTATTTCCGGACCGCTGTAGCCGCCGTGATCAAGATCAATGAGTCTGACTTCGGGCGGTATATCATTGAAAACAAAGGCAACGCCATCTCAAGAGAGCAATTGTTTGCAAAGATCAACCAGACTGCTGGTGATCAACGGGCTGCCAACAGTTTTCAGCTGCTTTGCAAAGGGCCATACCTCTATGAAATGCGGATCAAACTTCCCAGGGAATTCCAGGTGGACGGCGATTGGACTGATTTTCTCGGTGAAGATCTGCCGGACCAGAGGGAACCCCATCGCCATGCATGCCGGGATGACCGTATCCTCATAGAGGGAAGTGCTCCTGCCGCCTTCTCACCCGGTGCAGGCCGATAAAAGCCCTTACGATCATTCCATTCGTGGACCATCTGGCTGTCGCGTGGGACGTCTGGGGAACGGCCGCCTAATGGTCGTGTCATGACAAACCGCATGGATTGGTGAGCTGCGGGCGTAGGGAAATAGGACAACATGCGCCCGTCTTCATACTTTTCGCGCAACAAATAGAGCTAATCCATAATAATCCCAGCCGTCACGAAGTCAGGCATCGGTACACTGGGGTGGGGCAGGAGCATCGACCTCGAATCCGCCCAATCTTGTCACATTGT
This sequence comes from Desulfobulbus alkaliphilus, assembly GCF_016918545.1. Taxonomy (GTDB): domain Bacteria; phylum Desulfobacterota; class Desulfobulbia; order Desulfobulbales; family Desulfobulbaceae; genus Desulfobulbus; species Desulfobulbus alkaliphilus. The sequence continues at coordinate 21,226 of NZ_JAFFQC010000002.1, read as the reverse complement.
GTCGCATATCGGCTGCAATGCTTTGTATCTCCTCAATGTTTCATGAGCATTTGTGAAAAGAGCCTTGACACCTGCTTGCATGAATGCTACACAACGATTGACCAATGAGAGAGACAAACATCCATCCCTCATCCTATCGCGTCTCTCTCCAGTACAGGTTGTTTTTCCCTGATTCTTTGTTGTGCTGCTCAATTCAATCATGGGAATAATGGCTCTCCTCCCCCCTCTGATTGAATGCTCCAGCTCGCCTCGATTCAGAACACGATATTTGGAAAAAAATGGGTGATCGACCGGTTGCTCATACTGCGGTCTACTCTCGTCAGCAGGGGAAGAGGACCGCTGAAGTCGTACCCCGGTTGGCTGCATGCGGGTTACAAAGAGGCACATGTCCCTCCGCGGCAACACATACCCTGCGATGTGTGCGGGGATGGCAGGGCTGACCGGCGAGGATGATCCGCATTGCGGATCCATAAGAAGATTTCTGGTGCGAGACTGCTCAATATCCATTTCTTCCCGGGAGGCAGCCATGACCCCACACCGTTTCCGTCCTTTTTTTCTTTTTTTTCTCGCTGTTACCCTTCTTTTAGCTGGACCGGTACGAGCCTACGAGCTGACAGGGGGTGAAATTGTCGACTTGTTCAAGTTCGGTTTCCCCGAAGAGGAAATACGAATAGAGGTGCAGGCGGCCGACCCGCCGATTGCGTTAGCCCCTGAAGATCTTCAGGCGCTCCGCGATGCCGGGGCCAGTGAAGAGTTCATTTCTTTGTTTGCGGGCCAACCAGACCACCAAGTGGTGATAACCATCACCGAGGTGGCGGATCTGGTCTCGACCGGTCAGCCCGTAGGTGAGATTCTCGACCGGATTGCGGCCGGTGCCGAGCCCTTATCCCTGGCCGGGGCGGTGGCACTGGCCCGTGCGGAAGCGCCTCTTGCCGTGATTATGGCCCTGCAGGCAAGGCCCTTGACTGCAACCGACCTGAAGCGACTTGGCTCCACGGGGCTGGATACGACCGATTATCGTAAACTTTTGAGAATAGTCGGATTTACTGGACATCTTTCGGCCGCCGATGCGCTGAGCCTGCAACGAGCCGGTGTGCCGGCTGAGATCATTGCGGATGTTCGCAAGGCACTGGTGGTTGTTGAAAGTACTGAAACAATCGATCCTTCCCGCGTACAACGTCCTCAACAGATAGACCCTTCACCAGCAAAGCAAACGCGGGATTTAAAGCCCGCGACCGTGACCGAAATCGAGGATGGCGTCTACACCCACCCGGGCCGACGGTTTCGCATTGCCGTCCCCGAGGGTTGGATTCTTCTGCGCGACATCGATGACGGTCAGGTCCGTTATACCTTTACCCCTGAAAGAGGGAAGACAAGTATTGATGCCCTGGAGATCGGTCTCGCTGTCCAGGTCTCCCCCCTTGATCGTGAATCCGTTTATGGAGATAAAAGTCCCACAGCCATTCTTGAATACCTTCTGCCGGCAATAGCGGCACTTGAGCCGGGAATGTTTCAGGATGGGGCAGTGGCTGAAACCACCTTGGGTACCGTGCCCGGTGCCCGTGCTCTTTTCCATGGTTTTCTCAAAGACAAGGAAGGAGAGTTTACCGTTGAGGTCAACCTGGCCGAGAGGGACGGGGTCGTTTACACGGTGGTAGCCATGGCTCCGCGCGCCGGTTTTGTCGAGATCCGTCCCATGTTCGAGAACATACTGGCTGAATCGAAGTTCCAGCACCTCGACTATGCCCGTCGCGGGCCACCCTTGGAGGAGAGTGAACTGGTGGCGCGTTACAAGGGATCGGTGGTTTATGTTGAAACCGAATACGAAGGCCTGGGAAACATGGGGCAGGGGACGGGCTTCATAATCTCACCTGACGGGTATGTGTTAACCAATTGGCATGTCGTCTGGGACATGGACAATGACCGGCCGGGTAAGTCTTTTACGATCCATTGGGATGACTCACTCAAGCGGCCGCCGGTCAAGGCGGAACTCATCGGTGTCGACCAGCGGCAGGGTCGCTCGGGGGCCGCCATCGGCGGAGTGGATGTCGCTTTGTTGAAGATTCCCCCCGGTGATTACGAACCGGTGCCCTTGAGTCCCTCTTCCGAGGTGCGGCTCGGTGATTCGGTGCTCGCTTTGGGATTTCCCAAAAGTTTCGATTTGACCGGACTGTCCATGTTCATCACCAAAGGGGTTCTGGTGCGCTTCAACCGCGCCCTGGACGGTAACCTGGAGTCGCTGACCACTGACGCCAAGATCACGCACGGGAATAGTGGTGGTCCCTGTCTCAGTCTGGCTACGGGCGGGGTTGTCGGACTCAACACCTGGGGCAATACCCAGAAAGATTACGCCGGATACAGCTTTCTCTGCCCGATCGATGCTGCTTTGGCGCGTTTTTCCCTGGTGGCTGATGCAGGACTTTCCGCAAAGCCGGCAGTCGATTACCTGGACAGCTTCGAACTGGCTCACCTTTTTGTCGGCATGAAGGGGTTCAAGGATGCGGTGGGGATGGCCGAGAGAGCTGTTGCGCTGCAGCCGGATTCGCCCGATGCCCATACCCTGCTGGCAATCTGCCTCCAGGCACTGGGCATGGATTACCTGGAGCGCTGGAACCGGGAAGAAGCGATGAACTGGCTAAATAAAGCCAGGACAGCTTTTGAGAGCGCCCTGGAGCGTGATTCAACGCATCCTGATGCGCTGGTGGGATTTACCGCCTTTCTCCTGGGCATAGGTGAACTCGAAAAAGCAGCGGCCATGGCGGCAAGGACGGTGGAGGCTCATCCGGATCTGTGGACAGCTCACTTCCTTGCAGCTCAGGCAGCAGCGGGGAACAACAAAATGGAGGAGGCTCTCGGCTACCTGGATCGTGCGCGTGACGTCACCCGTGGTATTGTCCCCCAGGTCTTCATCCTCATGGGGGAGATTCACTACGAGCAGGGAAAGATTGCCGAAGGGCGAGCGGCTTATCAGGCAGCAGTGCAGCTGCACCCGGGCAATCTTGGCGCTCGTATCGGACTTGCCCGCTCTTTCGAACTGGAGAAAAAATGGGATCAGGCGATTGATGCGTACCAGAATATGCTTGGCGACTTCCCCCGCCACTATGAGGTACTTTACCGCATTGGTCTTTGTCAGCGGGAAAAGGGTGACCTTGATGCGGCCGTTGACGCATTCCTTCGCGCGGCCCAGACAATGGAGACGGCCGGCGAGGCGGCATCGGAAAATTTCTACTTTGAATATGCCGAGGTGCTCGTCGAAAAAGGGGAGCGCCGGGAGGCACTGCGTAACCTGGCGATGCTCATGGGGTTTTACGGCACAAGTCCCGGGGTGGTCGACGCGCATCTCAAAGCCGCTGAAATTTTTGCCAAGGATCAAGCTATGTCGCTTGCCTCGGCCCACTATACCATGGCGGTACTGGCCGGCAAGGAATTCGAGCGGAGCATTCCGGCCCCCTCCTTCCAGTTGCAGGACCTCGACCTCAACGGCATCCGTACCTTGATGCGTTTGAGATATCCGCCTCTGGTCATCAAAAACGTGATTGAAAGCAACCGTATTGATGCCGATGTGGCCGGTGCCGTTGCCAAGATCGCCAGGGAGCAAGGCATCCAGGAATTCAATCTGGAGACTCTCCAACCTATCATTGCCCGGATTGCCGAGGAGTTGAACTTTCCCCTTGAGGTGGTTTTCTGGATGTTCAATTCCAACCTCAACCACCAACCAGCTCCGAAACCTCACGACGACCCGCAGCCCGGCCCTCAACCTGGTCCTCAACCCAGTCCTTTAGCCGGTGAGTGGGAAGCTCAGGGGATGATTCCCTATGTGGGGTATTTTCAGTCCTGGATCGTGCTCAGGCCGGACTGGACCTTTTACTACCGGACACAGATAGGATACCACATGGAGCAGGGCGGAGGAAACTACCAGATCCAGGGCGATGTCATCACTCAATATTTCTCCGAAACCGGTCAGATCTTTCATCGTCCCTTTCAGGTGATCGGTCCCAACGAAATATCGATCTATCATGCGGAGATCAACCAGTGGATCACCTGGGTCCGAGGGGGGATGGCGCCGCCGGCCTGGAGGTAATCCACCGGGACAGGCGTCTTGAATTCTTTTGGAGGTAAGCGATCACAGGTACCCCATCTTTGCACGAACGCGGCTGCCCGCATAGAAGAGCTATAGCGGACAACCGCGTCTGCACAAATCTGGGGCACCTGTGACCGCTTACAGTACCCGAGCTTTATAAAACAAGCCGTTACAAACCCCGTGATCGGTAACTTTTGGAGGAATGATTTCGTCGGGTCCAAAACAACATCTGGAGACCAGGAATGACCTGCTATATGCCGCCCTGAAGCGGAATCAGACACTTTTAAGAGGGTCAGGCGGGTGTGTTGCCAGAACAAACAGGGCTTGTTTTGTGTTGTCGGCAGTGACTGCTACCGGTGTTGGCACTTGCCTGGATATGGAGGACGGGTTTTGAGCAGTTGCTGGTTCATTTCGGACAGGAGAGGCGTGTCAATGCGGAACGTTTTGATCGTGATTGTGGCGACCGTTTTGGGTGCGGGATTCGGATACGCCCAGGATTTGAAGACGCATGTGGAGTTTTACCCGGCCACCGGGAATCTGGTGCGGTTCGTCTATCCTGCAACCTGGAGCGCCTTGTCCACAGCAGGAGGTATGGGCGAAACGAACGGTCCCAACGGTGAATATGTTTTCATGGGCATCACCGGTCAGTTCATGACTCCGGAAGCCATGGAAGCCATGGTCACGCAGCAGAAAAGGATCCTGATTCAGTCAGGGATGCCACCGCGGCAGGTAGACATGCTGATACGCAACCTGCGGCAATCGGTCGGACCCACCGGTTCTCAACCATTCCATAGTCCGGAGGAGGTTATCACGCGCCTGTTTCCTCTTTTTGCATCACTGCAGAACAAGCAGGTCACCAATACACGAATTGACCAATCCGAAACGCATGCTGGTCTCCACGGTCCCATGCCCGGTGCGCTGCATTTGGTGTCGTATACTCTCAATGGTGTCGTCCATCGAGGTTTGTATTACGTGGCAACGCAATGGATCACACCGGGGCAGACGTGGATGTTTTACAGCAGTGGATGCTCAGCCCCTATGGAAGGATTTGATGCGACGCTGCCGATGATGCTGACGATATGGAAGAGCTATTTGGAAGATACGGTGCGGAGTGACTGGGCGGAGGAAAGCGTTCGTGAAGGACTCAATGCGGCGGAACGCTGGGCCCTCGAGTGGGGGAAAGTGCTCAGAGGATACGACGCTGTCGGTGATGTTGATAATAGGGAATAATCAGCTCAAGCAGGTGACAACCCCGTGGGCGATGAACCATGGAAATGATGAATCTGTTTGATTTGTCGTGCTCTTGGTTTGTCATCGCTCACAGGCGGATCCAGATTTGTCCATACCCGGCTGACCGCTGGAGCCTTTCCATGAGCGCAGCCGGGTAGGTATAAGGTTGGTGCCTGTGATCACAGACGGTAAATCCTGAACGTTCGTCTCACGAAAAAAAGACAAGGTCGCAACCTGACCTTCCGGATCAGGCTCGATGCGGAGGGATCGGCAGGTTCTTTAGCGTAAGGTATTTTCAATGCTGACCAGGTCCAGTTTTTCAGCCACTTCCTTGGCCATACCTTCATCGACATATCCCCGGGTGGTAATGGTTACACGACTCCCACCGTCCAGATTGAAAATCAGGGTGCCTTCGTCGGAGTTGGTATCCATGGTAAAGGTACCACGATAGCCTTTTTGAACGATGGTTTTTGCAGGTTTGCTCGGATCCATACCGCCCATGGCCATAGCCATTCCGAAAATAGCGCCCAGTCCGGTTCCAGCGTCGCCGGTTGCCCCTTTCATGATCTCAATAGAGATGGAGTGGCCGGCATCCTGATCCCGATAGGTCTTGCTGACAGTATGAAACCCCATCATGGCTCCACTGTCATCGTCCCGGCCTTGCATTCCTTTGATTTCATCCGGTAAAAACCCTTTCATTTCCGCCAATTGCAGGCTGACAATTTCCTTCCGCGCCCATTCAAGATCCGCAAGAGCCCGGGAATATCTCTGAGCCTTGTAATTCTGTTCAGTGGAATTGAGAAATTCCAGAACGTTGTCAGCAAAAACAGGTTTGGTGGTGCCGAACATGGTGATCAACAGTGCGGCAGTGATCATACTTACTTGTTTTTTAATCATTTTTATCTCCTGCTTTTTGTTGATAAAAAAGAACAGCGAAGCAACATTGAGATAATTAATCGTTTTTTCAGATATTTGCAAATTCAAAGATACGAGCGTTTTCTCCGCGGAGAGGGTGGTATCCTTCTCGAGGCAGACATCGGGAATCCAGCCATGGAAAAATCAGAAAATTCCGGATTCTTGTTGAGCGTGAAGACGACAACCCCGTCAATCAATTATCGTTCAACATGCTCATAGCTCTGAGGAGGTATCCTGGGTGTTCCTTCCGATCTCTCGGAAGACTTCGTGAAGCAACAGCCAACACCCGTTGGTGGAATTCAGGTCGTGCCGTTCTTTTTGCGCGAGCTTACGAAAAAGGATTCCAGTGCCCGCACAAATTGATGAAAGGCGTCACTGCCTCCGGCCAGCAGACCTGAGGTGAGAATAATATCCATGCCGCGCATGAATGGTTTATTGGCATTGGATGTATCAACAATGGTATCGAGAATGCCGATCCCGCCGGCGCAGGCAATGACAGACAGGGTAAAGCCGATGAGTAGGGCGATCCCTTTGGTTTCGGCCTGATAGGCAAGCAGATCAGCTGTCTTTGCAGCGGCAGCGTCGCTTGCCGTCGAATCCTCCGACAGGGTGTTTATTTCCTGTTGCAGTCTCTGGGTCGGAGCTTCACGCCAGATAGCAATGGCAATTTCCGTGGCACGTTCAATCAGAAGGACAAGTACAAAGAGACCGCCAAGCATGCCGAGAATGGTCTCGAATTGCAGATCTCCCCGTATGGGGGCCGATTGCGGATGTATTGACCAATAAAGCACGATTAGAAAGAGTATCGAGATAACGAGGGTTTTGGCAAAACGATTCATCGTAGTCCTCCAATTGGCGCAATAGGGGTCAGGTCTTGAAATATCACTTTTTTGCCTTTCCTCTCACCACCTTGCTGACCGTTGTATAATTGCGCGAACCGTGACGGACGAGAAATCTTCCGCACGGGTCGAAAAAAACTCTTCCAGTTTGATCCTTTTCCCGTACTTTGGTGGTCGGCCTCGGCCACTATACGCTTGCGGTTGTTCCTCGTACGCAACGATGTTGTTCTTGGCTCGGGTGATGATATTGAGCAATTGCTGCCCTTGGCTTCCCAGCAAGGTTTTCACAACCTTGAAAACCGGACCAACAGCAAAATACGCATCCAGCACCACCATGCATGGTTCCTTCAGCTTCATCGCAACGGTCTTGGCGAGACTGGCCATCAATGTACAAACAGTATACCTCTCTGCTCCCGTTCGCTCGACGTCCTTTTGTTGCAGGTGTCGCAACGCCTCCGCGCCTTCATGCAGCTCAGCGACAACCGGAACACAGAAGGTTTTCTCTCGATTGGCCGCCAGCATACCGATAACGCCGAAATGATGGCCAAGGATCCATGGCGCCTTGCCGGAATTCTCAGACACCTGGTGCAGTCTTTTCACGCCGGGCATGCATTCAGCCTCTTTGGCAACTTTAATTCCGTCGCCGATCAATATGAAGGCACCGGCACGGGTACGTACAGCTCCGTGACGCGAAATCAAAACCAGCCAATGGGCAAGGATTTGTTCGTACTTCAGCGCCTCGGAGCGGAAAAAAGCCAGGAATCCCTCATAGGAATTGGGAAGGATCCGCAACCAGCGAATGCTCGACGATACACCGTGATGATCAAGCCGCACGATGAAGCCGAAAACAGCAACCACGAACCACTCAAACGTTGCTCTTCTGGGAAAAGCCCCTCGCAAGGTCTTCAGCAAAAGACACAGTTGTCCTATCATGTTGCTCCCCTCCAATATTCTTGCAGACAATATTCCTGGAGCACCGATTTGATTGCGCGCCGTTATATCTGTCGCAATCCAAAGGTGTTGGGAGCTACGCGAATGAATCGCGCCTCTTTACGAATTTGCTTGGCAAGCGCCGAGGACAAGGAATCACGGTCCAGTTGTATACCAAAATCCTTTTCGACAGCTGCGATAATTTCCGAGATGTGCAAAGGGCTTCCCGCGTCCGCGAGTATCTTTTCGACCATGTCCATATTTGACGTACGTTTTCGTTCTGTTCTGTCGGCAGCAGGCAACTCCTTGGTCAAGCGCCGGATCAACCCAAGCTTGAATTCCGCAACCTCCTTTTCGTACGTTAAAAAAATCTCATCTCGTTTCATGGAGAGCTCCCGGTTAAGTATTATTATGGATGTGTCCTCAGAAATACCGCACCGACGCTGTCACGTCAATGATTATGGACGTACTTCGTGTAAAAAATGAAAAGATAATTTCTTCAAAATAAATGTGCTGCTACGGCTAGATACATGGTCAAGGCAAGTGCTTTTGAGTACGTAAAATTAACAGAACTTTTGACTGTCAAGATAGGTAACGTGTCACCTGAATTCTATGTTCAAACCGGACGGATTGGCCCAGAGTACTTGGCAACCAACGAATCTGTCGTTAACAGGGTGATTCCCTCAACGATCGCTTGGGCGATGAGAATCCGGTCGAAAGGATCTTTGTGGATTAGCGGCAAAGAGTCAATGGCAACAGCATGTTCACTGGTGATTGGCAATTCGCCGTATCCATTGTCTTGCAGACACCGGCGCAATACCCGGGAATCGACATGAAAATCAGCCCTGCCGAGGCCGCATTTGATGGCAATCTCCCAAAGGCTTGCGGCGCTGAAAATCATTTCGTTTTCAGGGTCTTCGATCAGAGCACGAGCAGCATGCGAGAGACGGTCAGGATCGCCGGCGGCCCATAAAAGTAGATGGGTATCAAGCAGCAGCTTCACTCCTTGCCCTCAAACAGTCGTTCGATTTCCTCGCTGCCCATGCGGTCGAAATCGTCAGGCACCGTGATCTGGCCAGTCAGGAAGCCCAACCGTTTTACGGGGGTACCTTCAATAGCATCAAGCCGAGACACCTTCACAAGAGGCTTGCCTGCCTTAGCAATAATAAATGGCTCCCCTTTGACGGCCTTCTCAATCAGGCGCGAAAGGTTGGTTTTTGCTTCATGGATGTTGATTGTCTGCATAACTCCTCCGGGTAAACTTAGTTCGTTCAACTTAGTTTAATATTCTTCCTGCTGAATGGCAAAAGGAAAAAATCAAAACGTGACCCGCAAAGCTGTGTGAGCAGGCAGGGCAACTTTTTAATGGTTTTCATTTAAATATACTGTCCCCGGAACTCACAAGGATCCCTCACTGCTTGCCTTTGAGCATCGGCGACAGGATGAGCCGGAAAGTCTCCACGGTGTGTACGGCGTGGGGATTATCCCCAGTGACACGCACATGCGGACTATTCTGGATGAAATAGTGCCGACCCATATCCGGCGGCCGTTCCGCAGTGTCTTCCACCAGATGCAACGGGGCAAGGTGCTGCCGCGGATGACTTGCCTGGGCGGTCACCTGCTCTTGGCCATCGATGGAACCGGCATTCACAGTTCAGAAAACATCGGTGCTGACTACTGTTTGACCAAAGAGCGACGCAACGGCACAATCGAGTATCACCTGCAGATGGTGAAAGGGGCCTTTGTTTCACCGGACCACAAGGAGGTGTTGCCGCTCTGCCCGGAGCTCATCCGACGGCAGGACGGGAGCACCAAGAACGATTGCGAGCGGAACGCCATCAAGCGCTTGCTTACTGATTTCCGTCGAGAACATCCGCACCTGAAGGTTATCGTTACCGAAGATGGTCTGAGCGCCAACGCCCCGCATATCAAGGACTTGAAGGCCCATGACTGCCGCTTCATCCTTGCGGCCAAGCCTGGAAATCACGTCTTTCTGTTTAACCTGATCGACGAGCAAGCGCAAAGAGACCGCCAAGCATGCCGAGAATGGTCTCGAATTGCAGATCTCCCCGTATGGGAGCCGATAGCGGATACATTGACCAATAAAGCACGATTAGAAAGAGTATCGAGATAACGAGGGTTTTGGCAAAACGATTCATCGTAGTCCTCCAATTGGCACAATAAGGGTCAGGTCTTGAAATATCACTTTTTTGCCTTTCCTCTCACCACCTTGCTGACCGTTGTATAATGCCTGAATCCGTGAGCTTTCGTCCGTGCGTCAGCTTCGTTGTTCGTGACCTTTCGATTAAAGTACACTTTATCGAACGGTTACGGGCAATGAAGATGGCGTGCGGACGGATGCCCCGAAGGGCGGCGGGTGAAAGTTATTGCCAAGGATCCCGCTGCAATTATAAAATGATTACAGTGAGATATGCCCAAAACAAGCGTCCAGCCGTCACGGATTCAGGTTAATGAACACCGAGACAATCCCCAATTCCTTTCAGGGTATACCCATGCGTACGATGTGCCTCCACAATTCTTGCGTTGCGCATACGCTTGTTCGAAGGTGATTGAGACCTCATCTTTGTAGCATCTAAAATTTCTGATGCGGACTTCCTGGAGCTTCATTCTATTCCCTCACGCGCAACCAATTGTAGCCCTAACAGAAAATTAAGCGGCGCCTGCTGTTCGGCGTCCGCTTGAATGCCGGGTTGGCGTTCAACTCGCTGGTTCCTTTGGAAGCTGCGCACCGTGCCACACTGCAACAATCCAAACGGTGTCGGCTTTGATTTTATAAAAAAATCGATACGGCGAAATAATCACCTCCCGATAGGGAAGTTCTGGAAACTCCGGTATAATTCTTTCCGATTCAGGAAAATCCTCAAGCCTTCGCAAGATTTTTTCGGTTCTATCTCGAAAACTGGTTGCAGCTGAAGGTTTATCCCGTTGAATATATAAGAGAGCACAATGAAATTGTGTCCGGGCAGAAGGGGTAAAGCGGATCTTCACGAGGGTTTCTCGGCTAAGAATGAATCAGCTTCAGCAAGAATAGTGTCCAGATCATATCCCTCACCGATTTCTATTTCCCTGTCTCCCTTGGCTAAAAGGCGCAGAATCTCTTTTTCATGTTCAGATTTCTCATACGCCTCAACACTGATTATCACGGCAGCTGCCCGCCCCCGCTGTGTAATGATCAATGGCTCTTTTTTGTTTCGTAATTGTTTCAATACCTTGGCAGCATCCTGCCTCAAATCGCTTACAGGAATGATGTTTAATAGTTTACCCATAGCGTGGGATGTTTGTATGTTTGCGATGTTTGGGGTCGGACCAAGTCAACACATCGATATTTATGGAAAAATACCTCATGGAAAGCGATTAATTGGCGTTATAGGCCGATTTTTCGGGGTCAAAATTGGCCTCATAGGTTTCTGACGACTCTCGGAGCACATAGGCATCGCCCGTCGCCACAATACCTCTCCCTATTCCCCGCACTCCAAGATTCTCCTGGACCTTCTGCACGAAGTGCTCGCTGCCGACGGCGAGACTCATCGTCCACATTTCCGCACGTTCGCTGTTATATATCAATTGATTGTATTGATCGAGACTGATTGGGCTGTTGCTAGGTCGATCCCTTTAGCATCAAGTCGTGCTTCAACCTTCCAATTGAGACGTGTTGATCTGTTGCTAAGTAGGCTAACAGCTGCAGTCAGTGCCTGACCAACTGTAGAGTTCAGGAATTCTGGAGACTGCATGTTCGGGGCGGGTATCTCGAAGTTGTATTTTGCTTTATATCCAGCAGCGTATGCCTTTGCATCTTCAACGAGAACTTCGTCTCTGTAAATCTCTTGAGAATGCATTCGCTTCTTCCCGTCTTTATAGGTCTTGGAAACCTGTGTTCCAATCAATCTCACAATAAGTTTGTTTCCCTGAATAGCTTTCTTCGTGTGCAGATCAAAACTCCCGGTCATGGTTTCGCCCGGATTGAACACTGTACGGGTGAGCGAAAGCTTGATGGACCCCCGCATGAAGCGAGCAATGTAATACGCCATGACGGCAAGCACTCCGCAACCAACTACAACTGCAATGACAACCAATACTGTGTTTTCTGACATATGTCTCTCCTTTGTTTATTTTAGCGAACGTTTGTCATCAACGGCGTGGATGAAACGCAGTGGAATCCACGTCTGTGTGCATTGCATTGTTCTGTAAAGGACTACGCCCTCTTGGCGATGACCGCAAATTCATTTGATTTCTGATCGTACGGTGTTCCGGCAACGTCTGAATAGATCAGGCGTTGGTCCGGGGTCGGACCAAGTCAACCCTTTGATTTTTCGATGCAATCACTCAAACAATAGGCACTATTCAGTGCTATGGCTCGATTATCGGGGGTGAAATTGACGCCATAGCTTTCCTGGGATTCGCGCAGCACGAATGAATCCCCCACCGACACAACGTCACGACCTCTCCCGCGCATTCCGAGCATCTGCTGTGTTTTCCTGACGAATTCAGCGCTCCCCCACCGCGATGCTCTTCGACCAGAGATCCTCCCGCTTGTGTCCGTCAGTACTTAACGCCTCTTCGATCCATTCGCGATGGGCTCTTGCCAGATCTTCACGGCTCCCTGCCTCAACGGCCCCGGCGAGCACATCGAGCGACAGTATCGTATTGCGGCGACGCTGCCCCTGAATTTCGTGATAACCACCGTGGACCCAGTCACCAGGATGCTTGACCACGCCGGCCCGAACCATATTCAGATCGATGTAAACAAGGCAGCGCCGCAGGTGTTCCCCGGTTTCAATGACCGTGGCATGATAACGGTCTTCCCAGAAGGCGCCCTTACGATGTTTGCGGTGATTGTATTCCTGGCCCAAGCGCCCGGCGACGAGCTGCATGGCGGAAGGAATGGCGCCGGCATCGCCCCTGTCCTTTACAAGAAGGTGGACATGGTTGGAGGTCACGGCATAGTTCAGGATCTGGATCCCAAAGCGCTTGCGCGCTTCTCGAAGCCACATCACAAACCGCGTGCGGTCATGGGCGAACTTCAGCAGGAACTCCTTTTTGTGGCAGCGATGCGTGATGTGCCATACGCCACCCGGGATGAAATGCCTGTTAGCCCTCGCCATTCCCCCTCCTTCTGTCTAAAACGCTAATTTCACCCCTGAAAATCGGGCCATAGCCTGTTTAAAGGGGGTCATTTCCAAGGATTCCCTCACAGTTTCGGGCACTTGACTTGGTCCGACCCCGGGGCGCCACCCCGGGGCGCCGCCCGGGGCGTAGACGCGCTTCCGGAGGAAGCTGGAGAGCAAAACTATGAGTCGACGAACAGAAATGGCATACAAGGCCGAGTCTCCGGGTAAGTCAGCACAACATGATCAAGCCCCCGGAGTCTTCGCTTACCTGGTTTAGGAGATACGGTACATGCCGCGATTGCATAGAGAAAGATTATCCCGCCGACCCCGAACCATGCTGCTGAAAGACCACCCACTCGTGAGCGCATTTCTGGCAGGTCGAGGTGTACACGGGACCAGATTTGCGTATGCGGACCTGACGGAACTGGCATGACGGGCAGTCGGTCTTCATCGAGGTATTCGTCCCACATGGGCCGCAGCGGACGTAATACCCGAACTTGCCGTACTGGCCATGAAGATTGTTGGTTTCGCCGCACTTCTTGCAGGCAAACCCAGGTTCAGTTGTCGGGGAGGGTATTTTCTGCTCCGTCTTCCCAGACATTGGATTTGAGTTTTCCATTGGAGCTGGTTCTAACTGCGTGCGAATGGCCGTTTGCTGTGGCAGAGCTTTGGCAGTTGGTTTGGCCTGAACAGGTGTGGTCTGCGGGTGCGGCTCCGGTTCGGCGATCGAGAAAGATGTTTGGGCATCGTCAAGGTGGCATTTGATTAAAAATTCGCCGATTCCCTCGATCTCCTTCTGGTTGAAACGTGGTTTCGAGGAAATAAGACCCATTACCCGAGAGCCCAACAGGTCCCGTACTTTTTCAGCTACAAACTCGCTCTTCACCACCTGATCGGCAATCGCACGGGGCATTTCGTCCCGGTGCAGGATCGCACTGCTGGACACCGCACACAGCGTCCGCCAGTCACGTCCTCCTATCTGTGTCTGGAGCCCCAGAACCCGCCTGAGAAATTTTTCGACATTATTACTCAGCAGTCTCTTCAGCAATGCTTTCTGCAACTCCGCCTGTCGCACGGGGGAGGGAATACCGTACCACTCGCCCCGATAGCTGCGCGACCATTCCCCGTGACTGTTCACTTTCACTTCCCCGTAAACGCTCTTTGACTCAATCACCACCAGGCCATATGGGTGGACCACCAGATGATCGATCTGCGCGCGTTCACCGGTATGTTCCACACGCAGATCGTTGATAATTAGAACCGAGGGTTCGTCGCCAAACTCGCGCCTCAGGTAGAACGCAACATCCTGCTCCTGCTGATAGCCGGCCTTCGAACGTTCGTCCTGCCCGACTAACTCTCCTTTCTCCTTAAGAATCATCTTTCCTCCTGGAAGGTATTATTCCAGTCTTGCCTTACTTTGGTCACTTCCTCCAGCTTCTTCCTGATCCGGCTCCTTTCGTTGCTCCCAATAGTCGATAGACGCAGGACCGGCAGGCCACATTTCTTCAACACTGAGTCCTTGAGCGCATCACGCTCAGATTGACGCGTTCCTTCACGATGGAATGCATAGCCATCGACTTCAATGACCAGCACTGGATTTTTGTCGACTTTTCGATAGAGCAGAAAATCGGTTTTAGTCCAAGGATGGGTCGCATAAGCGGATTCCTCAGTGGTCAAGCCCATTGTATCCTGGACGAGCATCGACAGTGGAAATTGGAGCACGACACTATAGCCCCGAAAAGCTTTTTCTTGCAGGACCGCCTCGATTTCCCTGTAGGTAAGGTTTTCGGAATCATACTTCGAAACTCGTTTTCGTTTTTTCAGTATCTCCAAACGCGCTGTGGTATATTCACTGTAAAGAAGATCGAAGACGGAACGGACCTTGCCAGGTATGACCTCACAATTGCTGTAGCGAATATAACGTACAAAATCAGCAACATTACCATTACCCTCGGCCATCTCCTTCGAAACGACCAACCGCAACTTCTCCTGTGCACGGGATATAGCAACATTCAGCAAATTCGGGTTATCGACGAATTCGTTAGCTTCGTTCGACACCGTCGTAATAATCATGACACGCTTTTCTCGGCCCTGGTACTTATGCACCGTGTCGACCTCAATTTCCTTCGAGCTGACAGAGGCCTGCATCCGGGCGGTCTGGGCTTTATATGGCGAAACAATACCTATGTCCCCTGGTTCGACCGAGCCTAGTTCGGGCAAAACATTTTCGAGAATTTCGTCAATCTGGCGCTGATTAATCGTGCCACGCGCATGCCGTCCCTCGACAGTCATGTAGGCCTTGAGAACATCGGACTCGTCCTGGTCTCGGGTCATAACAAGCAGTTCGCCCTCATAGAATTTTTGGTTGCAAAACTGAATGATCTTCGGGTGACACCGATAATGTTCTCGCAAAAGCGTTTCGGGAATATTCCGAAAAGCTGCGCGCACCGCGGAAAGCAAGTTGTGTCGCTCGAACCGGGCATGTCTTGGCACTTCGTATCGCTCAGCGACTAGTTTTGCCCGCTTTTTGTCCTGCTCTGTCAGTACGTTGGGAAGCTGCATGGGATCGCCGACGACCACGAGCTTCTCTGCGCAGGCCATCGCGAGAACGCCATTGAGCAGATCGACTTGGCTCGCCTCGTCCACAATGACGCAATCAAACAGATAGCCATTCTGGACCGAGGTGATAACAGAAAACGTTGTGCTCAGTACAATAGGATATTCGTCGAGGAATTTTTCCGGTTGCCGCCAGAGATCTTCGGGGGTGAACACCGTCCGTGCACGGTTGTTGTAGCGCTCCGCAAGGCAATGCTGCATCAGCTGCATCGAAAGCGTGGTCAGTCGTTTCAGTTGCTTGTCGAAACTGAACTTTTCGAGCGAATCCTCAAGCGTTTTTTGTCTGCTCTCCAGCTCCGCCAGCTTGCGTTGGTAGTAGGCCTCCTGTAACAGTGAAATACGTTCCGCGTCGCTGAGCTGGAAGAAGACTCGCCCTGCCATGCCGAACCGGAGCAGAAGGCGAATTTTCTCCAGAAGGCCGACATGACGGCTCGCCGCTCTTGTGGGAAGTGAAGCAAAAGAAGCATTGGATGATAGGGGGGGATTTGAAAAAGATGATGCATTCGTGTCAGCATAACGCTTGGCTTCTCGTTCACAAGCCAGCCAAGAATTCATCAGCTTCAGCGCTGATACTTTTGGCCGGAAAGTACGAACCCTTGTATCCGAGTCGCGGTCCTGCTTTTGCTGCTGGAATCTTTCAAAATGCGTCAATTCAAGCCGGAGCGCATCGATCTGCTGAATCACGGCTGCCAACTCGTTTTTGGTTTCGAACTTCTTGTCGAGCTCTTGGTTCAGGCGGAGAATTTCCTCACGCACAGAATTTTCCTGGCCTGCCCCGTCGAGCGTCGGCATCCGAACCGTTGTACCTGTCTGTCCCTCAATGAACGCTTGTTTGTTTTGTGCGCTGCCGAGAAATGCGACCACGAAATCCAGCTCGTATTTCTGAAGCTTTTCGAGCACGTTAGCGGTGGCGGAATTGTTGTTTGAGACCACAGCGACTCGTTTCTTCTGGAGCAGCATGTTGCCTATCAAATTCAGGATTGTTTGCGTCTTACCTGTACCCGGCGGCCCCTGAATCAGCGAGACAGGGTGCTGAAGCGCCCTCTGGACCGCCGTTTTCTGGGTCATATTACAGCCGAACGGGAAGATAATGAGCGATGTACTGTCCGACGTACCTGGCTCTGGACCTGGATATCGGGCCTGCAAAAAACGGGAAAGGATGCTGTGATGAGATACTGTGTTGAGCTGTCGGTATTTCATCGCCAACAAAGAATCGCCATCGTCGGTCCTGAGCGTAACGCCCTCGGCAAGTTCCCTGAAATAGGCAAGCATATCCATGCTGCGACCGTTGGAAGATTCCATCGGTTTAGCTGAAAATTCAGAGAACCGGCAGCATCGGCTACCTCCACTTCCGTGGAATATCTTCACCCAATTTCCGAAGCGTAAAACCTCAGCCACGTCGGACAACACATCGCCCGCGACTATAAAGCGGTAATTATCAACTGGTATGTGTTCGGGACTGGAAAAACATTCAACATTGGTGCTGGTATAGCGATACGTCTTTCCTTTTTTGAAGGTCACGACCGTGTGTTTGGATTCGTGGGTGATTCGAAGAATATTATCCGTATGGTCCACACCTTTGATGATGACAAGGTTTTGCCTTGGCTTGATGGTCATCGTTCTACATCATGCTTCATTTTCTCAACCTGGTTCAAAAGTTGCCCTGATATCAGGAAAATCCAATGACATTTGATTTCGTTTCAATATGAGCAGCACCTGCGGATTTAGTAATTCGAGACAGGTGCGGTTTCTATCCTATCCGTCAATCCATGTAACCTTGGGCGATTTTTCTTATTCAATCTCTCTCATTCAGCAGCGGCTTGCAGTGCTGGCTGTTGTATGTTGTTGGGCTCTGTCTTAGACACAGAAACTGCATCTTCCGGTATCAAAATCTCGTTTCGCCGCAAAAACCATGGGGTGAAAGGGGAATTGTAGCGCGCCCATACGGGATCGCCCCCAATAGCAAGGCCTCTTTCATGAATCCACGATTCGAGTTCCATCTTGTACCGAAAGTAATTCTTTTCGCTCCACAAGCCAGAGTAGCGCACTGCGGCCATCTATCGGACTGGAACCTGACGCAAGGTGACATTCGGATCCTCAGGCACTGGAAGGGTTTCCAGAGTATACGAAGCCGGCATCATGAAACTGACAACCCAATGTCCTCGTAATGCTGCTTTCTTTTTGTGACAACGATGGGGAATGTGCCACGCACCATCTGGAATAAAATACCGATTGGCCCTTGTCATTCTCACCCCTATCGATCAAAGCGCTGATTTTAGCCTCAAAAGTCGGTCTATAGCCTATTTTGGAGGGTTTATTTCTCATGTTTATCTCATAACTTCAATAAGTTGATATGGTCCGACCCCGAACCCCGCCCCGGTCCGCGTGAAAGGCATGGTTGTGTGCAGATAATTTATTGGCTCAGTTTGGAACTGGCAATACGATTAAGGCTTACGCCGGACTCAGCAGCTTGTATGGCCAATTTTCGATGTACCTCTGGAGGCACCCGGACCATAAATTTCCCGCTGAAATTTTTACTTGAGATTGGCTCGGGAATTGGCTCATCGGTTTTGCCCATGTCCAATAACACATCCGCTACAAGATTTCGGATGCCTTTTAGAGCCTTTTCCGGCGTATCGGCCAGCCAACTTAAGCTGGGGAATTCAGCACACAGGCCCACATACTCATTATCATCTTCAGACCAGGTAACCCGGTACGTATATTTATCATTTTTTGTGGCCATGGCTTACCTCCAATTTCTCAATAGCCAATAGCACCTGCTTAACTTGATATGCTTTGGCCTTTCCTTTGTGATTCTGGATATTTATCCTTGGGTCTCCTTGCCAAGGTGTTTTGTAAATTCGATGACTGCTTTTTTCCTGACGTGGCTCACCGAAATAATGATCACATATTTTGCACAAATCCGAAAACCGGACATCCTTCGGATTTCGTTTAAATATCAATAGCAGGTCATCAATTTTTTTCATAGTTATATAGTATCAATATTGGTATCATTGTCAAGAGCTGGAATCGAAGCCGGAATTGGAATTATTTGAGCGTCCGCCTTTACTCGAGTTTTCGGCCTGTAGGTCGATTTTTGATCAATGCCGGAAAAATTTCCTGCAAATTTAGGCTGTTAATTTCTCGGCGGCCGGTTTTTGCTCGAAAACCGTAGGCACACGCATTGCAATCGTATAGTTGACATAGCTGGTTTTTGACTGTATTTTTGCAGGCAATCATGTACCTGCGAACAACACAGCGAAAGAACAAGGACGGCACCGTCACCCAATACTACCAGCTGGCCCATAACGTTGGTCCTGAGCGTAACGCCCTCGGCAAGTTCCCTGAAATAGGCAAGAATATCCATGCTGCGACCGTTGGAAGCTTCCATCGGTTTAGCTGAAAATTCAGAGAACCGGCAGCATCGGCTACCTCCACTTCCGTGGAATATCTTCACCCAATTTCCGAAGCGTAAAACCTCAGCCACGTCGGACAACACATCGCCCGCGACTATAAAGCGGTAATTATCAACTGGTATGTTTTCGGGACTGGAAAAACATTCAACATTGGTGCTGGTATAGCGATACGTCTTTCCTTTTTTGAAGGTCACGACCGTGTGTTTGGATTCGTGGGTGATTCGAAGAATATTATCCGTATGGTCCACACCTTTGATGATAACAAGGTTTTGCCTTGGCTTGATGGTCATCGTTCTACATCATGCTTCATTTTCTCAACCTGGTTCAAAAGTTGCCCTGATATCAGGAAAATTCAGTGATATTTGATTTCGTTTCAATATGAGCAGCACCTGCGGATTTAGTAATTCGAGACAGGTGCGGTTTCTATCCTATCCGTCATCCATGGTTACCTTGGGCGATTTTTTTTATTCAATCTCTCTCATTCAGCAGCGGCTTGTAGCGCTGGCTGTTGTATGTCGTTGGGCTCTGTCTTAGTCACAGAAACTGCATCTTCCGGTATCAAAATCTCGTTTTGCCGAAAAAACCATGGGGCGAAAGGGGAATTGTAGCGCCCATACGGGATCGGCCACCATGGCAAGGCCTCTTTCGTGAATCCACGGTTCGAGTTCCACCTTGCACCGAGGGTAATTTTTTTCGTTCCACAAGCCGGAGTAGCGAACTGCGGCAATCTATCGGACTGGAACATGACGAAAGGTGACATTCGGATCCTCCGGCACTGGAAGGGTTTCCGGAGTATACGAAGCCGGCATCATGAGACCGACAACCCAATGCCCTCGACACGCTGCTGTCCTTTTTGTGACAACGATGGGTAATGTGCCACGCACCATCTGGAATAAAATACCGATTGGTCCTTGCCATTCTCACCCCTATCGATCAAAGCGCTGATTTTAGCCTCAAAAGTCGGTCTATAGCCTATTGTTGAGGGGTTATTTCTCATGTTTATCTCATAACTTCAATAAGTTGACTTGGTCCGACCCCGAACCTCCGAACCTCGGCCCCGGATGTGAGATTTGCACTTCCAATCAGCGCTTCCCATCGATCCTCACTGCGAAAAAGGTAGAGCTTTGGGTGAAATACACCACTCGGCTGAAGCACAAACCGGGCGTTTCCCTTTCCCTGAAATGCGTCGAGTACATCAGGGTGTGTTTGGTAGAAGTGGGTTCCAATGATGGCCCGCGTAATCCGCGATGAGTGTTCTTGAATGAGGTCAAAAACGGAGTTTCCCGATGAAGCCCAT
This sequence comes from Desulfobulbus alkaliphilus, assembly GCF_016918545.1. Lineage (GTDB taxonomy): Bacteria > Desulfobacterota > Desulfobulbia > Desulfobulbales > Desulfobulbaceae > Desulfobulbus > Desulfobulbus alkaliphilus. The sequence goes on along the minus strand of NZ_JAFFQC010000002.1, from coordinate 773 downwards.
GCAACCGCAAATGTGGCCTCGGAATGGCTTTCAATAAGGCGCGATAGTGTTCGAACCAGCTTCTTGTTGCTTGATATCAGCTTCAACGGTTCATCTCCTTAAGGCCCAACGCCGACCATCAGCGGCGCGCGCTTTTTGCGCGTCCGCTGGATGGTTTTGGTTAACTTATTAGTTTAAAATATGGATCATTCTCAAGGCCTTGTATATCAACTATGTTTTCATCATTGAGTTTCAATGCACCTGGTTCATTTGGTAAATTATGTTCTCGAATGGCGATATGTGTTTGTGCCGTATCGAATACGTCCTTATCAAGTTTATTAACAAGATCAAAAACATTATCAAAATCAAGCTGATCGACCAAATATTGAAGATCACTAATACTAGTTAGGTCCGACCCCATAAGAATACAGCAGTTCCCGCTTTGTCCTGAACCCCAGTGAATACGTGGTTCCTTAAAACAGTTTTCGCAAACTTTACCAGCCCGCCAAGGAGGAGGGCTGTTGTAAGATATTAAAATTACATCATTATTTTTTTCGGTGGCTTGTCGATTTTTCTTGACAATCTATAAAAGGTCGAATCGTTTTTTCTTTGTAATATCAAATACTTACAAAGGAGAAGCGCCATGTCCGTCAAAAAAATCGCCAAGCGTACCCGCCAGGAAACCCAAACATTCCGTCGAATCAAAATGCGTGCTCATCTCAATGCCGATGCCCTCTTTGCCATCATCCGTAAGGATCTGCAGCGGGTGCCCGATCATCGGGCCGCCAATACAT
>NZ_JAFFQC010000029.1 GCF_016918545.1 Desulfobulbus alkaliphilus | reverse complement strand
GTCAGGGAGGGCGGGGGGAAAATCCCCCGGCCAACGACGCGACAGCCGGCACGGATACCCATGGGCGACGCCGATGTCGTCATTGTCCACGGCACTCCCCATCATACCCGTTCCGTGATCAGTTCTTCCTTTCGCCTGGCCATGGCGGGTGCTCTTCGCGGAATCTGCATCATGACACCCTATTTTGTACCCGGCCCGCGGATCGTGCGGTCCATGCTCCGAGCGGTTCGGAGTGGTGTCAGGGTACAGCTGATCATACCCTCGGTCAGTGATCTCCCTCTGGTGCAACTGGCGAGCCATGCCTATCTGGCTCCGCTGCTCCGGGCTGGTGTGGAGATTTTTGAACGTCAGGGAACTATTCTCCATGCCAAGGTGATGCTCATTGACGACTGCTGGGTTACTATGGGCTCGGCCAATCTCGATTACCGCAGTTTTCATCGCAACCATGAAATCAATGTCATCATCGACAGCCGGGACTTCGGGACGCAGGTGCAGGCGATGTTTGCCGAGGATCTGCGGCAATCCCGGCGGGTCATCGGGGGCGAGTATGAAGGGAGAAGCCTGTTGGAACGGGTGCTGCAATGGCTCCTCAGTCCGTTGAGCCGTTTTCTTTGACCTGAATACGTGAGCGAACGTCCCGAAGGGCGGCTGGTGAAGGGTATTGACACGGATTCCGCGGCAAATATAATTTGAGGACAGCAAGATATATCCAAAAATAGATCCAAAACAAGAGTCCAGTCGTCACGGATTCAAGGAATAAGGAACAGAATGACAACATATAGCCTTGGCATCGATACCGGCGGCACATACACCGATGCCGTTCTCATGCAGACAGAGAACGGTGAGGTCGTTGCCTGGAGCAAGGAGCGGACCACGCCCCATGACCTCAGCATCGGGGTAGGCCGGGCTCTGGCCGCAATCTTCCGGCAGGAAGTCAAGCCGGAGAATGTTGCGCGCGTGGCCGTCTCAACGACCCTGGCAACCAATGCCGTGGTCGAGGATCGGGGGGCCAGGGTCGGGCTGTTTGTTTTTGGTCATGTCCGTCATTTCAAGTTGCCGGTGGTGGCCAATATTTTTCTCAAGGGTGGGCACACCATTACCGGTGAGGAGGATGAAACGCTCGATCTCGAGGGGTTGGTGGACACCTTGGCCGGCCTGGCCGGTGAAATCGACAGTTACGCGGTCTGTGGGGCCATGAGCATCAAAAATCCTGCCCACGAACTGGTCGCCCGGGAAGCGATTAATCTGATTGACCCTAAACCGGTCTTCTGTTCCCATCAGGTCTCCAGTCATCCCGGGATGCTGGAACGCTCGGCCACCGCCTGCCTCCACGCTAAACTGATGCCGCTTATGACCGAATTCCTTGCTTCGATTCAGCGCTCGATGCTGGCGGTCGGGTTGTTCTGTCCGGTCACCATCATCCTTGGCAATGGTCGCGGGGCGGATCTGGAGCAGGTCGTCGACCGGGCAGCGGTCACCATGGCCAGCGGGCCGGCGGCCACCGCCCGTTTTGGCGCTGCTGCCGTTCAGGGCAATGCTCTGGTGGTTGATGTCGGCGGTACCACCACTGATGTCTGTCTGATCCGGGAGGGTGTGCCGCAGCTCAATCACGAGGGTTGCGTCATCGGTGAATGGAGGACCCATGTTGAGGCGGTGGACATGTACACATCGGGGACAGGTGGAGACAGTCAGGTTGTCTGCCAGCGGGATGGCACCATCAGCTTGAAAAAGACCCGGGTGCAGCCGCTGGCTATGACCGCGAATCTTCCAGATCCCAGTGAGTGGCTGGATGGGGAGTTCGAGGCCTGCCTGATCTTACCGGTTCCGGGCCTGGACAGGACCCTGCTTGCCGGCGACCAGGTGCTGGCGTATCTTGATCGGCAAGGACCAGCAACACCGCGTCAGCTGGCACAACAGACAGGTCTTTCTCTGATATATCTGGAAAAAAAACTGGAGCGTCTGGCCTTTCTCCAGCAGATTGTGGTGGCCGGCTTCACACCCACGGATGCCTTGCATGGGCTGGGCATCCTCACCATTGGCGATGGCAGGGCCAGTTGCACGGCGGCCTCGATCCTGGCCCAACAGGCCGGGCTGACAGCGGAGAGGTTTTGTCGGCACGTGGTGACGGAAACCGAAAAGGCGATTGAAGGGATTCTGCTCACGTATCTCTGCCGGACGATCTGGGCGGGTGACCAGGCGGTTCCCCTGCTTGATCGTCGGGACAATGAGCTGTTCTCCATGCACTTTTCTCTGAAGCTGCCCCTCATCGGCATCGGGGCCGCGGCCCGGTGTTTTCTGCCCGGAGTGGCCCAGAGGCTGGGCACGACGGTTTCCTTTCCCCGGTACTGTGAGGTGGGCAACGCGGTGGGAGCGGCCCAGATCGGTCTGGATGCCTGAAAAAAAGAGGTATGACCGGTAGGTGGTAGGTTGCGGGTGAGGAACGAACCCCAACAGAAAGACCGTTGTTTATTGCCGCCATTATCAGGGCTCCTCGTCTTCTGGGATCACCTCATAGGCCTGGAGCACTTCCTCGGGAATGGACACCGGCCGGCCGCTGTCGATATCGCAGAAAAGGAACAGCGTGGCCGCGGTCGCCAGGACGGTCGCATCGTCGGGTCGGTAAAATTTGAATTTTCGCAGGGATCGGATTCGGGCAAAGGAAGACACCCAGGTGTGGATACGGATGGTCTCGCCGGCATAAGCCGAGTGACGATATTCAATGCTGTGGGAACGGACGATCCAGGTCCTGCCCATCGTGGCATACCGTTCCTGAGGCCAGCCGAGTTGTGCCGAATGGAAGATGGCCGCTTCCTGCATCCACTGCACGTAGCGGACATTGTTGACATGCCCGTTGCTGTCGATGGCGTCCACCGGCACCACCAGTTCCATGGTTCCGATAGCGGGCATGGCTACTCCCTGGCGGCAGGGGGAAAGGCATCCAGATTGCGTCCCGTGGCGGCCAGCAGCTGCTGTTCGGCGAGGTTATAGGCGACCAGCGACAGGGCCAGGCGTCCGAGGGTCGTGTTGAGGTCACGCTGCGCCTCGTTGAGCCGGACCAGGGACGCCTCGCCGGCTTCAAATTCGCTTTCAGCCAGATCACGATTCTGCTGCACTAATTCCACCGTTTCTCGCTGCAGATGGACCTGTTCCCGGGCCGAGGCCAGCAGGGCCAGATCCTGCTGGATTTCCGCGGCCACTGCATGACGTAATCCTGCCAGGGTATAGGCAGCTTCTCTTTTTACCTGTTCCGATTCCACTCGCCGGGCGGTGTCGGCCCCACCGGAGTAAAGATTCCAGCGGAGCCGCACCCCTACCAGGCTGCCGAAATCATCGCTGGTTAAACCGGTATCTCCCTCACGCAGACCCTCGACGGCGCCGACAAGCTCTAGATTGGGATACAATGGGGCTTTGGTCTGGCCGGTGACAGCCTCGGCCTGTTTGATCGCCAGCTCCAGGCTGCGGATATCCGGGCGGATGGCCAAGGCCTCAAGGATCAGTGGGGCAGGATCTTCTCCCAGCTCCGATACGCGGATCTGCTGTTCCTGGTCCAGGGGTTCCAGGCGGACATGGGCTGGGAGTCGGGCATCCGGCAGTCCCATGAGGGCGGCCAGTCCATAGCCGGCAGCCTCGAGTTCGCGCTGAAAGCGAATCAAATCGTTGCGGGCGGAGTTGAGCTGGATTCTGAAATTGAGCACATCTCCCCAGCGGCCGGCACCGACCTCGTAGCGATGTTGCGCGTCTTCGAGTTGGCGTAGATAAAAGGCCTCGTCGGCCCGGGCGATATCGATATTGGCCTGGGCCAGCTGGGTGTTGAGATAGGCCGTGGCCACGGACGCGACCAGCAGGCGGCGAGTGTCGAGCAGACGTTCGTCGGCGGATTGGGCGCCGTAGGAGACCTCCCGATCCTTGAAGGTCCGGAAAAAACCGTCAAAGAGAACCCAGGTGGCCTGAAGACCGGCGGCGTAGGTGTCCGTGGTTCGGTCGGCGCTGCCACCCATCAGCGCGGCCAGCGCCTTATTGTCTTCGTAACGTGCATCGGCCAGCCGTTGCCAGGTTCCGGATCCGGAAAGATCGAGACTTGGCCGCCAGGCGGCCGAGGCCTGGCGGACTCTGGCCCTGGCCTGTTCGATCCTTGTCCTGGCGGCGGCGATGTCGGGATTTTCCGCCAGGGCAAGGCGCTGCGCGGTATGGAGATCAAGCAGCTCCACCTCGGCAAGCGCCGCTGCGGCAAGCGTTTCTTCTTCGGCCTGGCCCGTTGTGGTCAGGCAGCAGAGCAGCATGGTCAGTGCTGCCAGTAACCGTTTCATGATAATCTCCGCTTGAGGTGGTCTTGGGCTGTGCCGTTTGAGGATGGCTGGTACAGGGTATTGTCAAAGGGTTTTTCGGGAACTATAATTTTAAAACAGTGCTATATGCCCAAGACAAGCGCCCAGTCGTCACGGATCCAAGTGGTTCTCTCGATTTCAGTACAGGTCGAATTTTTTCAGCAGGTAGATGGCTGTAAAGAAGGAAATGATGATAACAGCCACCCAGGTAACAGATAAAAAGATGCTCATTGTTCCCTCCGAAGCGGGCGGTGAAAAGTTCACACGAACTGCCCGGTGCGGCAGTCCGTGCGGATTCAGTTTATCCTGAATCCGTGAGCGTTCGTCCGTGCGTCAGCTTCGTTGTACGTGACCGTTCGATTAAAGTACACTTTATCGGACGGTTACGGGCAATGAAGATGGCGTGCGGACGGATGCCCCGAAGGGCGGCTGGAGAAAATTTTTATCAAGGGTTTATCTGCAATTATACTATAATTACAGCAAAATATGCCCAAAACAAGCGTCCAGCCGTCACGGATTCAGGTCAACGTCAATACGAGGAACGGTCCTCGGTATCCTCGATGGTCATTTTCTTTCTGTCCATGAGCCACCAGACATAGCTGATATAGGCGAGGACCAGGGGAATCACCATGGCCACGTAGGTCATCACCGTCAGAGTGTACGGGCTTGATGAGGCGTTATAAATAGTCAGGCTTGATTGCGGGTCGGCAAGGGAAGGATAAAACGGGGTGCGATTCAGGGCCGGCAGGAGGAAAACCGTCAAACCGATGAACACTGTCCCGGGACCGCTGAACCAGATTCCTCTTGTTTCGCCGACAATACTGGTCTTCCAGGCACCGACGAGCAGCAGGCCCACGCCGCCGACCAAGAGCAGAATGAGCCACGGATTGGCGATGAGATTACGCAGAAACTTGAAGGAGATGCTTTCGATGGTGCCCTGATCGTCAACGATTCCATATCCGCGCATGAACAACAGGGAGCCGACAATGACGAGGAGAAAGGGCAGGGAAATGAGACAGTTCAGCCGGCAGGCAGCCCGCAGTCGGCCGGCCATTTCCGGCGCATGGCCGAGTTCGATATTGCTCACCAGGTACATGGCGCCCAGGGTCCGGGCATTGAAAACCAGAAACAGGCCCAGGGAAATATTGAAGACACTGGCCAAAGACAGGCTGAAAACGGCTTCAAGTCCTCGGTACGGATGGGTCCAGGTGACAAAGTTATTGGCGTCGAGGACAAAGTTGGCCCCGGTGTACAGGGTGCCGACCGCCGCGCCAATGAGCAGAATGCCGAGGACCCCATTGATGAACAGGAAAAATTCGTAGACGGAACTGCCGAAAATGTTCCATGGCTTCTTGCGGAATTCGTAGCTGACCGCCTGGATGATGAAGGAGAAGAGAATCAGCATCCACACCCAGTACGCACCGCCAAAAGAGGTCGCGTAAAATTTGGGAAAGGAGGCAAACAGAGCCCCGCCGAACAGGACCAGCGTGGTAAAGGCCAGTTCCCATTTGCGGCCCAGGGAATTGATCACCAGGTTTTTTTCGGTTTCGGTCTTGGCAACCTGCCAGAGCAGGCTCTGCCCACCTTGGACAAAGGTGAGAAAAAGAAAGAGGGAACCGACCACGGCCACGATCAGCCACCACAAATGCTGCAGCGTTGTGTACTCGAATGCAATCATGTTATTTTTCCTCCGGGCCGATGATGATCTGTTTGGTCAGGATGCTGATCTTGGCAAGAAACAGCAGCGTGAACAGGGCAAGAAACAGGAAAAAGGTGGTCTGTACCGTTCCGGTGGTCAGGTTGGTCCGTGCTATGGTTACCGGCAGCAGGCCCTGGATGGCCCAGGGCTGACGACCGACCTCGGCCACGATCCAACCGGCCTGGGAAGCGATCATGCCGAGGACATAGGTGATGGTGCCGAATCCCAGCAGCCATTTCCTGGTCTCCAGGGTCCCCTTGTAGGAAAAATACAGATAGGCGAGGAAAATTAGCGGGAACAGGGTGCCGAGAGCCACCATGATATGGAAGGCATTGAAGGTGAGTGCCACCGGCGGGATAGCGTCTTCCGGTCTGTCGAGATACCCGTAGCCAAGGAATTCCTTGAACTGGTTGAATTCGGCGAGGTGGACGGCGGCAGCCTCCGCGTCGCCGTTGGCCCGGGCTTCTCTCAAGGCGTTCAGGCTGGCGACCGCCTGCTTGCCCCGGTACATCTTCTGCGCTGATCCAAGGATGTTTTCCTCGGCATTGCCATACACCAGATCTTTCATGCCTGGCACAAAGGAATCAATGGAGCGGTTGGCCAGGAGTGACAGGGCCCCGGGGATTTGGAGTGTCCGGCCGACAAAGGCTTCCTGCTCGTCGTATACCTGCTTATCCCGGTTGATGATGCCGAAGGCCACCAGACCGGCTCTCCGTTCGCCCTCGTACAAGCCCTCGAATGCCGCCAGTTTCATCGGCTGCACCTGGGCAATTTCATAGGCGGATTCGTCACCGTTGAAGATGGTGAAGGCCGAGGCGAAGAGACCAAAGATCGCGGCTACCACAATGGAGCGTTTGGCCAGCAGCACATGACGTCCCCGCAGCAGGAACCAGGACGACACCGAGAGGACGAACAGCGAGCCCATGATCATCGAAGAGCTGGTGGCGTGGACGAACTTGTTGATCGCATAGGGAGAAAAGATCACGGTGAAAAAGCTTTCCATTTCAAAGCGCGCTGTCTCCGGATTGAAGACCTGGCCGATCGGATACTGCATCCAGGAATTGGCTATCAGAATCCACACCGCGGACAGGCTTGAAGCTGCAGCCACCATCCAGGTGGAGAAGAGATGGAATCCTTTGGAAACCCGGTTCCAGCCGAAAAACATGACCGCAAAGAAGGTGGCTTCCAGGAAAAAGGCGACAATGCCTTCAATGGCCAGCGGGGCACCGAAGATGTCGCCGACCATCCAGGAGTAGTTGGACCAGTTGGTGCCGAACTGGAATTCGAGAATGAGGCCGGTGGCAATGCCGATGACAAAGTTGACGGCAAAGAGTTTCATCCAGAATTTGGTGAGCCTTCTCCACTCCTCACTGCCGGTTTTGAAGTAAATAGTATGATAAAAAGCCAAGATCCATGACAAGCCCAGCGTCAATGGTACAAAGAGCCAGTGGTACATGGCGGTCATGGCGAATTGCGCCCTGGCCCAGTGAACCATGCTCGGATCAATATTTTCGACCATAATTACTCTCCTTCCCGGGGATAGATGGAACCTTGGACTGATTGATGGTATTGATTCTTCGGTCGTATAGTCGGTCGTATAGTTGGTCGCCGGTGGCCACCGGTTCGGTATGGGATCAATAGACTTTCGTATATTTGATTCGATTCAGGCTGTCAAGGAGTAACCGTTCCCTTGTATCCGTGAGCGTTCATCGGCACCACAACTGCAGACAACCAACGTGTAAATGATAGTCACCTTGCCGCGTTCTGTCCACTCATGGCCCCGAAGGGCGGCTGGTGAAAGGTATTGTCAAGGGTTCAGCTACAAATATAATCTGCTGACAGCAAGATATATCCAAAACAAGCGTCCAGCCGACACGGATTCAGGGTATCCAAAACAAGCGTTTAACCGTCACGTATTGAGGATGACCGCGATGGTCAGGCGGTTTGTACCCGACCTTCCTTTTTGAGCATTTTTTTTCGTACTCTGCCCATCTCTTCCATGTCAAGCAGGTAGGTGTCGGCCCGGTCGAGGTAAAAAGACAGGGGCCTGGCAAAATTTTTCCCGACCAGACCATCGACGAAAATCCGGCTGATTTCCTTCTGCCGCTTGAGGATCAGTTGTGAACGATAGAAAATGAGCCATTCCTCATTAGACATTTTCGCCACGGTCATTTCAAGGGCCTTGCGCGCCCTGGGCTGATACATCCAGATATACATGAGATCCAGTGCGTTGACGATGAACACTTTTTTCAGATCGCGAGCTTCCTGGCGAATGGCAGTGATCATGTCTCGTGGTGATTGCAGTCGGTCGAGCACATCTTCCTCGGGAAAAAGGACTTCGAGTCGGGCGTACACGGCAAACAACCGGGAGATTTTCTCCCGGTAATCCTTGAGACGAATGCGGATATTGGTCTGGCGGTCAGCCAGGCCCTCAATCACCCCGGCCACACAATCAGAGGCCAGTTTGGAAATTACCGCGGCCCACTTCTGCAGTTCCTGCTCCACTCCAGGAACCGAGGCCATGTGCAGCAGGAAACCGATGGTGGCATTAAAGAGAATCGCCAGGGGGATGGAAAGGATTGAGCGGAAAAAATTGCCCACGGCCGCACTCTTTGGTAATCCGCGGAGGATATTGTGGCTGGTGATGTAGATTCCGTTGACCAGGGCCATAACCGAATAGAGCAGTACCGGGTTGGTGGCGGTGGTGACCGCGAACTGCTGCTCCAGCAGCAGGGTTTTTACCAGATAATCGAGCAGGGGGACGGAAAACCCTGTGAAAAAGAGGGATTCGGCAATCCGGCTCCAACTGACCAGAGAATTCCAGGGGAGCAGGGGCGAGCGTTTCAAGCCGCCACCACCAAGAATGGACTGAATGATGTTCCGTCCCCCGGTGATACCGAACCAGATGAAAGCTCCCATATAGGCGAGCACCCACCAGTCCTTGGTGAGGCTGAAGGTGAGGAAGGCTGGAATGAACCCGATGATCACCAGCAGTATATTGCGGAGGTGGGTGTTGAGATATTTGTCGGGCCGATCGATTTTTTCCGTGGTCCGTCCGGACAACGGTATCTCCTCGGGATGGACACTGGTGCGGAGGCCCCCCAGGGTCGCTATGTTGCCGTCAACCCCGGTATGGATATCAAATCTGTCCAGGCTCCAGTCCTGCCAGTGACTGCCGGCCCGTCCTCTCAGCGAAAATCGGTTGCGGATTTGTTCCAGCCATGACAGGCTCACCGTGTTGCCGGTGCGGACATGGTGGTGGCTGATCATATGCGCCGTCACCGGAATGAGTTTGCGCTGACCCTCCCGATGAGCCGAGAGCACCCGTTTTCGGGCCTGTGGGGGCAGGGTATTGAGGACTACCAGGCCCATGCCGAATTGAAATTGCGATTGTCCGGTGGACCCGGTGCCGATACGGCTGCCAAGATATCGCTCGTTGTAGTAACTATGAAACGATTCGATATTGAGCAGAATGTCGACCAGCAGATCCTTGCGTTGATTCATCTCTGCCAGTTCCACTCCTCTTCTCTCCCGTGACTCGTCATCGCAGGTCGCGTAGAGTTTCTCCGCCCTTTCCCGGGACTGTTCAAAATCCCAGATGATCGAGCGAATCACGCTTTTGAGACTGATGACATTGTCTTGGTTGAGGGCTTTCTGCAGGGCATGGATTTGCTGATAATTGTGCTCCGGATTGGTAATATCCACGGCGCTGCCGGCGAAGCCGCTGTTCTTGACCGCTGCCTGCGAGGTCATGCCGTAGGCGAAATCCTTGAGGTTGAACGCTTCGACATGGGTGATCCGCCCCTTGCAGGTATACAGCAGTTCCAGGGTGTCCTCGATGGTGAGATTACTCAGGTTGAGCGTAAAACGGGAGCTGGAATGCATGGCCGCCAATCGGCTGAGCAGTTCGGGAGGCCTCAGCTGCATGAGGGCCGGCATCCCTTCTTCGTGGGGGACGGAGGGGTCGTGCAGGCTTGGATTGCGGCTGGGATGGAGGAATCGGCTGATCAGTGTTTCCTGAGCAAGAGCGGCCATCTTGGTGGCAGCAGCGTTCAGCAGCGCTTGCCGTTGTCCGGCTTGGTCGGGATATCCGGTCTCGACCTGCTGGAACTCTTCCTCAAGCAGGGAACGGAAGTTGTTCTGGATAAAGGTGGCCAGGTGAAGGAGCGAGGGTTGGCCGGTGCCGACGAAGTGGATGAAATCCTTTTCCTTAAGTTCACCACACTGCAGGGAAAGCTCCCTGTTCAAGACCGGACGGTGCGTGGTGTTGAATTCCTGAAGCACGTCAAAGACGTAGCGTTGCTGGTAGAGCGAAATCCGCCTGCCCTGTTCCATCATCTCCTCAACCACCGCTTCATTGAGAAACTGGAGGAGATTGCTGGAGTTATAAAAACCATCCAGCTCCCAGATGAAACGAACAAATTTATTGCGGAACGGGGCAGGTAATTCAATGCCGATGCGGACATGGATATCAAGGATGGCTGCGGCTTCCAGCAGTTCCTCGGCCACTTCCCGGTCGATATGATTGTAATAGACGACCGTCAGTTTACGAATGCCCTTGATCCAGGCGTCCATGATCAGGTGGGTCGGTGATTTTCTTCCCTTGGTATTGGCATCGTGGACATGGTCGTCAAAGGCAAACTGGTTCCATTCTTCAGGCATTTCAAGCAGATGATATTTTTCCAGTTCTGCCCGCACCAGTCGTGGCTTGCCCGTGCAGACCATACGGAAGTCATGGGCCAGTTTGAGCTGCCGCAGTTCGTTGCCCTTGCTGCGCACCAGTTCCTTCATGATCTGGGTCAGTACCCGGGCGGTATTCTGGGCATAAAAAGTGGTGGCGGAACTGAACACCTCGGCGCGCAGGGCACGGAGGGCTATCAGGCGGTCCCTGGCTTTGTCGGCCTCAAGCGACCCCAGCAGTCCGGCAATGGCATAGGCCACACGCAGGCCGATGGGCGCCGCCATCTCCTTGATGCCGTGGGGATGCATGTACGGTGCCATCAGTTTGCTCACGGACCGGGGTTTTGCCTCCCGTTTGAGCACGTCGTTGACGATGTCGAGCAGTTTATGGTCGTTGAGGTCAAAAAAGAGCCGCGAAGGCTTTTGGTCCATGAAAAACAGCTCCTGGAGTGAAACGAAGGATCTCGGGTTTATGTCAATATCCTGGATCCGTGAGCGTCCAGCCGTCACGGATTCAGGAATGTGTTACAAATGATCACAGCATAAATACAACCCAAACAAAAGTCCAGCTATCACGAATCCAGGGCGCCTGAAGCCGCGCACGGTGGGGGCCTGAATCAGCAGGCATCCCGCTCGGTTACGAGATATGCTAAGATGGAGTCGGCGGGGACCGGGCGGGAAAAGTAATAGCCCTGGGCCTCCTGGCATCCCAGCGCAGCCAGATTGTTCAGCTGGGATAGGGTTTCCACGCCCTCGGCCACGACATTGAGATGCATCTGGTGGCTGATGGCAATGATGGTGGCGACAATACCATTGTTGGATTCCAGATCATCAATGAACTGTTTATCGATTTTCAGGGTGCTGACCGGCATCTTGTTGAGGTATCCCAGCGAAGAATACCCGGTGCCGAAATCGTCAATGGAAAAGAGGATGCCCATACTGCGCAGTTTGTGCATGATGTTCAGGGTATGCTCGACATCCTTCATGGCCGTGGTTTCAGTGATTTCAAATTCGATGAAGCTGGGGTCGACCTGATAGCGTTTGAGCAGATCCTCGACAATGTCGATAAAATCGGCATTGAGGAATTGGCGGGGGGAAATATTGACGCTGATCGGCACCGCAACCCGCTGTGCGCGCATGATGGCATGGAAGGCACAGCTTTCCTCCATGACAAACAGGCACAGGTCATCGATGAGGCTTGATTCCTCGGCTATGGGGATAAAGACGGCGGGACTGATGATTTTGTTGCCTTTTTGCCAACGGATAAGGGCTTCCAGAGAAGAAGTTTTCCCTGTGGCTATGTTGACTTTGGGTTGATAGTAGACGATAAATTCCCGGTGCTGCAGGCCAAAGCGGATGCCGTTTTCGGTGCGTAATTTGTGGTACAACTCGGCATGCATCTCCTGGGTGAAGAGGACGTAGCGGTTCTTTCCCTCCCGTTTGGCCCGGTGCATGGCCATGTCGGCGCTGCGAATCAGCTGCATGCTGGTTTCGCCATCACCGGGATAGATGGAGACCCCGATACTGGCGTTGATATAGATTTTTTTAAAGTCGAGGAGAAAAGGTTTTTTCAGCAGCCCGAGGATGCGGTTGGCGGTTATATAAATCAGGGCGTCATGATCGACCTTTTCCAGCAGGAGAATGAACTCATCACTGCCAAGGCGGCATAGGGTGCCGTTTTCACCCAGTAAGGCGGATAATTTCTGGCTGACCTGAATGAGCAGATCGTCGCCCAGGTGGTGGCCAAAGACATCATTGATGTTTTTAAAATTGTCCAGGTCGATGAAAAAAATGACCACCTTTTCACCTTCGGTCCTGGCCTTGATCAACGCCTTGCCCAGTTTGTTTTCGAGAAAGGTTCGGTTGGGCAGGCGGGTGAGCAGGTCGTGGTAGGCCATGAAGGCAATTTGCTTCTCCCGTTTTTTCAACTCGCCGATTTCGAAAAAGGTGGCAAAGTAATAGAGAATCTCCTTACGTTCGTTGCGGATGGAATTGATGGCCAACCACTGCGGATAGACGGTGCCGTCCTTTTTTTTATTCCAGATTTCTCCTTCCCAGCGTCCTGTTCTGGTCAGGTTGTGCCACATCTGGTGATAAAAAGCGGCGTCATGATGGTTGGACTTGAGCAGGTTGGTGTTCTCTCCGAGCGCTTCACTGGCCTCATATCCGGTTATGGAGGTGAAGGCGGTATTCACCGCCAGGATTTTAGCGGTGTTATCGGTGATGAGGATCCCTTCAGTGGCATTGTCGAAAATGGTCTTATAAATCCGCAGGAAGCGTTCGGCGCTTTTGCGGAACTGAACTTCCGTGTCCAGTCGGGCGTTGGTTGTTTGCAGTTCGCGGACATACTGGTCGAATCGGGAGACCAGAAAGGTGGTTTCGCAGCCGCCTTCATAGGCGGTGTGCGCGTTTGTATCCGGCACTTCAAGCCGTTGCGCAAACCGATGCAGCGGGGCGGCGATCAACCTGCTCAGAAAGAGAGCAGCGTAGATCGACAAAGACGCACCGGTCAGCAACATCAACATGATCATGGTCCTGGCAGAGAACAGTCCCGGCTCGATTGCACTCTTGGGAACGGTCAGGCCGACGACGAGACCGAACTGGGGTATGGACCGGACTAACAGTACGTTCTCCTCGTGTCCTGGTTGAGTTGGTTCCTGCCATTGAGAGGGGAGCAAAAGGGTGTTATCGGCTGCCAGGACGATATTGTCAGTCTGCATCCGCGCTGTCCACTCGATTTCGTTGGTGGGGCGATCGCGGTGCGGATGGGCAAGCAGTTCGCCTTGATCACTGAGCAGGAAGGCGTATCCGGATCCGCCATAGCGAAAATCGGTAATCCGTTTTTCGATGGCCTGGAAGTCGACCATGTCGGCGAATTCTTTCCGGTAGCAGGCAACGGCAATGATCCAGTCCCACGGTTTGAAATGGACCATCTGCACAGCCTTGGGTTGTTCCGTGCCCTTCGACGGGTGCTGCCATGCATATTCGAGATAGCCGTTTTTTGTTGCAACCAGCAGGGAGATCAAAGGCTGGGCGTACTTGTATTCCTCATGCTCAAAGACGTTTTTGCCTGTCAGTTCAGTCATGGGATGCAATTGGATGACACCCTGGGAATCAAGACAGTAGATATATCCGGAAGGGCCTATTTGCTCAGCGCGGAAAAGGTCGATGACCATCCGGCGAGCCTGATGTTCACTGATCTCTCCCTCCAGGTATTGCTGATGATACTTTTCGGCGATGTGCAGGTTTTTTTGGGCAACAGCGGAGAGATATGCGTGGATAGATGCGTCGATCGATGCCTCGATCATGTCAACGATGGCTGTGCCTGCGGCTTCCATGCCCGTCCGAGTTCCGGCGTGGAGACGGTCAACGATATGGTGGAGCGTGAGACCGGATAACAGCAGCAGCGGCAGGATAAGGAAGAGGATATTGCCAACGACTATTTTTCTGCCCAGGGACCATTGGCGCAGACTCGGCATGAAGAGGGCAAATGGTGAGAGTCGCATGATGGGTGATCTTGCCTGAAAAAGGAACACAGAAGGCCGGATGCTCAGCAGCCGAAAAAAGAGACCTTCTTTTAAAAAAAGTGTATCGCACCGGCATACGGACATGAAGGATTTTTTTGACAAAGAACACACTCATCCGAATCCATCACCATTGAGGCCCATCATTCACCGGGTGAGCAGGGATGCAAAGACCTTGAAATCCGTGACAGCGGGGTTCTTGTTTTGGATATATTTGTCTGTAATCAGGGTATGAGTGGAGATGGATTGCTCATGGTACGCTTTCACCCGCCGCCCTTCGGGGCGTCCGTCCGTCCGCCATCTTCATTGCCCGTGCCCGTTTGATGCAATCTACTTTGATCGAACGGTCATGCACCACAAAGCTGACGTACGGATGAACGCTTACGGATTCAGGAAAAAGGATTACTTTTTTTCCGGATACCGGGCCATGAAGCTTTTTTCCGCCTCAGCCGTACCGATGAGAATCATTTTATCCTTGGGATCAAGGATTATGGTGGGTTCGGGATTGATGATCAGATGACCGCCCCGGAACAGGGCGATAACACTGCAGCCGGTGGTTTCCCGGATATCGCTGGCGATCAAGGACTTGCCGGCCAGGTGGGGGTGGACTTGGCTCCGGAAGATATTCAATCCTTCGGTGAGCATGAGAATCTTGCCCGGGGTGAGGACATTGATGATGATATTGGCGGCCATGGAGGCGTGGGACATGACCAGGTCAGCGCCGGCGGCGTGGAGGACGCTGATGTTCCGGTCCATGGTGGCCCGGCTGATGATCTGGATATCCGGACGCAACCGCCGGCAGTAGATGGTCAGATAGATGTTCACCTCATCACTGTGGGTGGTGATGAAGACCGAGGGCGCCTCGTAGATCCCGGCTTTGGCCAGGGTATTGAGATCGGCGGCGCTGCCGATGATGTAATTTCCAGCCTCGTCGCCCAGACGCCGGTTTTTCTCGACAATGCGGTAGGCGATCCCTTGTTCACGCAGGGTTCTGGCGGCTGCCCGGCCCACCCGGCCGCCGCCGAGGATAAGCACCGGAGCTTCGGTGCTGTCGGATTCACCGGCATAGGCATCATAGGCGGCCAGCTGTTTTTCCGATCCGGCCAGGACGAGAACAGAACTTGATTCGATCCGGGTCTCGGCGGTGGGCAGGCTGAAGCGGCCTCGGTCCCAGAGACCGACCACGGTGATGCCGGTGGCCTGGCGCAACTGGATTTCCCGAATGGTTTTGCCCACCAGAGGGGTGCGCATCGCCGGTGCCTCGGCAATGACCAGTTCTTCAAAGCGGCCGACAATGTTGGAGCGGGTTCGAGCGCCCAGGGTCCGCCGTGCCAGGGACTGGCCCAGTATTTTCATGAACTGGAACACATGGCTGCAGCCGGCAAGATGAAGGATGTCCACCGATTCATTCTGATCGGCATTGGCGGCGATGGGGACTCCGGGGGCCGTTTCCCGGACGGTGTAGGCAATGCTGGTGTTGCGCATGTCGTCGTTCATCGCCAGGACCAGGGCGGCCCTGGCCGAATGGGCCCGGTGATAGGTATCCGGATCATCAAGGTCCCCCACCAGCACCTTGTATCCCTGGTCGACCAGGTCAAGGGCTTGCTGCACTTCGGCAACAAGAATAATATAGTCATAGTTGTATTGGCGCAGGCGCTCGACCAGGGCGATGGTGACGGGGTCAAAGCCGGTGATGATCACATGGTTGCTGACGCTGTCGGCTATCTGCCTGGGAACCCGGGATTTACGCTGAGCCTCAAGCCAGGGTGCGTAAAAGAACTGGATAAAGGTGAAGGGCAGCATCACCAGCAGAAAAATGATGCCGGAAAGCAGCACCAGGACGGAAAAAAGTTGGCCAAGGTCGCTTTCAAAGACGATATCACCAAACCCCAGGGTGGACATGGTGACCAGGGTCCAGTAAAATCCGGTGATCACCGAGTATTCCCGCCCTTCCTGGGCCATGAGAATATGGAAAATGATGTTGTACACGGTGACCATAAAGGCCAGCGCCAGCAAAAATTCGCACATGCCGCGGATGTTGCGCTGTGCTCGCTTGTTGCGGAGGAGCAGACGCAGCTGGGTGGGGAGCATTTTCATGGCTGCAGAGACATCCAGGCCTCAATACGGGCGCCCTGTTCGCTGGTGACTTCGATCAGTGCGGTTTTCTTCTTGGTTGGCCTTGCCGGGGCTTCAGTGCTCCAGGCAAGGAGGAGCAGGCTGCAACCGCAGCCGATACAAAGGATCAGACGCAGCACCAACAGCATCAGGTGTCTGAATTGACGGCAGTAGTGATCCATGAGAGTTGATGACGGAAACAGAAAAAGAAATTGCGACAGCGGCCACTGTAGGGGAAAAAAAAATATTTGACAAGGATATACCTGTTACCTGAATCCGTGAGCGTTGGCCAGCGCTCACGGATTTAAGGATTGTCGCAACTTCACCGTTAACTCGTTCTGCTGGCGAGACGATTAACCTGGGTCATGGTTTCGGCAAGGTCGATGGTCAGCAATTTTCGTTCGTGAACCACCAGGCGACCGTCGACGATGACGCTACGGACAGCCGCGGCACAGCCGCTGTACACAAGGAGATCACTGCTGTACCAGGGCTGGAGATTCGGGCGATTGGTATCAAGCAAAATCAGATCGGCGGGACTGCCCGGGGCCAGCATGCCGGAGCCCGGATGCAGGCCGATGACTTCGGCGGTGCCGCGGAGGGCAAGGTCAAGGATGCGCTGGGCCGGGACCGCCACCGGATCCGGGGGCAGGATTTTGTACATTTTGGCGGCCAGATCCATTTCCCGGAACAGGTCGAGGCTGTTGTTGGAGGCTGCTCCATCGGTGCCCAGGCCTACCCGGATGTTTCTGGCCAGCATGGATGGGAGCGGTGCCCGACCGGAGGCCAGTTTAAGATGACTCTGCGGGCAGATAATCACTCCTGCCTCCCTCCGGGCAAGAAGGTCAAGGTCCTCTTCATCCGCCCAGACACAATGGACGCAGACAGTCTCCCGGTCGAGCAGACCGAGGGCATCGAGATGGCGGATCGGGGAGGCGGCAAGGGGAGTGCTGATCTGCTCGATCTCACCTTTTGTTTCCGCAACATGGATGAAAAGCGAAGTCCGGTATTGGCGGGCCAGTTCCTTGGCTCGGGTAAGGGTGCGGGGCGAGCAGGTGTAAGGGGAATGGGCGAAAAGCGCTGGTTTGATCAGGGGGTCTCGACCCTGCCATTGGTCGAGAAATGTGGTTGCCACGGCGATATTGTCTCTTGGATCGGCCACACCGGGGGCAGGGAAGTCAATGATTCCCTGGGCGGCAACGCAGCGGAGTCCGACTTCGGCACAGGCCTGGGCAACGTCTGCTTCGAAAAAATACCCGTCGGCTACGCAGGTGATTCCGGCCAGCAGCATCTCGGCGGCGGCCAGTTTAGTGCAGGGATAGACCATGGCCGGGTTGACCAGCCGCGCTTCGGCGGGGAAGATGTGGTCCTGCAACCATGAGGACAGGGCAAGGTCATCGGCCAGGCCGCGAAACAGGATCATGGGGGCATGGCAATGGCCGTTGACCAGACCGGGCAGGACCAGTTGTCCTTGTCCGTCGAGCATTGTCCCAGTGCCGACTGGAGGGCATTGGTCCATCGGTCCGATGGCGGTGATGTCGCCGCCGGTGATGGCGACAAAGCCCCGGGCAATGATTTCCTGCGTTCCCGGGAGGGGCAGGAGGGTGCAGTTGGTGACCAGCAGGTCTATTTTCATAACTTCTTGCACTGGCAGGGAGTGATGGTGTATCACAGGTGGACCGGCCCATGGAGCCGGAAGGCGGAGCCACTATACTCGAAAGACGGCAATGAGCCAAGGGTACCGTACAGAAGCATAAAGCTGACGCACGCACGGATGAATTTTCATGGACCCAGGGCCGATTCAGGGGGGGCAGGTGCACCCTGATGAGTACCCCGGGAGCGGTTGACCGGATCGGTAGGCAGATGGAGGAAAAGGAAGCAATGGACAGAAACAATGAAAAACATATTTTTGTTTCCCAGTTGACCGCCGGGCAGCAGCTTGAGGAGGTTTTTCTTGTTGCCAGGAAGACCCTGGCCGAGACCAAGGCAGGCAAACCGTACCTTGCCCTGGGGCTTATGGACAAAACCGGTGAGATCGAAGCCAGGGTCTGGGACAATGCCCTCCAGTTCGATCCGTTGGTCGAGGAAGGTGCGTTTATCCGGGTCCAGGCGGTGGCCAGACCCTTTCGCGAGCAGTTGCAGCTTGGGGTGAGTGGGCTCCAGCCGGTGGCGGAAAACCGGATCAATCCCGGTGATTTCATGCCGGCAAGCCGGCGGTCCTCAACGGAAATGGCCCGTGAACTCGCGGCCGTTATCAACGGGATCGGCGATGGGGCGATCAAGGCTCTGCTCCAGGAAATATTCCAGGGGGATATTCTCGAGCGATTTCAACGGGCTCCGGCGGCGAAGCGACTGCATCATGCCTATCTCGGTGGCCTGATGGAACACACCTTGTCGGTGGCCGCCATGGCCGAACAGTGCGTCCGCCATTATCCGCTCCTGGACCGGGATCTCCTCCTGGCCGGGGCCCTGCTCCATGATCTGGCTAAAATCGACGAGTACGAGTACACCCGGCCACCCTTCAACTATACCGACCGTGGTCGTCTGGTCGGCCATATCGTTCTTGGCGTGGAACTGGTGCGCCGGGCAGCGGAGAAAGTGTCGGCTGTTAGCAGTGACCAGGTGGATCAGCTGGTGCATATCATTCTCAGTCATCACGGCCAACTCGCCTACGGTTCGCCGGTGCTGCCGATGACCCCCGAGGCCATTCTCCTGCACCACCTCGACGATATGGACGCCAAGATGAGCACCATGGATGAATTACGGCGGAAAATGTCCGGCAGCGGTTGCCAATGGACCGAGTATCAGCGGCATCTGGAACGGTACCTCTATCTGCGGGGCAATGAGGACGGTGAGAACACCGGCCCAGGGGAGGAGATCGGCGCGGGGACAGGGCGTGGATCCGGCCGTTCGCCGGTGCGGGAAGCGGTACCAACCGAACTGCCGGTACGGCAGCGAACCTTGTTTTGAGTCATGCCGTTTGCGGAAATACTCGGTCAGGTCAAGGCTCAGACCCTGTTGCGCAGAGCCCTGGCCAGCGGCCGCCTCGCCCATGCCTACCTTTTTGCCGGCCCGGACGGGGTGGGAAAAACCACCACCGCCCTGGACCTGGCCGCGGTGCTCTTATGCCGACAACCCGTTGCCGATGAGGCCTGTGGTTCCTGTCCCGGCTGCATCAAGTTCCGTTCCGGAAATCATCCCGATTTCATGCGCATCCGTCCCGATGGCGCTGCCATAAAAATCGAGCAGATCCGTACCCTGAAAAAGGCGCTGACCTTTGCTCCGCTTGAAAGCAGCCGGCGTGTCGTTCTCCTCGATGACGTCCAGACCATGCGCAGGGAAGCCGGTAACAGTCTGCTCAAAATCCTTGAAGAGCCACCCCCGGGCAACCTGCTGCTGCTGATCGGCAACGCCACCGGAGCGCTCCTGGGCACCATTGTTTCCCGGTGCCAGGTCATCCCCTTTTCGCCCCTGCCCACGGAATTGGCGGCGACGATCATCGTGCGTCATCGCCCAGAGATGGACCGGACCGCCGCCCTGTCTCTGGCAACTCTTGCCGACGGTTGTCCCGGGCAGGCCCTGACCATGGAAACCGGCGGCGTCCTCGAACTGTATTATGCGCTGCTCGATGCAGTGCTTGCCGGCGACGGGAGTCCCGCGGAAAGAGTGGAGCAGGCCCTGGCTTTCGCCACCCGGCTCAGCGACAGCAAAGAGAGGCTTGAACCGCTTTTGACGCTGGTGAAGATATTCCTGAAAAACTGCATGGCTGCAGCCGTTTCAGCCATTGGCCCTCCGGAAGCCCTGCGGGCAAGAGAACGCTGGAATTTGCAGCAGCTATCTGCTAAGATGGCCACCATCAGCCTGCTGGAACAGGCTCTGGCAAGAAATTGCAATCGCGCTTTGATCTGTGAAGTGCTGCTTCTGGACCTCTTTGATTCCTGAATCCGTGAGCGTTCGTCCGTACGTCAGCTTCCTTGTTCGTAACCTTTCGATTAAAGTATTCTTTATCGGACGGTTACGGGCAATGAAGATGGCGTGCGGACGGATGCCCCGAAGGGCGGCTGGTGCAAGGTATTTTCAAGGGATCAGCTGCAATTATAATGTTATTGCAAAATGATATATCCAACACAAGATCCAGCCGTCACGGATTCAGGTGACTGCAATGCGGCGACCAGCGGGTCCTCTTCTCCATGACAAGGGAAACGGTATCGATTTCGGGGTTGAGCCAGTTTGATGAACCAATCCTCGCAAATGTACCGTACCTGGATCCGTAGGAGCCCACCCCTGTGGGCGATATTGCTTGATCCATTTGTTCGACAGCTCTCTTGGCCACAAGACTATAAGGTGCTTACGGTACTTAAGGTGCTGCACGGGTCGTGAATATTCAGGTCCAGGTCACCAGGTGTTCCTGAAAAAGAAAAACATGCAACTGGCATGATTTACATATAAAAAAGAATGAAAGTTCAACAGAACGAACCGCAACCGAGCGCCGACCCTTCCCGCGATGATGAAGACGCCGGCGATCAGGAGATCCGCGCGTATTATAAAATCCGTTTCCGGGAACAGGGGCAGGAGCATACCGCCGAGACGACCCTCGCCGATCTGGTTGCGGGAGAGCGGGTCATGGTCCGTACCGAACAGGGAGGCGAGCCGGCCATGGTCATGAACCGCTGTTTTGGGGTGGAAGCGGCCTGGTGCAAGCGTAAAGCTCCTCTGCGGATTCTGCGGCGGGCCAATGCTGAGGAGCTGGAGAAATATCGGCTGCTGCCTCTGCAGGAACAGGATGCCTTTCGCCTTTGCCGTGCCAAGGTGGAGCAGCTCGGCCTGTCCATGCATCTTGTCCGGGTGGAGCGGTTTTTTAACGGCTCGAAAATCATTTTTTATTTTACCGCCGAAAGCCGGGTCGATTTCCGGGAGCTGGTCAAGGCCCTTGTCCAGGAATTTCGTACCCGCGTGGAGATGCGCCAGATAGGGGTCCGCCATGAAACCCAGATGACCGGTGGACTCGGTGCCTGTGGCCGTGAACTCTGCTGTACCTCTTTCCTGGTCAAGTTTGATTCCGTGTCGATCAAAATGGCCAAAACCCAGGATCTGCCGCTCAATCCGGCCAAAATCTCCGGGTTGTGCAACCGCCTGCTCTGCTGCCTCACCTATGAATACGATGTCTATCGGGTCATGAAAAAAGGTATGCCCCGGGTCGGTCGCACCATCCAGTTCGAGGGCAAAAAATACCTCGTTACCCGGCAGATTCCCCTGCTGGGCAAAGTGGCCGCGGTTTCGGGCGGAGAGGAACGCTTATTCACCGAAGAAGAGTGGCAGGCGGCGGACCCGCTGCCCAAAGTGAGCAGCCGCAAGGGCCAGGGGAAAAAAGGCGGCGGATCCGCTCGACAGCGATCCATCGATATCTGGGGCATGCAGGATCACAACGAAGACGAATAGCACCCAGCGTGCACGCTGTTCGCCGCGGCCGATGTGCCCGGCCCATGGACGAACGGTTGCAGCCGCAGCCGCGGGCCGTTGCCGGTACAGATCAGAACCTGAATCCGTAGGACGGCTGGTGAAGGGTATTATCAAGGGTTCAAATCCAATTACAATCTGATTACAGCAAGATATACCCAAAACAAGAGTCAGAGTCCAGCCGTCACGGATTCAGGCAGGAAACATAGCTACCATGACCACCTACGTCACTACCCCGATTTATTATGTCAATGCCCTGCCCCATCTGGGGCATGCCTACACCACCATTGTCACCGATGTCTACAGCCGTTTCCGCAGGCTTTGCGGTGATGAGGTCCGTTTTCAGACCGGGACCGACGAACATGGCGAAAAGATCGCCGAGGCCGCGGCCAAGGCCGGGGAAACACCCCGGCAGTATGCCGACCGGATAGCCGCCGCCTTTGCCGAGACCTGGCCACATCTTGCCATCCAACCGGACCACATCATCCGCACCACCGATCCGGTCCATGTCCGCACTGTTCAGGGTATTCTCCAGCTGGTGCACGACCGGGGTGATATTTATTTCAGTGAATATGAAGGATTGTACTGCCAGGGCTGTGAACGTTTCCTCACCGAAAAGGAGCTGGTGGAGGGCAACTGTCCTGATCATCAAGCCCCACCGAAGCTGATCAACGAGCAGAATTACTTTTTCCGGATGTCCAATTATCAGGAGTGGCTCATTGAGCATATTCACCGCAATCCGGAGTTCATCACTCCGGAGCGGTACCGCAACGAGGTTCTCTCCTTTCTTTCCGAACCGCTGGAGGATCTCTGCATTTCCAGGCCCACCTCCCGCCTGACCTGGGGGGTGCCGCTGCCTTTTGATGAAAAGTTCGTCACCTATGTCTGGTTTGATGCCCTGATCAACTATCTCACCGGCATCGGCTATCCCGATGGCCCTGATTTCCCGCGATACTGGGCCGAGGCCGAGCATGTCATTGCCAAGGATATCCTCAAACCCCACGCCATCTACTGGCCGACCATGCTCCGGGCCATGGGGCTGGCTCCGTTCAAACGTCTCCATGTCCATGGGTACTGGAACGTGGACGCCACCAAGATGTCCAAGTCCCTGGGCAATGTGATCCGGCCCGTGGAACTGGTTGCCACCCACGGGGTCGATACGGTTCGCTACTTTGTTCTCCGGGAGATGAGTTTCGGTCTCGATGCCTCTTTTTCCAGCGATGCCATCCTGGCCCGGCACAATTCCGACCTGGCCAATGATCTGGGCAATCTGTTTTCCCGGTCCCTGACCATGATCGATAAGTATGCCGATGGCCGTATGCCGGTCCGCGAAGCCGAGGCGGCGTGCACCCCGGATGATCAGGAGCTGATGAGCGCCATGTCGGCCATGATGGTCCAGTACCGTGACAACATGGATGGATTCCGTTTCCATCGCGCCTTGCAGGCGATCTGGGAGGTTATCGGCCTGCTCAACCGGTACATCGTCAATAACGCCCCCTGGGAACTGGCGAAAAATCCCCGCCAGGCCGAGCGGTTGCAGACAGTGCTCTCGTTTCTCGGCGAGGCCCTGTGGAAGATCACCGTAGTCCTCAAGCCGGTTATGCCGGAGACCGCCGGGAAGATGGCAACGGCCCTGGGCATGAGCGAATCCTTTGTCGCCGTGACCATCGACGATATCAGCGGCTGGAACAGGCTGCCCGCCGGCGTTGTCATTGACAAGGGCACCCAGCTCTTTCCCCGTCTGGAGAAAAAGGCGCCGGCCGATGGGACCCAGGTGGCACCCAAGGGGCCAGGGAAAAAAAAGGAGTCGCCCGGCGATGGAGCTGGGCTGATCACTTTTGACCAGTTCAAGACCGTGGAACTGCGGGTCGGGGAAATTGTTGCCGCTGAAAAGGTCGCTAAATCGGAACGTTTATTGAAACTGACCGTTAAGGCTCCGGAGGAACGGACCATTGTTGCCGGCATTGCCGCCCAGTACAGCCCCGAGGCCCTCATTGGACAACGGGTTATCGTTGCCGCCAATCTGAAACCGGCCAAACTCATGGGCATTCTCTCCCATGGCATGGTGTTGGCCGCCAAGGAAGAGCAGCCTGACGGTACGGAGAAACTGGTCCTGGCCACCGTGGCCGGGCCGATTGCCCCCGGCAGCCGGGTGGCCTGAGTCATCAGGGAGGCCGATTCCTGAGTTGTCCCTGTTACTCTGCTGACAGGGTCAGCCATCTTCTTTTTCATTGAAACCAGTTCGATACAACAGGAACCACTATGTTTTTACTTGGTAATTTTATTCTCGCCGTTGCTAAATTGATCAATTTCGCCCTCAGTGTCTATATCTGGGTGATCATCGCCAGTGCCGTCATTACCTGGGTCAATGCGGATCCCTATAATCCCATTGTTCGCTTTCTCAGGCAAGTGACGGAACCGCTGCTGATGCGGATCCGGCGGTTTGTGCCGATCATGGGAGGCCTTGATCTGAGCCCCATGGTATTGATTTTGATCATTATTTTCTTGCAAAGTTTTATCGTCCCGACCCTGCAGCAGATTGCCATGAGTCTGCAGTGAAAATTAGGGACACTTCCCCTATTTTTTCCTTCTCCTTTCCTTTGGAGAAGGAAAAAATAGGGGAAGTGTCCCTAATTTTCCCGGATTCAGGCTGTATGCAAAGCACTCACAGGTGCCCCGGGCTTGTACAGACGCCGCTGACCGCTAGAGTCCTCCTCAGCGGGCAGCCGAGTCCGTGCACAGATGGGGTGCCTGTGACCGCGTACAAAAACCTATGCCTTATGTCCACAGCCAACCTGACGGTTCACTGCTCGTCCGTCTGCATGTCCAGCCCCGCGCCGCTAGCAACGGCCTGGCCGGCCTGCGGGGTGATGCCCTCCGGCTCCGTCTGACCGCACCACCGGTGGACGGTAAGGCCAACACAGCGGTGATCGCCATGCTGGCCAAAATCCTTGGCCTGCCCAAATCCGCCGTGAGCCTGAAAAGCGGGCACCAGAGCCGGACCAAGTCCGTGGTGGTCACCGGCATCGATGCCCACCGGCTGCGCGCCCAGGTCCAGGCCGCCCTCAAAAATTAGGGACACTTCCCCTATTTTCCTATTTTCTGTTTCTCCAAAGGTAAGGAGAGACAAAAAATAGGGGAAGTGTCCCTAATTTTCACTAATTTTCCATGGATTTCCCTAATGCTTGCATATGGATAAGCCCGAACAGCCTGCTCCTCGACATATCCGTAGACGCCTTGTCTGGTTTTTTCTCTGGTTTGCGCTCCTGTCTCTGGTTGTATTCGGCATCATTGGCGGCCTGGCACTGCTGACCCCGAACAGCGATCACCCCGCATCTCCCCCAGAGCGCATCAGGGTCCCGGAAGCTCGTCTGCTCGAGCGCGACAGCCTGCAGCAGGCACACCCCTGATCGCAACCCAGTCCCGCACCAAAGATGAACCCGGCAAGGGAAAAGATGAGGAACTTCAAACAGTTTCGGCTCTGGTAGGGTGGGCAAACGGCAGTATCGTTTGCCCACGCGGTAAATGTACTGCACAACTTACATCCAATATATCAAAGCCCCGCAGGGTCGGCAAACAGTCTTATCGTTTGCCGACCCAGCAGGAACTGCACCATAATTCAACAAAGCACAAAAAGGAAAAAATGAAAAAAATCATCCTGGCCAACTGGAAGGCCTACTTTGCCCCGGAACGAGCCCTGCAATGGTGCGAAGCCTTTGCCGCCTCCTATCAACCCAATAACGCGGTGGAGGTGGTACTCGCCGTACCGGCGCTGTATCTTGCGCGGGTTCAGGAAAAAATCAGTGACCTGGAAGGCGTCTATCTGGCCGCCCAGAGCGTCTCGGCTTTTCCCCAAGGGGAATACACCGGCTCCCTGCCGGCGGCCTGGCTACGCGGTCTGGCGACCTATGCGCTCATTGGCCATCAGGAACGCCGCCGTTATTTTCATGAAACGATCCAGGATGTGGCCAGGCAGGGATATGAAGCCCTGGCAGAGGAACTCCAGCCCATTGTCTGTGTTGATGAGAGCCTGGTCAGACAACAGGCAGCGGCTTTTGCGGTCAGTGAACTGAAAAACCTCATCTGGGCCTGTACTCCAGAAACCAAGGTCTCGCTGGAGATGTCCCGGAGCATCGGAGACGTTGGCGCCATGGTGGCCAAGATCGCCGCGAAAACCGAGAATCGTCCCATCCTCTACGGCGGCGGAGTGACGGTGACCAACGGTCCGTCAATCTGGCGACGGCCGGAGGTCTCAGGCATGATGCTCGGCAAGGGATGCCTTGACGCCACCGCCTTCGCGACACTGGTCAACAGCCTCAAGTAAAGTAATGAATGAATCCGCGTGGGCAGGCAAACAGACGCCTGCCCACCCTAAAAAGTCTTCGATATTATTGAACAAAAAGAAATAAACGCCGATGCCCGGGTAGGGTGGGCAAACGGCCGTATCGTTTGCCCACGCGGATGTTTGCCGGTGCCACAAAATCCTCATTTCTCTGCTCCAGGAAAATTAGGGAAAATTAGGGACACTTCCCCTATTTTTATTGCTTCTGCGATAAAAATAGGGGAAGTGTCCCTAATTTTCTGGGGAAGTGTCCCTAATTTTTTCAAACCAAGAAGGGGAGGCCGCATCAACGACCTCCCCCCTTGCCACCCCTCCCCGGTGGAAAACAACCTGTGCCGGCTCCTTTACTCTATCATCTCCAATATGGCTTTGACAACGCTATCGGCGCCGTCGGCGATCTGGTCGATCCGCGAATCGAGCATGTAGCAGGGCGTGCTGACAATTTTCCGGCCTGGATCAATGGCGATCTCACCCTGCAGGGTTGCCACATGCTTGGCTCCCATGGCCGCCAGGTTGTCGGCGGTGCCGCTGTCCTGACCGATGGTCAGGGTCACGTCGCCAAGAATTCTGGCGAGAATAACCGGGGCAATACAAAGGGCGCCGATGGGCTTGCCGGCGGCATGCATCTCCTGGACAGCTTTGGTGACATCGGCCTGCACGGTACATTTGGCCCCGTCAAAGGCATAGCTGCTCAGGTTTTTGGCGGCTCCAAAGCCACCGGGCAGGATCAAGGCGTCGACGGAGTCGGCCGAGAAGCTATCCAATGATGCGATCTTGCCCCGGGCGATCCGGGCTGATTCAATGAGCACATTGCGTTGCTCGTTCATTTCCTCGCTGGTGATGTGATTGATCACATGGTGCTGTTTGATATCCGGGGCATAGCATTGGAAATCAGCCCCGTTTTTGTGAATGGCCCACAGGGTGAGGGTTGCTTCATGGATTTCCGCGCCATCCTGATGGCCGCATCCGGAAAGGATCACGGCAATATTTTTTTTTCGCATCAAAGCCTCCATTGCTAGTGGTTCACGTCATCCCCGGCCCATTGGGAAACCTGCAGACCGGGAGAAGTCAGGGGCCATCCAAAAACGAGATATTTTATTCCGCATCGATGCACGCTGGCAAATTTAACCACAGGCTCAGAATTAATCTTCCGAGCAGTAACTGCACCAGCGCACCAACAAATCTGGGAAAAAGTACCGCTTCTGGATGGACACAGGTTATTCAACTTGTAAGGTGTAAATCGCGGGAAGATTACGATATTTTTCTCCATAATCAAGCCCATAGCCAACCAGAAAACCCTGGTCGAGGGAAAAACCAATATAAGCTGCCGTCACAGGAACACGACGTCGCTCCGTTTTATCGATAAGGGTGCAGATCCGAACCGTATCAGCGCCGCTTTGGCCAAAATGTTCCAGCATCCAGGCCATGGTGGTCCCGGTATCCACGATATCCTCGACCAAGAGCACGTCTTTGCCGGTCAATTCAATGCTCGGTTCCTTGAGCAGCCGGATTTTGCCGGAGGATTTGCTTGCCGTTCCATAACTGGCAACCCGGATAAAATCAATTTCCAGATCAAGAGCGATGGCCCGACAGAGATCGGCCGCAAAAACAAAGGCTCCGTTCAGCACCCCCAGTAAGACCAGTTGCCGCCCCTGATAATCATGAGTGATCTGGCGGCCGAGTTCATCGACTCTGGCCTGTATTTCCAGGCTGCTGATGATTTCTCGCCGTAACGCTTCCCGCATGGTTCGTGTGCCTATTCAGCCAGCCATTGCCGCAGTGTCTCTTCGGCCTCTTCCCGTTCCTCAAAGGGCTGCTCCTGACTCAGGGCCAGTTCCAGTTCCTGGATGGCCTCCTCAATCCGGCCTTCGCCATAATAGGCCAGGGCCAGGTGATAGCGGAGCACGGGCATATCACCCTGCAGCTGCACCGCCTGCTCAAATTCGTTGCGGGCCAGGCTGTAGGACCCCCGTTTGTAATGCACCCATCCCAGGGTGTCAATGATATGCACGCTATCGGGCGCCTGCTGCCGGGCGATCATCGCCAGGCGAAGCGCCTCGCCCAGGTCCGGATCCTCGCTTTCAGCAATCATCCAGGCCAGGTTGTTGGCGGCCGGGGCAAAGTCGGGTTGGATGTCGAGAATTTTCCGGTAGGCGTCCTTGGCCAGCGCTGTTTCCCCCTGCTGGTCATAGATGCTGGCTAATCCCATGTAGGCGCCGATGGCTCGGGGCTGTTGGCTCAGCAGTTCCTTGTATTCGGCAATGGCCTGCTCGGTTTTGCCCTGCCGATTGAGGATCATCGCGCTCATGGCATACGATTGCGGATTTTCCGGAGCCAGCTCCTGAACTTTTTTAAAGGTCTCAAGGGCCTGATCCGGCTGATTGGCGCGAAGATAAAGATTACCCAACATAACCCACAGACCATCACTCTCCGGGGCCTTGTCGATCTGGGCCCGGGTCATGGTGATGAGCTGATCTGTGTCAGCGCCTTCCTTTTGCGCCATCCGCAGAACAAAACTGAAGGCCCGTTGGTTGCCGGGCTGCAGGGCAAGCAGCTTGGCAAAGGCCTCCTTGGCCTGGTCATCCTGATCCAAGGCCATGTGCGCCAGACCAAGACTGCCAAGGACCTCGACATTATTCGGCACCTTGTCATGCAACTCGCTGAACATGTTCACCGCTGTTTCATATTCACTGGAGAACAGCACCCCCTTGGCCAGGGTGAGCGCGGCCTGGAAATCGCGGGGATTGATCCGCAGGGCCTGGGCCGATTCCTGCTTGGCTGTTTCGAAATCTCCTTCCTGCAGCGCCAGAACACCGGCCAGTGAATGGGCCTTGCTGAAGCCGGGGCTCAACCGGATAGCCTCCTGGACTGATTCCTTGGCCAGTCGTGTCTCCCCGAGGTTGCCGTGGGCCAGGGCCTTGACAAAGTGAAGTTCACCCCATTGCGGATAATCGCGGAGCAGGGCGGCCACTTTTTCCAGCGCCTCGCGATTCTTTCCTTCCCGAACATCGAACTTGGCCTGCACCATCAGGGCGGTGGCATTGCGGGCATTCATGGCCAGAACCTTATCCATTTCCTCCCTGGCCTGGTCAAATCGACCATGATCAAAGTAGAAATTGGCCAGTTGGGCGTGAAAGTCCTCCGGTTCATCAGCAACTTCGATGGCTTCCCGATAGAGTTGTTCGGCCTGTTCAAGCTTACCCTGGCGCGAATAAAAGTTCGCGGCAGCGGTTTTCAGTTGGGCGTTATCGGGATCAATGGTCAGAGCCTGGGACAAATGCGCCTCGGCAGCCTCGATATTGTTCTGCATCAGCTCCAGGTTCACCATCTGCAGCCACGGCTGCGGAGACTCCGGAAACTCCTTGGTCATTGTTTCCAGCGTGGTCCGGGCCATCTCTAGATCCCGACGCTCGAGAAAAAACGCCACCAGACTGGCGTGGTTGCTCATCTTGGTGTTGTCCAGTTCAACAGCCCTGCGCAGGGCCCGTTCCGCATCCGGATACTGCTCTCTGGTATTTAGAATCCGTCCCTTGAGCACCCAGAGCCGATCCTCATCCGGCGCAACGGCCAGGGCCTTGTCAATGGCCTCGATGGCTGCATCGGGGTTGTTGTCGCTCATTTCCAGATTGGCGAGCAGGGCCAGGGCGTCCTTGTTGTCCGGGTCCTGAGCCAGGACGCTTTCGATATTACTCCGGGCTTCGTCCCTGTTTCGTCCCAGCAGCTGGAATTCAGCCGTCTTGATGAGAGCGTCCAGGTTGCTCGGATCCAGGGTGGCCGCTCGTTGCAGCTCAGCAAAGGCCTGGCGAACCTCGCCAGCTTTCAGATAGAGTAGTCCCAGCTGGTAGCGGGCCTCGGCATACCTGGGATCGATCTGAATGGCGTTGCGCAACTCGATGATCGCTTCCCGCTCCTTGTTTTCTTCCAGGTACACCATGGCTCTTTGAAAATGCAGCTCCTTGTCCTTGCCCTCGTCAGAGCAGCCAGTGAGCAGCAGGAGAAGAATGGGGATGAAAAGCGCGGCAAGCAGCAGTGGTCTTCTGAAATGCATGGGGACCCCCGTATTGAAAAGGAATGGACGTGGAAAAAGGAAATTTTTTCACTCCTCTCTTTATAAACCAACTTGTCTCAGTTGAGGAGGGAAAAAGTCAATTATCGGGTACCAGGTGTGATGGAGACCTGAATCCGTGAGCGTTCGTAAGTCCAACCGTCACGGATCCAGATTTCCTTTTGTGGTAGTCAGGGCCACGTTGCGGGTGCATCAGTGAAAATCAATCAGTGCTGCGCTTTTTTTTTGACCTGTCTGCGCGATAAAGGTAGGATAAAACGATGAAATCAGTCGTATCAACGTAGATTGAAAGCAAGGGAGCGATATGAAAGCCTATTTCAAGCCAATGTTGCAGTTTTCTGTTTTTATGATGTTGTTGTCGCTTTTTTTTGTCGTTCCGGTCCCTGGAGCCCAGGCCGCCGAATCAAACCGTGACGTGGCGGTCAGTGACGAGACCAAGGAACAATACCGAATGGAAATCCTCGGCGATCGCGCTCAGATTCCCGTTGACCCCGAGTATGTCATCGGCTATCGGGATATTCTCTATGTGGAGGTCTACGGGGAAGGTTCCATGGCCGTCTCCGCCGGCAGCGCAACAGTGGGGCAGCCGGGTGAAGCGCAGGATTTCATTCGCGGCCGCGGCACAGGCGCCGAGGTGGGCACCGATGGCCGTGTTTCTCTGCGCCACATTGGCGATGTCTACGTTGTCGGCATGACCCTGACCCAGTTGGCTGATTACCTGCAGCGGTTGTATCGC
This sequence comes from Desulfobulbus alkaliphilus, assembly GCF_016918545.1. Classification (GTDB taxonomy): domain Bacteria; phylum Desulfobacterota; class Desulfobulbia; order Desulfobulbales; family Desulfobulbaceae; genus Desulfobulbus; species Desulfobulbus alkaliphilus. The sequence goes on along the minus strand of NZ_JAFFQC010000029.1, from coordinate 15,207 downwards.
TCGGTATATGGCGATCCCATCATCACCACCTCGCTGGTGCAGAGCAACAGCCGGCAGTACACGGTGATGGGGCAGGTTCGGGGGCCGGGGGTGTTTCATCTCGATTACCCCATAACCGTGGTCAAGGCCATTGCCCGGGCCGGTGGATTCACCGAATGGGCCAATAACAGGGTCACCATCATTCGCCAGGTCAGTGAGCTGGTGCCCGGCGAGGCTGGCGATCAACACCTCGATCAGGGGCAGCGCTTCGATTTTGATTACAGAGATTTCCTCAGGGGCAGAAACATGGAGAGCAACATCCGGCTTGAGCCCGGTGATGTAATTGTCGTCCATTAAGAGGTCATGCCATGTCACAACACTTCCTCCTCATCCCCATGGCCTCCTGCTGCGCACTGCTTGTGGCGTTGTCCGTCACCCCTGCCGCAGCCCGTCAGACCACGGTAAGCGGCACCGCCGGGGTCAGTTATGACCACCAGGAGCGTTCCTATGACGACCAACTGCTGGACGCCAGCGATGACGGCGATCGGCGGAAAATCGGGGTCGAACCAGGCGTTCTCATTGTCTCCCGGGGGCTGTATGATACCTTCAGTTTTCGCTACGCGCCCCTGATCAACCATGATTTCGTCACCGAGAACACCGAGGTCGATCATCGCCTCAGTCTTGTTGCGGACCGCTCGTTGAGCCGTAACTGGTCCCTGTCGCTCAGCAATGATTTTGTCCTCTCCGACGATCCGGGCCGCTCGACCGTATCCGCCATCGCCCCGGATCCCGTCGGACCCGATGAGCAAGCGCCTCCCGTCGGTGAGCAGCCCCTCGGTCCGGAGAGCGACATAACCGACGGCCTGCCAAGTCAACAGGCCCCCCCTGCAGGTGACGACCTCTCCCGCGACCTCAGCGGTCAGCGCTACTGGACCAATACCGCTTCGATCCGTACCTCCGGCGCCCTGGCGGAGCAGACCCGTCTCGGTGGCGGCTACAGCTACACCGTGCTGCGTAATCAGGGCGACAGCTCCGGGTATAACGAATATGACAAGCATGCTTTCACCGCTGATTTTTCCCAGGGATTTGGCCCTTCCTGGCGAACCGACCTGGTTCTTGGCTATGTTTTAGGCCTGTATACCGACGAGGATGCCGACACCGCGGCCTCACCGGATGTCCAGGAATACAATGCCCGGATCGGTCTCGAGCATGTACGCAGTATCCGCGATTCCTTTCCCCTCTCCTATTCCTTCTCCGGCACCGCCTATGATGGCGACACCCGTCGCGACAGTCAGACCCATGCCTGGTCGGCGGGGTGGAACCATGCCTTTGATCCCCAGACCCGGATGGCTATCGCCGGTGGGCCTTCCTACGCCAAGGTGGACGGCCTGGAGGGCGAGTGGGGCTACAACGCCTTCCTGGCCCTGAACAAAAGCTACCAATATACCACCTACGGGCTTGTCTTCAGCAAAGACTATCAAACCCGTAATTTCACCGGCACCGATGAATCCGGGCTCACGGATACCTATTCGCTCCAGGCCACCTGCACCCATCAGTATTCCCAGGCCCTGGCCCTGAACCTGTACGGCCGCTATACCTGGCAATCCTCCCTGGACCCCCAGGGGGCCTTCCGGATAGCCGCCATCGAGGACGAAGGCGGGTTGGCTGCGGAGGATGGCATCGGCGATCTCACCTACGACAAGAACACCTATGAAATCGGTGCCGGCCTCAGCTATTCCTTTGGCCGCTGGTACACGGCCGGGGTGCGGTACAGCTATTATGTTTCCGATGGCGAACTGCCATCAGATCAATACAACGATCATCAGGTGCTTGTTACCCTGAGCGCATCCAGGGAATTCTGGCGCTGGTAAACGGCAATTTCGTCCAACAATCCATCCGCCAAGCGGTTATCGTCCCATGAAGATATCTCCCCTTCGCTGCTTCGTTGTCCTGCTTCTCATTGCCGCTTGCTTTTTTCTTCTCCGCGATGTCACCGGCACCCACCGAACCCCCATCAAGCAATCTCTGGCATATTTCCCCGCCACCCTGGGGGAGTGGCAGGCTGTTGCCTCCCGGCAGTCATCCCAGGCGGTGATCGACATGCTCAAGGTCGATGACTATATCGAATACGATTATGTCGGCCCAGCCGGACCGCCGGTGAATTTTTACGCTGCTTTTTACGAGTCCGTGGGCACCGGCGGTGGTTATCACTCCCCGCGCAACTGCATCCCCGGCGGCGGTTGGGGTATTGATTCCGTACGGACGGTGGAGATTATTCCCGCCGGCAGTTCCGAACCGGTCCGGGTGACCGAAATGATCATCCGCAACCGGAACGAGTATCAAGTGGTGACCTTCTGGTATCAGAACCGGGGCCGCATAATCCATTCCGAATACTGGGAAAAGATCTATCAGGTGCTCGACGCCATCCTCCTCAAGCGGCGGGACGGCACCTTTGTCCGTCTCCTCGCCCCGGCCCCGGAGGGCGATATTGAGGAGGCCGCCGCCACACTGCGCCGATTCGCGGCCCTGGCGATCACGGAACTGGACAACTATCTTCCCGGGAGGTGACACCCATGTCGGCCGATGCGCTCCAACCCCGATTCCGACCCGCTGAGATAGCCTGTCTTCTCCTGGTCCTGGCCGCCCTCATCGGGCTGTATTTTCCGGTGCTGGCCTCCATGGCCCAGGACTGGGCAACCAACGACAACTACTCCCACGGCTATTTCATCCCGCTCATCAGTGCTTATATGATTTTCTCCATGCGGGATGAACTGCACAAAGCGGGTTCCTCTCCCGCCAACTGGGGCCTGCTGGTGCTGCTGCTCGGTCTGGGGCAATTGTATCTTGCCAAGGTCGGCTCGGAATACTTCCTTCAGCGCAGCTCGCTTATCATTGTCCTGCTGGGGGGCACTCTTTTTATCCTGGGCACGGCCGCCACCCGTAAATTGCTGCTGCCCATAGCCTATCTCATCTTCATGGTGCCCCTGCCGGCGATCCTCTGGAACAAAATAGCCTTCCCCATGCAGCTGTTTTCCAGTGCCATTACCGAGGATGTCATTCGCCTGATCGGCATCCCCGTTTTTCGCGAAGGCAATGTCCTCCATCTCGCCCAGACCACCTTGGAGGTAGTGGACGCCTGCTCCGGGCTGCGTTCCCTCACCACCATGTTCGCCCTCAGCGCCGTCCTCGCCTGGTTGAGCGGCTATCCCGCCTGGAAAAAATGGCTGCTCTTTTTCGCCGCCGCCCCCATCGCCATCTTCGCCAATATCGTCCGCCTCACCGGTACCGCCGGCCTGGCCAGCATCTATGGCGAACAGGTGGCCCAGGGCTTCCTCCACGACTTCTCCGGTCTGTTCACTTTCGTGCTGGGCCTGCTGCTGTTGCTGCTGACAAGCAGATTCCTCCGGGGGAAGACCTGAGCAAGTACTTCCATGTCGGCACAACCGCTTGGCAGCAACCTGCCCCTCTTGCACGTTCAGCAACCTGTTGGTATTATTGGCGTAAAAACAAGCATCCTCAGTGCTCCGGTAGGGTGTGCAGGCGTCTTCTTGCCTGCACACGCGGTTTTCAATAAAAGCCAAAAGCAGACTTGACCCCTCGCTTGACCCCTCGCTCACTTTATCGGAGGGTTACGGGCAATGAAGATGGCGTGCGGACGAATGTCCCGAAGGGCAGCTGGTGAAAGTTTTTTTCAAGGGTTTAGCTGCAATTATACTATGCTTACAGCAAGATATATCCTAAACAAGTGTCCAGCCGTCACGGATTCAGGAATTAATCGTGAACAACAGTCAGCTTGCAACCAAGCGCTTTGGTGACCTTGGATATCGTGTCAAATCGTGGACGGCCACCATCGGCAAGTGATTTGTACAGGCTCGCCCTGGTGACTCCGGCTTTTCTGGCTATCTCGGTCATGCCTTTTGCCCTGGCTACCGTGTTGAGCGCATGGACAAATTCTTCCGGGCTGTCTTCGGCGGCGTCCTCGAGAAAAAAAGCTATATCCTCATCGCTCTCGAGATGCTCGGCAACATCAAAATGTTTTGTTTTCAGTTTCATTCATCTTCCTCGGATATTTTCAAGAGTTCCCTGGCTTTTTTTATATCCCGGGATTGCGTTGATTTATCACCACCGGCCAGCAGGATAATAATAGCTCTTCCTTTGACCGTGTAATAAACGCGATATCCAGGCCCGAAAAACAGGCGAAGCTCGAAAAGATTGGCCGCAACGGCCTTACAGTCGCCAAATGAGCCAATAACCAGCTTGTCAACCCGGCGAAGTATACGGGAAAGAGTCTGTCGATTTTTGATACTCGCCAGCCATTTATCAAAATATTCAGTGCTTCGCAATTCGTACTGCATTTAATATTTGTATCCAGGTGGAAACAATTTGTCAAGGAGCGCTGGGGAAAACGTTTCAGCTTGTCCCGTGGATGCTCTTGCAATCTGACAAAAAACTACCATTCATCCAGCGTCATCTTACTGGTTAAAAAAATGATAACTCTGCTCAACAAAATAGTATCCTGCTGCTACCTGCATCTGAAAAAAGCTGGCTTGATCCTGGTTTCCAGTGTTGGATAGTTCTTTAATAATCTTCGTACGTTGGTGGCAGAGGAATTGTAGGGGGTGCCGGCGTCTTTCTGCCTGCTCACGCGGCATCTGCGCTCACGTAACCTCGTCAGTCAATCGGTAACTTGTGCTACGGCCGCCACCGGAGTTCTGTACAAAAATACCTTGTGCTGTCAAATATTGAATATCTCGCAATGCTGTGTCCTTCGAACACTTGACCAGTTTCGCATATTTGGATGTGTTCATTTTTCTCCTGAAATCATCTTCCAACATGCGATTGATGATCAAACGTTGCCGTTCATTGATCGGTATCCTATTGATCCTATTCCAAAGCCGTGCTTTGGACATGATACTGCCGTGCGTCTTCTCGGCACTCGATATCGCTCGGCCTAGACAATCCAAAAACCATTCGAGCCACCCAGTGATTTCCGGCGTGCTGCGTTGTTGTTCCAGTTGGACGTAATAGATTGTACGCTCAATCTCAATTTGCTTAGTCATGCTATAAAAACGATCCGGTATGCCATCGGCTCGCGCCAATGCCATATCGCTGATCGCTCTGGCAATACGACCATTACATGTAGTGAATAGTGCAATGGAGATATCCCGCGTGGGCAGGAAACAAATTTAGGGGAATTTGGGGTCGGAATTCAGGGTCGAGTTTGCTTTTGGCTTTGTAACAGTTCATCGATCGCACCAGATCGCCGATGCTGCTTCTTACGGTTGGCTGCAACTGGCTGGCCAGACCGGAGGCCTTGCTCGCCAGGTCAAGGGCGAGATCTTCCAGTTTGCGTTCTCCGTCAGGCGGCAGCATGGGCTCCATTACCCCTATGCCTTCCGTGGTTTCCACCTGAATCCGTGACTGTTGGGTTCTTGTTTTGGACATATTTGTCTGCAATCAGGTTTAAAGCGAGGAGGAATTTTTCACGATCCGCCTTGACCAGCCGCCCTTCGGGGCGTCCGTCCGCACGCCATCTTTATTGCCCGTAACCATCTGATAAAGTTTACTTTAATCGAACGGCCACGAACAACAAAGCTGACGCACGGATGAACGCTCACGGATCCAGGATTTTTAAATGTGAAAACCATCCCCTAGCCCATTACGACGAGGTCGAAAAGTAACGCTCACCTCGATGTTTCCATCAAGTTTTTCGAGTATCATGATCATCCGATCAAGCGTAAACCGGCCAAGCCGCGCATTGCGAATGCGAGAAAACTCTGAGTGACCGACTCCCGTCAGTTTCTCAGCTTCGCGGGTTGATAGCCCTTGTTTATCAAGAACGCGAATGATTTCAGCCGCTAGGATAGCGCGTGTTTGCTTGACACTTGCGTTAGGCCTGTCAAAGTCCTGAAAAACATTGCCGCTACCGCGTACAAGTTCAAAATCGTCTTTATTCATTGCAGTGCCTCCTTCAATCTCTTCAAACGTTCGCGGATAGTGTCAACATCCATCTGGGGTGTTTTTATGCCTGTTTTAGATTTCTTCTGAAAAGCATGGATCACCCAAACATCCGTTCCAATTTTAACCGCATAAATCAAACGGAAAGCGTCTCCCCGATGCTTGAGGGCAATTTCAAAAACGCCGCCATCAATCCCTTTAAATGGTTTAGCCTTGTCGGATTTGGTGCCCTCGGCTGCAATCGTAAGGGCGCTAAGCATGTTTTCTTGTACAGCTTCTGGAAACTCTTCGAAGTCTCGCCTAGCTGCCTTGATCCACGAAATCGGACGTGTATTTCTCATTTTACCTCAAAACTTACCGGCCATTTACCCTGTAAATGGTGACACATATGTCAACACATTGCAAGGAGATTCCTCGCCCTTTTCTTGTTTCCCCGCGCCCATCATTTTGTCTAATGTTTGGGATGGAAAAAGGGTCAAGTCTGCTTTTGGTTCTATTGAAAACCGCGTGGGCAAGCAAAAAGACGCCTAGAGCTGCTGGACTTATAGTAAAATAAATATTATAATTTTTTAAAATTCCTTGGCAATTTCTAACTTAAAACGCTTGCAGAAGTGAATAGTTGGATGAGGAAAAGAGAAACATACGGAGTCTAATGCTCCATGTTTTTTTATTGAGTCATGCAAGGAGTGAGAACAATGGGTACGTGCAGATGACAATGCACTAAAGAATTTCCTCAAGCAGGCCCTCATGGAAGCACTAGAAGAGAAAAAGGACGTAGTGCGTGATCTCCTGATGGAGGCCATGGAAGATAGGGCCTTAATCCATGCCATCCAGCAGGGCCAGCGCACGAAAATTCCTATGATCACAAAATTCAGTTGGGCTGAGTAATATCAAGTGGTTATCGGACACTCGCATGCTATACTTAATTACTGCCGTCTACAGTTTCCACTGTACTCATGCTGCCTTGTCGAGATGAAGGATCTGCTTAACACACCGAAAACAAATCAAATAACTCGGAAAGATCCCCGGTGCATACCAACACGGGGGGAGTTGCTCGCAAGGCATTTTTATGATAAAGTATTGCACGAAAGCGAGCTTTTCGGATCTTTATGCAATACTTTATCAAGGGGTCCCCATGCCGTCCGATCCGATGCCGCCAACGCAGTGCCTTGCCTCTTTGTTTACCCAACAATCCTGCTGGATGATCGAACCGCTTGCCGCCGAGTTGGGGTACTCGGTGCCATCGGCGCGGCGGTTTTTATGCGAAGCCGGATACTACAGCTCTTTCACGCACAATGGCCGCTGGTACACTCTGCGGTCGATCCCGCGATTCAACCGCGACGGTCTTTGGTTCCACGATCGCATCGGTTTTTCGCGGGCCGGCAGTTTGACCGCCACCATTATCCATTTGGTTACGCGCAGTCCAGGGGGGATGACCGCTCAACAACTGGGCGAAAAACTCCACAATCGGTGTCATTCGGTGCTGGTGCAGTTATGGCGGCAGGGCAAACTCGAGCGCCGCAAATCCGGACGCCTTCATGTGTACCTCGCTGTCGATCCACCCGTTCAATCCGGTCAACTGCTCGTCCTGGCCAACGAGGATCATCCCGCCGCCCCATTGCCGGCGGAGATAGCGGTCTTTATTCTGGCCGAGGTTATCCGCCATCCCGAGTTCAACTTCGAGCAATTGGCCAAGGTCGTGGGACGCCGCCAAAGAATTTCCCTCAAGGCAACGCAAGTCGAAGCGCTTTTCGCTTTGCACGGTTTAAAAAAAACGACCCAGCCTGCTGCGCCATTGCCGTAGGGGCCTTGAAATACTGGCAGGAGCAAACGGTGCGTGAGATCGCCCCTGCGGTGTTGTTTCCACGACCGCCGGTGCTTCGTTTTGCGCCGGCGGATACGTGCCAGCAACAGAATTGACCCTCCGGTAACAAAATGCGGTTGATACTGAGTGACAGTGCATATAAATCTAGGTATGATTTTATCATACTCACCACAGGGAGCTCAACCATGCAAAAAGAAAATGCGGAAAGGGTCACGATCACGCTGCCGCCCGACATGCTCGCTACGATTAAGGACAAGGTGCAATCCGGAGCCTACGGATCGACAAGCGAGGTTATCAGGGAAGCCTTGCGCTGTTGGGAAAAGCAACAAGAGGAGCACGCGACGCGGATTGCGCTCATTCGCAGTCGCCTGACAGCCTCGGCGCAAAGCGGCAATCCTGTGCCGGTTGAAGATGCCTTCAAAGCTATCGAGCGGATGCACCAACAGCGAATGAAACTGGCGGTTAATGAAAAAATATGATGTGTATCTGATGCCGGATGCTGTCAACGACCTCGAGGCCATCTACGGTTTTATTGCGGACAAAAGCGGTTTCCCTGAACGGGCATGGGCATACATCGAAAAGCTCCGCCAGAAATGTTATGAATTGGAAACCGCTCCTCTTCGGGGGCACCGTCGCGACGATCTCATGGAGTATTTAAGGGTCGCGCCTATCGATAAAAAAGCGGTGGCGGCCTTCATCGTGGATGAAGCAAGACAGGCCGTCGTTATTCTCAATATCTTTTATGGGGGCAGAGATTATGAAGCCCTCTTGATGGAATTTCTTCAAGGCACCCACAAAGTAGGGAAATAATTTGCCAAAAGCGGCCAGACCATGGTCGCCATCAGCAGCATTGACTCGCCCCCTTGTTCTGACCCAATCAGCTTACAAAAAGAGGAGATTATAATGAAAGCAGAATTTACCGCCATAATTGAGCCGGCACCTGAAGGTGGCTTTTGGGCTATTTGCCCGGAAGTGCCAGGCGCAAATGGGCAGGGCGAAACAATAGAGGATGCGAAAAATAATCTTCGAGAGGCTATAGAGTTACTTTTAGAAGACCGAAAGGCTGACATTATTCGCGGACTTCCAGACGATGCTATCCAAGATACAGTGATGGTAGGATGAAGCGTCGAGATTTGGACAGAAGATTGAGAATAGCGGGTTGCTACCTGAAACGAGAAGGCGCTTCACATGCACTTTGGATAAATCCGAAGAACGGTGCGATTGAAACTGTTCCTCGGCATAACGAAATAAAAGAACCCTTAGCAAAGAAAATTTTGAAGAATCTCAACGCAGAATAAATAAAAGATACTTTGTCTGATTCTGTCCGGAAAGAGAAAGTTGTAACGTGGGCAAACGGCCGTATCGTTTGCCCACGCGAAATCTCAATTAAAGCCAAAAGCATACTTGACTTCTTTTTTTGTCCTTTTTTTGATCTTACAATCTTCTAGGCCTGACCCTCTTTTTTGCTACGCTCATCAGTGCTTATATGATTTTCTCCATGCGGGATGAACTGCACAAAGCGGGTTCCTCTCCCGCCAACTGGGGCCTGCTGGTGCTGCTGCTCGGTCTGGGGCAATTGTATCTTGCCAAGGTCGGCTCGGAATATTTCCTTCAACGCAGCTCGCTTATCATTGTCCTGCTGGGGGGCACTCTTTTTATCCTGGGCACGGCCGCCACCCGCAAGTTACTGCTGCCCATAGCCTATCTCATCTTCATGGTGCCCCTGCCGGCGATCCTCTGGAACAAAATAGCCTTTCCCATGCAGCTGTTTTCCAGTGCCATTACCGAGGATGTCATCCGCCTGATCGGCATCCCCGTCTTTCGCGAAGGCAATGTCCTCCATCTTGCTCAGACCACCTTGGAGGTAGTGGACGCCTGCTCCGGGCTGCGTTCCCTCACCACCATGTTCGCCCTCAGTGCCGTCCTTGCCTGGTTGAGCGGCTATCCCGCCTGGAAAAAATGGCTGCTCTTTTTCGCCGCCGCCCCCATCGCCATCTTCGCCAATATCGTCCGCCTCACCGGCACCGCCGGCCTGGCCAGCATCTATGGCGAGCAGGTGGCCCAGGGCTTCCTCCATGACTTCTCCGGTCTGTTCACTTTCGTGCTGGGCCTGCTGCTGTTGCTGCTGACAAGCAGACTCCTCCGGGGGAAGACCTGAGCAAGTACTTCCATGTCGGCACAACCGCTTGGCAGCAACCTGCCCCTCTTGCACGTTCAGCAACCTGTAGGTATTATTGACGTAACAAGAAACATTCACAGTGCTCCGGTAGGGTGTGCAGGCGTCTTTTTGGCCTGCACACGCGGTTTTCAATAAAAGCCAAAAGCAGACTTGACCCCATTTCTGACCCCCTTTCTTCGACCCTATGGCCGGGATCGTCCGGAATATGCACCTCTCTTTTAGGTTGCAAAAAAGTATAAAAAATATACCTTAAAAGCATGAAGTTCGAATTTGATTCCCAAAAAAGCGAAAGCAACAAACACAAGCACGGGGTCGATTTTGTTGAAGCGCAGAGCCTGTGGGATGACTTGGACCTGCTTGAAATCCCTGCCAAGACGGTTGAAGACGAAGGGCGTTGCCTTGTGATAGGAAAGATCGGTGGAAAATATTGGTCAGCGGTTATTACGTATCGAGGCGACACTGTCAGGATCATTTCAGCGCGCCGGTCGCGCGAGAAAGAGGTGGAGTATTATGAAAGCTCAGGAATTTGATGCAAAATTCGAAGCTGGCGAAGATATAACCAGTGAATTGGATTTTTCCAAAGCTCGCCGTGTGAACCAAGAAAGCAAGCGGGTGAATATCGATTTTCCCTCATGGGTAGTCGATGGCCTTGATAAGCAGGCTAAGCGTTTAGGAATTTCCCGCCAAGCACTTGTCAAAGTATGGATTGCAGAGAAGCTGAAAGAGGTCCATTGACCTGTTTTCCTGTTGCTGCTTGGCGGCGACAAATCCACCCAGTAAAATGACTGGACAAAGCATTCCGGCGCTACGTCGCAAGGGACCAGCAGGAACGTTTCGCATTGGGATCAAACTCGTAATGCTCCCCATTAATATATTGATCTTCAACACCGCAGGGTATATATTAATAATATATATAAAAGGAGGGCGCGATATGGAAACCGCTAAACTTTTTCAAAATGGAAATTCACAGGCTGTACGACTCCCAAAAAAATTCAAAATGCCTGGGAATATGGTAAAAATATCTCAACGGGGCAACCAAATCATTCTGGAGCCGCTGGAAACAACATGGGATTCGTTATTTGAGTCACTTGCCGATTTTCCTGAGGATTTCTTGGCAAGCGGACGAGAACAGCCGGATATGCAAAAGAGAGATTCTTTTTGATACACTCCTGGATCCGTGAGCGTTTGTCCGTGCGTCAGCTTCGTTGTTCGTGACCGTTCGATTAAAGTAAACATTATCGGACGGTTACGGGCAATGAAGATGGCGTGCGGACGAACGCCCCGAAGGGCGGCGGGTGACGAGATATTGCAAAGAAAATCGCCGCATTTGTAACCTATTGACAGTGAAATGTACTCCAAACAAGACTCCAGCCGTCACGGATTCAGGACGCTATCTGCTTGCTACCAACATCTGTATCTATCTTATTAAAAAACGACCACCGGAAGTCCTTGAACAATTCAGGCAACACTCACCGCAAAACGTTGCCATCTCTACCATCACGCTCTTCGAGCTTGAGTATGGAGCACAAAAAAGCCAACAGATCCAACGGACTCTGGATGCCCTTGCCAGGTTTCTCCTGCCACTTACCCTCCTTGACATAGACCGTCGTGCCGCTGCCGACGCTGCGGTCATTCGGGCTGATCTTGAAAAAAAAGGCACTCCCATCGGGCCCTACGACCTCCTTATCGCGGGGCTGGCGAGATCACGGGATATAACTTTGGTGACCAATAATACCAAGGAATTTGCCAGAATTGACAATCTGCGCCTGGAAAATTGGATTCAATCCTGAAAAAAGGGTAACCATTCGACACCGAAGGAGTTTGGTAGGGTGTGCAAACGGCTGTATCGTTTGCGCACGCGGATTCTATTCAAGCCAGTTTTCCACTGTTAACCCCGGAACACGGGAAAAATCTCCAACATTCGCGGAAACGAGGATCAGGTCGAGCGACCGGGCGTGGGCCGCAATGAGCAAGTCATTGGGACCTATGGGAGTACCCGCCGTTTCTAATGTGGCACGAATCTGGGCATAATGAAAATCTGTATCGACATCCAAGGCAAGGACATCAAGGACCGTGAGCAATTCTTCAACTCGCGCACCAAGGACTGCAGATTTTTTTTTCTCCGCTCCAAAACGTAATTCACAAGCCACAACAATGCTTGTGCACACCGTATTTTCACCCTTTTCAGCAATCCGCCGGGCAACACTACCGGCCGGATGGCGTAGCAGATTGGAGAGGATATTGGTATCCAAAAGATAGGTAAAATCTACCATTTCACAACTCGATATCATCCAATGGCAATAACTCTGCATCAACATCAGGGAAAGTTTCAGGCAAAGGCTGCCAGCTGGCTATGACCTTCAACAGGGAACGATGTTGAACAGGTTCGATAATCAATTTGTTTCCTTCTTTGCGTATCACCGCCTCATCTCCCGGCAATTCATACTCACGGGGTATACGCAGCGCCTGGTTTCTCCCATTCTTGAAAAGCTTGACGTGTCTTTCGGTTTGCATGATTTCCTCCATCTCAAAAGCATTGGCCTTGGCATATGTTATTAATAATGTGGACCGCCTGGTGGAAAGAGGCAAGGGTAGATTGTAGCGCCAGCCTGGATCTGTGAGTTTGTAGTTGTAGGGGGTGCCGGCGTCTTTCTGCCTGCTCACGCGGCATCTGCGCTCACGTAACCTCGTCAGTCAATCGGTAACTTGTGCTACGGCCGCCACCGGAGTTCTGTACAAAAATACCTTGTGCTGTCAAATATTGAATATCTCGCAATGCTGTGTCCTTCGAACACTTGACCAGTTTAGCATATTTGGATGTGTTCATTTTTCCCTTGAAATCATCTTCCAGCATGCGATTGATGATCAAACGTTGCCGCTCATTGATCGGTATTCTATTGATCCTGTTCCAAAGCCGTGCTTTGAACATGATACTGCCGTGCGTCTTCTCGGCACTCGATATCGCTCGGCCTAGACAATCCAAAAACCATTCGAGCCACCCAGTGATTTCCGGCGTGCTGCGTTGTTGTTGTTCCAGTTGGACGTAATAGATTGTACGCTCAATCTCAATTTGCTTAGTCATGCTATAAAAACGATCCGGTATGCCATCGGCTCGCGCCAATGCCATATCGCTGATCGCTCTGGCAATACGACCATTGCCGTCTTCAAAGGGATGGAGAGTCACAAACCAGAGATGGGCAATGGCGGACTTAATCACCGGATCAATAGTACCCTGCTTGTCAAACCACTCTAAGAAAACCGCCATCTCATGTTCCAGCCTCTCGGCACTCGGTGCTTCGAAATGGACTTTTTCTCGGCCTATTGGGCCTGAAACAACCTGCATGGGGCCGGCGCCACTTGGGCGCCAGTCACCGACTGTAATACGGCGCATACCACTATGTCCAGTTGGAAACAGTGCTGCGTGCCAGCCGCAAAACCGCTCTTTGGTCAGAGGTTTTGCAAACAACTGTGTAGCATCGAGCATCATTTCGACAATGCTTTCGACATCACGGCCGGCAGGGACAAGACCTGCGATATCAAGGCCGAGACGGCGGGCAATGGATGAACGTACCTCGAGTATGTCCAGGTGTTCACCCTCAATGGCCGACGATTTCACTACATCATTGGTCAGCGTGCTGAGGCTTGCTTCGCGCTTAAGTTCAAAACCAAGCCCCTCCATGCGGCCGAGTAATCTGCCTTGTCGATGGCGAATGTCGGCAAGCTTGAGCGCCAGTGCACCAGCTTCCCAGGTGAAGTGTGGCCAGTTTTGATGGTTGTGTATCCACATATTAATCACCGCATTATTTAAGGTGATTATAGATGCTTTTCGCCGCAAGAGCAAAGCAAAATTCCGTATTATTGAGGCAAATAGTTGCTGCCATTGATTTTTGCCAATTGGTTTTCTACAATGGCAAGAAATGATACGTTCATCGGGTTCAAGCAAAAGGCTGCATGGTGACTGCACCGCAGCCTGCTCGTCCGTAGAGGGTGCACTGAGAAATCACCGGCTATTGTGAACGTATGGCCCGCAACGTCGTTTCAGATCTAATCAAAAAAGGCTATTTTAAGTCCAGTACTCCCGTGCTCCGCTCACGCTGGCTTTTCCGAATGATGCAGTCGAAAGATAGTTTCCGAGATTATACCCTGGCGTATGATCATCTATTTCGGCCGTACACTGTCAGCCTGATCGTCCATGGATAGAGTGCTGGCGAACGGTTACCTGGTTCTCAGGTCAGATGATCTTTTGCCTGGACCCGGCAAGTGGTTGTAGTGGTTGTAGGGTGTGCAGGCGTCTTTTTGCCTGCACACGCAGTTTTCAATAAAAGCCAAAAGCAGACTTGACCCCTCTTTTGTCCTTTTTTTTAATAAATTCACGGAAAGAAGCGATAGATTTTTCTACGGTGCAAGAATCTGACAAAAGTGATCAGGTCGTTTTCGATGGTTAGGCCAAGACGATAATCGCCGATCCGGATCCGATGGTACCGGCCCTCGGCCTTCAGCTGTTTGAGATTAGTCACTTCAATGATAGTTTCAGCTTGTTCGACCTGTTCGATAGCCTTTTGAACCTGCTGGAGAAGGTTTTGATTCCTCCTTTGATTGCGCAGGTCTTTGGCGAAGCTCTTGGTGAACCGAACCTTCATGAAGTCCTTTGGACTCCTTGTAAGATCTCGAAAATTTCATCTCTATCGGCCTCACCGGAGCTTTCCCCTTCCTCGATGGCATGGATTAAGGCCGTATCTTCCATGGCCTCCATCAGGAGATCACGCACTACGTCCTTATTCTCTTCTAGTACTTCCATGAGGGCCTGCTTGAGGAGATTCTTTAGTGTATTGTCATCTGCCAGCGTACCCATTGTTCTCACTCCTTGCATGACTCAATAAAAAAACATGGAGCTTTAGACTCCGTATGTTTCTCTTTTCCTCACCCAACTAATCACTTCGGCAAGCGTTTGAAGTTGGTAATTGCCAAGGAATTATCAAAAAGTATAATATTTATTTTACTATAAGTCCAGCAGCTCTAGGCGTCCTTTGCCTTCCTACGCGGAATCCAGGCTCGCATCGACGACCAGTCGTGATCAAAGGTGAGATTGGCGATTTTATTGGGTACAAGGTTTTCCTGGCGATCCACAAAATAAAAATCTGTGTCCTTTCGGTAAGCCTGCCATGAAGAGGCAATGCAGTTCGGTTACAATCGGTCCTTCATTTTAATTCATGGAGGATTGCCGATGAAAAACTCTCCCACACTTTCCCAGTTATCCATCACCGAG
>NZ_JAFFQC010000299.1 GCF_016918545.1 Desulfobulbus alkaliphilus | reverse complement strand
GTACAGGTTGAGCCGTTCGCGCGTCCCGTCACTGATGACCAGCAAACGGTGCTCGCGCAGATGGCGCAGCAGCTGGTTCTTGCTCAGGTTGGCATCACGGACGATATAGTCCTGCTTCAGCTCTTCGCGCAGGACAGGGTCCTCTTCCACGTCATCCATGGTGGGCGCATAGAAGAAAAAGCCGTCCTTGACGGCAAAAATGACACGATGCTGCATGCGCAGCAGCTTGCGCACCACAGCAAGATCGAAGACCACGCCCCCGTCGGCGTCGCACAGATACAGGATGGTCCGCGGCCGGGAGGCCAGCTCATCCAGATACCCTTCCAGCTCCGCGGCCTTCCGCTCCGCACGGTGGAACTCCTCTTCCAAAAAGCCCCTGTCGGGAACGGAAGTCTCCAGCTCCAGCGTATAGGCGGAAAGGAACAGGT
>NZ_JAFFQC010000298.1 GCF_016918545.1 Desulfobulbus alkaliphilus | reverse complement strand
CGCGGGCCCAGTGGCCCCGGAGCAAGGCCTCCGAGCTCATCGGCCGCTATGACCTGCTGGCCCTGCCCGTCATCAACGGCGGGGAAAAGATGGTCGGCATCGTCACCGTGGACGACGCCATGGACATCGAAAAGCAGGAAGACGCCACCCAGCTGGCCCGCTTTGGCGGCACGGTGACCACCGACGGCACCGACCTGGACATCCTCGAATCTCCCTTCCGCAAGATGTTCAGCGTGCGCGTGTTCTGGCTGGTGCTGCTGACCCTGTTCGGCGTCGTCACCAGCACCTTCGTGGCCGCGCAGGAAGAGATCCTGTCGCAGGTCATCGTGCTGGCGGCCTTTATCGCGCCCATCGTGGACATGGGCGGCAATGCGGGCAGCCAGTCGGCCACCCTCGTCATCCGTGCCATGGCGCTGGGCGACGTGAGCC
>NZ_JAFFQC010000297.1 GCF_016918545.1 Desulfobulbus alkaliphilus | reverse complement strand
CATTCTAAGGCCTGACATACGCGCGGCGAGGGGGTTTGTCGCGGTCTGTTTGCGAGCGTTTCGCAAGAAACGTCAGCAGCTTGCGTCCAAACCGGCGCAAGTCACGGACCGTCGGGGATTCCCGGCGTCTTTTGTTGGTTCGTGCCGTGGCTGGGGACGCCCTTGGGGGTCTTCTGCGGCGTTCGAGAGGTGGAAACGTGGCCGAATCGGTCGTGCATACGGAAGACGGTCACAGCCCTGAGGGCGGTGATCCCAATCGTCGGGACTTTATCTACATCGCGGCGGGCGCCGCAGCGGTCGGCGCGGGCGCCATGATCGCCTAGCCGCTGATCAACCAGATGAATCCGGCGGCCGATACGCTGGCTCTGGCGTCGATCGAGTTCGACCTGACCAAGGTTCAGGAAGGCCAGCAGGTCGTCATCAAATGGC
>NZ_JAFFQC010000296.1 GCF_016918545.1 Desulfobulbus alkaliphilus | reverse complement strand
GGCTTGGCCTGAACCCTCAGCGAGCGGTCCGGATGTCCGAACAGAGTGCGCCACGGGTCGGTCAGGCGCGACCAGCTGTCCTGACGCCTGAGGTCGATCAGTTCGGGCG
This sequence comes from Desulfobulbus alkaliphilus, assembly GCF_016918545.1. Taxonomy (GTDB): domain Bacteria; phylum Desulfobacterota; class Desulfobulbia; order Desulfobulbales; family Desulfobulbaceae; genus Desulfobulbus; species Desulfobulbus alkaliphilus. Next base: position 320 of record NZ_JAFFQC010000296.1, on the reverse strand, counting down.
CGCGGGGCAGGTTGGGGGCCTGAAGCAGCAGGCGGCGCACGCCTTGCTCTGTCAGGGCGACCGCCTGAACCCCGCCAATCCGCATCAACTCGGCAGCCGTGTCGTCCTCGACCGCGCTATAGGGCAGGGCCTCGACCCCGACCGAGGCCAGTTCGGCGGCCTGGAGCCGGTCGCGCAGCCAGCGCTCATGGAAGGCCGCCAGGTTCGGCCCCAGGATCAGGGCCTCGACCGCCAGGGTGAAGGCGACGGTCAGCAGCAGCAGCCGCGCCGACAGGCCGTCGGGCGCGCGCGGCGTCAGACGCTCGCGCCAGAGATTGGCC
>NZ_JAFFQC010000295.1 GCF_016918545.1 Desulfobulbus alkaliphilus | reverse complement strand
CCCCGAGACAGGCTAGCGTGCGTAAATTTGCGTAGTAGAACCAGCGAACTTTCTGCCTGTTCAGGCAGGCGGCCACGGCCATTTTGGGGTATCGCGCGGTGAGTTATCTCCCACACCGGAAGTGAACGGGCGAGGCGGGGGGAAAAGTGCGGCACGCTGGTGTTTGAGCACTACCTCGACGACCTGCACGAAGTATCATCGCCGCGAGAACAATCGCTCGTAGCAAGCGGCAACTGGCAACCGGCAAGCGGCAAGCGGCAATCCTCGGATAACCTCCTTCACTTACCCTTCGGAATAATCGCACCCACGCCGTTGCGCGGGAGCCAAACCTTCTTCTTGTTGTCCCATCGATGGGTCTTCCGACGCTCAGTCCGTCGGGCGAGATCGGCCATGTTGGCTTGCCGGCTCGCTACTGATCTGACGATGTAG
>NZ_JAFFQC010000294.1 GCF_016918545.1 Desulfobulbus alkaliphilus | reverse complement strand
GATCAAGACCGGAAGGGGGACGAGCCTGCAAGCGAAAAAAGGTCATCCAAAATAAAAAAGGGACCGCACGGATGGCAGTCCCTCAAAGTATCAGTCCTCGTCCCGGACGCTGCTGCGGCGTCTGCGGCGGGGCTTTTCTTCTTCCATGTCCTCGGGCAGGTCTGGTGTGGAAAGCTGTTCCCGGATGCGGTCGCGCTCCTCCCGGGGCTTGGCCACCAGGCGCAACTGCTTGACCAGTACCTTGCCGATGACCAGCACTTCTTCCACATCGGCCAGCTGTTCGAAGTCCGGGGCATCGGGGCTGAAATCTTCGAGAGCGTCCCGCAGTTCTCCAGAAGTCATCCTGAAAATATACATGACGTGCCTCCGTGGCAGCAGTTTTGAGTTTTTCGTATCCAGCTGGACAAAGGGCGAGGTGCGCAACAGGGC
>NZ_JAFFQC010000293.1 GCF_016918545.1 Desulfobulbus alkaliphilus | reverse complement strand
GCCCCATCGACATCCTGGTCAACAACGCCGGCATCACGCGCGACGGCTTCTTCCACAAGATGAGCCACGACCAGTGGTCCGACGTCATCCGCGTCAACATGGACAGCGTCTTCAACATGACGCGCCAGGTCATCAACGGCATGCGCGACCGGGGCCACGGGCGCATCGTCAACATTTCCTCGATCAACGGTCAGAAGGGTCAGATCGGCCAGACCAATTACTCCGCCGCCAAGGCCGGGATGATCGGCTTCACCAAGGCGCTGGCTCTGGAGAATGCGCGCAAGGGCGTGACCGTGAACTGCATCGCGCCCGGCTATATCGACACCGAAATGGTCGGCGCCATGGACCCCAAGGTGCTGGAAGGCATCATCAGCCACATCCCCGTCGGCCGCCTGGGCAAGGGCGAAGAGATCGCCGACATGGTGTCCTGG
>NZ_JAFFQC010000292.1 GCF_016918545.1 Desulfobulbus alkaliphilus | reverse complement strand
TGTGCCCCTTATGACGGGCAAGGGCATCCGTGATGCAGGCGCGCTCCAGCTCGTCGAGCCGATCCTGCAGCGTGCCGGAGGCAGCATAGGGCTCCACCGGGCCCTTGTGCGCCGCAGGGCCGAAAGGACAATGCGTACTGTGCAGTTCACGCGGCAGATGCTGGGGCAGGATCAGACCATCCTGACCGACAAGGAGCACGGCACGCTCCATGACGTTCTCCAGCTCACGGATGTTGCCGGGCCAGGTATAGCGCTGCAGCATGTCCATGACGGCCAGCGAGATGCGGATGCCCGAACGTCCGTTGGCCGCAGCGTATTTGTCCACGAAATAAGCCGCCAGAGGCTGGATGTCGTTCTGCCGCTCGCGCAGGGGCGGCATGTGGATGGGGAAAACGTTCAGACGGTAATAGAGATCGCGGCGGAAGGTGCCC
>NZ_JAFFQC010000291.1 GCF_016918545.1 Desulfobulbus alkaliphilus | reverse complement strand
GTGATCACCCACGTCCCCTGCGTCGGCGAGATCGCCAGCCCGCCGGCGATATGCGGCACCGAGACGTTGGCGATCGTCGTGTCGAGCACGACGACGAAGTTCGCCAGCGCCAGCGCCACCCCGGCGAGCAGCAGCTTGCCGCCGCTCAACGGTGTCGGTTCGGAGTCCGCGCCGGAAGCCGTGGCCGGAGTGCTGCCGGCGCCGGAGCCGGAAGAGCCGGGGGAGCCGGAAGAGCCGGGGGAGCCGGAAGAGCCGGGGGAGGCGATCGCGTCCGCCATGCTACTTGTCGCGCGTGTCGATGACGGCGTCCATCGTCAGCCCGACGCGCAGCGGATGCGCCTGCAGGTCCTTTGGATCGATCACGATCCTGACCGGCAGGCGCTGCACCACCTTGACCCAGTTGCCCGTCGCGTTCTGCGCCGGGATCAACG
>NZ_JAFFQC010000290.1 GCF_016918545.1 Desulfobulbus alkaliphilus | reverse complement strand
GTATATGGCTGCCAATAGTACGCTCGCGGTGATGTCGCCTGAACAAGGCCTGTCGCGCTATCTGACGGAAATCCGCAAATTTCCGATGCTGACCAAGGATGAGGAGTTCATGCTCGCCAAGCGTTGGTCTGAGCACCAGGACCCCGAAGCCGCCCACCGTCTCGTCACCTCGCACCTTCGTCTCGTGGCCAAGATCGCCATGGGGTATCGCGGCTACGGCCTGCCGATCGGCGAAGTCATTTCCGAGGGCAACGTCGGCCTGATGCAGGCCGTCAAGAAATTCGACGCCGATAAGGGCTTCCGCCTGGCGACCTACGCCATGTGGTGGATTCGCGCTTCGATCCAGGAATACATCCTGCGCAGCTGGTCGCTCGTGAAGATGGGCACCACCGCGGCGCAGAAGAAGTTGTTCTTCAACCTGCGCAAGGCCA
>NZ_JAFFQC010000028.1 GCF_016918545.1 Desulfobulbus alkaliphilus | reverse complement strand
AACATGTGCGTATAAATATAATACGTACATGTTAAAGGGCAAGAAAAAAACACGGATTTTCAACTAAACCGTGCTCATGGAGCTGTGTTGAGGGATTAAAGTGTTCGCTTTATCCGATTTTCAGGGTGAACAATGACCGACAAACTATTCCAATTCGTCGATCAGTAGCAAGGCCAGCTTGAATTGTTCGATCTCCTTCTGGTTGCCGTCCACCTTGGCAATCGCCAGATTCTCCTCCATGGTCTCCTTGAGCAGTTCTTTTGGCCCTATCCCCATGTCTTCCGGGAATGAGGCCATTTCCTCGCGGAGTATATCCAACCGACGCTGCAATGTTTCCCGAAGTTGCTCTTGCATAATGGATCTCCCTGAAATTTCTCCAAAGGCATCTTCTGGCCAGCAACTGATGCATTCTTTCCCCGGTGAAGGAAAAGGATACAGACGCTTTCCCTGCACCAGGCACGGAACAAAACAAAAAAAGGGTTCAAGCAAATGCACTTAAACCCTTGATGTACTGGCACGCCAGAAGGGATTCGAACCCCTGACCCACGGCTTAGAAGGCCGTTGCTCTATCCAGCTGAGCTACTGGCGCGCATCACGTAATTTCGTCGGCAATGTACAGAGGAACAGCGGAGAACGCAACCATTATGCGATGCCCTTCTCCTTGTCAATGCCATATCCACGAGGACAACCCCTTTACTCAACACCCTCGTTGATGCGCTCCCAGATCGGCCCAGAAGCGGTATCATGAATGGTGACGCCCTGGCGAAGCAGTTCCTCGCGGACGGAATCGGCAGCGGTCCAGTCCTTGAGCTGCCGGGCACGTTCCCGCTGGCGGATAAGCCGGTCGATCTCCGGGGTCAGGGGACACTGCTCCAGACGGAGAAAACCGAGAACCGTGTTTATGGTCCGCAGGGCTTCGAGGACATCGTTTTTCTGATCCCGATCGAGCTGGCTTGCCTGTACGATGGGATTGGTCTGTTTGATGAAATGAAACAGACCACCGATGGCACCGGAAATATTGAGGTCATCGTTCATGGCCTCGGTGAAGCGCTTTTCCAGTTGCGAGACATAGGCCGCCACCTCGGGATGGGGCAGTCCGGCGGGCAGGCAGAGCAGTTTACGGGTGTACTCATCAATCCGCCTGAGGGCCGTCCGGGCGGTATCGAGTCGTTTATAGGAGAAGAACAAGGGCTTGCTATAATGGACTCCGAGCAGCATGAAGCGCAGTTCGCGGCCAGTGTATCCCTTGTCCAGAACCTCCCGCAGAGTGACAATGTTGCCGGTCTCATCAGCCATTTTCCTGCCATCCTTGAGCAGTTGGCCGGAATGGAGCCAGTAATTGGCCAAAGGTTTGCCGGTGAGGGCCTCGGCAATGGCGATCTCGTTTTCGTGATGCGGGAAAACCAGATCCTGGCTGGCGGTATGAATATCCAGGGTCTCGCCCAGATAGCGGGTTGCCATGGCTGAACACTCGATATGCCAGCCAGGGCGGATATTACCCCAGTCGGTTTCATAAAAAATGCCCCGCTTGAGCTCCGCCAGGGTAGAGCGCTTGAGCAGGGTGAAATCACAGGGATTATCTTTTTCGTAGTTATCCAGATCCACGGTCTGGCCGATTTTGATCTTGCTCAGATCAACCCCGGATAGCCGCCCGTACTTCTTGAACTTGGAGATATCGAAATAAATCGATCCATGTTTCTCGTAGGCATACCCTTTATGAATGAGCTCATGGGTGATTTCGATCATATCGCCCACATGCTCCGAGGCCAGGGGGTAGCCGGTGGCCCGTTCCACGTTGAGGATATCGGCCGCCTCCATGAATTCATTGATATACTGACTGGTGAAAGCAAACAAATCGGCATTGGCCCGGGCAGCCCCCTCGATGGTATTATCATCGAGGTCGGTGAAATTCATGTAGGACTCCACCGTATAACCGCTGAACCGCAGATATCGATGAATAAGATCGGCTACGATGAAACGTCGGCAGTGGGCGAGGTGGGGTGACTCGAAAGCAGTTGGACCGCAGGCGTACAAGGTGATGCGCTGATCACTGATCGGTCGAAAAATCTCTTTCTTTCGGCTCATGGTGTTGAACAGCCGCAGCTGCGAAGTTTCCTCCGCAACCTTTTCCCGCTGGACGAACAGAGTGGTGCTCAGGTACCGCTCACCACCGTCGGGAAGAACAGCGACAACACACCCTTCCTCGATCTGCCTTGCCTGCTCGATGGCGGCGAACATGGCGGCACCGCTGCTCATGCCGGCAAACACACCTTCTTCCGCGGCCAGACGACGTACAGTGGCAAAGGCGTCTTCATCGGCGACGTTGACAATACTGTGCGGAAGTGTTTTGTCAAAGATCCCCGGCTTGTATGACTCTTTCATATTCTTGAGCCCCTGGATCTTGTGGCCCAGATAGGGCTCCACCGCAATGACCCGAACATGCGGGTGATGATCCCGGAACCACCGGGACAGCCCCATGGCGGTGCCGGAAGTACCCAAAGTAACGATGATATCGGTGACCATACCGCCGGTCTGTTCCCAGATCTCTGGCGCGGTGGTGCGGTAATGGGCCTGCCAGTTGGCCGGATTGTTGAACTGATCGGCGAGATAATACCGATCCGGATGTTCACGGGCCAGAGCGTAGGCCTTTTCGATGGCCCCATCGGTGGACCGCCGGGCCGGGGTGAGAATGATCTCGGCACCGTAGGCCTGCATGATCAACCGCCTTTCAATGGAGGCCGATTCCGGCATGATCAACTGGCAGCGGTACTGTTTGGCGGCGCAGACCATGGCCATGCCGATACCGGTGTTACCACTGGTGGCTTCAAGCAGAATCTTGTCGCGATGCATCTCACCGCTCTTTTCAGCGGCCTCGACCATGGACAGGGCGACCCTGTCCTTGACGGAACCACCGGGGTTGCGTGATTCAAGTTTTGCCAGCAGTCGAACCTTGGCGGCCGCGGGATTGAGCCGGTTTAAATCAACCAACGGGGTGTTACCTATCAATTCGACGATGTTCATACTGTCTCAGGAGGTGTTCAGGAAAACAAGGGGTCTGTTTCGGCCGCCAGCATAGCCTATTTGCGCTGAAAGAGCAAAATAAGCGCCTCAGGCAGGGTTCATTTATTCCTTGCTCCCGACGCGGGCCGAATAATTCCGCCAGAGTCGATACAAGGCTTGCCGGCACTCCTGGTCGGCTATGCCGCAGGTCATCTCCGCAAAGTATTGCTCTGCCTCGGGACTGACGGGTCGAAGCTCTTCATTTGGGAATTCGGGTTCAGGGGGCGAGGCTGGTTGCAGCATCCAGCGGATATCGGAGGCAGGGCGATCACCCAATACCTGATTCACCCTCGCCAGCAGGTCCAGCTTGACAAACTGGAGGTGATGCATCGAGGATGAATCCTGCACATGGACCCAAAGGACATTGTGGCGGAAGAGAGCCGGTGCGGTCAGGCGGGCGACCTGTTCACCGACAATGCCGGGCCAATCGCGAGCTAAACGGAACAAACGCCAATGTTGCTGCCATTGTTGCGATGCATACAACCCGGCTAGACTGTCACCGACAATAAAGGGGCCACCCGCTCTTTCAGCTTTTCTTTTCCGCATACCGCTCTTTTTCCATGCTTGCAAAAAATTTTTTCATTAAACTTTGCATAATTTGCTCCCGCCAAAAGAGGCGCCACAACCCGGACTGGATATGACCACCAACCATCCATGAGCGAAAAAACAGTTTTTCAAACAAATACGTTGCGGACCTTGAACATTTTCTAATATTATTAATATAATTTAACTATAGCACTCTCCTGTATTCATCACCAGCAAGAGGTTACCCATGATTGTCAGAAAAATTAGCCTTGTTCTTGCCATCGCCTTGGTGGGCTCCTTTACTTTCGTCTCGCCATTTTGTGCCGAAGGTGCCGAGACTCTTAGGGATGCAGTCGAAAAAACGATCGAAACCCATCCGGATATCCGCGCTGTCGCCCACAATCGCCTGGCCAGGGACGAGGAGATCCGGCAGGCCCGAGCCGCCTACTTCCCTACATTGGACATAGAGGCCGGAGCCGGCAAGAATTATGTTAAAAAGCCCTTTGACGACGATCTGGACCCCCGGCTGGTCCGCATCGGCCTGCGCCAGAATCTCTTTGCCGGTTTTTCCACCAAAAATGAAGTAAAGCGGCAGCAGGCCCGCGTCCATTCCCAGGCCTATGTAGTCCGCAGTACAGCGGAAAACACCGCTCTACGAACAGTTGACGTGTACCTCGACGTCCTCAAGAACGAGACCATTGCCGAACTGGCCAGGGAGAACCTGCTTCTCCACGAACGTATCGCCGATCAAATCCGTTTGCGCAGCGAATCGGGCGTTGACCGTAGGGCCGATATGGACCAGATCCAGAGCCGCCTCAACCTGGCCCGCGCTAATGTCGTGGTTACCGAACAGAATCTGGCCGATGCCCGGACAAATTATCTGGCCCAGGTCGGACATCTGCCCGGGCAACTGATTCGCCCGGAGATCAGCGACGACCTCCTGCCCTTCAGCTTACAGGAAGCGGAACAAGCCGCCCTGGCCACCCATCCGCAGCTCAGATCGGCCTATACCGATGTCGAAGCCCGCAAACTTCAGGAGGAGGTAGCCAAAAGTCCCTTCCTGCCGATCATCGATTTTGAAATAGATAAAATCTTCGAGGAAGACACCAACTTCAGCTCCTATTACGATAATAACCGGGAACGCGAGGACTTGCGTGTTTTTGTTCGCTTGCGCTATAATCTTTTCAACGGCTGGCACGACCAGGCTCGAAAAAACGAGACTGTTGAACTCATCAACGAGGCCCGGGAAATCCGCAACCATACCCATCGACAAGTTGTCGAATCCATACGTCTTTCCTGGCAGGCTCATGAGGCTGCCAACATGAAGATCGGCTATCTCGAACAACGCCTGCAATTCGCCACTGCAACAGCGGAAGCGTACACCAGACAATGGAATATTGGCCAGCGCACCCTGCTGGATGTACTCGATGCCGAAGCGGAACGACTCGATGCGGCCCGGCAACTGGTTACCGCCGATTATGATGGCCTGTATGCCCGCTACAGAATCATGAACAGCACCGGCAAGCTGATCACCGCTCTGCAGCTTGATTGGCCGGAGGAAGGGTTTGTCGACAACGACAACACCTCACACCGGACTGATTCCAGGACCCAATCCTGAGATTTCTCCCTTTTGAGGCATGCTCAACCGGTAAACCCTCCATACCTGGTGGAGGGGTTGCCGGTTTCACCTCTCCCGCCGGCAAAAAGCGGCAAACAGGCAGTACACGGATTGCCCACCGACACCTGAGCCGGTGATGGGTAACTACTTCTTTTTGCTTTATCGTGTTATATTAAGGTGCTAAGTGCGACTGTTTCCTTGACAGCACGCCTTACCCTCCGTCCTTCGGGCCATTCGTCCACACACATCCATTGCCCGTAACCGTCCGATACAACGTAGTGTAATCGAACGGCCACGATAAGCTAGGCTGCCGCATGGACGACCGCTCACGGTTTCCGGGCGGCACTTTTTCCCCTCTTTTCTGTCGCGGTGAGCATGTCCCTGGGTCGGTTGCCTATCCTTTGCAAACGTGGCGTCCTCCTCTTCCCGCTGCTTCTCTTTGTTCTCGTTGTCACGGTGGTCACGGTCTGCCCGGATGAACCCTTTGTCATTCCCGAGCAGACCCTGCGCATGGCGGAAAAACAGTATGGCCCCGCGGCACGACAACGTTTACTTGAATGGCAGCACCTGATCCAGACCTCGGATGCCAGCAGTGAAAAGGAACAGCTGGATACAGTCAACCGCTTCTTCAACCGCCTGGACTTCATCGATGATATCATCCACTGGCAACAAGAGGATTACTGGGCCACGCCGGTGGAATTCCTGGCCAGTGGCGGCGGCGATTGCGAGGACTTCGCCATTGCCAAGTTTTTCACCCTGCTCCTGCTCGGCATCCCTGAAGCCAAACTGACCTTGACCTATGCCAAGGCCCTGCACCTCAATCAGGCCCACATGGTTCTCACCTATTATCCAAGTCCCGGAGCCGAACCGCTGGTACTCGACAACCTGGTGGACACCATCGATCCCTCGTCGCAACGAACGGACCTGCTGCCGGTGTACAGTATCAACGGCACCGGGTTGTGGCTGGCCAAACAACGCGGCAGAGGAAAACTGGTCGGGGACAGCAGCCGACTCAGCCGCTGGAGCGATCTGCTGACCCGAATCGACCAAGAACTGTCTTTTCTCAAGGATATACCATGACCCTGTTCCGACAATTGCTCGGCTTCGCCTTCATCATTCTGCTCTGTCTCTGCATCGGGCTGTGGGTGGCCGAACTCAAACGTACCCGTGCATACCTTGTCAGTCAACTGACATCCCATGCCCAGGACACGGCCACCTCCCTTGGCCTTTCCCTGACCGCCCTCACCGATGGCGTCGATGTGCCGGTCATGGAAACCATGGTCAGTGCCTTGTTTGATCGGGGCTATTACCAGCGTATTCGGGTGGTGGACATCGAGGGCCAGATTCTGGTTGACCGGTCTATTAACGTCAACCTGGACCAGGTACCGACCTGGTTCACCACCATGGTGGAGCTGGAACCGCCACGGGGGGAGGCCCTGGTCATGGCGGGCTGGCGTCAGATCGGGTCGGTTACCGTGGAAAGTCACCCCGGCTATGCCTACCGGATGCTCTGGCAGTCGGCCCGTGACACCGGGCGCTGGTTCCTGTTCACCGGCCTGATCATCACCCTGGTTGGTGGCCTCGGACTACGTGGCCTGCTCGGCCCCTTGCGGCGGGTTGAGGCACAGGCACTGGCCCTTTGCGAACGGAACTTCCAGATCCAGGATCAGCTGCCGCGGACCAGGGAACTCCGCCAGGTGGTTCTGGCCATGAATCGAATGACCAGCAGAATCCGGGAGATGTTCGAGGAACAGGCCGCCGTTGCCGAGAGCCTGCGGCAACGGGCCTACCAGGATCCAGTGACAGGGGTCGGCAACCGACGCTATATTGAAGCCCAGGTCAAAGCAAAAATTGAAGAGAAAACCGGGACGATACAGGGTGCCTTTCTGCTCCTGCGGATCCAGGGCCTCCAGGAAATCAACCGCACGGGGGGCTACGAGGCCGGCGATCGCCTGCTCAGGGAAAGCGCTGCCATCATGAGCCAGGTTTGCCGTGAATTACCCGAAGCGGTCATCGCCCGCCTGGGCGGGGGCGATTTCGCGCTGCTGCTGCCAAACCTCGGTACTGATCTCGCCCATCAGATTGCGGCCGCCACCCTGGACGCTCTCCGTCATCCGACGACTGATCTGCCCGATCCGGTCATCATCGCCTGTGGCGGGGTAGTGTATGAGCGGGCAACCTCTTGCCGTCATCTGCTGGAACAGGCCGACACCGCCCTGGCCTCGGCCGGCTACGGCAACACTACACCGGCCGTCCTGCTGGGAGCGGTTTCCGATGAGCACACCATCACCATGGGGCAGAGCCAGTGGCGAGATCTTTTGGACTGTATCCTGGAACACCGGTCCGTTATCCTTTATGGCCAGCCTACGGTCAGCCTCCGCGACCCGGAGCGCACCAGCATCCATCTTGAAATCCTCACCAGGGTGTCCGCACCCGACAATAGACTTCTTTCTGTGGGTCAGTTCGTTCCCACGGCGGAGCGTCTCGGCCTCATGCCGGCTCTGGACAAGATGATCATCGAACAGATTCTGGCCGAACCACTTTTGCGAAGGACTTCTCTACCCACGGCCATCAATCTCTCTCCTCTTTCCCTGACCGACCAAACCTTCGTGATCTGGCTGCATGACCAACTGGAGCGATGCGCCCGGGAAGGCCTGCGGCTCAATTTCGAATTCCCCGAATTCCGTCTCCTCCGCCACAGTGACCTGATCGCCGCCTTCGCACGACGGATCAGGCCGCGGGGACATTGCATCGGCATCGACCACTTTGGCCAGGGCCTGATCCATTTCGGTTATCTGCAATCACTCCTGCCCGATTATGTCAAGATCGACCGCGCTCTCACCAACACCTTGCAGGATGACCACGGCGACAGCTCTTTTTTCATCAACGCCCTGTGCACCGCGGCCCACAGCCTCGATATCAAGGTGATGGTGGAGGGAATCGAAACCGAGGCTCAGTGGCGTACGTTGGCAACCATGCCTTTGGACGGGGCTCAGGGGTTTTTTATTCAACACCCTCGCCCGCTGGACGAACTGGTACGTTGAAAATCTCAGAGGATATCATCGACCATGAGCGAGGCGGAGCCGATCCGACTGCGCAACAGTTTCCGCTCCTGGATTTTTTCCTGGGCCGGCGGCGGTAATTCAGTGAACAGAATCAGTTTTTTCTCGATGAGCAGATCGATGAGATCCTCCAGGACCCGGACAATAGCGGTATCGGTCAGGGTCAACAAATGCGTCAGATTTTCCAACTCCCCGGTGTCACGGAGAAAACCGAGCACCTCCTCATCCAGCAACGAGGCAGGTTCCAGCCCCGGCCGACCCTCCACCCGGCGTATGGCCACGATGGCCCCGCTCTGATCCCGCTCGATACACAACATGGTTATAACTCCTTGCGGCTCTTGATATGCTCGACTTCTCTGTGATACACTTTCTCTAATGACGGCATAATAGCATAAGAGTCCGCCGTTCGACAACCGCCCTTACCCCCACGCCCATGACCAAACAGGATATCCACCAACACTCCGACCCCGGCCTTTTTCGCTACCAGGGCGAAACCGCCGACGACCCGCTGCTCGATTGCCTGATGCAGCTGGGCAGGCTCTACAATCTCCAGATGTCCCGGACAGCGATGCGGGCCGGCCTGCCCCTGGTGGACAACCGCCTCACGGTCGAACTGTTCCCCCGAGCCGCTGCCCGGGCCGGACTGGCTTCACGCCTTCTCAAACGACCGCTGTCCCGCATGACCGGCCTGGAACTGCCGGCGGTGCTCCTCCTCGAGGACAGCCGGGCCTGTCTGCTCGCCGCCGTGGACTTCCAGAACCAGGAGGCCACCGTCCTCCTGCCGGAGGCCGACCTGGGAGAGACCAGACTCGCTCTTGAAGAACTCGAACAACTCTACAGCGGCTATGCCTTTTTTGTCCGGCCGCGATTCCGCCAGGACGCCCAGTCCCGGAAGGTTGGTATCCCGGAACATAAACACTGGTTCTGGGGCACGATTTTTTCATCCTGGCGCATTTACCGCGATGTCCTGCTAGCCTCGCTGCTCATCAATATCTTTGGTCTCGCCGGGCCTTTTTTTACCATGAACGTCTATGACCGGGTTATTCCCAACCTGGCCTTTGATACGCTCTGGGTGCTGGCCGTCGGTATTGGCATCATCTATTTTTTCAACCTGCTCATGCGCGGCCTGCGGGGCTATTTTATCGATGAAGCCGGTAAAAAGGCCAATCTGCGCATCTCGGCGGCCCTGCTGGAAAAAGTACTCGGTCTGCGCCTGGAGGTCCGCCCCAAATCAGTGGGAGCCTTTTCCAAAAATCTGCAGCAGTTCGAATCGGTCCGCGACTTCATCACCTCGTTCTCCATCACCGGCCTCATCGACCTGCCTTTCATGGTGCTGGCGCTGACCGCCATCTGGTACCTGGGGGGACCGCTGGTCTACATCCATCTGACCGCGGTGGTGCTCATGGCCCTGTTCGGTCTCCTCATTCAGGCGCCACTCAAACATGCTGTGGAAAAGAGCTTCCAGGCCTCGGCCCAGAAAAACTCCATTCTGGTGGAAGGGCTTTCCGGCATCGAAACCGTGAAGCTGCTGGGGGCGGAAGGTCAGATCCAGCGGGCCTGGGAGGAGGCGGTGAGTTATATCGCCATCTGGAGCAGCCGTTCCCGACTGTTCTCCTCCTCGGTGAGCCATTTTTCCGACCTCATCATGAACCTGACCGTGGTGGGGGTGGTCATTGGTGGTGTCTACCGGATAGCGGCCGGGGAACTAAGCCAGGGTGGTATCATTGCCCTGGTCATCCTTTCCCGCCAGGCCATCGCCCCCATGTCCCAGGTGGTCAATCTCGCCACCCGCTATCATCGGGCCAAAATTGCCCTGGCCACCCTCGACAAAATCATGGAACTGCCAGTGGAGCGACCGACGGAGACCTCCTTTCTTCATCGCGGTCACTGCCAGGGTAGAATCACCCTGACCAACCTCGAATTCAGCTACCCGGAGCAGAAATCGCCGGCCCTGAAGAACATCTCCCTGACCATCGAACCAGGCGAACGGGTGGCGATCATCGGCCCCATCGGCTCGGGAAAAACCACCCTGGGCAAACTGCTCCTGGGGCTGTATCAGCCCACCGGAGGCATGGTTTGCCTGGATGACACCGATATCCGGCAGATCGATCCGGCTGAACTGCGCCGCTTCATCGGCTATGTACCCCAGGACATCACCCTGTTCCGGGGCAGCATCCGGGACAATATCATCCTCGGATCGCCGGATGTGGATGACAGCCTCATTCTCCGGGCCGCCGAACTCTCCGGAGTCAACGACTTTGTCGGTAAACATGCCAAAGGCTTTGATCTGGAGGTCGGTGAACAGGGACGGGGGCTTTCCGGCGGTCAGCAACAATGCGTGGCCCTGGCCAGAGCCCTGCTCCACGACCCACCGATCCTGATCCTGGACGAACCGACCAGTTCCATGGACAATCGCACCGAAAGCCGCCTGAAAACCAACCTGCTTAAGCTGCTGAACAACAAAACCCTGATCCTGATTACCCATCGGGGATCACTGCTCGACCTGGTCGACCGGATCGTGCTCATCGACAACGCCACGGTGGTGGCGGACGGTCCCCGTGACCAGGTCCTGAACGCCATGAAATCCGGCCAGATCCAACTCTAACCGCTGTACGCCGCCATGGAAAAACCCAGTTCCCCCGTCAGCCGGCCCGGGAAAACGGCCGGAGTCTTCCACCGCCTGCCCAGCGGGGATGTGGACCTGACCACGGATATTCGCACCACTCTTTTGGTCCAGACCCCCAAGGGTGGTCGGGTCATCATCTGGCTGTCCGGGCTGTTTCTGGTCGTGTTTCTTACCTGGGCGGCCTTTGCCGAAATTGACGAGGTGACCCGGGGCAATGGCAAGGTCATTCCATCACGGCAGATTCAGGTGGTGCAGAACCTGGAAGGAGGCATTCTCTCCCAACTGCATGTTCAAGTCGGTGAGATCGTCAACGAAGGTCAACTGCTTCTGGAAATCGACAGAACCCGCTTTGCCGCTCCCTATATGGAAAGCCGGGCCGGTTATCTGGCCCTCAAGGCACAGATCGCCCGTCTGGAGGCGGAAACCCATGACAATGCCTTTGTCCTCCCCGACGAGGTGACCCAGGAGCGACCGGAGCTGGGCAGACGCGAGCAACAACTCTACGACACCCGCGCCCAGCAACTGGCGGCCAGGATCCAGATCCTCGAGGAACAGCGCCGGCAACGGCAACAGGAACTGGCGGAACTGAAATCCCGGCTGGCGGAACTGAACCGCACCCAGACTCTGTTGCAACGGGAACTCTCCCTGACCGAACCGCTGGTGGCCCAAGGTGCGGTTTCTGAAGTCGAAGTACTGCGGCTGCAGCGCCAGGCCAGTGAAATGCGGGGCAATATCGAGGCCACCCGCCTGGCCATTCCCAGGGTCGAATCCAAGATCATCGAAGCTGAGAAGGCCATGGAAGACGAACGTCTGAGCTTTCACTCCACCGCTCGCCGGGAGTTGAACGAGGCCCATGCCCGGCTGGAGGGCATCGCCGCCAGCTCGGTGGCCCTGATGGACCGCCTGGACCGCACCGCGGTCCGTTCACCGGTGCGCGGTACCATCAACCAGATCCTGGTTAACACCGTTGGCGGTATCATCCAGCCGGGCATGGACCTGATCGAAATCGTCCCTCTGGAAGACAGCCTGCTGGTGGAAGCCCGAATCAAACCCCAGGACATTGCCTTTCTTCATCCCAACCAGGAGGCCATGGTCAAATTCACCGCCTATGATTTCACCAGCTACGGTGGCCTCGAGGCTGTCCTTGAGCATATCAGCGCCGATTCAATCACCGACAACCAAGGGGATGACTACTACCTGGTCCGCCTGCGTACCCATCAGACCCACCTGGGCAGCGAAACAGCCCCCCTGCCCATCATCCCCGGGATGGTGGTTTCGGTGGATATCATGACCGGCAAGAAGACCATCCTTTCCTATCTGCTCAAACCCGTCCTGCGTGCCAGGCATACCGCCCTCCGGGAGCGTTGACCATGAACCTCATTCTCTGCAGCACCGTCTCCGATCTGCGCAAGCGCTGGCACCAGGCCCTGACTCCCGCCTTCACCGTGCACCAGGCCGCCTCGCTGCGCGACCTCACCCTGCTGGTACAGGACCGGGTCAGCTTTGATCTGCTCCTGCTCCATCGCCCCCTGGTGGATGCGGAGATCATCGCCTATATCCGGGACCGACTGCCCGATTGCCGCCTGTTTGTCCTCTCTGACCGCCCCGATGACCAGGAAGGGCTCGGGTTTCTCCGGTTGGGGGTGGTGGGCTATGCCAACAGTTACACCAGCCCGCAACGCTTATCCCAGGCCGCCGGAGCCGTGGCCGCCGGGGCGGTCTGGATCAACCGGCAATTGATGCAGCGGCTCATCGCCGGAACCGCGCCAGCCCCTAAGGAGAACACCGACCCGGACCAGGAACAACGGCAACGACTCCTGGCTCAGTTATCCAAGCGGGAACTCCAGATCGCCACCCTGGTGGCGGACGGTCTCGCCAACCTGGAGATCGCCGAACAGTTGGGGATAACTGAACGGACGGTCAAGGCCCACCTCAGTGCGGTCTACTTTAAAACCGCCATCCGCAGCCGCCTGGGTCTGGCCTTATTGATGAAGCAGAAATAAGAAACCCGCAACACCAGGGGTGTTGCGGGTTGTGAGGAGTGGGGGTTGTGAAGGTTCAGGAAAGCGAGGTGTTCTCCTCTACTCCACCGTCGATAGCAGCCAGATCTTCCCCGTCCGAAGAGCCACTATCCGGGTCATCGGTGGAATCCGATGAACCACTGGCCAGGTCATCGGTGGAATCGGCCCCTTCTTCGCCTTCCGATACTTCCTGTCCATCGGTCTTACGTTCTTCGGGATTGTTTTCTGACTCGTCCTTTTTCTCGGACTTGCCCTCTTGTTGCCCTTCAGTTTCCTTCTCGCTGTCGGCACCGGTGCCCGCTGAGTTCACCTCGGAATGAACAGCATCCTCATCCTGATCAATTTCTTTCCCGTCATCGGTTATCGCTGGTGTTCCCTGATCTTCATCCGAAGGGAAAGCAAGGGTTGTTGCTCCAGCCATCATGGCGACAGGCTCGCCTTCGCCTGTTCCACTGGTGCGCATCACAACTTCACCATTGTCAGAGGAAGGATCATCGATGACACCAATGTTCACCAAACCATCCATTGTTACATAATCACCATCGGCATCGGTGGCCTGAATTAATTCACCGAAGTCAAGAAATATGACGCCACGATCATCCGCGGAGTGATCCAAGGTGCCGGTAAGCTCAAATTCCGCCTGACCGGTTGTTGAGTTCAAGGTGACTGTAAAAATGGTTTCCGAGTCCTCATCCATGAATTTCGTATATGCGTTCAAAAGATCACGCCCTTCATTCACCGCGTATTGCACCGCCATGCCTTGTGATGAAAGACCCGTATCATAATCGTCATCGATTGGTGCCCAAAAATAGGACAGCGGTTCATCTGCCCCTGGAGTCACAAATGGATCCAGGGCCACTGCAACTGTTGTGGGAAAATTAAAAACCCCATTTTCTGCAACATAATGCACAGGAACCTTGTCAACTTCAACTAGTTCAGGTACATCGTTCTCCACCTCCACCTGCACATACCCGGCAAAAGTGGCGGTGGCTGTGTCGCCGTCACCGTCGGTGATGCTAACCTGGACATACTGACCTAGGTTATCAATAGTCAGGAAGGCGTCATCACCGGACGCTGGTGGATGATCGAGCTGATCATTGAGGTCAAAGGTCGCAAGGCCATTTCCATCGACCTGGAAGGTGAACACATCGCGGCCCTCCGGTCCACCGGCCCGCGCCACCAGTACCTCCCCCTCAATGTAATAGAACACTTCAACACCGTTTGATGTCAGGCCCGAAGTAACGCCGTCCGGACCGATCCCGGTGATCTGATAGGAAATCGAACCTGGACCATCGGCACCAAACTGCAAGGTAACCAAGGTCGACAAGTCAATACTACCGATATCGGTAAACGTATTCCCCAAGCTGTCTTCACCGCCCGGTTCGATAATACCTGTCGAATGGTCTGCATCGGGGTCGTTGCTGAAGCCCGGATTTCCCAAGGCATCCTCGTGCACCAATATTGGGGTAATCTCGCCGTCAAGCAAAATCGAAGGCCCGTCATCAAGGACCTTGATGAGGACGCTGCCACCTTCCACCCTGGTCCCATCGGGATAGATGGCAGCAAAAGGAAAGAGATCATTGACTACATCATCGAACTCAACCCCTCCGGGAACGGAATGATCCAGGGTATTATCAACCAGGGTAAAGCTCCAGGTACCGTCTCCCCTGATAATCAAGTCTCCGTAGTCCCCGGAAATGGAGATACTACTGCCGCTATTACCGTCGATGACGATGGTCGAACCGGAACCAAAATCAAGAACACCAGTGGTGCTGGAACCGAAATCGACATCAAGATCCGCCAAGGTCCCCTCAACAGTCAATGCGGTGCTGTCAGGGTCGGTTCCGTCGGCGAGATTGGCCTCGCGAAGGGAACGTACCGCCATGCCAATGGGATACTCGACTGGATCATCCGGCGGGTCGTCCGGTGGATCCTCCGGTGGATCGAATGGGGGCGGAGCAGGTGGAACAAACGAGGGAACAGTTGGAGGAGTGGCCGGGGGAGCTGCGGCAATCTCCACGGTTTCGTCTTCCGGGATAATGCCTCCGGGAGGATCAAGAAAGCTGTAGCCGATGCCGGTGGTTTCCGCGCCGGAATCAGGGAGTACTTCCTCCTGGTTTGCGGTGAAAACCACAATGTTCCGGCCACCGCCACCGGCCCCGGCAACACCTCCTCCCGCAGCGGGAGGAGGCAGATCAACGGTAGGGTCGAAATCCTCATCCTCGAGGAGAGCGACCTGGATATCCTCCACCATGGCCACGACATCAGGGGTTGCCCCCTGGTCCACACCAGCGAAGATATCCTCGTCGATCAGCACATCGGACATCCGTCCCAGGTCGAGTTGGCCGTCCTGATCCGGAAAAAGAACGGAAATGCTGCCATCCGGGCCAGTGACGAGTCGTTCACCGGCATGGATGGGGCTGTTAGGCGTCAGGATACGTTCCGTGCCGTCCGGGGCGATAGCCTTGACCGTACCATAGACAATGAATGCTGTCCCAATGGGCTCTGTGGTATGAGTTGTCATTTTGTTTCCCTCCAGAAAAGTCATGTTCAATTGACTTCAGGGTAAAACATCACAACTTTACCGTCTATTGTACCATGGTACTATTGTCTCTTTTCTTTTAGAGTTTATTATAGAGACATACATGAGGAACACGGTTGAACCGACCAGTCACAAAGCATCATTATCTGGTTGCAATCATGCTAAAATTTATTTCCGAAATTTCGGAAAGATCATGCCTGTTTTTCCTCTTGTGCGGATTTTATAAGTAATTCCCGGAAATCCGATTTAAAAACACAAGCTTTTCGCGCAGAGACAATATATTCAAACCATTTCGACATGGGATCAACACCATGAAATCATTATAAAATCAAACAAACAATCAAAATAAACAACAGAAGGACATTTTTTTGCAAGACAAACAGTAAACTGCAACTCTTTCTCAGGAGGAAATTATGAAAAAAATATTGATTACCGCACTGGCGATTACCGGTTTGACCCTGGGGAGTCTTGCTACCGCCCAGGCAGGCATTATTGAAGACAATTACATTGGACCTGATTTTTTCGCTTCTAATATAGTTAACGGTTCTACACGCCCGAGTTTTGAGCACAAGAATTGGGACTCCTACGCCGGGGATAATACAGGACAGGGTTTGAATACTGGTAACGCTTTTGACCTGTATGGGTATTCATACAGCGTGCAAAATACTACCATAGACTTGGTTATCTATGCATCCAGCATATCCAGCAAAGGCCCTGGATATTTTCGTAATGATTTTGGGATTGGGAAATGGGGTCTAGGTGACCTTTTTATCGCTACCGAGTACACCGACGTTGGTGAGATTGTTTTTTCGGGATGGGATTATGTGGTTGACTTAGACTATACAAGTTACGTATCTGACAATAAAAAATATCCCGTTCAGGGCACTGCTAGTTTGTTTGAAATTGAACAAGGAAATCATAACCCTGGAACAATTCGCGATACAGAACCCTATGCTTACTTTACCCCGGATGAAGGTGAAAAACCACTGAAGACAGGAAGTTGGGCAATAGCATATGATGTATTCCATGGAGAAACTAGCTGGGACACCCTCACCATAACTATAGACCTAGCTGAAATGCAATGGGACGGCACCTCCAACCTGCTGATGCAGTTCACCCAGGTCTGTGCCAACGACATTCTCCGCATGGAGATCACCGGTGCTCCCATTCCTGAACCCAGCACCCTGCTCCTCTTCGGTAGTGGCCTGCTTGGGCTGGCCGGATTTGCCCGACGGCGGCACAACAACTAAGATTGACCTCGCGCATGCCCAGAAGGCCGCTCCATTGGAGCGGCCTTTTTTTGTGCTGACCCGGAACCTTGAATACGGTTCCGTTTTTTCGGAAAATCCCCCCGAATCCCGAAGAAATTAGGGACACTTCCCCTATTTTTATAGAAAAAAACAGGAACCTTCCACAAGGTGTGGAAAATAGGGGAAGTGTCCCTAATTTCCCCCCAGGGCCTCCTGCATGATGGGGTTGGCTTTCATGGACTGCACCGCCTCGTACAAGTTGGCCGGCAGGCTGGCAATACCGGCCTCCACCTTCTCGGCAGGGGTCATCTCAAAGATATCGACATTGATCGATGCCGGCACTGGCAGATCGTTTTTGATGCCGTCAAGACCGGCGGAAAGCATGACGGCAAAGGCCAGGTACGGAAGAAATTAGGGACACTTCCCCTATTTTTATGGAAAAAAACAGGAACCTTCCACAAGGCGTGGAAAATAGGGGAAGTGTCCCTAATTTCCCTAATTTCCCTGACATATCGGGCAAACAAAAAAGGCGGCCCATCCGGGGGCCGCCTTTTGTCCATTACTGTTGTTTACCGGAAAGAACGATCAATACCGGCGCAGGTAGTTATCAAGCTCCCACTCGGTGACGGTGGTACGGAAGCAATCCCATTCTTTTTCCTTGCCTTCGACATACTTCTCGAAAATATGCGGTCCCAGGGCTTCCTGAATAATGGGGTTGGCCTTCATGGACTGCACCGCCTCGTAAAGGTTGGCCGGCAGGCTGGCAATACCTGCCTCCACCTTTTCGGCAGGGGTCATCTCAAAGATATCGACATTGACAGACGCCGGCACCGGCAGATCGTTCTTGACACCGTCAAGACCCGCGGAAAGCATCACCGCAAAGGCCAGGTACGGGTTGCAGGTGGGATCCGGGCAGCGCACCTCGGTCCGGGTTCCCATGCCGCGGGAGGCGGGAATACGGACTAGCGCCGAACGGTTGGAGGCCGACCAGGCCACATACACCGGCGCCTCGTAACCGGCCACCAGACGCTTGTAAGAGTTAACCAACGGATTGGTGACCGCGCAGAATCCGGTGGCGTTTTTCATGATCCCGGCAATGTATTTATAGGCAGTTTCACTCAGTTGCAATTCTCCTTTTTCATCAAAAAAGGCGTTGGTGCCGTCGAGGTTGAACAGCGACTGGTTGGTGTGCATCCCGGAACCGTTGATACCGAACACCGGTTTGGGCATGAAGGTGGCGTGGAGACCGTACTCGGCGGCAATGGAACGGACAACCCACTTGAAGGTCACGGTGTTGTCGGCTGCGGCCAGGGCATCGGCATATTTGAAATTGATCTCATGCTGACCCTCGGCCACCTCGTGATGAGATGCCTCAATCTCATAACCCATGGCCTCCAGGGTTTCGATGATATCACGGCGGCAGTCGATACCGTTATCATCGGGTTCGACATCGAAATAGCCGGTGACATCATCGGTGATCGCGGTGGGGCGTCCATTTTCATCGCGCCTGAACAGGAAGAACTCGCACTCGGTGCCCACGTTCATGGTAAAACCCATGCCACGGGCATCGGCCAGTACCCGTTTGAGGTTATTACGCGGACAACCCATGAAGGGTGTTCCATCGGGTTTGTAGACGTCACAGATGATGCGGGCGGCATTTTTACCGTCCTTTTCCCGCCAGGGGAGCAAGGTGAAGGTGTCGTAATCCGGTTTCAGGTACATGTCGGACTCGTTGATGCGCACAAACCCTTCAATGGATGACCCGTCAAACATGATCTGACCGTCCAGGGCCTTATCGATCTGGCTTTTGGGAATGGCGATATTTTTCAAAAACCCGAAAATATCCACAAACTGCAGGCGGAAAAAATTGACGTTTTTTTCTTTGATGATTTTCATTATTTCGTCTCGTGTCATAACTGGCTCCTTTTCTCTGGTTGGTTGTCACGAAATCCGGCTTGCTCCGGATGTTGTTCATGTTGTGTTTGCCCTGGATCCGTGAGCGTTCAGCCGTCACGGATTCAGGTGGGTATCAACGGCCAGGCTTTTCACCTCGCCGCCGATGATGTGCATCAGGGTCATTTCCGCCTTTTCCATCGCGACCGGGTCGGTCAGTTTGCCACCTTCCCGGGTCAGTACATAAAAAACCACAATCAACTGTTCCACCTCGGTGGCGATGCGCGCCCGGTGAATGGTCAAACCGAAATCGGCCAGGGTTTGGGTCAACTGATACAGGGTTGCCGGGTTATCGCTGCCATGGACCTCGATCAGGGTAAACTGATTTGAACTCTGGTTGTCAAGATGCACCTTGCGCTCCAGATGCTGAACCTGGCGACCGGATCCATACCCATGCCCATACAGCGGCACAGCCATTTTTTCATGAAGCCGGTAACCGACATCAAGACGATAATTGACCGCCAGGTTCAAATCCTCGGCAATGCGCTCCCAGTTCTGCTCGGCAAAGGTTTTTCCGGTCATCGGGGCGACCTCGAGGACATCCACCACCGTGGCATCCGGCCAGGTGAAGATCCGTGCCGAGCGTACCGAGAGATTATGCAGGGCCAGCACCCCGCAGAACTTGGCCAGCAACCCTGGCCGATCCCGGCCCATGACCAACAGGGACCAGGACCGCTCTCCCTTATCAGGGAAAAGCAGAATCCGCTGACCGAGGCGGCCCGCCTCCTGACGGTGCAGAATCAGGTGCCGGACTACCGTGTCCGGGCTGAAACTCATCAGGTAATCGGGAGGCAGGCTGATGACATCTATCGCAACAATCTGACCGTTCAATCCGGCCAGCACCTGTTCCCGCAGCCAACTGATTCCCTGTTCCTCCCCTTTTCCTTCATCCATCCACGACTGGCCGCCTGATTCAAGGCGACTCTTGATGGTCAGGTACAGCTCACCCAGCAGACTGGCTTTCCAGTTTGACCAGGCCGAAGGTCCGGTGGCCTTGGAATCAGCGATGGTCAGCAGGTACAGCATGGTCAACCGTTCGGCTGTCTTGATCAACTCCGCTGCCTGACGGATGAACTCCTGATCACTGAAATCACGACGCAAAGCGTTTTCCGGCAGATAAAGATGGTAGCGGACCAGAAAAGCCAGGGTCTCGCGCCCCTCCTCGGTCAAGTGCAGACGTCGCCCAATATCCAGCGCCATCTGCTCCCCCAGGAGGGAATGGTCGGTCTGTCGCCCTTTGCCGATATCGTGAATAAGCGCCGCCAGATAGACAACTTCCGCCTCCTGAATTTCGGCAAACAACTCCGGCATCTCCTGCCGCACCCGCGTCAGTTCAGCCAACGTCTGCAGTTGATGCCGGTCCACCGTATAGAGGTGATACAGGTCATGCTGAGCCAGCGACTCCACAGCGGCGAATTCCGGCAGGTATCGGGTCAGCAGGCCGGTGGCCAGCATGGTTTCCAGCACCGGGAACACCTCAGCAGTCTCGGTCAGCAGTTCCAGGAAGAACCGCGCCACGCGTCTGGAGGTCCGAAACGCACCATTCACCAGATCAAGATGACCGGTAATTATCCGCCGGGTACGGTGGTGGAGCGGCATGCCGGTCCGTCCGGACTGCAGAAACAACCGCATCAGCAGATACGGACGCTCCAGGGGGCTATCCTTGTCCACCAGACGAACCGTCCCACCGCGGAGGACTATGGAACGCTCCAGCTGCTGCTCGACCGAGGAGCCGCTGGTCATGCCCAGAACCTCATGCACATGCTCAAAGAACAGATCAGTGACCAGGGAAACCGTCTGCAGGTGGCTATAGACATCCCGCATGAAATGTTCCACCGCCCGCATGCCACCATGATCACGATAAGCAAAGGCTGTGGCCAGTTCTTCCTGAAACTCGAAGATCAGGTGATCATTTTTCCTGCGCCCGAGATGGTGCAATCCCATTCGCAGCCGGGCCAGCATGGACCAGGATGCTTCCAGAGCCTGGCGATCCGCTCCTGCCAGCATGCCCGCGGACTGCATGGCCTCGGCATCCTTCAAACCGAACACGCCCTTGGCAACCCAGAACATGGCCTGGATATCACGCAACCCCCCCTTGCCTTCCTTGATGTGGGGCTCGAGCAGAAAGGTATGACTGCCGAATCTGGCCCATCGTTCCGCCTTGAAGGCCTCCATGGTCCGGACAAAATTGTTCCTTCGCCCATCAAGCACCTTTTTCCGGTAGCGATGAAGGAGACCGTCGAACAGCGGTTGCGAGCCAGCCAGCAGCCTGGCATCGAGCAGGGCCACCTGAAAATGAAAATCCTCCTGGGCAAAGGCCACCGCATCCTTGACTCCGCGGACACTGTGGCCAACCTCAAACCCCTCGTCCCAGAGTGGGTAGAGCAACGCCTCCGCCACTCCCTGCATCGCCTTCCTGGCGCGCCGGTCATGCAGCATGAGCAGGTCGATGTCCGAGGAGGGATAGAGTTCGCTCCGACCGTATCCGCCCAGGGCTATGATTGCAATCGACCCCTTGGCAGCCTGCACCGCCTCGGCGGTGGTGAAGCGCTCGACGATGAAGTTATCCACCAGCCCAGCGTAGCGGTGGAGGATGTCCAGGCCACCGACACCTTGCCGCCAGGATTCCGCCAGCGTTTCTCTGTGGAAGCGGAAAGCCCCTGCCATCAAACAGCCTCGCTGCCCGTCTCCCCGGTTCGAACCCGAATCACATGCTCCACCGGAAGTATGAAAATCTTGCCGTCGCCGATCTTCCCGGTTCTGGTCACCTGGATGATGGTATCGACAACCTGGTCGACCAAGGTCGAGTCAACGATGACCTCTAGCTTGACTTTCGGAACAAAATCAACGATATATTCCGCACCACGATAGATCTCCGTGTGCCCCTTCTGCCGTCCGTACCCCTTGACCTCGCTGACGGTCATTCCTTTGATGCCGATGCTGTTCAGGGCATCCTTGACTTCATCGAGTTTAAACGGTTTGATGATGGCCTCAATTTTTTTCATGATTCTTTCCTCGCTCAATTCCCTTACGTTCAAGTGGATCCATGCGTTTTTGCAGTGTCCGCATGTTTGGTCGACTCCGGTCCTGATTCGCTCCTGCTGACCGGTTCCGCCCGTTTTGCCGCGGAACACAGCCACGAGTCGAACACGATCAGTCGCTGTCGGCGGATATGCACCATGCACCATCGCCGCCCCATCTGAAACCAGACAATATTGTCAGATTTTTTCGCAATACTGTCACAAGACAGAAAAACAATCAAGCTTTCCAGGCAACTCTTCTTCAAAAAGAAACTGAACCAGCAGGGAGGACCATCAAAACACCGCCGCTCCTGACACGGAAGGGCATCAACCCTGAACACCCTGGATATATCAAAAAATGTGCCAACGCTAAAAAAAATTTTATAACATGTTAAAATAATATAAAAAAATTCCAGAAAAGAAACCATCTCGCATCAAACAGAGCCTACATATTTGTCACGCTGTCCGGGATATATAACAAAAATGTCGATTCGCGCCGCGACACGGCAGTGCTGCATTCTTTGATTGTCCATCTGTTTGACAAAACCCATTGGTAGCTGTACAAATAAGTAACTGCAACCGTGGCGCCTTCACCGAACGCGGCCATGGTAACGAACCGCCTCCGATGCAACACGCATGCGGAAGCAGATGAACGGCCGAAAGCAGCGGAAACAGGGCGAACCGTTGACCGGGTGTCAGCGTGGAAGCCGCACCCATCATCCGGAGTCTTTTATCGGTATTTCCAGGCACAGTATCGGCAAAAACAGCAAACCATGCCGACCTCCTTACAAAACCATGCGCAGGTTAGTACATGACCACCGAACGCAGACGATTTCCCAGGCCTGAAGCGTTAAACCTGCTCGATTACCTCGTGGTCGACGCCAAAGGCCGGCAGGGAGAATACTCCATGGCCCGGACTCTCAATGTCAGTAAGGGCGGGATACTGATGGAAACACACAGACCGCTGCCCTTGGGACAGCAGGTGATGATCACCCTGGGATTACAGGACCAGTTGATCGATGTGATGGGACATATCATCTACTCGACCAGCGTAGCCGGTCGCCACCAGAACGGTGTTGAATTCTTCCACGTCTCGGATCGAGATAAACGTGCTCTCGACAGCTATGTGGCCGCCTTTCACGCCCTGCATACCGACGCATCCACCAGGCACCCCCTGCCCACCAGAGACGAGTGATAGGACATACCTGAATCCGTGACGGCTGGACAGCGCTCACGGATTCAGGATATTGACACGGTCGCCACTGGCCGCATAGCGCTACTAAAACGGACCGTTACTCCTGAACAATTTCCGGGCCTGTAGGCGTTTACGCCTGATCGGTTATCCCTGCTCCTTCTGCTGCCGGCCGTACTGATCATCAAAGCGGACAATATCGTCCTCGCCCAGATAACTGCCGATCTGCACCTCAATGAGTTCGAGAGGGATCACCCCGGGGTTTTCCAGCCGGTGCACCGTGCAGGAGGGGATATAGGTGGCTTCATCCTCCTTGAGCAGGATGGTCTCATCGCCTTTCTGCACCTTGGCGGTGCCGGACACCACCACCCAGTGCTCGTGCCGGTGGTGATGCATCTGCAGGGACAATCGCTCTCCGGGCTTGACGGTGATCCGCTTGATCTGGAAACGATCGTAGACCTCCAGGGTCGTATAACTCCCCCAGGGACGGTGTACCGTCCGGTGGACATGAAACTCCCCCCGTTTTTCCTTTTTCAACCTGGTGACAATGCTCTTGACGTCCTGGGATCGGTCCATGGGCGCCACCAGCACCGCATCGGCGGTCTCCACCACCATGGTGTCACGAAGACCCACCGCCGCCACCAGGGTATGCTCGGAGCGGATCAGCGAATTATGCACGTCCTCAAGCAGCACATCACCGCGGACAGCGTTCCCGTTGCCATCCTTATCGGCAACCTCCCAGAGCGCGCGCCAGGAGCCTATGTCGCTCCAGCCGATATCCGCCTCCACCACGGCGGCCCTGGAAGTCTTTTCCATGAGGGCGTAATCGATGGAATCCGAGGGGCAGGATGTCATGGCCGCACCGTCGAAGCGGAAAAACACGCCGTCCGGTCGTCCCCGGTGGACGGCCTCGGTCATGCTGGCGACAATTTCCGGGGCATGCAGGGCCATCTCCTCGAAAAGCACCTCGGCAGTGAAAGCGAACATGCCCGAGTTCCACAGATAATTGCCCAGCGCCAGGTATTGCTCAGCCAGAGCCTGATCCGGCTTTTCAACAAATCCGGTCACCTCGGATCCCTGCCCACGGGCAATATACCCGTAGCCGGTCTCCGGATGATCAGGAACGATGCCAAAGGTGACAATCCGACCCTGCCGGGCCAGGACCGCGGCTTCTTTCACCGCCCTGGCAAAGGCCTCGGTCTTGATGATCAGGTGATCAGCGGGAAGGACCAGCAGGACATCCTCGCCCCGTCCCTGGTTGAGCACATAGGCAGCGGCGCCGCAGATGGCCGGGGCGGTATTCTTGCCGAAGGGTTCGAGGAGAATATGGAATGCATCGGCTATCTGCAGATCCTCGATCTGGTTCTTGGTCATGAAGCGGTGCTCCTCGCCAACCACGATGATGGGCGCGGACGCTCCTTCCAGAGCGGCAACCCGCTGCACGGTGGTCTGCAGCAGGGACAACTCTCCGGTCAGGCTGATGACCTGCTTCGGATACAGCTCCCGGGACAAGGGCCAGAGCCGGGAACCAGTCCCCCCGGCAAGAATGACAGGTTGGATTGCCACCTTGATTACCTCATACTTTGAATGTTCTCATTGGCCTGAATCCGTGACGGCTGGACTCTTGTTTTATATATATCTTGCTGTAATCATGTTTTAATTGGAGCGGAATCCTTGGTACTAAATTTCACCAGCCGCCCTTCGGGCCATCCGTCCGCACGCCATCTTCATTGCCCGTAACCGTCCGATAAAGTGTACTTTAATCGAACGGCCACGAACAACGAAACTGACGCACGGACGAACGCTCACGGATTCAGGATTGGGAAACTGTCAGGGGCCACTCGACCCCTCCGCCGGGTTGCCCCCTTCAAGGTCAGGATCGAATCAGGTCCAGAAGTTCTCTGGTTTTCCGTTCAAGCAGTTCCACATCCCCTCTGGTCTCGACATTAAGCCGCAGAACCGGCTCGGTATTGGAGGCCCGCAGGTTAAAACGATACGCGGGAAACTCGACGGATATGCCGTCGGTATAATCCATGCTGCCGTCCCGGTAGTGCTGTTTGATCCGTGCCAGGACGGCATCGGGATCGCTTACCCGGGAATTGATTTCTCCACTCACCGGAAAAGCCGTCATCCGCGCATCGCAGAGAGCGGACAAGGGTTGGCCGGTCTGGCTCATCAACTGGCAGACCAAAAGCCAGGGCAGCATACCCGAGTCGCAGTAGCCGAAATCGCGGAAATAATGGTGAGCCGACATCTCGCCGCCGTAGACCGCATCCTGGGCGCGCATGGCCTCCTTGATAAAGGCATGGCCGGTGCGGGTCATCACCGGCACGCCGCCGGCAGCGGTGACCAGTTCCCTGGTGTTCCAGGTCAGGCGGGGGTCATGGAGAATCGTGGCCCCCGGATGAAGAGTGAGCAGAGCCGTGGCCAGCAGGCCGACGATATAATAGCCCTCGATGAAACGACCGTTTTCATCATAGAAAAAACAGCGGTCGAAATCGCCGTCCCAGGCAATACCCAGGTCGGCCCCATGAGCACGGACCGCCTCGGCGGTGGCTGCACGCTTTTCCGGCAGCAGAGGATTGGGAACGCCATGGGGAAAACGGCCATCGGGCTGGTGCTGCAGGCGGATGAATTCAAAAGGCAGATGCGGGGCCAGCAGATCGACCACCGGCCCGGCGCAGCCGTTGCCGCTGTTGACGACCAGTTTCAGCGGCCGCATCCCCCGGCAGTCGACAGCGCCCAGGAGATGCTCGATGTAGGCTTTTTTGGAGGCCATCACGGTGCGGAAACCCCCTTGTTGCGCAGGCTGGGCGCACAGGGTTTGATACCACTTCTCATCTCCGGCCATGGCGGCGATTTCCCGCAAGCCGCTGTCGTTGGAGACCGGTCGGGCCTCGCGGCGGACGATCTTCATCCCATTGTACTCGGCGGGGTTGTGACTGGCGGTGACTATTATACCCCCATCCACCCCGGCATCGACACCGCTGAACACGGCATGATAGACTTCTTCCGTACCGCAGAGCCCGATATCGATGACATCGACTCCCCGGGCCAGCAGCCCGGCGGTCATGGCCTCGACAATCTCCGGACTGCTCAGCCGCATATCCTGACCAAGAACCACCTTACGCATGGAAAAAAACGCCGCGCAGGCCAGGGCGATGCGGCGGGCAAGGTGAGCATCGAAATCCTCGGGAATCCTGCCGCGGACATCGTAGGCGGTAAAGCAACGCAGCGCGGTTGTCATGGTGTATCCTCAAACCGTGTTTGAAAGATAAGAAAAATACGGTATAAAGTGCAGGCAAAAAATAATCCTGAATCCGTGATGGCTGGACGCCTGCTTTGGATATATCTCGCTGTAATCATACTACAATTGCAGCAGAACCCTTGACAATGACTTTTCACTCGCCTTCACGGGTTCAAGTCCATGCAAAGAGGGTATCACAGCCCTTCACCACCTGGCAAGTATTCCCTTGCCCACCCTCAGGGGAGAAACAATTTGAAAGGAATCATTCTCGCCGGCGGTTCCGGCACCCGCCTCTATCCGCTCACCCGCGTCATCAGCAAGCAACTGATCCCGGTCTACGACAAACCGATGATCTATTACCCCCTGTCCGTGCTCATGCTGGCGGGCATCCGCGATATTCTCATCATCTCCACCCCCCAGGATCTGCCCCGCTTCCAGGAACTTTTCGGGGATGGTTCTCAGCTCGGCATCCAACTGCATTATGCCGAGCAGCCCAGACCGGAAGGCCTGGCCCAGGCCTTTCTCATCGGCAAGGACTTCATCGGCCGGGACCCGGTCGCCCTGGTTCTGGGTGACAACATCTTTTTCGGTCACAATTTCGCCGCCATTGTCCGCCGCTGCAGCACTCTCAACGAAGGCGGCATCATCTTCGGCTACCTGGTCAAGGATCCGCAGAGGTACGGGGTGGTCGAATTCGATGCCGACAACCGGGTTATCGGTATCGAGGAAAAACCTGCCCGCCCTAAATCCCGCTATGCGGTTCCTGGTCTGTATTTCTACGACAATGACGTGGTGGCCATTGCCAAGTCGATCCGCCCCTCGGCCCGGGGTGAGCTGGAAATCACCGATGTCAACCTGCACTATCTTCAGCAGGGAAAACTGACCGTGGAACTGCTTGGCCGCGGATTCTGCTGGCTGGACACCGGCACCCACGAATCCCTGCAACAGGCTGCCAGCTATGTCCAGGCCGTCCAGGAACGGCAGGGCCTCAAGATCGCCTGCCTCGAGGAAATCGCTTTTCGTCTCGGTTATATCGACCACGACCAGGTCGAACGACTGGCTGCCTCGATGATGAAAAATCAGTACGGCACCTACCTCATGGACATGCTCAACGGAACCTGACCAGGGTTCCTCCAGAAACAAGATAACCTCAGCCTCCTCACCTACCCATGAAAATCCTCATAACCGGCGCCAATGGCCAACTGGGCAGAGATTGCCACCACCTTCTGGCGCAGCATCACGACACCTCCTGCTG
The DNA here is from genome assembly GCF_016918545.1 of Desulfobulbus alkaliphilus. GTDB lineage: Bacteria > Desulfobacterota > Desulfobulbia > Desulfobulbales > Desulfobulbaceae > Desulfobulbus > Desulfobulbus alkaliphilus. The sequence goes on along the minus strand of NZ_JAFFQC010000028.1, from coordinate 20,173 downwards.
CGATGTCCCCCTGATCGATATCACCGACGAACACCAGGTGGCAAAAATTTTTACCGACTGTACCCCGGAGGTGGTGATCAACTGTGCCGCCTACACAGCAGTGGACGCTTGCGAGCATGACCGGCAGCGTTGCCTGGAGGTCAATGCCCGGGGCCCGGAGATTCTTGCCCGGCAATGTGCCGAGCATGGCAGTCGGCTGGTGCAGATCTCCACCGATTACATCTTCGACGGCCTCCGACCGGCACCGCACCCCTATCTGGAGGACGATCCTCCCCATCCTCTTTCGGTCTACGGGGAAAGCAAACTGGCCGGCGAACAGGCAGCGCAAAGCGTTGACAATCACCTCATCATTCGAACCGCCTGGCTGTATGGTATCGGTAATAAAAATTTTCTCAAGACCATGCTCCGCCTGGCCTTGATTGATCCCTCCCGGACGATCAGGGTGGTCAATGACCAGCACGGTTCTCTGACCTGGTCCTGGCGCCTGGCCCGCCAGATCGAGACCCTCCTGGACAGCGACCTCACCGGCATTGTCCATGCTTCCGCCGCGGGCCACTCGACCTGGTATCAAGGCGCCCGATTTTTTCTCGATGCCATGAAGGTGCCCTACTCAATGATCCCCTGCACCACCGCCGAGTATCCGACTCCGGCCCGCCGTCCGGCGAATTCCATCCTCGAAAACAGCCGGCTCAAGGCCGCCGGTCTCGATGTCATGGCCGACTGGCAAGAGGATATCCTTACCTTTGTCGATCGGTACCGGGACCAATTGCTGCGGGAAGCCGAAGAATAATCAACTATGTTTATGTTGGCAAAAGTTACAGTTCATCCGGCGTGTCCGTCTGCTGCTGTGCCGGCAGCAGATCGGAAAGAATGGCAGGTTCCTTGTGCAGGAAATACTCTTTGAGACGGGGATCATCAATCAGCGATCGAAGAACGGCGGCCCCCTGTTTCAGATAGGGGGAGGTGATGGAATTACGCAGGAGATCGTTGGTTGTCGACAGGGTGGCCGCCAGAAACATATAGAGCAGGGAGGCCATGACCCCGGCCTTGACTGCCCCCAGGAGCATGCCCAGCAGTCGGTCAAACCAGCCCAGCAGGGTAATACGCATCACCCCCTGCAGCACCTTGCCCAACAGGGTGAACACCAGGGCAGCAACCAGAAAAAGACCGGCAAAACAGAGAAAAAACGACAGTTTGGGATTGTCAACAAAGCGTTCGGCATACGGCATGATGTCGTCGGCATACCGGGCAGCCACAAAATAACTGCCCACCAGGGCAAGAAAGGCCGCCAACTGACGCATGAAGCCGATCCATACCCCCCGGACGAGAAAAAAAACAAACAGAAAGGCGACCACCAGGTCGAAATAGGTCATTTCGTTGAATATCGGCATACCTGCTTGACCAGAGATTGCTTGGCGGAAAACTGGTGAGCGCGTGCGCAACACCCGAAAATGATACAATATTCAATTATACCGGATCTGGCAGAGAAAACAAGCTCTGTGCCGGATGACATTGCCGTTGCCTGTCGTCCCCTCTGGGCCGAGATGGACCGCCTTGCCGTTCGCTTCGCCCCCCTGGCAGCGCATGGTGCCCGGCTGACGCTCCTTGATCTTGAACAACTGCGGCCACTGCTGGATGAGGAAGCGCATTGCAGTTCCCTGCACGCGCTGCTTGCTCCGGCCGAAGCCCGGATCTTTACCCGCTTTGCCTATCCCAAACGGAGACTGGAATGGCTGGGCGGCAGACTGGTTGCCAAGCACTGCCTTGCCCGTCTGGGTGGCATGAGGCAAGCGGTATCATGGCCGTACAGCGCTTATGCACTCCTGCCGGGAGCAAGCGGCCAGCCGGTCCTCACCGCACCAGCAGAGCTGGCCGAAACCAGGATCTCCATCTCCCACAGCCGACGCTATGCAGCGGCCGTGGCGACAGCTGCTGGTCCCTGCGGCATCGACATTCAGCACAAGACCGATCGACTGCATGCCGTGCAGGAACGTTTTACCTCGGCAGCGGAACTGGCCCGACTCAACTGTATCCCCGACCCGCTGGTGCGCTTGACCCTGCTGTGGGCTGCCAAGGAGGCGGTCAAGAAGTGCTGGCTGCCCGATGCACCGAGCCTGTTTGACCGTATCAGCCTGACTGAAGTAAGGACGGTGGAGTCCCATGAGATTTGGACCACTTGTCTGCAGGTGCGGGATCATGGGCGTGCGCTAGTCCGCATCATGGGATTTGATGAGTACCTGGTGGCTGTGGCCACGGGAGGTGAACATGCCTGAACTCCCCGAGGTGGAAGTGACCCGAAGAGGTTTGCAGGACCAGATGCCCGGGCGAACCGTGATGACCCTGGCCTGCAGCGGTCACCGCCTGCGCACCGCCATGCCTCTGGAGCACCTCCAGGCGCATATTGCCCGGCAGCAGGTGATCGCCATTGACCGGCGGGCCAAGTACCTGCTGCTGCGGATGGCCAGTGGCGCGGTGCTGGTGATCCATCTGGGCATGACCGGCAAAATCGGGCTGTTGCCGGCAACGAGTCCTCGGCATCGGCACGATCACCTCATGCTGGGCCTGGACAATGGTCAGGAACTGCGGCTCAATGACTCACGTCGATTCGGCTCCGTTGCGGTGTGGTCGGCGGACGAGGCCGCCTCATGCGAAAAAAACTTTTGCCAGGGTGAGGGGATCGAACCGTTCGACGCGGCATTCACCGGCAGCCGACTGCTCCAGCTCGCGGCAAGCCGACGGGTACCGGTGAAAGCCCTGCTGATGAACGCAAAACTGGTGGCTGGAATCGGTAATATCTATGCCAACGAAATTCTCTTTGCCGCCCGCGTCCACCCCCGGATTTCCGCTGGTCAGCTTCCTGGCATGGCCTGGGAGGACATTGCCCGCCATAGCCGGATCATTCTCCAGCAGGCCATTGATGCCGGTGGTTCGACCATAGCCGATTTCCTCGGCTCCAGTGGCCATCCCGGGTATTTTCAATTGCAGCATCAGGTCTATGGCCGCCAGGGACTGCCCTGCCGGTGTTGTGCTCTCCCCATCGTCAAAGCCACCCTTGCCGGGCGGGCGACCTATTGGTGCCCCGCCTGCCAACCGATGATGGACGGGATGTGACGTAGGGCGAGGAATAAGGATGTGGCTTTTTGTCGCAAATAACATACATTTTAAAATTTTGTTTTTACAACAAAAAACATATTTGCCTGCTGAATATGTCGCTTTTAAAAGACAGGCGAGAGGTGTTTCCCTGTCCGGTTTGTCGGGGTTTGCCCTCACATCCGCGACATCCGCAATATCCGCGTGGGCAAACGATACAGCCGTTTGCCCACCCTACCGCGGCATCGGTCGATTCGTATCCGTTTCGGTCACAACCGGGGATTCGTAGGGTGGGCAGGTGTCTTTTTGCCTGCCCACGCGGCACCACGCCACCGGTCGATTCGTAGCCCTTTCGGTCACAACCGGGGATCTGTAGGGTGGGCACGGCTGTATCGTGCCCACGCGGTACCCCACCATCGACCCCCTCAATCCTTATACTGGGCTGGGACTATGTGATGACGGTTAAGCAATTTGTAAAAATCGGTGCGGTTGCGTTGCGCCAGCCGGGCAGCCTGGGAAACATTGCCCTGGGTCGTGCGCAGGAGCTGAATCAGATACTGCTGTTCAAACTGACGGCGGGCCTCGGCCAGGGGTAAAACCTTTCTCTGGTGTTGCTTAATGGCGTCATAGAGCAATTCCTCACCAATAAAGGTTGACGTGGCCAAGGCCACCGCATTCTCCACCACATTATAAAGCTGACGGATATTGCCCGGCCATTCGGCTTCCACCAGAAGCTTCATTGCTTCCGGGGTGAAGCGTTTCGCCTGAGCATCTGATTTATCGGTAAGAATCGCAACAAAGTGCTCGGCCAGCAGCGGGATGTCTTCCTTGCGCTTGTGCAGGGGAGGCAGCTCGAGGCTGACCACGTTGAGCCGGTAAAACAGGTCCTCGCGAAAGGTGTTGTTGCGGATCGCTTCCTCCAGGTTTTTATGGGTGGCGGAAATAATCCGCACATTGACCGGCACCGGCCGGGAACTGCCCACCGGACGGATCTGCCGATCCTGAAGGACCCGGAGCAGTTTAACCTGGATATGGAGCGGCATATCGCCGATTTCATCGAGGAACAGGGTGCCGTTGTGGGCGGACTGGAAAAGGCCGGCATAGCTTTTCATGGCCCCGGTGAACGACCCCTTGACATGGCCAAACAGCTCCGATTCGAGTAGCGATTCCGGGATGGCGGTACAGTTCACTGGAATAAAAGGCCCTTTTCGGTATTTACTGGCCTTGTGAATGGCGATGGCCAGCAATTCCTTGCCTGTACCACTCTCGCCGCGGATGAGGATGGTGGAATCCGTTTCCGCAACCAGGCGGGCACGGGAAAGCAATTCTTCCATCACCGCACTTTGACAGACAATATGCTGCCGCCACTCCTCCCGGGCTTCCCCTTCCGAGCGCAGGCTCCCGGAGGCCTCCAGGGCCCTCTCAATTTCCCGAACCAGGGCCACACCTTCGATGGGTTTGGTCAAAAAGGAAAATACCCCCTGCCGGGTGGCATCAATGGCCTCGGGGATGGAGCCATGGGCGGTGATGATAATGACCGGGACCGATTTGTTGAGGGCGCGGATCGACTCAAACAGGGCAATACCGTCAATGCCCGGCATACGCAGGTCCGTGAGCACCACATCCGGCTTGAAAGCGGCAAAGGTGGCCAGAGCCTCTTCCCCGCTTTCCGCGACCGCAACCTCATAATCCTTGCTTTCCAGGCGTAATTTCCATAAACGAAGGAGATCGGCCTCATCGTCGACCAGCAGTATTCTGTGATGATGCGCTTTCATATCAACGCTCTCGGCTCTTGAGAATATTTTCAATATCCTTCAACTGTTCAATCTGATTCTGCAACTCTGTAATCCGGGCCTGATCCTGCACAGCGTTGTTTTTAAGCGCCTCGTTCCGTTCCAGCAGTTCTCGATTTTCGGCTTCCAACCCTTCTTTCTCATCAAGATTTCTGTTGGCAAGGGTCCACCTGCTGATTTTTTCCCGGTCGATGCGTTGAGCAAGAATGAGAATACCCCGCAGACTGGCGGCTTGGTCCGGCTTGGCATCAATGAGATCGGCCAGGTATTCCATTCCATCCTTGAACTGCTGATAACTGGCTTGACGATGCAGGCTCAGACAAATCAGGTGCGGTATACTATCCGTATCATTTCCACTGACCTGCTCCTCGATGACGGCATATTCCGCCCGCATTTCATTGCGGGTCAACCCCTCTCGCTCGGCCAGACACGATAAAATCATGTCCGTTTCCGATGGCTGAAAAATCACCGTGGCCCCGGGCTGATCAGGCAGGGAAGATCCCGGCATCAAGCCGACGCAGCCAGAGACAAGACACCCCACAAGGCCTATGACCACCACACTCCATCTACTCATGTTTGTACTCCCCCCGCGGTAGGCAGGGTCACTGAAAAACGGGCCCCTCTGCTGCTGGGCAGCAGACGGAGTGTTCCGCTGCAATTCTGGATATATTCTTTACTTATTGCAAGACCAAGGCCAGAACCTTTAACAACGGAGTGATCACGACTGTTTCCCTTGTAGAAAGGGAGAAAAATCTGCGATCGATCCTCTTCACTCACCCCTGGTCCGGAATCTTCAATCAGCACATTGACCCTGTTGTTCTTCTTTTTCATGAAAATGGCGATGTCACCGTTGTCAGGCGTAAACTTGACCGCATTGGCGAGCAGGTTATCAAACACGACTTTCAACTGGTTGCGGTTGACGTTGACCATGGCTGGTATCAGCTCAGTGATCAGACGGATATTTCTTGCCAGGATGGCATTGTGATGGTCGCCGGCCACCTCGGTCAGCAGGTGGTCCAGCCTGACCTGTTCAAGATCGGATGGGACCTCTTTGGCCCGAGCCATATTGAAATCAAGAATGTCCTGAATGAGCTTCTGCAGTTTATCGCAATTGCTGTCCAGGATTGTCACCACTTCCGCCTGCTGTCGGCCCAACGGCCCCACCAGGCCGTCTTTGAGCAACCCTGCTCCTTCCTTGATAGAGGAAAGCGGCGTTTTCAGTTCATGGGAGATGTGGGCCAGCATCCGAATTTTTTCCTTATCCAGGGTCTTGAGGCGTTTGCGCAGCCAATCGAGTTTACTCCCGATGGCCTCCAGGTCCCTGGGGCCGCGGACATTGATTGGGGTTTCAAAATCGCCATCCCCGAGCCGTTCAATACTCCGATCCACCTGGGTGACGGGCTTGACGATCAAAACGACAAAAAGAACCACCAGCAGGCCACTGAAACAGATCAAACCCGAAACCTGCCAGACAAGCGCCTGTTTATTGATCCGAACCTGGTCCTTGAGAAGATCGATTTCTTGAACCATCAACATGTTGCTTAAATTTTCTATCCGCAGGGCCAGGGACCCAATCGTTTCATAGCCGTTCAACGCCTCATTGCGTATTTTTCTTCTGGTCTCCGGATCGCCTGTCCTCAGATTCAAAACTGCAACCAGATGCCGTTCCTGAGCCTGCAACTGTTCGATCAGGGTTATCATTTCCTTGTCGCCGTTCGACAATTGCCGCATCTGCTGACGCAGCTCTTCCAGATCCTGATGGCGGGCATTGACGTCCTTGAGATGCTCGCGATCCCCAAGGACGGTGAATAAGCGTGCCGCGCGCTCCTGGGCCTGGAGCAGGTTGACCATCTTTCTGGAGTTGTCGATGCGACCTACGGTACGATAGACCGCCACCGCGCTCTGCTGCACCAGGCCATCGAGAATGTGAATGGAACTGCCGAGGGCGATGAGCAGAGGCAGGACAACAACGACAAACCCGGTGAGGAGCAGAGAGACAAAGGAACGGGGACGAAAAAGACGATGCACGCTATTTACCTGCTGAGATACACATGATCCAGATACAAGGCCAGTGGATCAGGCTGCTGAACTACAAAAAGACCAAATCCATGGATACGGCTCATATCCATGCTCCGTTCCCTGGGGGCATTTTTCACTGCTTCCAGGGAAACGACCAGATCGTTCCATCCCGGGGCCAGAGAAAAGCGCTGGTTGAAACGATCATGAAAACCGGCGCCGCTGGTTCGGTGGAGGAGATCATGCACCCGGCAATGGAGTTCAAGATTCTCCGTCAGGGGGTTATAGACGCTGAAATGCAGGGTTTGATACCCACGCCAGTCGCCGGGAAAATGAAACAGCGAGACACCCGAGTATTTGGCGGTGGACAATTGGACCCGCACCGATTTTCTCCCGTGGCGGACCTGTTCCTTTTCCTCCCGGAGCTGACGGGGATCCATCCAGCGAAATCGTTCAAAGGGTGTCTCAAAATCGGACAGCACTGGAAACTGGGCCACGGCCAGGCGTTCGTCAAACACCGCTTTGGTCAGCGGCCACAAAGTTATGGCCAACAAAACCAGAACTACACCTCTGAACAGGACTTGCCACCTGTGCCGACTGAAAAGCGGTGGACGGGTCACCAGGGCAAAAGCCAGCAGGCAGCCCAATTGGTTACGGAGCAGATCAAAAGGATCGGGAGCACGGCCGTTGACCAGCAACTGCAGATACTCCACCAGCAGACCGACCAGGAAAACAACCACAAACACATACACAAAACTCTTGGCCCGAGACCATACATACTTCCTGCCCCTGAGCTGTTCAAAGAGCCAGAGGGAAAAGAGGAAAAAAAAGAGGACATGCCCGAGGTTCCAGGCAGCCTGGAACGATCGTGAACTATAATAACCGGGGCCGCCAATGAAAAAAAAAGGGGTGCCGATCAACATCAGCACCAGGCAACCGGCTTGAATGTACCGTGTATGGTTCACGCTTACCGGCCCCCCCAGGCCCCTGGTCCATTTGCAGGAACAGGTCGTTGGTACCGACAGTGTATCGGTTGTCCAGGTATGGCCACAACAATATTCATAACTCCAATCGGTTCAAAAAGAAACAGCGCAAACAAGGCGGGAAATGGACACTCTCCAGTTGGATGGTAAAGGGGATTGCCGATAAATTCACCAAAAATACTTCCTAAAATTAGGGACACTTCCCCTATTTCTCTTTTTCCCGAAAAAAAAGGAGAAATAGGGGAAGTGTCCCTAATTTTAGGTTCCCGCATCAGGGGACCCACCAATGCTCCCCTACCTTCATTGCGCGAAAACGACCCTCAGGTACCTGGTACTCCTCCATGGCAGTCTGCAGATCCCGCAAGGGTGCCTCATATCCGGTATCTGTCAGTTGAAAGGTGTTATAATGGATGGGAATCGTCAAGGGAGCCCCCAACAATTGGTAGGCCAGGACCGCTTCCTCCGGATTCATGTGGTTGGAGCCCATGAACCAGCGGGGTTCATAGGAACCGATGGGCAGAACAGCCAACCGAAAGGTCCCGAATTTCTCCCGAGCGGCCCGGAAATTTTTACCTTCGCCGTAGCCGGAGTCCCCGACAAAGTACAAATTGCCTCCGGGCGTGGTAATGACAAAGGCAGCCCACAGGGCCCGGTTGCGGTCAAACAGACCGCGGGCCGACCAGTGGTGCATGGGCTCCAGGTACACGGTGACTTCAGGGGCCACCTCCACCCGGTCGCCCCAATCATACGCCTCCACCACGGCCTCTGGAATACGGGCGTGGATGATGGTGTCGTTGCCCAGGGGGACAATGATCCGGGGCTGATCCCGGTGCCAGATAGTGGCAATGGTGGCCAGATCAAGATGATCGTAATGGTTGTGGCTGATCAGAACCAGATCCACCGGCGGCAGATCTTCAAAACGGATCCCTGGTGGATACACCCGCCTGGGTCCGGCCCAGGAAAAAGGACTGGCCCGGTCCGACCATACCGGATCGGTGAGAATATTGAGTCCCTGGGTCTGGAGTAGCAGGGTCACATGACCGACAAAGGAAACCCGCAGCAGATCACCCTCAACCAGGGCCGGTGGTTTATCGGTGTATTCCAATTCCCGGTACGGCGGCCATGGCTGTTTATCACGGTTCACCATCCATTTCAGCAGATCAAAATAATTTTTATCCATGGGGGACCCGGGATTGGCAAACCGGACGCCATCAAAATGATCCGTGACCGGACCCTGGTAATACTGCGGCGCGCAGGAAACCTGCAAGGCCGTGAGCAGAAAGATGGGCAGGATACGTTTCAAATTCATAATCAGTACCAACAGAGGAAATCAGGGACACTTCCCCTATTTCTCCAAAAGAAAGAAGAAATTAGGGACACTTCCCCTATTTCTCCAAAAGAAAGGAGAAATAGGGGAAGTGTCCCTGATTTCCCTAATTTCCCAAACATCACACAGAAAAAAATAAAAAAAATGAAAACCCCAAATTGCCTGCAGCAGAACAAATCTCGTACTATTGATGGGTGATTTCAGCCTGTTAAGCACTGAGATGCATTTGACATTCCTTTTTTACGAGGCCTATCATGTAAAGAACATTAACCTTGCTTTGCAACAAAAACCACCAAAGGAGACAGGTATGAAAAAGTTGATCGTGGCCCTGATGCTCGTACTTTTCCTGGCAACCGCTGGATTTGCCAGAGTCAACATCAACACCGCCAATGGCGATGAGTTGGCTACCCTGCCAGGAATCGGACAGGTCAAGGCTGAATCCATCATCGAGTACCGCACCGTGAACGGCGACTTCAAATCCGTTGCCGATCTCACCAAGGTCAGCGGTATCGGCGACAAAACCCTGGAAAGAATAAAAGACAATATTACCATTGACGAGTGATTTTCGCTCGTGTCCATCCGGTTCCGCACGGCAGCGGAACCGGATGCAGAAATTAGGGACACTTCCCCTAGGAAATTAGGAAATTAGGGACACTTCCCCTAGGAAATTAGGAAATTAGGGACACTTCCCCTATTTCTCCTTTTCTGCAAAGAAAAGGAGAAATAGGGGAAGTGTCCCTAATTTCCTGTGGCAGAGAGAAGTTTCATATAAACATCAATACTTCGGTGGGCAAACGGCTGTATCGTTTGCCCACGCGTGTATACCCTCCCCAACCCCCTACGCCACAAACCCCTGTTCTTCCAGATACAGCAAAATCTCCTGCACCGCCTCCGCCGGGGTCATGGTGCTGGTATCAATGGTCAACTCGGGATTAACCGGCGGCACATACGGATCCGAAATTCCGGTCACCCCCTTGACCAACCCCTGGCGCGCCTTGGCATATAACCCTTTGCGATCCCGTTGTTCGCATACCGCCAGCGGGGTGGACACATAGACCTCGATATACCCGCCATACCGGCTGATCAACTCCCTATTAGCTGCCCGAGAGGCCTCATACGGGGCAATGGGCGCACACAACGCTATACCGCCGTTCTTGGTGATCTCACTGGCAACAAAGCCGATCCTGGTCACATTGAGATTGCGGTGCTCTTCGCTGAAATTCAACTCGGACGACAAATTCTTGCGGACAATATCCCCATCCAGCAGGGTCACCGGTCGATCATTCATTTCCATGAACCGCACCATGAGCACCTTGGCGATGGTCGACTTGCCCGACCCGGACAAACCGGTCAAAAACACCGTGAACCCCTGCCGGGATCGAGGCGGGAAGGCCCGGCGCAGCACATCGATGACACCGGTAAAAGAATACCAGGCCGGTATTTCCAGTCCCCATTGCAAACGTCGCTTCAACTCCTGGGAAGTGATGGTTTTCACTGCGGAATCCGCACCGGCCGCATCCAGGAAAACATACTGGGCCTTGTCCTCGTCATAGCCCATGGCCCGTTCCGGCACCATCTCGACCCCGGTCTCGGCGGCCCTGTCCGCCACCAACTGCTGAGCCGCTCCCAGAGGATAAAAAAGCTTGTCCCCGAAATGGGCAAAGGGATCGCCATGGTCGCCAGCCACCATGAAATGGCTGCAGCCGTAATTTTTGCGGATGATGGCATGCCAGAGCGCTTCCCGCGGGCCGGCAAAGCGGTCGGCAAGCACGAGAAGACCGAGAAAAATCATGTTGGCCGGGAACTGCTTGACAAATTCCTGGTAGCAATGCACCTGGGTGTAATGGGCGCGATTACCGGGATGATCCAGGCCGGCAACCGGCTGAATGAAAATGTTGGCGTTGATGTCACGGGCCGCGGCCAATACCATTTCCCGATGGGCGCAATGGAGATAATCACGGGAGTGAAAACCCAGCACCCGCCGCCAGCCGTACTGGGTAAAACGCCGATGGGTCTCCGCCGGGGTCGCCCGCAGGGTACGGAAATCATGATGAATGGGCAAGGCTAGTCCTTCAACCTGGCCGCTGACATACCATTCCCTGGTTTTGTGATACAGCGCCTGCACTCCAGGGTGCTGTTCCGCATCTCGCGTGCCGTACACAAGCTCCGCTTCATGGGCTTTATCCGGCCGCCAGATCGAACCCACCGTCAAAATCGCCAGCAGAAAACCCTCTTCATCGTTCAAGGCCACCCGCTGCCCGGTTTGCAGCCGCGAAGCCACCGCCTCGGAGACATCCAGACTGATCGGCATGGGCCATACCGTGCCATCGGTCAGGCGCATCTCTTCCAGCACCCGATTATAATCATCAGGCCCCAGATACCCGTTCAAGGGGTAGAAACCCCGGTTCAGCAGCAATTCAAGATCACATAATTGACGACTGTTCAAATCGATGGCGGTCAAGCCAACAGCTTCTGTCCGCAAAACCTCGGCCCGACGGAAATGAACCAGCAAGCTCTCCGAATATTCAACAGATAACGAATGCGACATATTGCCCCAATAGGATGATTATACCACCGCGTGGGCAGACAAAAAGACGCCTACCCACCCTACAAACCCCTCGATATTATTGACTAAAAATATACCCCCAACGATACTTCGGTAGGGTGGGCAAACGGCCGTATCGTTTGCCCACGCAGATGCAAGGTGTCGCCTTTAAGGTATTGGGCAGATCCCAGAGCCTGTGCAAGTTAGCCCAAACCTGAAAACGATTCAAAAGCATCGTCAGTTCACCGCAGATCTCGGGTCATTTTTCTCACTGTTTCAAGGAGTGGAGGAATTTTACGTTGGCACGTAAAAAAAATAGTTTCCGCATGGATATCCGCATAATGGTGAGTAATGATATCGCGCATACCCATAGCTTTTTTCCAATCAATTTGAGGATATTTCGCAAGGAGCTTTCCTCCGGTGACTTTTTCGAGATTTTTCAGTGACTCTCCTATAACGATCAACATCATGCAGATGGAGTCCAATTTTTCGACTCCAGCTGGATTATCAGTGAAGTCGGATGGTTGGTGTATCACCTGGAAACGATCACAGATCTTGATTGCGGCCCCTTCTATCTGCCGAAGGATTTCCAAGCAGAGTTCCTGGTCATACATACACTGCCTCCTCGTCGATTCTTTTTTTGAGGAAAAGGTTCATATTGTCTCCATAGGTAACAATATCAACCGGACGATGGAGTCTTTCTTCTAATTCTTCCTTTATTCCTAAAAGCATGAACAGGTCGGGTTCCCGGATACGGAGGACAATATCCACATCACTCTTCTCACGAGCATCACCCCGTGCTGTCGAACCAAAAATACCGATGGTTATGATACCGTAATGATCGGCTCGTTCTTTTTTATACATACGCAGAGTGTCGATAATTTTTTCTTTTTCCATTCTCGCTGCCCTTGTTTTTCCATACTTCGAAAAAGTTTACGTGCGATAGCAGGGGAAATCTCTATTTACCAGATATTATTAACCAAAAATCTATCCCCACCGATGCCCGCGTAGGGTGGGCAAACGGCCGTATCGTTTGCCCACGCGGTTCCATGGTACACACTATCCTTCATCATCGATAGTCACGACAAAGGGCGAATGGGTTGCAGACCCTGCCGCACAGGAAGAGGGGGACAAGGAACACGCCCGCATTTGAGATTCCAGTAGGCCCATGACCTGGCATCAAATACACCGGCGGGGGCCTTCTCCAGAACTTCGCGAAAATCTTCCATCCCGACAACACCCTGCAAGGCCTGGAGATCTTCGACAGTCCCATACGTCATCACATGGGCAAGGAAATGCACCGGCTCGGCTAAAGCCTCCTCCGGTTCTTTGAACCAGACAACACGACGAGCAACTTTCAAGAGTTCGGATGTGGTTGGCAAAGGTTTCATGGTGTATGCCATCCTCCTTCCGGCCGTTGAACATACAATAACCAGGTGTGGCGTCTAGCTCGGGCTAAAGCTGCAATTGCGGCGGAGGCAAGATGGAGAGGTTGGGAGAAAAACTGGCCATTAGCAACCTTCGCGAACAAAAAATGGATAATTTGAATTTTAGCAGAGGACAACCGTTTTGTCTAATATTTGCAACGCGATGGAAATCTGCCTGGAAGTCATCCGCAATACCGGGCGTTCGAGCTGCATAAAGGTCAACACCCTCCATGGAAACCAGGCCGTAGGTTGGTGGTGAGGCACGAACCCCACCATCTCACATTATCTTTCTGCCCCCTCTTCCGTGACAAAAAAGCCAAAAGCAGACTTGACCTCTTATTACCCCTTATTACGGGTGGGCAAACGGCCGTATCGTTTGCCCACGCGGATGCAAAATATCACCCTTCAGCAGTGAACAAAACAGGCAACTTAACAACTTGGAGGCCTGACCCCATTCTGCTCGTTGACACCACCATGAAATCAGCTTATTATGTGCAAAATAACGCACAAAGAAAAGGGAAAATTATGCGCGCGAAAGATTACTTATCAGCAACTGCACTCGCAAAAAAGACGTCCGTTACCCTTGAAGCCCTGGAAAAAGGCGACACAGATCGATTTGTTATCCTGAAAAACAATGCTCCCAAGGCTATACTCATGTCCATCGATGCCTACGAGGCCATGGAAGAGGAAATGGAAGATTTGCGCCTCGCCGCCCTGGCCTTGGCCCGCCTGCATACCTTTGAACCGGCTGAAGGTATCTCCCATGAAGAAATGATGAACAAATTTGCCTGATGCGTTGGACCATACTCTACCATCGGGATGTGGCCGGAGATCTGGAAAGCATCGGCCCGGCAGCAGCCCGCCGGGTGATGCGGGCAATTAACGTAAAGCTCACGCAAGCACCGTTGCAGTTCGGTGCCCCGCTTTCCCAGAACCTGGCCGGTTTCCGTAAACTGAGAGTCGGCGACTACCGGGTGGTATACCGCGTCGTCGCCACCAAGGTTTTTGTTTATGTTCTGGCGGTTGGCCCTCGGCGCGATAAGGAAATATACATTGATGCCGTCCGGCGATTGGATTGAGAAACAGCTACCGCGTGGGCAGGCAAAAAGACGCCTGCCCACCCTACAACTCTTGGCTCGTGGGTGCGCTCGTGTCCTGATAAGAAACTAGCATCCAAGCCTGTTTCCACCTGCTGGCATGGCAACTAGGTGGTCTGACCCCGTATATTGTACTATTTCCTTGCACAATGGCAGCGCATGTAGCAATGTTACTACATGAAAATCCAAAAGGAGGTGCATTATGCCTATCACAACAATATCCAGCCGTGAATTCAATCAACATATCAGCGAGGCAAAAAAGGCCGCAAATAATGGCCCGGTGTTTATCACCGACAGAGGCCGGCCGGCCCATGTTCTTTTGAGCATGAAAGAGTATCAACAGCTTTCCGGGAGCAGGCAGAAGATTGCCGATCTTCTGGCCATGCCCGGCAGCGAAGACCTTGAGTTGGAAATCCCCCGGTCTGGTGAGGTCCCACGTACTGCTGAGCTTTTGTAATGTTCATTCTTGACACGAATGTAGTCTCCGAGCTGAGGAAAGTCCGCCTCGGCAAGGCTGATGAAAATGTTGCTCAATGGGCTGATAGCGTCGACACGCCCGACCTCTATCTTTCAGTGGTAACAATTCAGGAATTAGAGATCGGGGTACTTCTTGCCGAACGACGTGATCCGGAAAAAGGGGCCATTTTCAGGATCTGGCTTGACAGCCATGTTCTCCCAGCCTTTGCGGGCCGTATTCTGCCGATCGACCTGGCGGTCGCTCTCCAGAGCGCAAAATTACACGTTCCGAACCCTCATCCGATCCGGGATGGACTGATCGCGGCCACAGCCTTGGTTCACGGTATGGCAGTTGTCACTCGCAATGTCGATGATTTTAAAGGGACAGGTGTCCAGATATTCAATCCTTGGGATCCGGATCCATCGTGTTGATTTTCACAGCCATGGGAAAGAGGTCCTGGTTTGTTGGCAAAAATCGGTGCATGGTTGGAAACATACGGACATCCTTGACAATACGTACCTTGAATGACCTTATTATTTCCCACCTGAATCCGTGAGCGTTCGTCCGTGCGTCAGCTTCGTTGTTCGTGGCCGTTCGATTAAAGTACACTTTATCGGACGGTTACGGGCAATGAAGATGACGTGCGGACGGATGGCCCGAAGGGCGGCTGGTGAAAGGTGTTGTCAAGGATTCTATTGTAATTATAACATGATTACAGCAAGATATATTCAAAGCAAGAGTCCAGCCGTCACGGATTCAGGTCCCAATAAAGGCCAGGTATCAGGAGGAAACCCCTAATTCTCCACTACGGCAACTTAACGACTTGGAGGCCTGACCCCTTTTCGCTTTTTAATCATCCCAAGGGTTGATAACGTTGACACCCGCGGCTTGGAATGGACTGACATCTCGTGTCGCGACGCTGAATCTGTTCGTAGCAGCAATAGACGCAATATATCCATCTGCTGCGGCAATTGCTACGCCGACGGATTTGGCTTTTGCCATGAGCTCAGCATAAGCGGTTGTGCAGTCGATATCAAACGGACGTACACGTCCGGCAAACAGCGGCAGAATTTGATTTTCCAGACTGGTTTGCAGTTCATCTCGTCGCTTGCCAACGGGAAGATTGGCAACTCCACAACGCAGTTCTGCCACGGTGATTGCTGATAAATAGAGCGTTTCCAGTGATTGTGCATCAATCCAGTTAATAACACGGGTTTCAGGAGCACGACGCAACGGCTCGGAAATGACATTTGTATCCAAGAGTATCATGCAAAATCCACAGGTTTGGCCGGAGTTTTATCTCGGGTCTGCTCAAGAAACAAAAACTCATCATCGCTCAAATTGATTTTGCGACCAATGCAGGCAAGTAAAGAACCAAGTTTTATCCTTCCTTCCGGCTGGACGGCTTTTTCCAGTATCTCACGCATTTCAGCTTCGGCGCTTCGGCCATGCTGTGCGGCTCTTACCCGCAAAGCGCGATGAACCTCATCCGGCACGTTTCTAATAGTGACTGATGGCATGATTTCACCTCATCCATGTGCTTTAATTGCTTTCATTGTATCACGATGCAAGCAATTAAAGCAAGAGATACCGCGGGGGCAGGCAAAAAGAAGCCTGCCCACCCTTACAAACCCTCCGATATTATTGACCAAACAGCAATCACCACCGATGCCCGGGTAGGGTGGGCAAACGGTCATATCGTTTGCCCACGCGGTTCCGAGGTGTCGCCCTTAAGATGTTTGCCGGCATTACCTCAGCAAGAGCCCGTAGATGGGGGTGAGGCACGTACCCCAACATCACGTCGTGATTTTAATTACCCCGGATAGACGTAAGCCAGGCGTGAATCTCCTCAAAGCTGACGGCATCGAGGATTTTCTCGCTCAACGTATCCTGCTGTTCCGGGGTCAGCTCCTGAAGCAGAGGCAGGAGCCGATCCGCACCCTCGGGATATCTTTTCCCAAGCAGGCGGAGCAGCACCCGGCTGGCACCTTCTGACCTGCCTTCCATCCTGCCTTCCATCCTGCCTTCCATCCTACCTTCCTGTTTCAATTGTTCATAAGTGGTCATGAGAAAATCCTCCACATCGTGTTTTTTTATGGTCTCGATGACCATCCGGCCCAGTTGTTCTTTGGGGATATCGCCTATCTGCAGGGCATATCGAAATACGATTTCAAGGTATTGGGCAAACCCTGGTGCCTGCAGGAGTTCATTCAAGGTTGTAAACGCTTTTTCCAGCTTCCCCAGGTTTTCTCTTTCGGGCAACCCATAGGCGATGAACAAATCGCTTAAAATCCGTACCATGGCATTACCGGTCAATTCTTCCATGCCATGGGGAGACAAATCAAAGAGCTTGCAATGAAATGCCGGTGTATAGGGTAGAAAGCACTGATGAGGCACATCCACAAGATCCGCAAAGGTCACTGGCCCCTGCCAGCCCCTGGAGCCATGAAACACCACCAAGGGAATGATGGGCGGCAACCGTTCGCAGCCAGGTGTCTCTCTTTGAAATCGTTTCCACACCCGAACCATGTAACTGAGCAGGCGCAGCATCATCCACCCATCCGGGCTGCTCTGATGTTCGATTAAAAGATACACGTATCCCGGCCGGTTGGCAACCGTGACCGAGAAGAGTAAATCCGCCTCGGATTGAGTAAATTGCGCATCGATGAACGAGGTCTGCACCACGGCCAGGGTATCAAGATCCAGGTGGGTCACCAGTTCGGCAGGCAGATTAGCAGCCAGGAAACTGGCCGCGTTTTCCGGTTCACCGAGAACCTGCTTGATCAATTTGTCATGGGGATTGTTGATTTCTTGCGACATGGTGTAATTTTCTCATGGTTTAAGGCGGGGGAAAGAGATTGTACGATACCGCGTGGGCAGGCAAAAGGACGCCTGCCCACCCTACAAAACCATCGATATTGTTGACTAAAATCCTAAAACCACCGATGTCTGGGTAGGGTGGGCAAACGGCTGTATCGTTTGCCCACGCGGATTCGATTCAGGTGAAAAACCGTAAAGGGAAATCAGGGACATCCATTGACCCTGGGAGAAGATTGAGATTCATTGGGATAAAGCATGAACCCCAACAAGATTAACTTCAATTACCCCGGATAGACGTAAGCCAGGCGTGAATCTCCTCAAAGCTGACGGCATCGAGGATCTTCTCGCTCAAGGCATCCTGCTGTTCCGGGGTCAGCTCCTGAAGCAGAGGCAGGAGCCGATCCGCACCCTCGGGATATCTTTTCCCAAGCAGGCGGAGCAGCACCCGGCTGGCACCTTCTGACCTGCCTTCCATCCTGCCTTCCTGTTTCAATTGTTCATAAGTGGTCATGAGAAAATCCTCCACATCGTGTTTTTTAATGGTCTCGATGACCATCCGCCCCAGTTGTTCTTTGGGGATATCGCCTATCTGCAGGGCATATCGGAATACGATTTCAAGGTATTGAGCAAACCCTGGAGCCTGCAGGAGTTCATTCAAGGTTGTAAACGCTTTTTCCAGCTTCCCCAAGCCGTCTCTTTCGGGCAACCCATGGGCGATGAACAAATCGCTTAAAATCCGTACCATGGCATTACCGGTCAATTCTTCCATGCCATGAGGAGACAAATCAAAGAGCTTGCATTGAAAGGCCGGCGTGTAGGGCAGAAAGCACTGATGAGGCACATCCACAAGATCCGCAAAGGTCACTGGCCCCTGCCAGCCCCTGGAGCCATGAAACACCACCAAGGGAATGATGGGCGGCAACCGTTCGCAGCCAGGTGTCTCTCGTTGAAACCGTTTCCACACCTGAACCATGTAACTGCCCTGGATCCGTGAGCGTTCATCCGTGCGTCAGCTTTGTTGTCCGTAACCGTTCGATTAAAGTAAACTTTATCGAACGGTTACGGGCAATAAAGATGGCGTGCGGACGGACGCCCCGAAGGGCGGCGGGTGAAGGCGTTTTATGAAAAATGTATCTACACTTATACTCTGATTACAGACAAATATATCCAAAACAAGAAGCCCGCCGTCACGGATTCAGGGCTGAGCAGGCGCAGCATCATCCACCCATCCGGGCTACTCTGATGTTCGATTAAAAGATACACGTATCCCGGCCGGTTGGCAACAGTGACCGAGAAGAGTAAATCCGCTTCGGATTGAGCAAATTGCGCATCGATGAACGAGGTCTGCACCACGGCCAGGCTATCAAGATCCAGGTGCGTCACCAGTTCAGCGGGGAGGTTGGCGGCCAGGAAACTGGCGGCGTTTTCCGGTTCACCGAGCACCTGCTTGATCAATTTGTCATGGGGATTGTCAATTTCTTGCGACATTGTCTGGTTTTCTCATGGTTCAAGGCGGGGGAAAGAGATTGTACGATACCGCGTGGGCCGTGGGCAGGAAAAAAGACTCCTGCTCACCCTACCAACCCCACGATATTACTGACCAAACAGCAATCAACACCGATGCTCCGTAGGGTGGGCAAACGGCTGTATCGTTTGCCCACGCAGGTTCGATTCAGGCGGAAAAACATAAAGGGAAATCAAAGACATCCATTGACCCCGGCATAAAATTGAGACCCGTTGGGGTGAGGCACGAATCCCAACACCAACCTGCTTTCATTTCCCGGGGCAATCCGTAAAAAAATCAGCGTGACCCTTTTTGAAAAAGCACGGTTTTGACTGTTCTGAACACAATGAGCAAATCAAGAAAAAATGACTGATTCTTGATGTAATACAGATCATACTCCAGTTTT
Organism: Desulfobulbus alkaliphilus; assembly: GCF_016918545.1. Classification (GTDB taxonomy): domain Bacteria; phylum Desulfobacterota; class Desulfobulbia; order Desulfobulbales; family Desulfobulbaceae; genus Desulfobulbus; species Desulfobulbus alkaliphilus. The sequence goes on along the minus strand of NZ_JAFFQC010000028.1, from coordinate 708 downwards.
CGCAGGGCATCCTCTTCCGACGCGCCATAGGGGTAACAGATCTGGGCCCAACCGGTGATGCCCGGCTTGGCAAAATGACGTAGAGCGTAATAGGGCAATGTATCCACCAGTTGCTCGACAAACACCGGTCGCTCCGGCCGAGGTCCGACAAAACTCATCTCCCCCTTGATCACATTCCACATCTGCGGGATTTCATCGATGCGCACCTTGCGGATAAATCCTCCCACTCGGGTAACCCGGGCATCGTTGGAGCATGCCCACACCGCACCGTTTTTCTCCGCGTCCTGGCGCATGGAGCGGAACTTGATAATGGAGAAAACCCTGCCCTTCGCCCCCACCCGCTCCTGCCGGTAAAAAATCGGCCCTGGCGATTCAAGCTTAATCAGGATCGCCGTGATCACGGTAATAGGCAGGCTGACAACAAGGCCGAACAAAGCCAGGAAAAAATCAAGAATCCGTTTAAGCAGTGATGATATTTTGCTGTAGTTAAACCCATCAGAAAAAATCAGCCAGGCGGGATTCATCTTTTCCACCAGGATTTTTCCCGAGATGCCCTCGTGAAACGAGATGGCATCTTCGATCTGTCAACTCCCCACAAATAGCCCTGGGGTCAATACACTATTCAACAGCTACTACGGAGGAGGGTGACTCTGTTTGAACAGCAACCATGCCACCAAGATCCAGTGCAGGGCGATAATGCCCCGGCAG
>NZ_JAFFQC010000289.1 GCF_016918545.1 Desulfobulbus alkaliphilus | reverse complement strand
GGCGTCATCATTCATGTCTTCTGCTCGCTGCAAGGCAGAGCTCACATCGTCCGCATCGACATAATTCGTCTCTACGCCATACATGCGATATCGCGCTGCAAGGCGAATATCCAAAGGCCTCGTCCGCGAGGGGATGACGACAGCATCGTTATCTGAAATGTAGTCAGACATTGCAGTATGATCGACTGTAACCGGCACCACTCCTCTTGCCATCGCTTCGAGCAAGGGAAGATTTTGTCCTTCGGCATGGGACGTACAGACGTAGAAGGTTGCTGCATCATAAAGTCGGTTAAGCTCAGCACGGGTCAGCACCCCGTCTGTGATCCACACTCGATCGCTGACCATTGGACGAACCATACGACCGGCATCAGAAACTTGCTCTTCTAGAAGTATACGGTTCGCGAGTCGCTTTTCACGATGAGGCGTTGACA
>NZ_JAFFQC010000288.1 GCF_016918545.1 Desulfobulbus alkaliphilus | reverse complement strand
CACCTGACATCTGGCAGGCGCCGCTCACCAACAGCACAGGTTTCTCGAGGTGACACTTGAGCCGCCAGCCTTCCAGCTTCCACAGCTCTTGACGGGCCTTGGCTTCGGCATCCTTGATGGCGTACTTGGCGCCAAGCTCTGCATTGAAGTTGGCCGGGTCGGCGCAGGCGGTCATGCCGATGGCAAGGGTGAAGCCGTTGGCAGCAATGGCGGTGGCCAGCGTGGTTGTGGTGCCAGGCACAACCTGCACCTCATAGCGAACGCCACGCATCAGCGCATCGATCTGGTCAGGGGTCACACGCGGCGCTGTCAGCCCGAGAGTCTGGATCTCGCGCTCCATTTCGGCATCAATGTGTTGCTGGTCGGTCACGGCCTGCTCCAAATAAAAAACCCGGCACTATGGCCGGGTCTGGAAATGAAAAGGCCCAATCT
>NZ_JAFFQC010000287.1 GCF_016918545.1 Desulfobulbus alkaliphilus | reverse complement strand
TGTTCAGCTCGCGCTCGGGCGGGGTCTGACAGCCGGGCAGGGTGCGGCTGACCGACTTCAGCACGTCGATGGCGGGGAAGCGCCCACGCTCGGCGATCTTGCGATCCATGACGATGTGGCCGTCTAGAATACCGCGCACGGCGTCGGCGATCGGCTCGTCATGGTCGCCGCCGTCCACCAGCACGGTGAACAGGGCGGTGATGGGCGCCGCCGTCGTGCCGTCGGGCCGGATCGGGCCGGGACCGGCGCGCTCCAGAAGCTTGGGCAGTTCGGTGAAGACGGTGGGGGTGTATCCCTTGGTCGTCGGGGGCTCGCCGGCGGCGAGACCGATCTCGCGCTGGGCCATCGCAAAGCGGGTGACGCTGTCCATCAGGCACAGCACCTCCAGGTCCTGGTCGCGCAGATACTCGGCGATGGCCATGGTCATATAGGC
>NZ_JAFFQC010000286.1 GCF_016918545.1 Desulfobulbus alkaliphilus | reverse complement strand
GGATTTCGTCCACGTCCCCGGATTCGACGGTCAGCACGCCCAGCACCTGGCGCACATGGCGTACGGGAATGGAGACGGAGACGACGCGGTCGCCGGATTCGTTGCGACGCAGGGTCGATTGGGGCGAGCCGTCCAGCGCCGCCGCCACCTCGGCCGCCAGTTCGCTGTCGGCGCGCGCGACCCTGCGTTCGGACAGCAGATTGGCCTTGGCGGCGTCCTCGGTCGCCGTTCCAGCCGGCTGCGCGTCGGGCAGGGGCCGCCCGCCGATGGCCTCCGTCACCTGATAGCTGTCGACCAGCAACAGGCCGTTCACATCATACAGTCGCACCCGCTGGCCCGCCGGGATGAACCGGTCGGTCAGCCAGATCGACGCGCGGATGGGGTCCAGTTCGGGCGTCGGCTCGCCCCGCGTCACGCCTTCTTCGCGCAATAC
>NZ_JAFFQC010000285.1 GCF_016918545.1 Desulfobulbus alkaliphilus | reverse complement strand
CTGAGAGAATAGGGCACATTGAGAACGCCGCCGAAGACGGTCGCCGCGAATTGGGGGATAGACTGCGGCGCCAAGGTCGCATCGACCGGCTCATCAGGCAGCAGCGCCGCGATTTCGGCTTCGGTCGCCGGCGGTCGTTGGGGTGTCTGCGCAGTACGCCTCGGTATGGACAGACGTTCTGACGGGTTGCGTGCTCCGGCGACAGCCGCATCAGAACCGGTCGGCACAACATCACCGCCGCTGCGCGCATCTTCTGCACGATCGGGCATGCGAGTCGTGGTGGTCATCGTCGGGAATGCGGCGCAACCGGCCAGAAACAGAGGCGTCAGGCAAACCGCCGCCATCAGCGACGAGGCTGTTCCCTTCGAACGTGGGGCGGTGAACAACTTGGACATAGACAACTCCTGCGCGCCTCAGCCGTACAGACGGACCA
>NZ_JAFFQC010000284.1 GCF_016918545.1 Desulfobulbus alkaliphilus | reverse complement strand
TCCGTGGTCAGTCCGGCATCCTCGAAGTGGTGCGCGATACCGAAGAAGCCTAGGGGCCGTCAGCCCGGCTGCCGTGGAGTAGCCTTTCCCAGCAGGAAACATATGCAGGGGACACCGCAAGGTGTCCCCTTTTTCGTGGAGCAGCCCGCGACAGTTTTGGGCAACTATTTGCCAGGAACAGGTCTGTACCCGGCAGCCGGGGCGGCGTATGCCGGTAAGCACGGGACAAAGGTCCGTTTTCCGGCCGGGACCTGCGGTGGCAGGCTCTGCCGGGCCGTGCCGACGGGGAGCGGGGCGGCCTTTTCTTGGGCCCCTGTTCCCGGGGATGCGGCAGCGGGCCGTCCTTCTCATGCCGGGTATCCGGCACAACCGTTGGACATATCGTGGGGAAAAATATGGACAGGATGCAGAAAGCAGCAGCATACAGGAAGGA
>NZ_JAFFQC010000283.1 GCF_016918545.1 Desulfobulbus alkaliphilus | reverse complement strand
GTCCTATGTGTTCTGCACGGCCACGGTGGGCAATCCCGGCGAGCTGGCCGCGTCGCTCTCCGGCCTCGATCTGCTGCCCGGGCGCCAGCCGCCCGTGGTGGTGGACCAGTCCGGCGCGCCGCAGGGCGCACGGCATTATGTCTTCCTCGATCCCGACCAGAGCCCGGCCACGGCGGCCATCGATCTGTTGCGGGCCGCGCTGGCGCGCAAGCTGCGCACCATCGTCTATTGCCGTTCCCGCCGCATGACCGAGCTGGTCAGCCTGTGGGCCGGGAGCCTTTCCGGGCCGTGGGCGGGCCGCATCTCCGCCTATCGCGCGGGATTCCTGCCCGAGGAACGCCGCCAGATCGAGGCCCGCATGGCTTCGGGCGAGCTGCTGGCCGTGGTCAGCACCAGCGCCCTGGAACTGGGCATCGACATCGGCGGGCTGGATG
>NZ_JAFFQC010000282.1 GCF_016918545.1 Desulfobulbus alkaliphilus | reverse complement strand
CTTCCAGGGGGGCCAGCACGGTACCGGCGATGGTCTCGGCCGAAGCGCCGGGATAGAAGACCGTCACGTTGACCGTGGGCGGCACCAGTTCAGGATACTGGGCGATGGGCAGGGCCTTCATGGCCAGCGCGCCCACCAGCGTGATCACGATGGAGATGACCGACGAAAGGATCGGTCTGCGCAAAAAGATATTTGGTTTTGCCGAAGCTGCCATAGACCATCACCTACTTCTGAGCGGTCTTCTGGGCGGCCTGTCCCTTCTGGGCCTGTCCGTCACCCATGACGCTGACCTTGGCACCGGGACGGGCCTTGACCATGCCTTCACAGATGATGCGTTCCCCGCCCTTGAGGCCGGAGTCCACAAGGTACATGTCGCCGATGGTCTCGCTGACCGTCACCTTCTGGGTGCCGACCACGTTGTCCTTGTCCAGGGT
>NZ_JAFFQC010000281.1 GCF_016918545.1 Desulfobulbus alkaliphilus | reverse complement strand
TGTTTATGCATGATCACCTTGGTCGGAATGTCCTGCATATATTCCTTGAACCGGCCCTTGCGCTCGAAGCGCTGGCGGAAAGGGCTCGCCTTGATGAAGGGCAGGATGCGCGGAACGATGCCGCCGGCGATATAGACGCCGCCGCGCGCGCCGGTGGTCAGGGCGATGTCGCCGGCGACCGCGCCCAGGATGGCGCAGAAGCGGGCCAGGGTCGCGCCGCACGGGCTGTTCGGATCGGCCAGAGCCGTTGCAGTGATCTGAGCGGGTTCATCGATGTGGGTCTCGCGCCCGTCGATCTCGGCCAGGGCCCGGTGCATGTTCAGCAGGCCCGGCCCGCAGATCAGCCGCTCGATCGACACCCGGTCATAGCGGCGACGCAGGATGCGCAGGATTTCGTCCTCGACCGGATCGCCGGGGGGGAAGCAGGCGTGCCC
>NZ_JAFFQC010000280.1 GCF_016918545.1 Desulfobulbus alkaliphilus | reverse complement strand
CCAGTAGAATGTCGCGCCGACGTTGCCGGCCAGCGACCATTGGTTCTGCAGGCCGGGCACGATCGTGCGCGGCCGCGCGGCTGGATCGGTCAGGTCGAGCACGGTGATCTCGTAGCGATTGTCCGTGCCCTCGGTGGTGGTGATGACCAGCCAGCGGCCGTCCTCGGTCACCTGAGCGCTGTGGCCGCGACGCGGCTGTGCCGGCGTCGCATAGATCAGCCGGTCGGCATCCTGCGCGGTGCCGAGGCGATGGAAATACACCGCCTGGTTTTCGTTCAGCGCCTGGAACTGCGCGTCCGCCGGTGGTGCGGGGAAGCGCGAATAGTAGAAACCCGAGCCGTTGTGCGCCCACGACAGGCCGGAGAACTTCACCCAATGCAGCTCGTCCGGCTGCACCCGCCCGCTCGCCACGTCGAGCACGTGCAGCGTGCGCC
>NZ_JAFFQC010000027.1 GCF_016918545.1 Desulfobulbus alkaliphilus | reverse complement strand
TATTAAGGTGCCCGACAAAGACATGGAACAACTCGCGCTCATTCGTGATGAGTTTCACGGCGAGTGGAACTACATGATTGCTCCTAAACAAAACCCATAGTGTTCAAGTTATTTTTACTAGACTCCTTAACGTTTGCCTGCCGGGGCCAGGTAAACAACAAATTCTTCCTCACCGTCGAGGCCGACCAGGTCGTCCATGGCATGCTGATCGTAGGCGGCAACTGCACAGGTCCCTGCTTCAATTGCCTCACAGGCAAGATAGAGATTCTGGCAGAGATGACCGGCATCGAGAAGGATCACCCGGTGAGCGGTGAGCCCATAGCGCCATTCACTCCGATAGGGAATACAGGCCCAGATAAACGTCACCGCCGCGCTGCCGACAAAAGACTGACCAAAGGTCGCATTGGTCAGCGTTGGGCCAAGATCTTCATCTTCACGGAGTTGGACCAGCTGGTTGTCCAGAGGCAGGAAGCGATAAAGCCCTGCAGTGACTCCGGTCACTTTTTGTATGGCCAGATAGGTCTCAAAGCTGTGCCGGGCACCGGCTGAAGGAACAGTGCGCAGAGCGGTTCCGGGCCCCACCACTCGGTGAACGCCCTGGGTCGCCCAGAGGAGAAAAGACAATTCGGCAAGATTGAGATGAGCAGCGCTGTACCTGCGCCGACTCTGCCGCCGGGCAATCGCCTGGTGCAGATCGATGGGCCTGAGAACCGGCTCCCACTCCTCCGGACCAGCCAACTGGATTCGCGTTGCCAGGGGATCGGCGGGTTTCTGCAGAGGTGGCGGCGGCATCCCGCGCTGCTGGTCTGTTGTCGAAAAATCCACCTGGCCGCGCAGAGTATCGGTTAAAAACAGGCGCTGGGCGCGCGTCCGCTGGTCAATCATCTCTTCCCCTTCTTTTTTAAACCCTGTTACTTTCACCTCAAAGCGGCGACTTTACTGTTATTCGCCAACAGGCTCTGCCTAAGCTTTGGCCTCGCGGTCGTCACCTCGACCCCCGCTTTCCTTTACAAGGTCATCGCGGTGCTTATATTGATAGATTAACGTACAAAATCAACCTGGTACCTGTTTCTCACTTTATGAGGCGATTTCATGGAAAAATTTGAAAAATCCAATCTCGTGTACGAATACAACTGGTCTCATTACGAAAAAGGTGATCCCAGAATCTCCGGAATTCCCGATGACACCGAATTCAATAGAAAAGAGGGGTGGGAAGTTCTGTATATGATCAATCATCTGACCGACCATTTAGCATGGGCGGTGGAGAATCTTGGCAACAGATTGGAAATATTCATTCACGACCGGCTCCCCATGGACATTAAAACTCAAAAGGACACAATCCAGTGGATCAAGGATAACTGGCGGAATCCAGAATAGTGTTTAAGATATTTTTCCAAGAGTCTTTCTCCTGAATCCTTGATAAAAACCTTGACCATCCGCCCTTTTGGGCATCCGCTCAAGGATCCAGGTTTCTGCAAAAAGTGGGTTCTGTGCTTCCCGAGGCAGTTCTCGCGAATCCAGCCTTTGAAACATCATCCCCACCCCCCCATGACGCGCCGGGCGCCATGGGGGTGCTTCCTACCACTCCTTACCCACTTTGCGCAACGCGGGAGAAGGGTTCATCGATCAGGCCTGAATCCGTGACATCCGCTCACGTATCCAGGTCAGGATCAGGGCCTGGCGCCCCCGATCATCATCACTTCAGGCAATCAGCTCAAAAAGCGCTTTATTAGCACCGCAGACAGGACATTTCTCCGGGGCCGATCCCAGCTCGATATACCCGCAGATGGGACAGAGATAAAACTCGTTGACATCGAGATCGACACCTTTTTTCACCGCATCAAGTGCCTTTTTGTAAATGTCGGCATGGACCGCTTCCGCATCAACGGCAAACTTGAACATGGTCTTGGCCTTGTGGCCGTCGGCCACTGCCGTATCAACCATGGGTGGATACATTTCCTGAAATTCGTAGGTTTCACCGTCAATGGCAGCCTGAAGATTTTCCGCGGTGGAAGCGATCATGTCCATTGCCTTGAGATGCCCCTCGGCATGGATACGTTCGGCCTCGGCAGTGGTCCTGAACAACCTGGCGATATTGGCAAACCCTTCATTCTCAGCCTTCTTCGCGAAAGCACGATATTTCTGATTAGCCTGACTTTCACCGGAAAAGGCTTCCTTGAGATTGTCTTTTGTTGATGCCATACTTTTATCCTCCCTTTGATTATGTTGGTTTTCACGGGCCAGCGCCAAAATACTCAGAAAAAAACGGAGTCGGCAAGACCGCTGTACGGGCAGGTTGTTTTTCTTTATGCACCGCTGTGCAAGCGCCCGAGTACTATGGCCGTCACAGTACATCAAACGGGCCGCTGGGGCAAGTATAAATAAGAATAAAAATTACCTGATACAGATTCTCGCGCACATCCTTTGTTCTTTCATTTTTTCCGCGCACCAAAGACCAGTTGACCCCCCAGGTGGCCGGCTATCCCGACCGCACCAAGCAACACAAGGGCAAGCAAGAGAAACAACCAGCGGCCACCAGAAGGCTCGGCGACTACGTCCGGTCGTGCTGCCCGCCAGATAACCAGGATCAGCATGAGCACCACGCTCACCGCCGCAGCGCCGATCTTCATTTTGAATACAGAAGTCATCGCCCCCCGATAGCGATCCTGCCAGGTAGAGTAACCGGTGTAGAGCACCGCCGGCATGGCGATCAGGACAAAAACAAGACTGTACAGTGCCGCGGCGTCAAAACTCGGATGGCCCAGCAATACGGAAAGAAAGAAAAAGAGAAAGGCCATGGGAACAATCCCGTTAGGTGTGTGCACGGTGATCGGATGGAGATGGTAGCGGAGAATCAATGCATTCACCGTGGCCAGGAGAGTGGCCATTCCGGAAGGCGGTGGTTCAGCAGGAGGGGCTGGTTCCGGTGCAGGCTCTGGAGCGGTTTCAGTCACCGCACCCTGTTCCACCGTTGCGACCTTTTCAGGTGATGACCCTTCCTCTGTGGACTGGATTTCAACGAATTTGGATTTGTCTGCAGCACAAAGAGGGCACTCGTCAGGCGGTTCATTGCCTTCGTGGATATAACCGCACACAGTACATTCCCATTTTTTCATGTTGGACCTCCTATAGTCCTGGTTGATCTCATATGTTTGAATCCGTGACGGCTGGACGCTTAATCGCCCAGGAGAATCTCAGGGATCTGCAGCCTTATGGCTCCTGCCCTCGACGGAATACCGTCAAGCGGGTCGAATGTTGATTACAACTGGCAAAAAGAGTCTGTCTGCCGTATTGTGTCAGCTAAATGCGCTTCAGAATCAAAGCCTTGATACTATCATAACGCCCGGTTGGTTGAAAGAGTTTTGCTGAAATGATTATCGTTCACCAATACTTTCATGTACAGGCGATCAGACTGTTGTGCCCATAAGCACATGATTCCAGAACCTGTTCGACCGAAAAGGGATACTGATACACAGTTACAAAAAGCGAGATCAGTCACCAGGGAGCAGACAGCCTATGACGACCATGGCCTCACAACGGCAACGCCTGATGTTATCGGAACTGTCCCCGGAAGCCATCCTGGATCTGGTGGAATCGGCCCTTGGCATCCGCTGCACCAACCTCTGCCGCCCCTACAACAGCTATATCAACCAGGTGTATGAACTGGCCGATAGCGAAGGGCGAGGACTGGTGGTCAAACTCTATCGACCGGATCGATGGTCGCAGGCCGCCCTTCAGGACGAACATGATTTTCTCTGCGAACTGGCTGCCGACGAAATCCCGGTTATCGCCCCCCTGCCCCTGCGGAACGGTGGCACACTTGGCGAACATGACGGAGTCTATTTTGCCGTATTCCCTAAAAAAGGCGGGCGGAATCCGGACGAATTCACTGAGGAACAATGGATTGCCCTGGGCAGGCTCCTTGGCCGGGTCCACCTGGTGGGGGCCCGCCAACCAGCACTGAAACGCCCGCTGATGCACCCCGGAATCACCACCAAGGCCCACTTGCAATACATTTTCGCCAGTGCTCATCTGCCGGTGGAATGCGCCGAGACCTACCAGCAGATCTCATCGGCCATCATCGACGAAATCCTGCCGTTGTTCGCAGGGATCGAATCCATTCGAATTCATGGGGATTGCCACCGGGGCAACCTCATTTACCGGCCGGGCGAGTCGCTGCATCTCATCGATCTCGACGACATGGTCATGGGCCCCCCGGTTCAAGATCTGTGGATGCTTCTTCCCGGCAGGGTCGCCGATTGTCCACGTGAAATGGAATTGATACTGGAGGGATATGAAACCTTCCGCCCCTTTGACCGCTCAAACCTTCTTCTGGTCGAGGCACTGCGGGCGATGCGTTTCATACACTATTCGGCATGGTGCGCCATGCAGGTGTCTGGAGACGGTGTTTCCCGGATCATCCCCGATTTCGGTTCGCCCCGCTACTGGCAGGCCGAGACAGAGGATCTGGCCGACCAGTTAAAACACATCAGAGAGCGGGCAACAGTATCAGACTGGCCCTTCTGATCCTCGCCGGCTGGTCAACGGTACCGCTCATCCTGAATCCGTAACGTCTGGACGCTTGTTTTGGATATATTTTTCTGTAATAAGGTTATAATTGCAGTGGAATCCTTGGCAACAACTTTCACCAGCCGCCCTTCGGGGCATCCGCTCACGGATCCAGGGGAAATGTCATGATGCAGGTGTACCCGCGGACGGGTCATCCGGTGGGCATGTCCGTTGGCTGCGCAGTCGCAGAAATATCTCCCGGCCAATCCAGGCATCTGTAGCGGCGTAGCGGATTTGCCGGGGCGTGAGGACATCGCTGGACCAATTGGATGTCCGGGCTGTTTTCGAGATCCGTACCGCGCAGACCGCGGCGGCAAGCCCCCTGAGACCACGCTGCCGAATCCCGGAATCCCGGGCAAGCCTGGCCAGGTCGATAAATCCCCCCGGCTGGAAGGGTTCCATGGCCCGCAGCGCCCGCAAATCATGATCCGGCGCGACCCCGACTTTGATAATGGCCGAATCCTCGAGCACCGTCCGAATAGATCGGGGCAAACCGGTATATCTCAACTGGAGGAGAAACACCTCCTCCCCGGTTGCCAACTGCAGCAGACTGGGAGGGAATTGTTGACCTCGCTTGAAGGCAGGACGGGTTTCGGTGTCAAACCCCAGCAGGTCGGCCCGGGCCAGAGGTGACTCCATTGATTCGATCTGCTCGGGAGAACGGATCAAATGAACCGGACCCTGCCAATGCCCAAGGGGCAGCAGATTGATGGTTTCCCTGTTTATTTCCATAACACCTTGAATCCGTGACGTCTGGACGCTTTTTGGGGCATATCGTTCTGTATTCGCATTATAATTTCAGTAGAATCCTTGAGGATAACCTTCACCAGCCGCTCACGGATCCAGGATAACAATAACGCAGTGTTCACGCGCACCATCGTGATGTATCTGATATTGTTTGTTTTTATTTTTCTCTTTTCTGAACAACGCTATGGACAACAATCAGAAATACAACATCATTTTCGCTGCTTTTGCTATTCTGGGAATTCTGATTTTTCATGAAATATGGGCCCAGCAGCGAAGTATCACCGCGGTTCCCTACAGTGACCTGGAAAGACTGCTTCGGGAGGGCAAAATAACCGAACTGACCATCCGGGAAAACGTGATCACCGGTGTGCTGCGGGAACCGGATGCCCAGGGCAGGACCGTTGTGGTCGCCAACCGGGTCGAACCGCAACTGGCTGAGCATTTGTTACAATATGGTGTTCCCTTCACCCGGGTGCATGAGAGTCGATTTCTGGTCACTGTTCTCTCCTGGGTGGTGCCGGCCCTGATCTTTGTTGGTATCTGGCTCTTTATCTTCCGTAAGTTCAGTGAAAAGCAGGGGATGGGCGGCGGATTCATGAACATCGGTAAATCCAAGGCCAAGATCTACGTGGAACACCAGACCGGGGTCAGTTTCGCCGATGTCGCCGGCGTCGATGAAAGCAAGGCGGAACTGCAGGAGATCATCGATTTCCTCAGGGCTCCGGACGACTACGGAAAGCTGGGGGCTCGCATGCCGAAAGGCGTCCTCCTGGTCGGCCCTCCCGGCACCGGGAAAACCTTGTTGGCCAGAGCCGTCGCGGGCGAGGCCTCAGTGCCGTTTTTTTCCATCAGCGGTTCCGAATTCGTCGAAATGTTCGTCGGTGTGGGAGCGGCCCGCGTTCGCGATCTTTTTGACCAGGCACGGAAAACAGCCCCGGCAATTATTTTCATCGACGAACTCGACGCGCTTGGTCGTGCCCGTACTGCCGCGGGATTTGGTGGCAACGACGAACGGGAACAGACCCTCAATCAGCTGCTGGTTGAATTAGACGGCTTTGATTCCAGCAGCGGCCTGGTGCTGCTGGCGGCCACCAACAGACCGGAGGTGCTCGATCCGGCCTTGTTGCGAGCCGGCCGCTTTGACCGGCAGGTCCTGGTGGATCGACCTGATAAAATCGGCCGCATTGCCATTCTCAAGGTGCACATGAAAAAAATTGAAATGGCCACTGATGTCGACCCCAGTCAGGTTGCTGACCTGACCACTGGTTTTTCCGGTGCGGATCTGGCCAACCTGGTCAATGAAGCCGCACTTCTTGCCACCCGGCGGCAGGGAAGCGCGGTCGGAATGCAGGATTTCACCCTGGCCATTGAACGGATCATCGCCGGCCTGGAAAAGAAAAACCGCCTGCTCAACCCAAAGGAACGGGAAATTGTCGCATACCATGAAACCGGCCATGCTCTGGCCGCCCTGGCCCTGCCGGGATCAGATCCGGTCTACAAAATCTCCATCATTCCCAGGGGGATTGGTGCCCTTGGTTATACCCTGCAACGCCCCACCGAAGACCGTTTTCTCATGACCAGAGAAGAACTCGAGTACAAAATCGCTGTGCTGCTCGGTGGTCGCGCCGCGGAAAAACTCATCTTCAACCATCTTTCCACCGGCGCTGCCGACGATATCGCCAGGGCAACCGATATTGCCCGCAGCATGGTCACCCGCTACGGCATGGACCCTGATATCGGCTTTGTCGTCTATGAGGACAACCAGGAAAGGTTTCTCGGCCAGCAGGGCCCCAGCGGCTTCAACGGCTGCAAGATCAGTGACAGCACGGCCCGTCAGATCGATGCCTCGGTCCGGAAAATAGTTGATGACACCTTTGCCATGATCTATACGCTCCTGGAAAACAATCGCGAAGTCCTTGAGCGTTGCGCCAGACTGCTCCTGGAAAAAGAAACCCTGCTGGAAAAAGAGCTGCTTGAACTGACCGCCGACATGAAACGGCAGGAAAATTACCCGGCCGAACCAGGCAGATAGGGGGTCAGATCCTTTTCATACCGGGTGAGCACACGAAAACCGTTTCTCTCCAGGGCCTGAAGAGCTCCTATGCCATCCTCCTTTGCCACCCGTATCACCAGATGGGAGATACCGGCATACTCCCGGTCCGGCCAGCAGAAGAAGCTCTGAATATTCACCTCTTCCTGCTTGAGGATGGCTGTGACATCGGCCAGTCGGCCGATGCTGTCTTCAACCAGAACCCCAAGCCTCACACTGTCCTCGCTCATGCCGATAGCCCGGAGGAGCACGGCCATGACATCGGTCACAGTCACAATACCGACCAGATTACTCCCTTCCATAACCGGCAGGGAACTGATGTTGTTGGTCTGCATGATATAGGCAGCCCGTTCAACGGTGGTATCCGGGGTGACGGTCACCACTGCCTTCACCATGATCATGCCCAACTCGACCTTTTCCAGCAGATAACCAAGTTCATGAACACTCAGCGTTGTGGCCGGAGAGGCCCAATTCTGCTTCAGATCCCGGTCGGAAACAAGACCGGCAAGCCGGCCTTTTTTATTGACGACCAGCAGGTGCTTGATGTTGTGCTTGCGAATGAGTTCCTGTGCTTCCACAATGCTGGTCTCCGGCTTGACCGTGACAAGCCCGGTATGCATGATTCTGCCGACGTACATCGCCTTCTCCTTTGTTCAAGAGGTATTCTCCGGTTTTCATCCGGATACGAAATCCTGGATCCGTGAGCGTTCGTCCGTGCGTCAGCTTTATTGTCTGTGACCGTTCGATTAAAGTAAACTTTATCGGACGGTTACGGGCAATGAAGATGGCGTGCGCACGGACGCCCCGAAGGGCGGCTGGTGAAGGTTCTCTTTAAGGATTATGCTGCAATTATAATATGATTACAGCAAGATATATCCAAAACAAGCGCCCAGCCGTCACGGATTCAGGGAAATGTTCTGTTCTCAATCGAGGCGTGCTGACGAATGGTACCGCAGGCATATGCATACCATACCCCGGGTTTCATTTGCCAGCACAACAAAAAGCCAAGAAAGGAAGACCGTTTGAGAACAGGCAAGCACTCTTTTTTTCCCCACAATCGGCGCAACCGGTCAACGGGTGCATATCCCCTGTCACCGTCCCCATGCTCTGGAGCCTGTGTTGCTAATAAGCGGTAATACTTCTGGTGATCAACGCTTCGCTTCCCGGATGCCGATAACTGATCTCGCCGGCAAGCCTGTTGAGGGCTACGGGGTGCGAAAACCGCAGCAAGAGAGTCATGGTCCCGGGGGCGGGACGCCTGAAGAACCACTTGACCGTACCCGCTCCCGGCTGGAAACCCGATGGCCGCGGGGATACGTCCACAATCGTCACCCCTGGCGGGATATGCTGCAACACTATGAATGCCGCTGGAGGAGGCGTCTGGATAGTCAGTTGTATGCGGACATCATGACCGCCACCGGCCAGATACCGCCCGCTTACATCAGTCTGCGCCCAGCTTGTTCCAGCGAAAGCGAGAACAATGAACAGTTGCATCATGGATCGGCAGACATTCTTCATGCATTCACCCTTTATTCCAGAGAATGGATGTGCTCCGCGCGTGTGGGGATGAAGGACAGGGTCCGGTCATCCCAGGTGTACCCGCCGGCAAGCCAGAGTTCTTCAATGGCCGCAAAGTTGATCAAGTTCTCTCCGGGGACGGAGAAGGTCTCATAGGCCAGCAGGATCTCATTATCACTGATCACATAGTCCTGGTCAATATCAGCCCAGTGATACGGGGTCAGGGTAATAGTGTCTGGGCCGCCGATTTTCTCGCCGACCGTCTGCCCTTCTCTGAAGAGGAAATCTCCGGAAAACCTGATTATTTGTTCTTGCCCTGCGTGTATTTCCGGTTGAGCCAGGGGTTGTACCTTATACAGAAAAGTGGCTCGCCCTTTGACCAATGTCCCGATCCAGCGTGGAGTTGTACCGTATTGTTTCGGGCTGTCGCCTTCGGAAGGCCCGATAGCCAAGCAGTCACCAAAAAGTTCTTCACGGATGAGCAATGTCTGTAGTCCATCCTTGGCGCCAGTGATCTCTATGCGCACAGGAAAAGGAAGATGGTAGGATGCATGATTGGGGAGAATTCTGGTTGCCTTCGTGTCAAGGTCACCTCCTGTAGTAAGCAGCAGGAAAATGACAACTCCCAGCAGCGCAATCCCGGCTCCCCCAAAAAACAATCCATATCGGGAGGTAAAAAACGAGAAATTCTCATGGTTTGGTACTGGAACCGCCCTATCCTCCGAACTCTGCTGATCTTTGTCCTCCAGCAGTTCCTCCAGAGTCACCCCAAGTGCATCCGCCAGTTTTCTGGCATTCTCCACCTTAATGGAAGGATAACGGCGATTTTCCCACCTGGAGATGGTATCCGTAGTCACGCCGACAACCGTGGCCAGATACAGCTGGGTCAGATCCTTTTGCTCTCTGAGCAAGCGAATCTTGCTACCGTTTATGTCAACACTGCCACTGATCTGCATTTTCCTGAATCCGTGACGGCTGGACTCTTGTTTTGGGCATATCTTGCTGTCATCAATTTATAACTGCATCGGATTCCTTGACAATAACCTTCTCCAGCCACCCTTCGCGGCGTTCGCTCAAGGATCCAGGATATTCTCTGCTGAACCACCCTGGTCCTCTTTCAGCGCACTTGCCAGTGTGATGGTCGCCTCGAAAACTGGAACCGAAATGTCCCTCAGGGGCTCCGGTTATCACATTACCGCCACGAATCCCGTCTTGCAAAATACCTTATTCAAACCATGCTGTCTTTAAAAAGCACCTCACCTGAAGCCGGCAAGAGATATTCACAAGGTCTACAAATGGGTTGGAGTCATGGTCATCGGTGGATGCCGAAAAACATATTCCGCCTCTTCGGAAACAGGAAAAGTACCCGAACACGCCCATCCTTCATCAGCATCGAACGAACGCTCACGGATTCAGGAACCTGGTAACAACGGTCTTACGGTAAAGCTGGGAAAAGAAGATTGACAGCGTGGAAAGATTCAGGATAAAATGGCGGCGGTGACTGAAAAAACCAATAAAATGGCGGAAGTGCATGGGAATCGAACCCACCCGCCGGGTTATTCACCCGGCGCACCGGATTTGAAGTCCGGGAGAGCCACCAGCGCCCTTTCCACTTCCCCAAATACGGACTTTTTAATATTTATTAACCAAAATAACAACATATTATCAGAAAAAGTATCAAACCGTTCTTATTTTTAAAACCGTGCCTGGTCGTACACTGTACAGAGCAGGTATATATGCTATTCAACCTGATCGCCACCAGATCACCCGTATCATTGTCAGCCGGACAGGAAGGGAACTTTTTTATTATTATCAATGGAATGTGAACAACTGATACGTCTTATCAAGGACTGGTACCTCCGAGTAAAACAGGAAACCATGGCGCCGGCCCGCATGATGCAGTTCGTGGATAACCACGTCAAGGGATGCCCTATCTGTCAAACCGACCTCCTTCTTCCCGAGGAGATCGAAAAAATACGGGAATTCGTACTGCCCGAGGCAAAAATCCCCAAAGCCGCACGCACGCAGGACGACAGCTCGACCCCGGAAATATCTCCTGATGAAGACGAGGATACGGACGAGGATTTTTCCGACGACACAGAAGATGTCGATGTTGATGAGGACGAGGAAGACGAAGAGGATGACATCATCTGAACCGGCACATCGTTGCTGCTCTATGTCGATCATGCCCTCCCGCCTGCTCCTGTTCCTGCTCACAGCATTGGTCCTCTCTCTCCCGGCCAGCCTCAGCAGTGCGGCTCATGCCGGAGCGGCACCGTTGTATCAACGTATCGTTTCCCTGAGTCCATTGCTCACCGAAAACATCTTTCTGCTCGGTGCCGGCGACAACTTGGTGGGCAACACCCTCTATTGCCAGCGGCCGCATGCGGCTCAGGACATTGAAAAAGTAGGATCGGTGATGGAATCGAGTATCGAGAAGATCATCAGTCTTCGTCCGGACTTGATCCTGGCCAGCAATCTGACCCCCCTGGCGCAGATTGCTCAACTCGAACGTCTTGGCTTCCGGGTTGAAACCTTTGCACAGCCTGCATCCTTTGCGGAAATCTGCAGCCAATTTCTCCGCCTGGGTCGGCTGCTCGGCCTGGAGAAGCAGGCCGAAATGGTTATTGAACAGGCCACTGATACGGTGCGGAATATTCAAGACGCCGTGGCAGGCCTGCCCCGGCAAAAGGTCTTTTTACAGGTTGGAGCCCACCCGTTGTTTTCCTCGGTAAAGAATTCCTTTACCCATGATTTTATTGAATTGGGCGGTGGCGTGAACATAGCCGAAGACCAGAGGTCCGGGGCAATAAAAGTTGAAAAAGTGGTCGCTCTTGACCCTGACGTCATCATCATCGCGGTCATGGGAAGCGAACTCGGCGGCGTGGGTGCCGAACAGCAACAGATGTGGAACACTTACAGCAGTATCAGAGCCACACGCAGCGGTCGAGTCCATGTTGTGGATCCGGATCTGGTCTGCAGTCCCTCTCCCACCACCTTTGCCGATACCCTGGTGACAATCGCCACCCTGATCCACCCGCAGTTGGCTCAAGCCAAAACTGAAAAACCCTCCGCGTTACTCTGACCCGATGCAGAAGCCCAGGCCCGAATCCTCCGACCGTCCCCGCCCGCAGGCTTCCCCGGGGGCCCTTTTTCCAGTCAAGGTCATTAATCGCCTTGTCAGAATCCTTCTTTTTCCTTACAAGTAAAAGATGATGATCATGGGCAACCGTGCAGCGATCAACCATACCTTGTTAAAGTCCTGAATCTCTGACGGCTGGACTCTTTTTTTGGATATATCTTGCTGTCATCAGATTATAAATTGCAGTGGAATCCTTGCCAATAACCTTCACCAGCCGCTCTTCGGGGCATCCGCTCATGGATCCAGGAAAGTCCCTTTTGGGTACCAAGAGCCAATACGTTGCAAATTCCCCGAACTCTTCACAAAGGAAAACATGTCTGCATCATCCACAATCAAGCTCCTGCCCCCTGGTTTAACGGGGCTGTTTCTGTTCTTGTCCCTCTTGCTCGCCAGCCCGGTAAAAACCGAAGAAACCCTGCAGATGTTTATCCAGCAACGTTTGGAGCGCCTGCATTTCGAAGAGCAGAACGAACTTGGATCGGACACCATTTATGCCGCCGGGCTCCTCCTTGACCTGTACCGCGACAATCAATTCAATGTACTCTGGAAAGAGCAGGGAACCGTGGATCAACTGCTCGGGGCGATCAAAAGCGCCGCCGAGGAAGGCTTGATACCCGATGATTACCACCTCCAATCCATCACCCGCTATGGCAAGAAACTGCGGCAGGAAAACGCTACCCTGGCTGATCTCGTCAACCATGACATCCTGCTTTCCGATGCCATGCTGCTCCTTGCGCACCACAAACGGTACGGCAAAGTCGATGCGGGTGAAGTGGAGGAGAAAAACAACCTGGCCACGACAACCCCCCGCTCTTCCCTGATCGATGCCTGCTTCCATGCCATCACCACCGGTACGGTCCGGGCGGTCCTTGACGCGCTCTCTCCGTCGCATGCCGCCTATATCAACCTCAGGCAGGCCCTGGCCACCTACCGGAAAATAGCTGGTTCGGGTGGCTGGCCTCAGGTCCCCCCAGGCCATAATCTCAGGCCAGGCATGGTGGACGAGCGGGTGGCGGTCCTGCGTGAACGACTGTTCATTACCGGCGATCTCGCCTATATCGACTCCTCCGATCCGAACTTTTTTGACCAGGAACTGGAGGAAGCGGTCCGGCATTTTCAGGCCAGACATCATCTCGATGCCGACGGTATCGTCGGTAGAGCCACGCTGGGCGCCATGAACGTGTCCGTCTCCGACCGCATCAGGCAAATCCGCGTCAACCTGGAGAGAACCAGATGGGTCATCCACGATTTACCCAGTTCCAGTCTTATTGTTGACATTGCCGGATTCATGCTCCAGTATTATCATCAGGATCAACTCGTCTGGAAGACCAAGGTGATGGTGGGCCAACCCTTTCACCAGACCCCGGTTTTTCGTTCGGCAGTCACATATATGGTCCTCAACCCCACCTGGACCATCCCCCCGGGCATTGCCAGAAACGAAACGATTCCCAATATTATCGCCGATAAAACTTATCTGGAAAAACAAAATCTTCGCGTGCTGGACAACAGCGGCATGGAAATCGACCCGGACACCATCCCCTGGTGGCAGTACCAGGGCAGGAACATCCCCTACATGCTGCGCCAGGATGCAGGCCCGGATAATGCTCTTGGTCTGATCAAATTCATGTTTTCCAACCCCTATCACGTTTACCTGCACGATACGCCCAGTAAATACCTGTTCGGCAAGACACAACGAGCCTTCAGTAACGGCTGTATTCGCGTACAGAATCCACTGCAACTGGGAAAAATGTTGCTTGCCAACGACCCTGGAAATCCGATGACCGAGGCCAGGTTCGATCAGATCATCGAGTCCGGGAGAACAACGACGGTATTCCTCAAGCAGCCTCTACCCATTTTTCTGATGTACCTGACCACCAATGTCCTTGACGGTACAGTACTGTTCAAGCCCGATCTCTATAATCGCGACGAGGGGATCTTTACCGCGCTCAACAGGAAACCGGTTCCCCTGGAGCAAATCATTCTGATTCCGGAAAGTAAAAGGACTCCCTGGCGGCCTCCGGCTCGGGCGACAGAACCTGAAGATATCGATGTCAATGCCTACTGATCATCTGGACAGCAACGGACTACCATGCGAAAAATACCCTGCGAACTGGCCCTCGGCAATGGAGGCGACATCATTGCCATGGTACGACTGGATGAGGCCGGCACACTGCATATCCCGCGACAGGCACTCTATGGAACATTTCTCGAAGGAGTGCTCAATTGCCGGGTCCTGGTTCCGGAAGACCGGAACCTGGTTCTCCGCGAAGTCTGGGTGGATGCAGACGGCAAAGAAGCGCGGAATTGAGATGACTGTTGGGGTTCGCCCTTTACCGCAGCCTGCCCAGCTGTGATTGGTTACCCATGAGTACGACCCATGAGTGGCCACATTTACCCGAGAAGCTCTGATGGTCGACGACGAATCACCGAGTCAGAAGCCAACAGGGCCGTCAGACTGCACACCACCATTGCCGCCACCAGCATCCCGACTCCGGTCTGCCAGTCAAATTGCCAGATCCGGTCAAACAGCAACCAGGCCACACCATGGGAACAGGCGTAACTGACCGCGATAGCGACCATGGTGGCGGCACCACCCATGAAGCCGAATTCCAGCATGGTAATGAGGCGAATCTTTCCTGGTCCGGCACCGAGGACACGCAGCAGATTGATCTCCCGTTCCCGGCGCAGTGCTTCCTGACGGGCTATGGCAAAAACCGCGACCAGCCCCGTCACCATGGCAAGCACGGCCATGAAACGCAGTGATGCTGCCAGCTTTACGGTGATAGCGCCCAACTGTTCCACTGTCCTGCTCACATCGATAACAGATATATTGGGAAAGGCGGCGGTAAGCTGGTTCATCACCTCCTGCTGACGATCGGCCTCAACCCGGCTGACCGAAGCCAGGTAGGTTCTGGGCGCTTCATCAAGGACACCGTTCTGCAGCAGCATGAAAAAATTCGGTTGAAAACTGTTCCAACGGACTGCGCGGAGATTGACAATCCGTCCTTCCATCTCGATACCATGAATGGAGAGCATCAGATGATCACCGAGAACAACGCCCAATCGTTCGCTGAACTGCTCTTCCATGGAAATTTCAAAAGGTGCACCGCTTTGCGGTGACCAGAGGGTCGTGTTGAGCGGTGGCCCCTGGACAATGGTTTCGGAAACATCGAGCTTATCCCTGCTGGAAAAGTTGAACTCTGTCCGCCGGAAAAGGTTGTCTTCTGCTCTCTCATGCCGCTCCAGCCATTGGCGAAAAGGGATCCCGTTGACGGTGACGATCCGCCCCTGAATCATGGACGATAACGGGGAAAGTTCGTGCCCGGTCCCCCTGAAAAAATCCTCCAGGGGTTGCCGCTGTGCATCCTGAATATCGATGAGAAAAAAAACCGGCATCTCGATGTCTTCCGGCTGCCTGATCTCTGTCAACAACCCATTTTCAATCTGCGGCACAAGGCTGACCAGCAGCATGGCCAGGGCAATGGCGACGAATCCGGGAGTGGCAAACAGGCGGTTGCGATGAAGATTGCGCCAGACTATTTTCCAGGTCAAGTTGGATGTATGCGACCAGCGGCGACTACTGCCCAACACCAGGGTGGCAGCCAGAAAGAAAAACAGTGCCGTGATCACCAGCCCTCCAGTGAACAGCGTTCCCTGGAGCAGGGAATCACTGGCAACAATCGCGAGCAGCAGCAGCATGGTCAGGGGGGGCAGCAGGCTGAAAAGAAAAAAGACTGTTTCATGTCTCCCAGACATCCTTCCCCCCCCTGTCTCCTGCAGGAGATGAAGGGGACGTGCGTTGAACAGGCGCTGATAGACCGGCAGGCAGAACAGCAGGCTCCCCACCGAACCAACCAGCACTATGATCCCCGCATCCCTGGCATGAACCCGCAATTGGAGATCCGCCGGGACAATACCAGCAAAAAGCTGAGCGAAGATCGGCAACAGCAGATGGGCCAGAACCAGGGCGACAAGCGAGGCTGTCAGCCCGAGCAGGGCCAACTGCCCTGTATACAGAACCAGGCATTGCCGGTGACTGGCTCCGAGACTGAGGAGAACAGCGGTTTCCTTTCGTTTTGCGCGCAAATGCTCGGAAAAAAGATAGGCTGCGGCCATGCCCGCCAGAAAAAGGGCGACCAGACCGGCCAGGCCGAGATAGCCGCTGAAATAGTCCATCACCCGATTCAGGTTTCGATTGATGTCCCGGGCATCGACAACCTGGATGTCGGCAGGGGGTTCCACCATTGGCCCAGCCAGGGCCTCGGTAATGCGGGCTGTCGTCCCTGGGAGGTCAGCGGTGGCGGGCAGGCCGATATAGAGGTAATAGCGTAGCCGACTGCCAAAGCTGATCAGTCCCGTCTCCTGCAAATGGGGCATGCCCAGATAGATTGTCGGGCCCAGGGTCAGCGCGGTGAAATCACTCCCCGGATCCCGGTCGAAAAAATAGGCTATCTCGTATTCAGCCTGGCCGATGGCCAGGGTATCACCGAGATTGAGACCGAGAGAGCGGGCCGTTTCCCTGTGCACCAGGACCTTGCGATCCTGCTGCAACCCTGTGATTACCTCGATATGGCTGAGGGTTCCGGAATACTCAAAGGCCCCGTAGAGGGGATATGACCCATCAATTGCGACAATCTCCGCCAGCCGGGACACGCCGTTACCCGTCACCATCGTATACAGGGAAACCTGCTCGGAAAACCGGCTGCCGGGACCGGCGAGCAAGCGACTGCGCTCCATTTCCTCCACGGTCAGGGGGCGGGCTGATCGGAGGACCAGGTCAGCAGTGAGCATCTCGCGAATATTATCGTCGAGGTGACGGCCCAGGGAACTGCCAAAGGAAGTGATGACCAAAAACCCGGTGAGTCCCAAGGCAAGATTAAGGATGAACAGAAGGGTGAATCGCCGGTTTCGCGACAGATCTCGCCACCCCAGCCGCACCAGCACAGGCATCACCGCAGCACTCCCTGCTCAAGCTGCAACCGCATTGTACACCGTTTTGCCAGTTCCGGATTATGGGTCACCACAATCATGGTCATTTTTTCCCTGTCCACCAACTCAAAGAGCAGATCGGACACCTCACGGCCTGTGGTAACGTCGAGATTACCGGTGGGCTCATCGGCCAGAAGCACCACTGGTTCCACCACCAGGGCTCTGGCCAGAGCCAACCGCTGGCACTCCCCGCCGCTGAGCTGTCCCGGCAGATGCCTGCCCCGGGTTCCCAACCCGACTTTTTCCAGAAGCCTACCAGTGTGTTCCCGGCTGGAGTGCCGTCCGGCCAATTCCAGCGGCAGGCTGATGTTCTCCTCGGCGGTCAGGTGCGGCAGGAGATGAAACTGCTGAAAGACAATCCCAATATATTCGGCTCGAAATCTGGTGCGCCTGGTCTCGTTCATGACAGCCAGATCCTGGCCGTTGATCAGTATCCGGCCGCTATCCGGGGTATCCAGGCCCGCCAGGAGGGCGATCAAAGTCGACTTGCCGCTGCCCGACTGCCCGGTGATGGCCAGGGTGGTCCCGGCGGCAAGGGAGAAACCGGCGCCGGCGAGGACGGACAGGGTTCCGGATCCCGGTTGCGGGTAGGCTTTATGGAGGTTTTCAACCTCAATAATCATTCGTTGTTCCGGTGGAGAAGTGAGGTAAAGCTGACCCCTGAATCTGTGACGACTGGACCCTTTTTTTATTTATATTACTGTAATTACATTGCAATTGCAGCAGTATCCATGAGAGCAACCTTCACCAACCGCCCTTCGGGGACTCCACTCACAAATTCAGGTGCCCCTGTTGTACCTGTCCTGATTGTGCTCAAGGAGCTGTTTCAAGCTCGGATAGACATGGTGGGCAATGACGACATGCCCTTCGGCATTGGGATGAATGCCATCAGCCTGGTTCAAGGCCGCGACTCCACCTACCCCTTCAAGAAGAAAGGGAATGAAAACAAGTTCATACTGCTCGGCGAGATGACGGTAGGCGGTGCGAAAAGCCTCTGTATACTGTGTGCCGTAATTAGGCGGCAGTTCCATTCCGGCCAGCAGGACAGTCATGTCCCGGGATTTAGCGTAGCGAATAACCTCTTCAAGATTATCCTGCATGGTTCCGATATCGAGCCCGCGCAACCCGTCATTGGCTCCCAGGGCAAGAAAGAGGACATCGGGCCGAATCCGCTCATACCACTGCAGCCGGGCCAGGGCGCCGGCGGTGGTGGCACCGCTGAGCCCGCCGTTGACAATCCGGACTCCGGATATGCCGTCACGCGCCAGCTTTTCACCCACGAGGTGGGGATAGGCTTCTTCCGGCGTTACCCCCAATCCGGCGGTGAGTGAATCACCCAGAAAGAGGACAACCTGTTCCCCCCGAATCGCCTGGGGGAAACTGACCGTGAGAAGACAGAACACAAGGAGGCTGATCATTGTTCGCATGCTTTCCTCCGCATCGATACATCCATAGTGCAATATTTTGTAGTTCTGCAAACAATGGGCATGATTTGCCTTTGCACAAGCGATCAGTGATGATTTTATCCCCCCTGAATCCGTGACGGCTGGATCTTCTATTGGATATATCTTGCTGTAATCATCTCTTAATTGCAGCAGAATCCTTGATAACACCTTTCACCAGCCGCCCTTCGGGGCATACGCTCACGGATCCAGGTCCCGTATACCAGTGTTTCATCCATCAACGGTCAGGGGCCATGCGGAGGTCTGTGTATCTGAGGGAGGGAGAAAGCGGTGGTCAACCGATCCGGCTGCGAAGGTTGTACACTCCCAGCCAGTAAACGGTGTATTGCATGCAGTGATGGCAGATGGGCGGAATTATGGTGGGGAAGTGGCGCAGGTGGGGCAGATGCCAGACAGATAGATTTCGTGATCTTCGACAATGAACCCTGCAGGAGCAGCTTCTTCTTCATTGAGCGCGCAGCCGGGCAATTCATAAACCCTATTGCAGCCGTGGCAGTGGAAATGATGGTGATGCCCTTTGCCGGCCTGTTCGTACAAGGTCCCCAGAACTGGATGCTGGACCTGGCGGAGCTGACCACTGGCAACCAGCAGTTTGAGATTACGGTACACCGTTGCCTGATTGAGGGATTCCACCAATGCTCGACCAGAGTGAAGCACCTCATCGATGGTCAGAGGACGGTTCTCGGTTTGAAAGACCTGTTCAATCGCTGCCCGCTGTGTTGTTTTTCTTTTCATCGCATGGTCCATGCAACAACTATAGCCCTCCGATCCGGGTGTTGCAAAAGATTTTGCAATATCATTGACGACCGCTGAAGCAAGAGTATAATGCAAACTGATTCGCATTAACAAATTTGTCCCATTTTACACCCCACCCACAGGAGTACGACACCATGAAACAGTCCTTTTGCCGTCTGCTGACCGCCCTCATCACCTGCTGTGCCCTTCTGCTTGGGTACCAGTCACCAAGCCAGGCCGATGCGGGTACCCTCAACATCCTGGCCACCACCTTCCCCATCTATCAGATAACCCGCAATATCACCAACGGCGTCGACGGGGTACAGGTCGACCTCATGATTCCAGCCTCCATGGGCTGCCCCCATGATTACGCCCTCACCCCCGCGGATATGCGCAAACTGGCCGCGGCCGACGTACTGGTCATCAACGGGCTCGGTCTGGAAGAATTCATGGGTGCCCCAGTGCAGAAGGCTAATCCCAACCTGCGGCTCATCGACAGCTCACAAGGCATCGACCAGATCCTTGCCTATAGCGAACAACACGACTCCACTTCCCATACCGACCACCACCATGATCATCACCACAGCCATAGCCATGATCATAGCCACGGCCATGATCATGATCACCACCACGTCCACGTCCACGAAGGCCCGAATCCGCATCTCTTTGCCAGCCCCCGCATGGCGGCACTGCTGGCCGACAATATTGCCCGCCAACTGGCCGAAATTCATCCAGAAGCCCGTGATCAGTACACCGCCGCGGCGGAAACCTACATCAAGCAGATGCAAGAACTTGACGAGGCCTTCAGCGCCCTTGGGCAGCGCCTCCGCAACAACAGAATTGTCACCCAGCACGGGGTGTTCGATTATCTGGCAAGGGACATGGGGCTTGAGATCGTCGCCGTGGTTCAGGCCCACGCCGGTCAGAATCCCTCCGCCTCGGAGATGCTGGCCATCATCAACACGGTTGAGGAGAAAAAAGCTGGTGCTATTTTTACCGAACCACAGTATCCAGAGGCCGTGGGAAAAATGATTGCCAGAGAGGCAGGCATCGCAACCGCTACCCTGGATCCGGCAGCCACCGGCCCGGAACAGGCACCGCTGGACTATTACCAGCAGGTCATGCGGAACAACATGGTCATACTTGAACAAACCCTAGGCACCGACTGATTTTCCTGCCTCACCAAAGCACAGTGACTAAGCAAGCACCCGCACCCTATCTGTGTATGTTCAGATGGGGTGCAGGCAAAAGGCTGCATGACCTGCAACAACCAGGCCACCTGTAACCGAGTGCATCGCAGAAGCATGATACGCCAAACAGTGACAAACCCCTTGATCAACCCCAAAAAGGAGCTTGCCGTTTATTTTGACAACGTCACGGTTGAACGGGATGGTCTTTCCATCCTGGACGGCGTCACCGCCTCGGTACCCAAGGGCAGTTGCACCGCTATCATCGGCCCCAATGGGTCGGGAAAAACAACCCTTCTCCTCGCCCTGCTCAAAGAGATCCCCTATCGGGGAAGGATCATTTTCAACGGCACCAAGAGCGTGCCGCGTATTGGCTATGTGCCGCAACGGCTCACTTTCGACCGGGGCATGCCGCTGACGGTCAACGAATTTCTGGCCATGGGCTTTCAGAAAAGACCACTCTGGCTCGGGCTTCGCCGCACCCTGCAACGGCAGTCCAGAGAACTCCTGGCCCTGGTGCGGGCCAGCCACCTGGTCGACCGCCCTCTCGGCGCACTCTCCGGTGGGGAATTGCAACGAGTCCTGCTCGCCCTGGCCCTCGGACAGGAACCGGACCTGCTGGTGCTGGACGAACCGTCCGCCGGAGTCGATTTTCAGGGCGAACATGTTTTTTGTGAATTGCTCGACGACCTGCGACTGCGCAGAGGATACACCCAGCTCATGGTCAGCCACGACCTGGCAACAGTGACTCACCACGCCACCCACGTTATCTGTCTCAACCGGAAAGTCGCCGCTGAAGGCCTGCCGCAACTGACCTTGACCGATGAAAACCTCACCGCCATTTTCGGTGTGCACATGGGTCTGGTAAGTTCCCGCTCCATGCCGGAGCAGAGAGCTGTCTGTTCGGCTCCCTGTTGTCAGAATAATGCCGATGATTGACCTGTCGCCGCTGTACGCGCT
Organism: Desulfobulbus alkaliphilus; assembly: GCF_016918545.1. Classification (GTDB taxonomy): domain Bacteria; phylum Desulfobacterota; class Desulfobulbia; order Desulfobulbales; family Desulfobulbaceae; genus Desulfobulbus; species Desulfobulbus alkaliphilus. The sequence goes on along the minus strand of NZ_JAFFQC010000027.1, from coordinate 32,924 downwards.
GATTGCCCAGCTTCTGCCTTTTGAGTGCATGCAGGCCGGCTTCATGCAGCAAGCCATGGCCGGACTGCTTCTCCTGGCGCCAATGACGGCGATCATGGGCATCCAGGTGGTCAATTTCCGCATGGCCTTTTTCTCCGACGCCATCAGCCACTCCGCCTTCGCCGGTGTCGCCCTGGGCCTGTTGTTTGCCATGGACCCCGGCTGGACTATGCCGGCCTTCGGCCTGGTGGTGGGACTGGGGATCATGATCCTGCAGCGGCACTCCAACCTGTCCAGCGATACGGTTATCGGCGTCTTTTTTTCGGGCATGGTCGCTTTCGGACTGGCCATTGTCAGCCGGGACCGCTCCCTGGCCCGCGATCTCCAGCGCTTCCTGTATGGTGATATTCTCACCATCAGTGACCTGCAGATCCTCTGCCTGATCGCTCTGTTCATCGGGCTCATGGTTTTCCAGACCCTGAGTTACAACCACCTGCTCTATATAGGCGTCAATCCCGCCTTGGCACGGGCCCATCGCGTCCGAGTGGCCGTGCAGCAGTATTTCTTTGCCGGTCTGCTCGCCCTGGTGGTCATGTTTTCGGTACAGGCCGTGGGGGTGCTCCTGGTGACAGCCATGCTCATCGTTCCGGCGGCGGCGGCCCGTAACGTCTCCGGTTCGGCCGGAAGCATGTTCTGGTGGGCCCTCTTGATCAACATGAGCTCAGTGATTGCCGGTTTGATCATTTCCGCCCAGGATTGGGCCCGTACCGCCACTGGTGCCACGGTCATCCTGGTGGCCTGCGGATGGTTTATCCTCAGCATGATCGTTTCGGCCTTACGGCGCAGATAATTTTTTCCCGATACCTTGTATCCGTGACCGCTGGACTCTCGCTTGGACTTTATTCTGCTGTAATCAGTTTGTAATTCTGGCAAAATATTTGTCGATCACCTTCACCCGCCTCCCTGACATCGGTTTCCGTTCACCATGATTTTTCCCAGGACAAAAGCCCATGAACACTTTTTTCTATCCTGAAACCATCGCCCTGTACGGTATCTCCACCAAACCTGGCAACACACCTCGTATCATCCTCGAAAACTGCCTGCGCTGGGGATACCGGGGACGGATCTTCGGTATCAATCCGGCCACCGAGGAGACTGAAGTCAGTGGCATCAGGGTGTATCGAAGCGCTGCTGATCTGCCGGTTCTTCCCGATCTGGCAGCCCTGCTGATCCCGGCCCGATACGTGGTGGCAGCGGTTGAAGATTGCGGCCAGGCCGGCATTCGGCGCCTGGCTATTCAGGCCGGCGGCTTCAATGAAGCCGGCGAGGAAGGTCGACAGCGGGCAGCGGAATTACTGGCAGCAGCCCGTAGACACCAGATCCGTTTTGTCGGCCCCAACGGCCTTACTCTGGCCAATACCGCCAATGGCCTGTGCCTGCCGTTTGTCCCCTCGTTGCCAGTGGCCCGAGGCGGTTTCTCCATGATCACTCAAAGCGGCGGCCTTGGACTTTTTCTCTGGAACCTGCTTGAAGGCGAACAGGTCGGTATGGCCAAATTCGTCAGCATCGGTAACAAACTGGATCTCGATGAAGGCGATTTCCTCGAATACCTGGGCCATGACCCCGATACCAAGGTCATCGGTTGCTATCTCGAAAGCATCACCGACGGCCGCCGGTTGATCGATCTGGCCCAACAAATCGACAAGCCTATCGTGATCTTTAAAGCAAACACCACCTCGGCCGGTAGACGGGCTGCCATGAGCCACACCGCGGCCCTGGGCAATGATGACGATATTTGTGACATCGCCTTTGAACGGGCCGGCATCATTCGTATCGATCATCTGCGGGACTTTGTAACCACGGCCAAGGCCTTTGCCTTGCCGCCCATGCGTGGCCCGCGGATTATGGCCATGAGCCCGGCCGGCGGATTGGCAGTGGCCATGGCCGACATCTGTGAACAGCAGGGCTTCACCTTTGCTGATCCGGGCGAAGACGTGTACCGTGAACTGACCGAAATCGCCAATGCCGGGATCATCTCGCCAGGCAACCCCCTGGATATGGGCGACATCTACCGGATTGACAAGTATCCGGCCATTTTCAGCCGGGTACTGGCCAGTGACCAGGTCGACGGGGCCGTTTACGTCAGCCAGTGGCCCCGGATGCCCCAAGGCGGGGCAGACGTGTTCACCGCTATGTTCAGCACCGATATTTTTCTGGAAACAACCGGAGCCATCCGCTCAGCGGCTAAACCGCTGGCCATGGTTCTCTATGGCCATGGACCCGCGCTGGCCGCCAAGAAGCAGGAGCTGGCCATTCCTGTTTTCGACGGCCCGGATGAAGCTCTTGTAGCCTTGAAACGGCAAATGACGTATTATAGCCGCAAAGCCGAAGGGGTGTTCACTCCGACCTCCGGAGAGGGGCTGGAACCTGCGGCGGCGCGCTCATGGCTGCAGCACCGCCATGGCGATCTTGGTGAAGAGGTGCTGGAACTGCTGGAGGAGTACGGCCTGCCCTGCCCTCGCAGTGGCGTGGCGGCAACCGCGGCGGAAGCAGGGCAAATAGCCACTGCCATCGGGTACCCGGTGGTGATGAAAGTAGTGTCCCCCGATGCCCTCCATAAAAGTGAAGCGGGCGGGGTGCTGACTGGTATCGCCTCGGAAGCGGAAGTACACCGCGCCTTTGCCCGAATCGGTGACAACCTCAGACAGTTCCGGAACGATGCCCGGTTCCATGGAGTGCGGATCGCCGCCATGGCAACCGACGGGCACGACTTCTTCATCGGCGGGCTCCGTGACCCGGCCTTCGGACCGGTCCTCTTTTTCGGTCTTGGCGGTATCCATGTCGAGATTTTCCAGGATGTGCAACGGGTACTCTGCCCCTCATCAGAGCAGGAAATCCTGATGAAACTGCAGCGATTACGCGCCTGGCCTATCCTCACCGGTGCCCGGGGAGGAGCGGCCATTGATCCCGGGGTGCTGGTCGATGCAATCCTCAGGATCTCTCAACTCCTGGTTGATTGTCCCCGGATCGAAGAGCTCGATCTCAATCCGGTACGTCTCCTCCCGGATGCCCGCCTGATGGTTCTGGATGCCCGCATGCGCCTCCAACAGTTGTAAGATCTGTCATCTTGCACCAGGAATGCAAGGAAAAGACCGCGATTCGTGAACGGTTCCCAAAGGCGGAGGGTGGATACATTTTGCAAAAAATACCGCCGCACGTATTGCCGAAGTAGAGAAAAAATATCCAAACAAGAGCCCGGCTGTCACGAATTCAGCCCTGTGGAACGGAGTACATCCTTATGCCTGATCAACCCATTCCCCAAGCATATCAGCTTCTCTGGGACCACGAAAACCAGTTCGCCTATGCGGTTGCCAAACAGGTCCTGCAGAAACCAGCCATTTCAGTCTGGCTCATCTTCATTCCTATCCTTTTTCTTTACTACGCCCATAAAATTCAACAGTACAAGGCCGGAGTCCATGATTTTGGCAAAGGCCTGGCCCGCTCAAAGATTCTCGCTCTGGATTCGGCATTGGAAGAGTGGCAAAGCGGGGGCAGGGATGAGGAATATCTGCAGGCCTTTGTGTCCAAAGACCTGGAAAATTCGCCCAATATCATGCGGGTGCGCGACAAACAGATCGCTGAAGTGGAACTGCTCAAAACGCATTACGCTCAACTGCTCCGGCAGCAAGGGACCAGCGTCAGTACACTGATCAAAAAAACCTATAAAACCGGTGCGAGGTACCGCCAGTTTCTTGAACAGATCCATGCGGCTGAAAACGAAGTGCATGATGCGGTGCTACGGGCCTACCACCCCAGCGAAGAAGCCCAGCAGGTCACCAGAAAAATGCAGAAAATCATCCACAAGTTGCGCGAAGAGGAAGTTCGAACAATTTTCAACAGTTGAATACGGCCGATCCAGGGACCATGCGGCCGGCCAGTCATCGTCCCCGTTTGGGGCAGTGACGGCAAAATGTTGACATTCGGCCGGCTCCCAGATCGTCCCGGAAACGGGTATAGGTCTCCCCTCGCCAGACCTCCGGCAGCATCAGCTCGTTGACATTTCCAAAGGTCAGTCGCCGGTATGGCACCTGTTGTGCCTGCCGCAGGCATACGCCCTGCTCCACGGGAAGATTAAGATACACACAGGGGGCGACACTCCCGTCCGCACCGATACAAAGTGCCTGGGCAATATTTTCCGAACAGGGTCGGTCCCTGCACCCCATGGAGGCAAAGTCGGGTGTATGAATGGTCAAACCCAGATCCGCGGCCGAGCGCTTCAGACGGTCGAATCTCACCTGCAGATCACTCCGCTTCTCAAGGGTTTCCGCAGCCAGCACTTCCCGCGAAAGTGCAATGCCTGCCTCGAAATCCAGCACACTGACCACGGCCTGCTCCACTCCGTGGTCGGCCATCAGTCGGGGCAGGCCCTGCAGATCCCCGAGTCCGGAGCCAAGGAGCATGTAGGCGATGTGTACCGCAGGCAACGAGGCTTGCCGTTCCCCCTTGATCCGCCGGACCATTTCCATTTTTTCCAGCACCACATCGAATCTGGTCCCGGCTCGAGCGCTGTCATTGCCCGCCGAGGTGGTCCCGGCCAGGGAAAAGGCGAGGATATCGAGACCGGCATCCATGAGGCGATGACAACTCGACTCATCGAGCAGCATCCCATTGGTAGTCGTGCCTACCATGCAACCCGCTTGCTTGGCAAGGCGAACCATGTTCGCCAGGTCCGGGTGTAACAAAGGTTCACCCCAACCCTGGAGATAGGCCAATGTCGTTTTGGACAGGGCCGGCACCAGCCGCCTGAAAGTGTCCATGGACATGGATCGATTGTGCCATTGTTGCCTGTAGCAGGTCCGCGGACAGTAGAAGCAGGCCGCGTTACACCGCGAAGTGACCTCCACCTGAATCCAGTCCTTTGGTTCAAAAAGCACCCTGTGCTCCCACCAGGAGCGTAGTCCGTTCCAATGTGATACCTGACGGCTGAATACCATAATTCGACCCTTGCAGAAAACCTGAATCCGTGACGGCTGGACTCCTGTTTTGAATATATCTCACTGTAATAATCTTGTTTCAGGATAAAGGCATCGGTTCCAAAAAAAAGCCCGGGCCGGTCTGAATATCTCAGACGGGCTCGGGCTTCGGGATCCTGTTTTCAGGTCCGTTTACCTGTTACGCAATGTGTTGCGGACATACATCTGTCCCACCGCTGTTTTCTCGGATTGGGTATACCAATAGGTCCCGGCATCGACATCCGAGTCCGCAATCGCCCCCATAACCGGTTGAATATACGGCAGGGTCTGGGCATAGGGCAGAATAACAAAGGCCATGGCCCAGAGGAGGGCCAAACCAGCAAGCAGCCCGAACCAGCCGCGCCGCAAACGGCGCGGCTTCGGCTGGATACCTGTACCAGGGTTTTGTGTCAACGTATTCATTGCGTTCCTTGGATTAGAACATCAGCTTTTCGGTCACTCCCGGGAAGACCAGGAAGAACATGATATAGGCCATTACCAAGGTCAAGAGCAGATTGAGACTCTGACCGCATACATAGAGAATCACCGGTTTCCCACCTTTGAAATGATGGGCCATCTCTCTGAAGTTAGATGACAAACCGATGCTGGCAAAGGCAAGAATAAAGAACCAGTCACGGCACAGTCGGCTGAAGCCGCGCAAAACGCCCTGATCGATCATAACGTCGCCGACGCTGCCCATGTAAGCCAGCAGGGAGGAAAAGACGATGGAGGCAGCGATGAATCCGAGGACGAATTTGGGGAAACGGTACCAGATCTCCATCTTGCTGACCTGCTGACCAGGGGCACAATCCACCCGCGCGCACCAGTACACTGCTACGCCAAAGGCGATCATCCCGATCATGATGTTCTGGATCATTTTGACGGTCGCGGCCACGAACATGCCGACCTCACCCAGAAAAGCACCGGCCGCCACCACCGCGCCGGTGGAATCGATGGTCCCGCCGATCCAGGCGCCGCCCAGCACTGGATGCATACCAACGGCAACGATGAAGGTGGGCAGGGCGATCATCATGATGGCGGTGAACAGCATCGACATGCCCACGGCAATGGTCAATTCTTCCTTTTTGGCCCTGCAGGCCGCCGCGGTGGCGATGGCCGCGGAAACACCGCAGACGCACATGTCGGCGGACACCGTGATATTGAGGGTTTTCGACTCCATTTTGAGGACCCGTTGGCCAAAAATATAGGTCAGGATAAGGACTGTGGGGGTGACCACCCAGGCGACAAAGATACCGGCCTGACCAATGGCAAGAATTTTACCGAAGAGAATCTCCGCACCGAGGAGCACCAGACCGGTTTTAATGAAATATTCGGTCTGCAGTGCCGACATGAGGAATCTGGGAATACCAATTGTATTGCTGATCAGCATGCCCCCGAGAATGGCCCAGATCAGGGATCCGAACCCGTATGCACGCATGGTGGTCTGGTTGCCGATGATCTCAGCCACCACGGCGAGAAGAAAGATGAACCAGAACCCCTGCATGAATCTGATGGGGCTGATACCCATGAACTTGGTCCCGATACTGAAAAACAGCATGATCATGATTCCGATACCGATCAGATACGGAATCTTGTTATATGCTTGGACCGTGGCTTGAGCACGAAGGCTGCCACGTTCCTTTTCCCTGGCTTGACGCCATTCCCGAATGGCTGTATCCGCCTGTTCATTGAGTTCCTCATTCTGGAATTCTGCCGCGGCCGCAGCATCCTGGGCCTCCCGCGCCGTGGCCAGAGCCATCTTGGTGGCCTCCTGGGCCTCTTTATACGCCGGCTCGGCCTTGGCCCGTCGCTCAGCTGCCGCCTCTTCGCTCAGGTACAAGGACTCCATGGGATTGGTGGACCAGCGGCCTGGCCTCTGCAGCCAATTGCCAATGGTTTTAGCATAGGGTTCATTGCGGGCCCGCAGTCCGGATTTGGCATCGTTGGCCGTATACCATTCAATGGTGTTAAATGGGGCCTGAGCAGCCTCATGCGCCATGATAGCTTCAGCACTGGCCAGTTTTTCATGCATGTCGGCCGGTGGCCGTGGTAAAAAAATGGCCAGGCCGGCGAGGAGAATAGCAAATCCCAGCCAGATGGCCCACCAATCTTCTTTTTTGTACAGTTCAGACCACTCCCATTTGCCGCGATCAATGACCACGTCGGCTTGTTGTGTTTGATCAGCCATACTTACTCCTGTGTATAAAAGTCTCAAAAAGGTTTTTCGCCCCGGTTGGGGACATGCCTCCGCATCATGCCCTATGGAAGCAAGATAGAGGCCCATTTGCGCGGAGAATGAATTTTCATTTTATCAGTATAATATCAAGACATTGGCATAAAATATCCTGATCGGATATTCCGCAAGACATGGACAACCGCCAACCTTGGTTAGCACAAAAGCTAACCAAGGTTAGCGGATACGGACAGGATTGGGCCCTACTCGTTCACCAGCACTCCATCTCCCCAAGAACAGGCCAGCGCTCACGGATTCAGGTTACAAGAAGCGGCAGGCAGGGTATGATGTTGATAAAATAACACAGCAACCAGAGGGCACCAGGCTCAACAGACTTCAACCATCCCATGGACAATAAAGAGCAACCTGCCAACGCCTTTTCCACTCAAGGAACGCGCGATCAACAACTAAGGGACAAGAGGTCCCGGCGCCCCCTGACCATTCAGAGGCGGTTTCAACTGGGGACCGCCCTCATTCTCCTTTTTTTCTGTATCATCAGCGCCCTGTTGATCTATTTCCATGAAAAACGGATACTGGAACAATCCGCCTATGCACAGACCGAACTGGTGATGGCCGCGGTGGAAGCCACTCGGGAATATGTCCGGGATGAACTGCGCCCCAAGATGTACAGCACCTTTGGCCATGATTATTTCATGATGGAAGCCATGTCCACATCGTACGTCAGCCGGGCGGTCATGGACCGCTTTCGGGAATCAATGCCGGCCTTTGATTACCGCCGGGTCTCCATCAATGCGCGTAATCCGGACTCAGAGGCCAATGCCATCGAACGGGAGATGATCACCTATTTCCAGAACAACGAGAAGGCAAGTAATTGGCAGGGCTTGCTGGAAAGCGGGGGCGAAGCCTATTACCGACGTTTTCAACCGGTCTTCTTCGAAGCCTCGTGCCTGCACTGTCACGGTGACCCCCGGGATGCGCCCGTGGATCTGGTGAAAATCTATGGCGCGGAACGAGGGTTTGGCCATTATGCAGGGGAATTGGCGGGCGTCATCGCCGTAGGCATTCCCGTGGACAGCGCCCTGGCAATGATCAGGGAAAAAGCCACCTCTGTTTTCCTGGTGGTTTTCCTGGGTGTTTCCATTTTTTTCCTTGCCCTCAGTTTTTTTTTCCATCGGGTCGTAGTTCACAATCTGCACGGTCTCATCGATATTTTCCGCCGGGAACTGGAGCCGCACGAAGAAATTCCCCAGCACCCCTTAACCTCTTCCAGAGATGAAATCGAGGAGTTGACCTCCGCGGCCATCGTGATGGCCGACCGTCTGTACACAACCAGGGAAGAACTGCGGTCCTATACGCAAACCCTTGAAGAACAGGTTGCTCAGCGCACCCAGGCACTGCTCTGCTCCAAACAACTGCTCCAGGAAAAAATCATCGCCCGCAACCAGGAGCTGCACACCTTGAATACCATTGCCGAGCTGACCACCCAGGGCACTGAACTGGGCGACATGCTCCCCGGAGCGCTTCGTGTTACCCTGGAACTGATTCCGGCCATGGGAGCAGGCATCTTTCTCCATGAAAAAAACCAGGAGCAACTGATCTTGCGGTATCGGGAAAACGCCGACTGCCTGCCTGAATTGATTCCACTCTCTCTCCCGCTCGGTGAGGCGTCAGTCCATACCCAAGAGGGTTGCACCTCTCAGGATCCAACGGATACAGACCTGGGCCATTCCATAACCTCCGCTTTCACTGGACAATTGGTCCGATTCCGCAGCGACCAAGGGCGCAGTCTGATGCACATCCCCCTGGATTGTCGCGGCAATGTCCTGGGGGTGATGACGCTGACCGGGCTGGAGGTGGACATTGTCTCCCTGGAACAGGAAGACCTGTTGATTTCCATTGGCCGGCAGATCGGTATCGCCATTGAAAGTCTCAACAATGTTCACCGACTCATCCAGAGCAAGGAACTGCTGCAATCGGTCTTTGACGGCATCACCGATCTGGTGGTTTTGCTGGACCGTGACTTTCGCATTAAGATGGTTAACAAGGCCTATCTCCAGCGCTACAAGGTCGATATCGACACAGTGCTGAACAAGCCCTGCTATGAACTGCACCATGAGGCGTACACCTCCTGCGCAGACTGCGGCCTGAAAGAAGTGCTCGCCAGCGGCAAGCCGATGTCCAAGGAGTCAAGGTGCATCACCGGCTCCCTTTTCCTGATCAATTTTTATCCGCTTTTTAACGAGACGGGCCAGGTGGAAAGCATTATCCGCTATGCCCGGGACATAACCGATCAAAAACGGGTGGAACAACAGATTCAGCAGACTGAAAAGCTGGTGGCCATGGGGCAACTGGCCGCAGGTGTCGCCCATGAGATCAACAACCCGCTGGGAGTGATTCTCTGTTATGTCAACCTGCTCCAACGCCAGCTCAGCGATAATCAACAAGGCCATAAAGACCTGGAAATCATCGAAAAACAAACTCAGAACTGCAAAAGGATTGTTACAGACCTGCTCCAGTTCGCCCGCAGTCAGGATTCAGTCAAAGCACCTGCTTGCTTGAACACCATGCTCAGCGAAGTGGTGCAGATGCTGGAGCATCAATGTAAACACAAAGACATATCTCTTGAATTACTGTTTGATCAACAGCTCCCCATGATCACCGTGGACGTGAACAAGATGAAACAGGTTTTCGTCAACCTGCTCCTCAATGCATTCCAGGCTGTCCAGCAACACGGCATGATCAGGATATCCACCGCCTACCACCCACATCAGCAACAGGCGGAAATTGTCTTTCAAGACAACGGTCATGGTATTCCTCCGGAGATTCAGAACAAAATCTTTGACCCCTTCTTCAGCACCAAACAGACCGGTGACGGAACCGGGCTGGGCTTATCGGTCAGCTATGGTATAATTGAAGAGCACGACGGCCTGATCACCGTGACCAGTGATCCCGAAGCGGGAACCCGATTTCTCATTCGGCTTCCTGTTGATCGGGAAACTACATCCTGAAAACAAATAGATTTTTTCTCCAGTGATGCACGAACAGAGCCTGCTGATCATCGATGACGAAGAAGATATGCTTGAAGGACTGAAACGCGTCCTTTCCTATGAACTTGCAGGTGTTGAGGTTGTCACCGACGCCAACCCTCTGCATGCCCTGGAATTGATTCGTACTCAGCGCTTCGACCTGATCCTGCTGGATATCCGGATGCCGCAAAAAAACGGCATGGACCTGCTGGTCGACATTCGCCTGCTCGACCCCCATGTCACCCTGATCATGATGACCGCCTACGGCAACATTGAAACGGCGGTGGAATCCATCCGGCGTGGCGCCTATGATTTTGTCACCAAACCCTTTGAAATCGCCGATCTTGTGCGGGTAATCAAAAAAGGTCTGGAGCGCAATCAATTGATCCGCGAAAACCTCAACCTGCGGGCCAAAATCGGTCAGGATAGTGCTCTTCAACACTTTGTCGGCGAAACGCCGCCCATGCGCCGACTGTACGAGACGATTCAGACCCTGGCCCGTACCGATTATACTGTCCTCATCCGTGGCCAGAGCGGTACCGGCAAGGAACTGGTGGCCCGGGCTTTGCACAGCCTGAGCATAAGGGGGGCGCGCCCCCTACTGGCGGTCAACTGTCCCGCTATCCCCGAACATTTGCTGGAAAGTGAGCTTTTCGGCCACAGAAAAGGGGCCTTTACCGGTGCCGACACCGACCATGTCGGGCTGTTTGAAGAAGCCAATGGCTCATCCCTGCTGCTCGATGAAATCGGCGACCTGCCGGTGAATCTGCAGACCAAATTGCTGCGGGTCCTTCAGGAGCAGGAACTTCGCCCTCTGGGGGGTATAAAGAATAAAAAAATCGATGTGCGTATCCTGGCAAGCACCAACCAGAATCTGGAGAGGAGAATTGCTGAAAGAAAATTTCGGCAAGATCTGTTCTACCGCCTGAACGTGGTCACGGTACAGACCCCGGCGCTCAGCGAAATCCGGGAGGATATTCCGCTTCTGGTCGACCATTTGAACAGAAAATTTGCCGGAGAACTGGGGATCCCGATAAAACGATTTTCCATGAATGCCCTGGAAGAATTGAAGCAGCGACAATGGCCGGGAAATGTGCGGGAATTGCAGAATGTTGTGCGCAGAATACTTCTGTTCTGCCAGGACGAGGTCGTCCAGTCAACTCACCTGCATGGGTTGGAGCATCCCGGCATGGACGGGCGTTTGGCGGCGGGGCATTTCGAAAACGAGCCAACCGGGGTCGAACCTTATATCCAGGCGCGTGACCGGTTGCTGGAGGGGTTCACCCGTGAGTATGTGCAAAACCTGCTCGGCCTATCGTCCGGCAACATCACCAGAGCTGCACAGCTTGCCGGTCTCAGTCGCGTGGCCATGCAGAAGATTCTCCGGCGGACCGGTATCGACCCCGCGGTTTATCAGCATCAGAAAGAGCCCCTCCCCTGAGCAGTTCTTCATCAGCATTCCATCCGCGGTCAATCAATCATTCGATGGATACCCAAGATATTCATTCACGAGGCGCAAGCAACCAACCTGACGGGCTGCAGTGATCCTGAGCGCGGCAACCCGATGTCGGCGGATGGAGTGGTAAGCAACTATTCCTACCGGGCGATCATTGCTCTCAGCATATCAGCGCAATTTTCGGCATTATGACTCATCTCATGCATATGCTCGAAAAAATGCAGCAACTGATAAACCGATTTAAAGTCATCTTCCTCTTTGAACAACTCGGCAAAAATCTGGGACTTGATCCGGCGAACCACTTTGTGCTGCACTCTCACCGCCCGATACTTCTCTTTGACGGATTGCCGATCCATGATATCTGTATGCACCAGCTTGACCGTATCCTCCAGAGCGGGCTTCAACATCTCCACCGTGCGTGCCGCCGCCTCCACCATGGCCAGACCGCTGCCCCGGAGTGCATCGGACAGGTGTACATCGTGGATGTCGAGCCAGTCCAGGGCATCCTGGGCGGAGTCAAGGATGTTGTCCTGGGCCCGGGTATAGTTGAGAAACAGGGTCTTGTCCACGGCCATGAACAGACTGTGGGGAAGATGATTGCGGATGTTGCGTTTGATTTTATCAGCAGTCTCCTCGTAATTGTCCAACTCGCTTTTCAAGGTCAGAAAATCCTTGCAGGTCGACCCGCCACCGATGTAACAGAGCAGGGACTCCTGGATAAGCGCCATGGCCCCCTCGATCTGGCCATAATGTTCCAACAGACCGTCCATGGGTGAACGTCCGCCAATCAAACTGAGAATAGGAATGCGCATCTCTGACCTCGTTACCGCACCCGCCGAACCGTTTACAGAACCGTCCAGCGGAGCAATTGGAAAATGACAATGGATGTAAAGGCTGCAATGGGCACAGTCAGCACCCAGTAGACGACAATCTTACCTATGACACGAAAATCCACGGCGGCAAATCCCCGTGCCAGTCCCACCCCGACCACAGAACCCACGGTGGCATGGGTGGTGGAGACGGGCATACCCAGACTGGAAGCTGCCAATACGGTGGTGGCTGCCCCAAACTCCACGGAAAAGCTGCGTGAATTGGTCAGCAGGGTGATCCTTTCACCCACCGTTGCCATGACCTTGCGACCGAGCACCATGATGCCCACGGCAATCCCCAGGCCTCCTCCTATCAGCAGCATGATGGGCACCTCAGCCCGCGGTGCCAGAGCCCCGGTGGTGGCGATCATCCAGATGGCCGCCACCGGGCCGACAGCATTGGCTACATCATTGGCGCCCAGAGATAGAGCCAGATAGCAGGCGGTGCCAACCTCCATTCGCCGGAACACGGCCTCTACGGAATCCGGCCCCACTTCCACCCCTTCAAACAACTTACCGACAAACCAGTAGCCTAAGCACCAGATCAATCCGGCAATAAGAGCGATGACTCCCAGAGAGCCGGAAAAGCTCCATCCCAGTGATTTGCCCAAGGGCATTTTAAAAAAAAAGGAAAGCAGGACCAGTGTGGCGGTCATGGCCATCCAGAATGGCGCCCACAGTTTGGCGTTTCTGACGAAGTCCTGTGCGGTGAGAACATTCCGGCGGATATGCGTGAAGACCAGAAAGGCCAGTACGGCCCCGAAAAAGGGAGAAATAATCCAGGAGAGGACGATACCGACCATGGTTCCCCACTGCACCACTTCCGGTCCACCCGCAACCAGACCGAAGCCAAGGATACTGCCCACAATGGAGTGAGTGGTTGACACCGGAAATCCGGTGATCGTGGCCAGGAAAACCCACAGACCCGCGGAGAGGAGTGAAGCGAGCATCCCCAGCATCAAGACATTATTGTCATCGATCTGTTCCGGATTGATAATGCCCCTGGAGATGGTGGCGGCAACGTTGGCCCCTAAAAAAACCGAACCAAGAAAGGCGAGGACACCGGCAATCAGCACGGCTTGACGAACAGTGAGGGCTTTGGAACCGACCGACGAGGCCATGGCATTGGCAGCATCATTGGCGCCGATACTGAAAGCCATGAGCAGTCCGCCGCCTATGGCGAGGACCAGAACAATGGTGGCTATGTCCATGCGGGTAGTAAGTCGTGGTTAAACCCAGACAGGGCAGTTTGTATCAAGGACGGCAGACATGTACCCAAAGAATCCACACCTGTCAAGGCGATACGAAAAGAAAAAATCTGCTGGACTTTCTCCCGAAGGACTTGCCCTCCTTCCAAGCCCTCTTGTTCTCCCGAAGTATGGTATGCCGGGGCTCAACGATCACTTGTTACCTGCACCTGTGAATACGACAACCAAACCTCCACCCCTTTCTCAGGAATGCATCGATCAGTACTCCGGCCGATGCAGGTCAAATTTCTTCATGCGATATCCCATCTGTCTTTGCGTCAATCCCAGCTCACGGGCCGCCCGTGACTGCACCCAGCCGTTACGGATCAAGGCGGATTCAACCTGTTCCCGCTCCAGATCCTTCAGTGATTTTCGTGTCCCCGGTGGAGTTGCGACCGAAGCTGAAGGGAGAACCGGGTCAACGGACGCAGGCATTGGCTTTGATTCGGGTTTGAGCATATACTCCGGCAGGTCTTCGACCCGGAGGACATCACTTCCGGCCAGGATCACCAACCGCTCCACCAGATTCTGCAGTTCCCGCACATTTCCAGGCCAATCATAGTCGGTGAGCAAGTCGAGGAACTCTCGGGTCATGCGCAGTGCTTTTTCGTTGCGGGCATTGCTGGCGCGAAGAAAATGATCAAGCAGCAAGGGAATATCATCGCGTCGGTTGCGCAACGGCGGCAGATGAATCGGCACCACGTTGAGACGATAATATAAATCATTGCGGAAAACACCCTGGGCAACCGCCCGATCAAGGCTGACATTGGTGGCAGCGATGATTCGGACATCCACGCTCCGGGTCCGTGAGTCACCCAATCGTTCAAACTGCTGCTCCTGCAGCACCCGGAGCAGTTTCGATTGCAGGGGTAACGGCAATTCACCGATCTCGTCGAGGAAGATGGTCCCCTTATCGGCCTGCTCAAAACGACCGATACGGGATACCACCGCACCGGTAAAAGATCCTTTTTCATGACCGAACAGTTCGCTTTCCAGTAGATTCTCCGGCAAGGCGGCACAGTTCACTTTGATAAACGCGTTCTTGGTCCGGGGACTGGCATCATGCACAGCCCGGGCAACCAGTTCCTTGCCTGTTCCTGACTCCCCCAGCAACAGTACAGTCGCCGATGACGGCGCCACGCGATCGATACTCCAATACACTTCCTGCATGGCCTTGGACTGACCGATGATCTGATGACGATGATGCCGACCTTGTAATTTTTCCTTGAGGCTGAGGTTCTCCAGAACCAACTGCTCCCTGTCCTTGCGGATAGCACGGTTAAGACTGAGAAACTGGGCGATCAGGGTGGCCAGGACAGTGAGAAAACGGACATCCTCTTCAAAGGAGATATCGGCGCCGAACAATCGGTCAACGCTGAGCACCCCGACGGTTACCCCGGAAAGGATGACCGGCACGCCGATAAAGGCGATGGTCTTTTTGGATATCTTGCCGCGTGCGCCAGTCCGGTTGAGAAAAAGGGGTTCACTGTGTACGTCTGGGACAATGAAAGGAGAACCGGTGCTGAAAACCTGTCCATAAATCCCCTCCTTGAGGCCATACACTCCCCGCTGTTCCTCGGCCACGGTGAGCCCGTAGGAAGCCCGGATAGCGAGATGCTGACCGGATTCATCCAACAACGCCAGGGTTGCCCGTTCCATGCGCAGGGTATCATGGAGCACCTTGAGTATGGAAGCCAGCGCCGAGTCCAGATGAACCGCGGACCCGATGAGCTTGACAATTCGGTACAGGGCCTGCACTTCCAAGGCCGCTGTAGCGGCACCATCACTGTCGGTATACTCTTTGTCTTTCTCTAGGTTGTTCATTGCTCAAGCTTGCCCATGGTAATGGTCCTTGCCCACCTGACTATCATTACCAATGCAAATTACACACCCAAAAAGTACCCTCCATCAAATCATACAGATATATTGTATTATTCAAACATGTTAAGCACCACCTTTCCCTCCAGGCTCCACCGATTCACCTTTTTTTTTAACCCACACTTTATTTTGCTTTCAAATTTGTTGCTCCGCCTGGCAGGTTGCTACAAAAATGAAAAACCACAGCGCTCCATTGAGAAGCAACGACGTGAAAAAACCAGTATCAATCAAGCCTCCGATGAATATGATGCATGGTTGCCTCCTTGATGATGGTCACGATTCTGGAGTCAACAGCAAAGGCCTGGGCGGTGAGGGCCTGTTGCAGGGAGGGAAGCGATTCAAGCAGCAGGTCGTGAAAACTATCCGGATTTTCAGGGTCAAGCATCCCCGGATCAGCGTTAAGAACCGCTGTGTACTGTACCGAGATTTCACCGTCAAATCGCTTGAAAACGGTGATCAATCTGCACAGGGTCTCCCCCGACCCGGCCCGTATTGTTTCCTTATCCTCATTGCGGCGAATAAACTCGTGCACCACAGCAGTAAGCGCCTCCTGTGGTCCCGGAAAAAATTGCCCCAGGCCAAAAACGTTGGCAAGCACTGTCACCAGTTCACCAGTCTCGACCTGTCGCATCTGCTCGCCGGTAAAAGTATAAATTTCATCGCGCTCCACCAGGACGGCATTCTGCTGTTCCCCTGCGACATATATGTATCGATCCATAACTGTGGCTCCCATTGTCATCTCATTTTTGTTTTCCGACCGGAAGGACCGTCTTACAGCCTCTCCTTCCCCCCGGACCCTCCACTGCCGGTACTGTTTCGACCTGCGACTTCGACCAATGGTCCGGGCCCCGGCAAACATGGCGCCGACCATCCTTTCCCTGCGAAAGGCCCGGTCGTCTTCCGACAATCGCGCTTTGATCAGGGCGTACGTGATGAATCGTTTCCTGAAATCCTGTCGTGTCCATCGACTCAATCGGAACCAATCTCAAGCCCGGTATTGTCCCAAAAACACGGGACAACAGCCCGACATAACCCGACATAGCCCGATGTCGAGACCCATGCCACCCCATGTCCACTGACAAGACCCGCGAAAAAACATACTTTGCAGAAAACACGCATGCTGCATGGATACCGGTCAACAACAATCAACCAAAGGAAAAAGGAGCATCATCATGAAAACTGGAACTCTTCTTTGCAGTCTTCTGGCCCTTGCCGTTCTCTTTGTGGCCACGCCAACCAGACAAGCCTCTGCCTCTGACGTCTTTTATGTGCGGACGGACCTGGGCGGCCTTTTCATGGCCTTCACCAGCACGCCCCAGCACACGAAGAGAATCTATCACCCGCCACCGCCACCACCTCGACACTACAAACGGGACAAGGGCAGACATCCCATTGTGTCCACCACGACCACCTACCACTATGGCCCGCCCCCCTGCCCGCCTCCGAGAAAATATTCGCGACCAAAATACTATACACCGCCACCACGAGTCCATGGGTATAACAAACATCGACCCTATCGCCACTATAATCGCCATCATCCACACGCCCCGCGGTACAGACGCTGAGCAGTCGTCGGCTGATATCATTGGGGCAATCGATCAAGGGAGTGTTGAACCAGTGCTCTGGATCCGTGAAGGGTGGGCTGCTGTTTGGATTTTCTTGTCCTGCACCGGGGGTATAATGGTGGAAAAATTATACGCAGTACCCCTGGATCCGTGAACGGTCCCAAGTGCCGTGATTTGTCCAGATACGGCTGCTCGCTCAAAGCCCCTCCATGCGAGCAGCCGTATCCAAACCAAGAAGGCAAGATGGCAAGATGAGAAGATCCATGATCGCTCAGGTCATTCAGACCCGGCCTGCCCCCCGGCCTCTGTATCGGAGATATCGGAACGAGAAGCATCCCTTGGCGGCAACAGTCGTCCCCGAAAAAGGGAGAAATAGATTCCCACGGTACAGAGCAGAGCGGAAAGCGTAAAAACCGCTTTGATACTGGTGAGAAACGGACCATACACGTGGGGCTCGATGGCCTGCCGCCCAACCAGCAGAGCCAGAGCCACGGTGGCAATAGCCATACTGACCATCTGCCCCAGCAACCGCATGGTGGCGGCAGTTCCCGAAGCTATGCCATACTGCTTTTGTGTCACCGCACCCATGATGGCACTCATGTTCGGGGAAGAAAAAAGAGCGAATCCGAACCCGAGCAAGAGCAGGTTGACGGCGATGATGACCAGCGAGGTCTCTGGCTGCAGTTGCGTAAACACCAGCATACCCACCACCGTGATACTCATCCCTGCAGTGGCCAGCAGTCGCGGCTCGACACTGTCTGAAAGGCGGCCGGCAAGCGGAGAAAAAACAGCCATCATGACCGGCTGCACCATGAGAATGGCTCCGGCGGCCTGAGGAGACATCCCCTTGATATACTGGAGATACAGACTCATCAGAAAGGTAACGGCAAAAGTGGCTGAATAATTGAGCAGGGCTGCCATGCTCGAATAGGTAAAAGGACGGTTGGCGGAAAACAGCGAAACTTCGAAGAGAGGATGGGCTATGCGTTGCTGCCGACGAAAAAACAAGAGCAGCCCCAACAGACCGGTTGCAATCAGCATCCAACCGCTCCACGAAGGAAGGATTGAGGCCCCGTAGATCAGAAAAGAGAGAGCAGCGGCGTAGAAGATGCTTCCCAGGAGATCAAACCGTTGTCGGCGGACATCAGCCCATTCGCCCTTCAGAAAGAGCAGGGTCACGATCACAGAACCAAGTCCAAGGGGCAACATGAGCAGAAAGATGCTGCGCCAGCCAAAATGCTCGGTCAGGAGTCCACCAAAAAATGGCCCCGCGGATAACCCGATATAGACGGCCGCGACATAGATGCCGATAGCCCGGCCGCGTTTTTGGGGCGGAAATATGGAGGTCAGGATAGCCATGCCGGTGGTCACGAACATCGCTGCTCCCAGACCCTGCAGGACCCGAAAAAGGATGAGCGAGGTGGAGCTGGCGGCAAAGGCCGCACTGGTGGCCCCCAAAGTATAGACCAATAAGCCTGCTATGAAAACTTTCTTCCGCCCGTGCATGTCGGCGATTTTTCCGGCCGGCAGTAGGCAGATGGCCATGGCCAGCAGGTAGGATGTGGCTACCCAGCTCAACTGGACCGCATTCAACCCCAAATCAGCCTGGAGATCCGGCAGGGCCACGTTAACCGAGGAAAGCATGAACGGTCCCATGAACGAAGTCAGAGTGGCGACGAACAGTGCGGATCGCTCAAGGGCGGCTTGATGATCGGCGGAAGATTGCCCGGAATCCATAACCACACCAAGAAAAAAAACGCCAGACCGTGGTTACCTATTGCAGGTTTTTCAAAACCGATACACCAAGGTGGCAATGAGAAAATAATTGAGGACCCCGAGAACATCGATGGCGGTGGTGACAAACGGTCCCGTGGCCACGGCGGGATCGACCTTGAGGCGCTCGAATATCATCGGCAGAAGGACGGCAAGGATAGCAGCGCAGGTCATATTGACCAGAATCGTCAGGCCAACGGTCTGACCAAGCAGGATACTGTCATGCACCAGGTACCCGAAGAGAGCGAGAATCACCCCGTAAAAGGCGCCGAGAAGCAGCCCGACGCGCAGTTCTTTGAGAACCAGGCGGAAAGCATCGCGGGTATTGACCGCCCCGGTGGCCAAGCCGCGCACGGCAACCGTGGCGGACTGCACGCCGACATTACCGGCCATACCGATGATGATCGGTACAAAGGCACTGAGAATGATGATCTGTGCAAGCATATCCTCAAACTGCCCGATCACCATGGTCGCGCCAATTCCACCAATGAAGGAAGCGAACAACCAGGGCAGACGGATACCGGCAATCCTGAAGGCGGACTGGGTAAAAATTTCCGACTCACTGGTCCCCGCCATCCTGAGCATATCACGGGTCGTCTCTTCTTCCATGACGTCAATGACGTCGTCCACCGTGACCATGCCGACAAGGACATCCTGATTGTCGACAACGGGAATGGCCAGGATACGGTATTTGTCCACCAGCATGGCGACCGTAGTCTCATCGGTGTCGGTGGAGACCTTGAGGACGCTGCGGTTCATAATCGCATGCAACGGTGTGCCGGGATGCGCCAGCAGAAGTTGGCGCAGGGAAACGACACCGACCAGGCGCTGCTGATCATCGGTCAGATAGAGATAAAAAATCATCTCGACGTTTTCCCGACCACGGATGTTTTCGATGGCCTCTTCAACGGTGAGTGCCTGTGGCAGGGAAAAATAGTCTGTGGTCATGATACCGCCGGCACTGGACGGATCATACTTCAACAGACTTTCGACCTCCTTCTTGCTGGCCGCATCTAATAAGGCCATGAGGCGGCCGCGCTGGTCTTCCGGCAAATCGCCGATGAAATCGGCAAGGTCGTCCGGCGGCAGATGTTTCAACACCACTGCCAGTTTTTCAAGCGGGGTTTCCGCCAGCACCTTCTTGCACAAAGCTGGGGACATTTGACTAAAAACGTCAGCAGCCATGGCATTGTCGACAATGGCGTTGAAAATGCCCGTCGCATCAGTCAAGGGCAGGTCTTCGAGAATCTCGGCCAGGTCAGCCGGATGGATGCGGGACAGGATATTCCCCAGTGACGCTTTGGCATTACGCCGATATAACCGATTGATCGTCCCGACAAGCCGCTTTTTCTTGCTCAGGTACGCGGCGGTAGCCTGAGGTTCGGTGTTTGCATTGATCTGCATTGTTATGTCATCCGGGTTCTTGGAGCCATGGGCGAGTTATCTCCGGCGAGAGACCGGAAAAAGCGCAGGGGAAATCGCAACCGTCCACTTCAAATCAATGAAGCACGGTGAAAAATGTGTATCGTAACAGCAGGCCCTTCTCTGCGCAATGATTGATTCCAACACGACCCCGGGAATATAAAGACCTGGCTCCGTGAGCGCTTGTCCGTTTCTGGTCTGCCCTGACCGGCCGGAACAGCTGCCCCTTGTATCTATCTCAATGATTCATTTCTGAAACCGTGACGGCTGGACTCTTGTTTTGGATATATATAGGATTTTTATTAAAAAATCGATCCAGGTTTCTTGACAGTATTGTCGGCCTCCTGCCAATCGACCTATTACAAAAACAACCCTCCCCGGTCAAGACATTTTCTTTTTTAAAAAAACCATTATATATTAAATAATTGCATGCAATGACATCCCAGAACAAACCGAAACCTTCCGCACAGCAACATCATCTGGCAATAAAGAACAACGTGCACCGGCTACAGCCCTCCTTTACCGCCGGACTCGTTCTTTCCTGAATCCGTGATGGCTGGACGAACGCTCACGGATCCAGGTCTTTTCCAAAAAAAAGGGGCGGAATATTTTCCGCCCCTGCAATCCGGTCAACAGGCCGACCGGTTACTTTTCTCTTGCCGTGTCGGGCAATTAATGAAGCTTCTCCATGATATCTTTCATGTTCTCCACCCAGATGTCGACTATGGCATCGAACTCAGCCAGCCCCTTGAGCACCGACACACTTTCGATGCCGACTTCGGTCAGCACGCTTTTCCACGAACCCTTGCCATCTCCGGCCATATCATTGATGGCGTGGTCACCGGCAACCGTCATCAGCGGGATGAGATACGCTTTTTTGATCCCTTTTTCGACCAGGGCATCTCTGATCTCCTCAATGGAAGGACTGACAGATAACGAGCCCACATACATGTTTGCATCCGCCTGCTGCGCTTTATACATCATTGCAAAGTAGATGGCATCACTGGGGTGGTGAGTGCCATGACCCATGAGGACAACAGCTTCATCCGCCTGACGCTCCCGGGGAATGACATGGGTCAAGATGACCTGGATAACCGCATCCATGGCCGCAGTACTGCCGAGCAGGGGATAGCCGACCTCAACCTTGTCAAAATTGTGCCGCCAGCCGATCATCTGCTCGAACAATTTGGTGTTCACAAATACTTCATGAAACTCAGCACCGGGGATCATGTGCAAGGATTGCACCAGAACCCTGTCATACCCGTCTTCCATCAACCTGGCCATGGCCATCTCAGGGGAGTCGATCTCTGTACCGTTTTGGGCGAGTTTTTCGCGAACGATGCTCGATGTATACGCCCAGCGAATTTCCGTGTCCGGAAAAGCAGCTTGCACACGTTGTTCAATGGTGACAAACGCCTCCTGAGCTCGGGGTATGCTGGTGCCGAAGGTCACCAGCAGAATGGCCGGATCCTTGTCGCCTGCCGCGACAGGCCCATGATCATGACTGTGACTATGACTGTGGCTGTGACCGTGACTGTGACCATAGCCTGTCATCGGCAGAAACAGTGCGAACAGCAGAGCGAATAAGAGCCCTTTACTCAAACGATCCATCCATCTTCCTCCAATAGTAATAAAATATACAGGACATGGGTACAGGCACATCAGGTTGGACAATCATGTGCACCTGGACCCGCTGAACGATTTCCCCCTGATCCAAGGGCAGGGGGAAAGCAGGTCGCCGGTTCAAACCGGACGAAACCTGCCTGAAAGGCACCTGGATCCGTGAGCGTTCGTCCGTGCGTCAGCTTTATTGTCTGTGACCGTTCGATTAAAGTAGACTTTATCGGACGGTCACGGGCAATGAAGATGGCGTGCGGACGGATGCCCCGAAGGGCGGCTGGTGAAAAATATCCCAAGGATTACGCTACAATTATAACCTGATTACAGCGAAATATGTCCCAAAAAAGCATCCAGCCGTCACGGATTCAGAAGGCAGAAAAGGGCGAGGTGACGACAACCGCCGGCAAACAGTGCCGTCACCTGCATACCGGACATGGCAGGGTATGCAATCCCCAAATCACAACAGTGTTCTCTGCAACAGGCATCTTCGTCCGAGTGGGGCAGCAGTCGCAAAGGAGCTGCACCAGCAACTACTACCTGAGCCACTGAGCCGGAGTACCGGACAAAAAAAATCCCCGGATCAGTATATGATCCGGGGATGCCCTGGTAAATCCACGTATCGCTGCCATCTTTCAAATCCTCGGAAAGTGGCTTCAGCGTTTCAGGCAGGTATTCTGACTTCCGGATCGTCCTCCAGCCGCGTCTTCCCAACCATTGGTCAGTGACGTATCTGCGGCCTTTGTCCCCGGTTACAGCGGCGGGCCCGTCTCCGATTTCCACGGAGTTCCCTCTTATTCCTGTAACGGAACCTGAAACTTACACCAAGAAAACCATGATCAACAGGAGAAGTCAAGCAGAATTCATGGGTTTGACAGGCAACGAACCACAGTGTAGCATGGACCCGTGAGTGCTCTTCCAGCCGTCACGGATTCAGGTGCAGGTCATGATTTCCAGAATACCAAAGGAGAATACTTGCCGTTCTCCGCTGCAGTCGTTACACTTTAATATAGGAGACACACTCTTTCGTCAGCTCACATTGTCCTGCTCCTGGCAGACCATGGCCAGAGACGGTGCAAAACCTATCGACGTGACGATCTTTTTTTCCTGGCCGGTGCCGCTCTATGCAACAACCCAATAATAGACACTCTGCACCTGCGATATCCATCAGGATTGCCCTTCCGGCCCTGCTCACCATACTCCTGTTTGTCACCGCCACTTTCGTCATTATCCTGCCCACGGTGAAGGAGAGCCTTCTGGATAAAAAAATGAGCATGCTCAAGGATATGTCAAAAATTGTCTATGATATGGTCACCTTCTACGAAAAAAAGGAGCTTTCCGGTGAGATGACCAGGGAGGAGGCGCAGCAGAGGGTCATCGATATTATCCTCGAACTCCGCTACGGACCGGACGAAAAAGATTATTTCTGGATCAATGACATGGACGCCTTGATCGTGGCTCACCCTTATCGCCCCGATCTCCGGGGTGAGGCGGTTCCCGATCTCCGTTTCCCCACGGGAGCAAACCTGCTCGAGGAATTTGTCACGGTGGTGGAAGAACGCGGTGAGGACTATGTTGAATATCTCTTTCAATGGCAGGACGATCCCGAGCGAATCATTCACAAGCTCTCTTTTGTCAAAGGCTTTGCCCCCTGGAACTGGATCATCGGCACCGGTCTCTACTACGAGGACGTCAATGTGGAGATCAGCCGGATCGCCAAGCAGCTCAATGCCGTTGCCTTTGCCATTCTCCTTATCATCTCTTTTC
The DNA here is from genome assembly GCF_016918545.1 of Desulfobulbus alkaliphilus. Classification (GTDB taxonomy): domain Bacteria; phylum Desulfobacterota; class Desulfobulbia; order Desulfobulbales; family Desulfobulbaceae; genus Desulfobulbus; species Desulfobulbus alkaliphilus. The sequence goes on along the minus strand of NZ_JAFFQC010000027.1, from coordinate 9,119 downwards.
TGGCTTTTTATATCATTCGCCACACCGTGCTGGCCGACCGGGTCCGCCGTATTATCTCCCAGGAACGCGAACGTCTGCTGGTCGCCCTGGAAGTTAGCAACGCCCGCTTTCGCTCCCTGGTGGAGGCAACCAGCGACTGGATCTGGGAGATTGACGCCCAGGGTGTGTACACCTACAGCAGCCCCAAGGTTCGGGACCTGCTGGGCTATAAACCAGAAGAAATCATCGGCAAGCACTTGATCGACCTGACCGTGCCTGACGAGACCGAACAAACCCGCCAGCTCTTCAACAAGCTCATCGCCAACCGCAAACCTTTTACCGGGTTTGAGAACAACTGCCTGACACGCGACAGCCGGATTGTAGTTATTGAAAAAAATGGAGTGCCAGTGTTCAGTGATGACGGCGAGCTACTGGGGTACAGAGGGATCTCCCGGGATATTTCCGAGCGGAAAAATGCCCTGGCAGCCCTGGAGAAGAGTCGGGACGAACTCCACAAAAGTCTTGAGGAAACAGTCAGGTCCCTGGCTTCGGCAGCGGAAAAACGAGACCCCTACACCGCCGGCCATCAATTGCGAGTCGACACCTTGGCCTGCGCCATCGCCCGGGAACTGGGACTGCCGGAAAAGCAGATCGAAGGACTGCATTTTGCCGCCCTGCTCCATGACATCGGCAAAATTTCCCTGCCTTCGGAATACCTGGCCAAACCCACTCGTCTTTCGGCACAAGAACAGGCGATCATCAAGTGCCACACCGAAGTCGGCTACGAAATTCTCAAAAACATCCCTTTTCCCTGGCCTGTGGCTGAAATCGTTTATCAGCACCATGAAAATCTCGATGGTTCCGGCTACCCACGCGGTCTCACCGACAAAGATATTCTCCTGGAAGCCAAGATTCTGGCCGTGGCTGATGTGATCGAGGCCATGTCATCCCACCGCCCTTACCGCCCTTCTCTCGGCCTGGAAACAGCCATGGAGGAAATTCGTAACGGGCGGGGCACCCTCTATCACCCCCAGAGCGTCGATGCCTGCCTGCACCTGATAGCCGAGGGAAAAGTGGACTTGACCGCCAAGGCGTGGTGAGTCAACAGTCGTTACCAATCGATTGGTTTGTACCAGTGCGGTGACTACGCTTCAGTATTGTGAATGGTCACACAGTGCAGGTACAAAAACGTCTCCCCTTGGATGTGAAATCGATTGTCAACGCTTGTCCGGCGGCGCGTACTCACAGCCCATCAATCCGCAATATTCCCCCACATATTCGGCCTGCGGCCTATACAGAGCCGGTTTCCCCTGGGCATCAGCGAACTGCTCCTCAACGATGTGGGCACACCAGCCCGCCACCCTGGAGATAGCAAACACCGGGGTCATCAGATCCATGGGAATACCCATCTGATAATAGACAGGGGCGCTGTTGAAGTCGACATTGGGCTGAATGGTGGTCTTCCCCTGGCGGGCAAAGACGGCCAGAGCGGTCTTCTCGATGGTCTCCGAGATCTGCTGCCATCTGCTCCCGGTCTGTTCACTCAACCGCCGCCCTATCCGTTTGAGATACACAGCCCGGGGATCACCGGTTTTGTAAATGGCGTGCCCCATGCCCATGATCACCTGGCCCTGTTGCAGCTGCCCTTGTACCCATCCTTGAATATCGTTTTCGCTTTCCAGAGTCAAAAGCATTTCCATGACCTTGGCATTGGCACCACCATGCAGGCTGCCGGACAAGGCACCTAACCCGGCAGCCACTCCTGCATATATACTGGCCCGGGTGGACACCACTTCCCGGGCAGCAAAAGTTGAGGCATTAAAGGTATGGTCGGCATGGAGAATCAGACAGATGTCAAGATCACGCGCCGTGGCGGCATCAGGTTTTTCCCCCTGCAGCATCCACAGAAAATTGGCGGCATGATCAAGGGCAGGATCAGGGGACAACACTGGTTGATCCTTGCGAATGCGGTGCCAGGCCGCCACCAGAGTAGGCATGCGGGCAATCAGGCCAACGGCACGATCGAGACAGGCCTGACGCTCCTGGGAGGTGCTGTCGGCCTCGGTCATGGCAAGCAAGGGGATACTGGCCTGGAGCACGGCCATGGGATCGGCATTTTTTGGCCACAGGCGCATACTGTCGAGGATAAATTCCGGCATCTGACGGGCCGCATTAACCTGGTCGGTGAAAGCGCTCAATTGCTCCCTGGTAGGAAGGACTCCATGCAGAAGCAGAAAGGCAGTCTCCAGGTAGGTGGAATGGTCAGCCAGATCTTCAATCCGGTAACCGCGATAGATGAGTACCCCTTTTTCACCGTCAATGAAACTGATGGCGGAATCAGCGACGGTGACCCCCCGTAAGCCGATATTTTTCACACGAGTCGGTTCGGTCATTGCCTGCCTCCATAGCATGCAACCGCGGTGCTGCGTCGCGGTCTTAGGATGTAATGTCCATCAATAGATGCCACCAACCGACAATCTCATTCGGTCAGGGGGCAATCTGCTTTTCCTCGGTTTCCACATCATCTTGGGATGAGCAACTTGTTTCCACTGCCGATTCTCCCTTTCGATCATTGAATTTCGCTGTCGCCACCTGCTCCTCAGTCATCCGGGCGCTGCTTACAGGGGCTGCGTTCCCCGCTCCTTTGTCGATGGAAAACAGAGGACCGACTTCAGTCAGATAAGCTGCAAAAGCCTTACCATACAACTCCCAGATGGTGATGAACAGGGCAGCGATGATGGGCCCGATAATCAACCCCAGAATGCCAAACATGCTGATGCCGCCAAGCGTCCCGAAAAGCACGAACAGATCGTGCATCTGCGTATCCCTGCCGACCAGTCGTGGCCGGAGCAGATTGTCCAGAGGGCCGGCCACAAGACCACAGAGCACCGCCAGAATGGCAGCGCCGATAAATTGTTTCTGCAGGGCGAGAATAATCAGGGCCGGCACCCAGACAAGGGCTGTGCCGACAGCGGGGATAATGGACAGCACCGCCATGACCGTCGCCCAGAACACCGGGCCCTGGATCCCGGCCAGATAAAAAGCGAATCCGCAGATCCCTCCCTGGAGGATCCCGATGATCATCGTCCCTTTCAGGGTTGCCCTGGTCACCGAGGTGAAACGCAGCAGCAGTTGCTGCGCATCATTGTTATCAAGGGGCAGAAAGTAGAGAATCTTGCGCAGCAGCACCTCGCCCATGGTGAGGAAATGAAACATGGCATAGAGCATGACCAGGGAGCCAAACACGGCATTGACGGTCAATTTGGTCGCCGAGGAAAGACCGTCGATGAACAAAGAAGAGGTGCCGGCAACTGCCTGACCCGCTTTTTCGACAATGAGATCCCGATATGGCAGGATCTGCTGGTAATAGGGAAATCCCTCCAGATAGACGGTGAAGGCATCCGGTTCAGCGAGAAAGGACTGCACCCAGGGTGTCACAGACTGACTGACGGTAATGGCCTGGCCGATCACCACCCCCACCATGAGCCCAAGCGGCCCCAGCACCAGGCAGACGGAAGCGGCCACCACCAGGATGGAGGCGATATACCGACGTCCCCCCAGGAGACGGGTCAACCAGCGATGTGCCGGGCTGAACAAAGCAGCAAAGAGTGCCGCCATGAACAAGGCCATGAGGAACTGGCGGATCATGGTGAGAAAGAGAGCGGAAATACAAACCACCAAGGCCAGCAGAACCCCTTTGGCAACACCTTCCCGGCTCATCGCGTACCCTCCTTGTCCCCCATTCGCTATCATGAACCTTGTAACCGATCTCCGCGGACACACATTCCAGCGGGCAAAAGTTCATGGGGAAACGGCCTGGACCAGCACCGAGGTCAGCCGGGACAGGTCAGCCGGTTCAATAATATACGGCGGCATCAGGTACAGTAGACGGCCAAAAGGTCGGACCCAGACCCCCTGCTCGACAAAAAATCGTTGCAGCGCTGCCATGTCCACCGGCTCCCTCACCTCGATGACGCCGATGGCCCCCAACACCCGGACATCAACCACATCCGGCAGCTCACGGGCCGGGGCCAGTTCTTCGCTAAGCTGCAGGGAAATCGCCGCCACCCGAGCAGGCCAGGAAGTGTCCAGCAAAAGTTGGATCGCGGTCCGGGCTACATGACAGGCCAGGGGATTGCCCATGAAAGTCGGCCCATGCATGAAGACGCCGGCCTCGCCATTTGAGATCACGGTCGCCACCTCGGTGGTGGCCAGGGTCGCGGCCAATGTCATATAGCCACCAGTAATCGCTTTGCCCACGCACATGATATCCGGCGAGACCCGGGCATGCTCGGCCGCGAACAGCAGACCGGTGCGACCGAATCCAGTGGCGATCTCGTCAAAAACGAGCAGCACACCATAACGGTCACACAGTCGCCGCAATCCCCGCAAATACTCGGGATGATAGAACCACATGCCGCCGGCACCCTGGACAATGGGTTCGATGATCACGGCGGCGGTTTCTTGATGGTGCGCAGCGAGCAGCTGCTCCATTGCTGCCAGATCCTCTTCATCCCAGGGTCCGTCGAAACGGCAGCGCGGTCGGGGCGCAAAAAGCTGAGGCGGCAGAGAACGGGCAAACAGGGAGTGCATGCCCGTCACCGGGTCGCAGACCGACATGGCATGAAAGGTGTCGCCATGATAACCACCGCGCACGCTAATCAGCCGATGCTTTCCCGGGTGGCCCATGGCCTGCTGGTACTGGAGGGCCATTTTCATGGCCACTTCAACACTCACTGAACCGGAATCGCAGAGAAAGACCTTATCTAGCGACTCCGGCGTCAGGTCGACGAGCAGCCGCCCCAGTTCCACCGCCGGTTCATGGGTGAAACCACCAAACATGATATGGGCCATACGCTCGGTCTGTTCCTGCACTGCCTGATTGAGTACCGGATGGGAATACCCGTGAATGGCGCACCACCAGGATGACATGCCATCGATCAGTTCCCGACCGTCCTCCAGGCGAATGCGCACCCCTTTGGCGGAGGTTACCGGATAGACCGGCAACGGCTTGGTGGTCGAGGTATAGGGATGCCAGAGGTGATCGCGGTCAAAGCTGAGCAGGTCCGGATACGTCATAATCCTCTCCGCGGATAAAGGTGAACCCCATGGCCGCAAGGCGTTGCAGATCCTCGGCCACGGTGCTGCCGGTGGTGGTCAGATAATCGCCGACGATGGCACCGTTGGCTCCGGCGGCAAAGCATTGATACTGATCATCGCCCAACTGCTGCCGTCCACCGGCCATACGGATGACCGCATCCGGATTGATGAGACGGAACAGGGCCACTGTGGTCAAGACCTCTTCCTTGGACAGAGGCGGCAACTGGGCCAGCGGTGTTCCTTCAATGGGGGTGAGAATGTTGATGGGGATCGATGTAATCTCCAGCTCACGCAGCTCAAAGGCCAGGTCGAGACGGTCTTCCATGGTCTCTCCCATGCCGATGATACCGCCGGAGCACAACGACATGCCCATCCGCCGGGCCACTGAAAGTGTTTCGACCTTTTCCTCCCAGGTATGGGTGGTGCACACCTCGGGGAAAAACTTCCGGCTCGCCTCCAGGTTACAGTGATACCGGCTGACTCCTGCCTCGCGGAGCAGCTGGCAGGCTTCTTCATCGAGAAGACCGGTGGAAGCACAAAACGACATGGTAGTGGCAGACGCCATCTGCCCGTAGAGCCTGGCCAGCTCGGTTGCGGTCTCCAGCGACAGGTTGCGGCCACTGGTGACCAGGGAAATGCGGTGGACACCGTGCTCCTCGTTATGAGCCGTCATGGTCAGGGCGTCCGCATCGGCGATACGGGTATAGGTGGTGATGCCGGTATGGTGGCGGGCCGATTGGGCGCAGAAGCGGCAGTTTTCGGTACAGTTACCGCTTTTGGCATTAATAATCGAACAGAGAGCAAAGCGATTGCCCCGGAAATGACGACGTATGGTGTCGGCGGTTTGGTACAGTTCGGCCCGGTCGGCATGAAGCAATGTCAAGGCTGTTTGTTTATCGATCCGGCCTCCGGCCAGAATGGTCTCTTGAACCTGTTGCACTATGGTGTCCATGGGGATGTATAAGGATAAAGAATGGGGGAATGATGGATTTCAATCACGGGCGCTTTTGATATCCCGGGGTGGCCCGTTGACGATCATCTCAGCGATAGTCTGCTTGATTCGGGGAAACACACCGCGTCTATCGCCAAGAAAGCGGGCTTCCAGTTGCGCAAGCCGTTTGTACACAATTGTTCTGTCCATGGCTGGGGCCCCGGATTCCCCGTCAGGAGAGACCTTGACCAGTTCCTGACAGCGAAAACAACCGGGAAAACGCTGATGCCGGCCATCCGGACGGGTCAGGGTCGCCGGCACACCATGGGTGCGGCAGATCATCAGCCGGTGCGAATAGAGGCCGCATCGCCCATCTTCATTGAGAGGGCACATGAGCTGCGGTCGTTCCCCGCGAACAATGAGCCGCCGGCTCTGGTCGACATACTCATGCGCTCTCTGTATGATTCGATCCAGCCGAGCATCGTCAAGACCTCGAATCCCCTCCCAAAGATAGGCCCATTCACTGTAGGTGTAATGCAGGAAGTAGGAATCGCAACAGTTGTCCGGACACCCTTGACAGCTCATGGCCAGAGCGTCGGCAACCTCATCGTAGGCCGTGACCATGGATGCATAGATTTCGCGGATCTCACAGGAAAGCTCCGGCGGCAGAAACAGTTCTTTCATGTTGAGCTCCCCTTTTAAAGAGGTTCTTCAAAAGATTGCACCTGATAGACAGAAAAACGGAGGGTACCGGCACGCCAGGCCTGTTCAGCCAGACCTGCCTTACGACACAGGTGACCTAGAAACTGCTCCGGGACGGGAAGCTGATGCCAGACCTGGGGTAAAAAAGTCGCACTTGCCCCGCCTGGTCCTTGGAGAATGACTCCGTCCCTGCCAGGTCGCAAGCGGTGGAGCAGGTTCGCCTCGTCTGCTGGCTCCAACGGTTCAGGGTTGGTGAGTACGGACACCTCGACTTGAATATGCGCCAGTTCAGCAGGGGCAACCGGCGAAAACCGGTGGTCGTCAAAGGCCGCATTGAGGGCATGACGGCCAACACCATCGACAATGGATTCCCCGGCAACCAGGCTGCCGATGCAACCCCGCAGTTCTTTATTTTCAGTATGCAGGGTGACAAAGACCCCCCGATGTTCCTGGAGGGCCGGGTCCCGCAGGTCTGCCTCGGCAACCGGTGCCGTCGGCTCGAGCCCCAGTTGTTCTTCTATCCGTTGGCGGGCGAGGCGAACCAGGAGATGCCCCTGCTTCTGGCTGAGTCTATTCATACCTTCTCCATCGATCATGGGTGGAAAACACTCCAATCTATTTCACCAAGTGCTCCTGTCAACAGAATTATGATATTCACCGTGATATTACCTTACTGGAATTTTGTCTGCAAACATGTCCCTGAATCCGTGACGGCTGGACTCTTGTTTCGGATATATCTTGCTGTACGCATCTTATACTTGTCGCGGAATCCTTGCCAATACCTTTCACCAGCCGCCCTTCGGGGCGCTCGCTCACGGATTCAGGATGTTCTCAACCCTGAACTCAAGGAAAATACAAGGGGGATCCGGAGGAAGAATCGTTGAAAAAACGTGGCAGAAATAACCATGTTGTTGTTGAAAAAGCAAAAAACCCGCAATCCTTGTTGAATTGCGAGTTTAATGGATATCACAAAAATGGTATCGGTCGTAGACATGGCGGAGGAGCAGGGATTCGAACCCTGGGTGGAGTTACCCCCACAACGGTTTTCGAGACCGTCCCGTTCAACCGCTCCGGCACTCCTCCTGAGGTGCCGGTATTGATACCGTGTTCTTCCGGAAACGTCAACAGTTCCATCGAGATATTGACTTTGTTCCTTGCGGTGGTTAAAAGGAGAAACATCGGCATCACAATGCGGGAGCGGCTATGTATTACACTGGAATACTGAAAAGTTTTTTTTCCTTTCTTTTAGTTGTCTGCTGCCTGGTCTTTCTGGCCGGATGTGCGGGGGTCTATGGCCTGCGGGACGATCCCAGAATCTCGATTGCCGATATTCGTGTTGTCGACGCCAAACCCATGGAAACGGTGTTCCTTGTTCAACTGCGAATTCTCAATCCCAATGATATTCCCCTGGACCTGCACGGTATCCAATGCGATCTGGAAATCGACGGTCGCCCCTTTGCCAGTGGCATCGCCGCCAGTGACCAGGTGGTTCCCGCGCATGGCACCGCGACCATTCCGGTCCAGCTTTATGCCTCTGTTTTTGACATGATTTCCTCGGTGGTTGATCTCATCCGGATTGCAGACCCCAACAAAGCCAAAGACAAGGTTTTTTCCTATACCCTGTCCGGAACGGTCGGAATCGGTATCCAGCGCTCCCGCAAACAAATCCCCTTCACCTCCTCCGGTGAACTCTCCCTTGGCGGTTTCAGCCAAATGCCCTGAAGATCCACTCATCATACGACCCGTCCCATCACAGTGAGTCAACCGGCCCGGTGGGTGATCCTGTGACAGTGCCCGGTACCATCGTACCCTGATCCTCATCGACACCTGCATTCAGCAACGGCCACGGACAAAACCTTGCCCGTGGCCGTTGCTGAATGCGTTTATCTGGTGCCTCTCCGGAAACAAAATCCTTGGTCCATGAGCGTGCGTCAGCTTCGTTGTTCGCCGCCGTTCGAATAAAGTGCACCTGGATCCGTGAGTGTTCGTCCGTGCGTCAACTTTATTGTCTGTGACCGTTCGATTAAAGTACACTTCATCGGACGGTTACGGGCAATGAAGATGGCGTGCGGACGGACGCCTCGAAGGGCGGCTGGTGAAAGGTATTATCAAGGGTTCCGCTTTATTTACAATCTGATTACAGTAAGATATATCCAAAACAAGAGTCCAGCCGTCACGGATTCAGGGTACACTTTATCGGTCAGGTGCGGCCAGTCATGACCGTGCCAGGATGGAGTGATCTCCGTGATCACACAACTCAATCTGCCGGTTATTGCTTGCCCCTGTTCAGGCGGCAGTTCCGGAGCGATCCGCGGGATCAGGATAACCGAGGGATGGCGTCCCGCGGGCTCCGTACAGCCCGACAACTAAGGCCAGAGTCACCACGGTGCCATAAAATAGCGCCATC